>NZ_JBIAHG010000001.1:450059-980660 GCF_042870385.1 Streptomyces sp. NPDC006602 | reverse complement strand
CTCCGCCGGACTGCTGGCGACCGTGCTCGTCGCCAGCATGTGGTCGGGTGAGGACGGCGTCGATCCGGCCGCCTCGACGAGCGCGACCGGCGGCGGGGGGGGGGGGGCGGGGGGGGCGGGCCCCCCCCCCCCCCCCCCCCCCCCCCCCCCCACAGCCGTCACCGGTCCGAGACGCCGAATCCGAGGGCGGAACCTCAGAACTCCCTCAGGTCCGTGGATGGTGCACCCATCTCGTCGCCTAAGGTCCCGATCATGCCCGACATATCGCTGACCATGCTCGCCGCCCTGTGCCTCGCCGCCCTCGCGGCCGGCTGGATCGACGCCGTGGTCGGTGGCGGCGGGCTCCTGCTGCTTCCGGTGCTGCTCCTGGGGCTGCCGGCGAGCACCCCCGCCGCGTACGCCCTCGGCACCAACAAGGCCGTCGCCATCGTCGGCACCGGGGGCGCGGCGGTGACGTACGCCCGCAAGGCGCCGGTCGACGTGCGCACCGCCGTACGCATCGGTCTGGCGGCGCTCGCCGGCTCCTCGGCGGGGGCGTTCTTCGCGGCGGGGATGAGCACCGAGGTCCTCAAGCCGGTGATCATGGTGGTGCTGCTCGCCGTCGCGGCCTTCGTGATCGCCCGCCCCGCCTTCGGCACGGCCCCCGCCACCGGCCCGGCGGGCCCGCGCCGGATCCTCGCCGCGATCGGCCTCGCGGGCCTCGGCATCGGCTTCTACGACGGTCTGATCGGTCCCGGCACCGGCACGTTCCTCGTCCTGGCCCTCACCGCCGTGCTCCACCTCGACCTGGTCACCGCCTCCGCCACCGCCAAGATCGTGAACTGCTGCACCAACGGCGGCGCCCTCGCCACCTTCGCCTGGCAGGGCACGGTCCTGTGGCAACTGGCGGCCCTCATGGCCGTCTTCAACCTCGCGGGCGGCACGCTGGGCGCGCACACCGCCCTGAAGCAGGGCAGCGGCTTCGTGCGGGTCGTGCTGCTGACGGTGGTGTTCGCGCTGGTGGCGAACCTGGCGTACGAGGAGTGGCCGGCCTAGGCGCTTTGTGCGGGCGCCAGCAGGTCGACCAGGCCTGTCGTGCCCTCGTGGCCGTGACCGTCGGCGAGGCGCCGCTCCATCAGAGCCATGTACGGCGTCAGCAGATCCGCGCTCACACCCTGCTCCTCGGCCGTTCGCAGCAGGGTCGCGTTGCCCGCGACCTGCATGGCCAGGTTGGAGGCGACCCCCTTGCCGTAGTCGCCGCTCTCCAACTGCTCGGCCGTCTGGTGCGCGGCGGGCGCCATCGCGGTCAGCCACGACACGAGCAGCGGCGCGAAGTCCTTCGGCGCGATGTCCTCCCGGCGGATCAGCGCGAAGGCGTGCGTCACGCCCGCGAACATCCCGCTCATCGCGCTCAGCAGCGCCACGTCGTGCAGCGCGGCGAACCCCGGGTCCGCGCCGACGTAGGTGGTGCCGGCCGGGACGGCGAGGGTGTCCCGGTGCTCCTCGAAGAGGGCGGCGGAGCCGCTGTAGAAGACGTACCCACCGGACTCCGGGGCCCCGATCATCGGCGGTACGGCCATGATCCCGCCGTCCAGGAAACGGGCCCCGCGCCCAGTCGCCCACGCGGATCGGGAACGGCCCTGGGCGGGCGTCCCGGTGGTGAGGTTCACCAGGTCGTGGCCGGTCAGGTCGGCCCCGTCGAGGGCCTCGCCGACGGAGACGTCGTCGAGCAGACAGGCGACCACCAGGCGGTTCGCGGCCACCGCCTCGGCGCTGCTGTGGGCCACGGTCGCGCCCTCGGCGGCCAGGGCCTCGGCGCGGGCGGGGGTTGGTAACTGCTCGCCGGGGAGTGCGCACGCGGTCGAGTCAGCTCGATCGTGTGATGGTCCGGTCGCGGGCTTGCGGGGCCCTGGGCCGATCGGGTTAACGTGATCGCGCGATCTGGGACGCCGGGTACGGCGCCAGCGTGCGGGGCCCCCGCTCCACCAGAGAGATGGTCCGGGGCCTCCCCGTCGCCTCTGGCCGTACGCACATGGCCAGGTCGCGCAGGGAGCTGGCCCCCCCGGGACCGGACCACGCACGGGATGTGTGTCGCCGCCCCGGGGTCGAGTACGCCGGGGACCTGGGGGTACCTCCCACGCCCTTAAGGCAGTGGGGGAGCGCCCAAGACCGTTCGGGGCGTGCGGCTGAGTGGAATCACTTCTGCTCAGTCTTCAGGAACGGTGCGGTTCCAGACGGTCACCGGATGTTCTGGCGGCGAGCCATGCGCGGGCGAGGGCGGTGCACATGGCGCCGGTGCCGAGGAGGGTGACGGGCGTACGGGAAGCAAGTGCGTTGTCAGTCATGGAAGTTAGGCTCGACGAGGGGAACGGTCTGCTGGAGAAGGTGCTCGCGGCGCAGCTGCGGGAGCTGGAGGCGGACGGCATCGTGCACCGCGAGGCGTACGACGAGGTACCGCCGCGCGTCGAGTACTCGCTGACGCCTCGGGGGGCTTCGCTGAACGAGGCGCTGGCACCCTTGGGCGCGTGGGGACGGGTGAACATACTGGGAGGCTCAGCGGCTGCCGGTGAGGTGCGCGAAGGCGACGACGTTCCCCTGGTAGCCGGTGCTTCGTGAGTAGCCGCCGCCGCAGGTGATCACGCGCAGCTCGGGCCGCGCCGCCGCCCCGTACACCTTCTCGTCGGGGAAGTCCTTCGCGTCGTACACCTCGATGGCGTCCACGGTGAAGACGGCGACGGCTCCGTCGCGCCGGTCGACCTCGATGGCGGCGCCCTTCCTCAGGGCGCCGAGGTCGTAGAAGACGGCGGGGCCGTCGGCGTTGTCGACGTGGCCCGCGATGATCGCGGTGCCCGTCTCGCCGGGGGTGGTGCCGGCCTCGTACCAGCCGGCGCGGTTCTTCCGGGTGGCGGGCGGGACGTCGAGGCTGCCGGCCGGGGTGAGGTCGAGGCCCATGAGGGGGGCGTTCACGCGGATCGAGGGGATGCGGATCCGGTCGGGCGGGGAGGGCGGCAGCGCGGGCGCGGCGGACCGCCGGCCGCTCGGATCGACGCCGGCCTCGGCCGCGGACGGCTGCGGCGGCGCGTGCGTCTCGGCGCCGCTGCGCAGCAGCCACGCGCCGCAGCACAGAGACGTGGCGGTGACGGTCGCTATCGCGGCATTGCCGAGTCTGCGCATGGCGACCTTTCTCCTGAACGGGACCCACGTTCCCCCTCCGGGCCGCGAGGGGCGTCGGACCCGGAGGGGGAGTGGGCTTGCGGTACCGGCGGACGGACAGCGGAGGGTGTCCGTCAGATCCCGTCGCCTCTCGCCCGGCGATGCAGGAGCCAGGTACCGCCCGCGGCGGCGACGGCGAGAGCCGCCACGCCGGCCGCGGTCTGTACGGGATCGGGGCCCAGTGCGCCGCCGACCCCCGTCTTCACACTTCCTCGCGGAGACACGTGCTCGCGCGCCGACGTCAGCGTGACGACCAGGTCGCCCGTGACCCGGCGGCCGCCCTCCGCACACGTCGCGACGATCTCGTACGTCCCCGGCTGCGCGCTCGGCGGCACCCGGAACCGCCCGATCGCGTCGAGCTCGTGCGTGCTGGGCGCCAGCGTGAACGGGCCGGCGCCCACCGCGCCGGCGTCACCCGCCGCCGTACTGCCGTCCCCGCACTCCGCCGTGTTCACCGTGACCTGCCCGCCCGGCACGACGGAGGACGGAAAGATCTCCAGGCCGCCGCCGCTGCCGCTGCCGTCGCCGTACGCGGGCGCCGTGCCGAGGCCGGCGACGGCCACGGCGCCGGCGAACGCGGTACCGGACAGCAGACGGGCGGTACGTCGCATCGGTGCTCCCTCGAGCTCGAAGCTCTGGCTCTGCGGTGTACATCGGTGGTGCTGCCCTTCCGAGGTAAGTGGCAGCGGGCCGAGACCGCTTCCTGAGAGTGCGTCAGAAATGCGGTGAATGGGTGTCCGGCGGGGCCTTGAGCGGAGCGCTGGGGTTGGTGTTTCAGCAGGTCATCGGTGGTGTAGGGGGCGCGACGGGGAAAAGAACCCGAAGGGTGCGGGGCGGGGGTGTGAACGGGTGACCGGGCAGGTCCTGGGGGGCGGTCACCGGCCCTGCATCTCGGCGCCGCTTCACCTGACACCCGAGCGCCGCGCCCGAGTCAGGAGTGGTCAGGAGTCGTGCTCCCCGCTCTCGTACTCGGCCAGAACTTCCGCCACCGCCCGGTGTCCGAGCGCCGCGAGTACGGGTTCTTCCCGCCGCGGTAGTAGTGCTCCGCCGTCAGCCCGAAGCACAGCGGCCATCCACGCCCCCGGGCCCACGTGGTGTCGTCCACGTCGGCCGCCTCTCGGAAGAGGCCACGGGTCTCGGCGTCGAAGAGCGTCTGCCCGGGACTTCAGTCCCGGGTAGTTGACCGCTTAGGGGAGTGGGGGTGGGAGTGCGGGTGCGGAATGTGGTGCGGTTCGTGGAGGTACCAGTAGCGGCCGACGAGGGCGCCGCCGAAGACGACGAAGCCGACACCGACCAGCCAGGACGTCACGATCAGGACGGTGCCGACCGAACCGTACGAGACGGCGTTGCTCACGATGAGCGGGGAGAAGACCAGGGACGAGAACAGACGCAGGCCGCCCAGGCCCACCATCGTGGCGATGGCACCCGGCAGGAGGGTGCGCCAGGGGATCCGCCCGCCCAGCAGGAAACGCTGCCCCCACCAGAAGAAGAGCACGCCGAGCAACGAGGACAGTCCGATGCGGGCCCATGAGCTCAGGGCTCCCTGCCCCAGGACGGTCCCGCTTTGCGCTTCGGCGAAGAGGTAGGCAGTCAGTGCGACGAGCCACACCGCGCGTCGCCATACGGTGTGCCAGCGCCCGGCCGGCAGGTCCCACACCTTTTCGTAACCGGTCTGGACACTGCCCGCGAAGGTCACGCCGAAGAGGGCGAGCAACACCACGCTCAGGACGCTGGTCGTGCTCAGGACCTTGCCGGGCGTGGCGAAGAGGTCCTGTACGGCGTCGGCGGGGCGCCCGGACAGCCCCATGCCGTCCACGATCCACAGGGCGAAGCCGCGCTCCTGGATCGGGGCGGCCGCCGCGACCACGATCAGCAGCGGGGCGAGCGTCACCAGTCCCAGCGCCGCGAAGCCCATGGCCCGGTGCATCAGCTCCACTTCCTTGCCACGCTGCCATACGCGCGTACTCCTGACGTGGAGGAAGCGGCCCAGTTCCCTCCACCGGTGCCCGCGGCTGCGGAGGTGGCTCCTGCGACTGCTCCCGCCGGGCGGGCCCTGGCCCGGAGAAGCATCAGGCGGCTCAGGAGTATCCGGAGCGTGCGGTGAGCCGGACGGTTCAGAAGGCCCCGGAGCACCCGACGGTCCGACCGGTTCTACAGGGCCCACAGGGCCGGGGGGTCCGCCAGGCGGGTCATGCCCGCCGCTCCCATCCTCGCCCGAAGAGCCCCGACAAGCCTGGCGCACCGGCGGCACGAACCCATGGCGCATCCGTCGTCACCTCGTCCTGTTTCCGTGCACCGGCGTACCCGCACACGGGCTCGTCCCCGCACCGGCGAGCCCGTGCAGCGCGAGTGGCTGATTCCAGCGTGCCCGTCCGGCTCCGGATGTGCGAGCGGCTCAGCAGCCTCGGCATCCGTACGGGGGATACAGCAAGACTGCTTGAGCTCGACCCCGGGGTCCTCCGACCGGGGCGACGGGCGGGCGCTGCCCTGTGCCGGGGCCCATCGCCAGCTCTGATGGGGAAAGGGCTGGAAAGCGCGGGTCAGCGCTCCTCATAGGTGACGTGCCCCGGACCGTCGCGGAGGAAGGAGGCGACCGCGCCGGTGAGTCGGCGGCGGTGGTGAAGTGGCTGCCGGAGACCTCGGGTACTCCGCGTCGGCTGCCTGGACCCCGGGCGGGCGCCCGCCTCTCCAGCTGCCTCGCCCTCGCGATCTCCCGCTCGACGCTGTGCGGATGCTGACGAGGCGGGGTCGGCGTTGACGTAGTCATAGGCGTTGACGTTGTCGCCCGGAATGGGGTCGACGGAGAGGAAACGGCCGGTCCGGCCATCGGCCTACGATGCCCGCATGCAGCCACACTTCACTGGTACGTGCTTGATCACCGACCATGTTCCGGCTCTCGCCGCCTTCTACGCTGCGGTCCTCGACGCGGAAGTCCAGGGCGGCGATCCCTTCGCCCGAGTAGCTGTCCCCGGCGCCGTCCTGTCGTTCTTTTCCACCCAGGGCATGGAGTCGATGTTGCCCGGTTCCACGGCAGCCGCCTCAAGTGGAGGCTTCACCTTGGAGTTCCAGGTCACCGACGTGGATGCACGCCATGAAGGCCTGTTGGCTCAGCGTGTGCATATCCTCAAGCCGCCGACAACCCAGCCGTGGGGACGTCGATCGGTCTGGCTGCGTGACCCGGACGGCAACATCGTCAACCTCTACCAGGACGCATGACAGCTGTAGTGAGTGAACTCGCCTTTCATCAAGGAGATCTGAAAGGTCATCCAAGGGGTGGGGCGGACCTGCAAGGATGGACCGTCTGAGTTCTTCGAGTCGCGTATGGCCACGATGGTGGGGATGTTGGTGGCTATTTCGACGCACTCGGCTTTTTCATTGCTGTAGCTGGGCTTGCGGTACTTGAATTCAGGCATGGCTCACAGTTCCTTGCGCAGCTTGTGGAGGAATGACATCGACTCCCGCTCGTCGAGGGAGCGTTCGGCGATCTTCTCGAACAGCTCATCGTAGGCAGCTGCGGCCTCTCCTCCCTCCACCCAACGCTCGGCAAAGGGAGCCTCCACGTAGACGACGTCCATGGCTCCGGGGGCGGCGAACGAGATGATGTTGAACGAGCCGACCAGGCCCGGATGCGTACCGGCACTGAAAGGAAAGATCCGGAGATCGACGCTCGCCAGATCGGCGATCTTCGTGAGCTCTTCGAGCTGGCCTCCGGCTGTTGCCGTACCGCCGGGGAAGTTGCGGAGAACGGCCTCGTAGATCACCACTCGCAGGGAGAGCGGCGGATCGTCGGAGAGGCGCCGCCGGCGGGCGAGCCGCGCCGCGATGAACTCCTCATCCGGCTCGGGGCCCTTGGTCACCTCGGCCGCAGGGCTCTCCCTCAACGCCCGTACATACTCAGGCGTTTGGAGTAGCCCCGGAATGAAGGCGGGTTGCCACGCCTTGATGGCCGTAGCCGCGCTCTCCAGCGCGATGTACTCCTGCATGACGCCGTGGATGGCGTAGTCGTCCCACCAGCCCTTGGCCTTACGGCGCTCGCGGTCGACCTTCGCCAGTTCCAGCAGGCCGCCGACGGTGCCGGGGTCACGGACTCCGTACAGCTCGCACAGCGCTCGGATGTCCGGATCGCGCATGGGGACCCAGCCGCGCTCCATCTTCGTGATCTTTGTGAT
This sequence comes from Streptomyces sp. NPDC006602, assembly GCF_042870385.1. Taxonomy (NCBI): domain Bacteria; kingdom Bacillati; phylum Actinomycetota; class Actinomycetes; order Kitasatosporales; family Streptomycetaceae; genus Streptomyces; species Streptomyces sp. NPDC006602. Next base: position 973,299 of record NZ_JBIAHG010000001.1, on the reverse strand, counting down.
GGACGAGGTGAGGGCCTTGGCGGCGTGCCCCTGTGTCAGCCCGGCCGCCGCGCGCAACTTGATGAGTTCCCCGCCCAGTCGGCGTCCCAGCACGGAGGAAGTGCTGTTGCCCAACGTAGGTTGATTCATGTTCAAGTTGTGCTCCTTCAGACCTCGGTGCGCGATCAGTGTGTCGCGGTGAGTAGCCCCCTGCAACCGCGGTGGGAACAATTATTCCGGGAACAACTTGCGGTCACGTCCGGAGGTCCCCTACCTTCGGTGACGAACTACTCACAGAGCGACATCGGTTGATGCCTGATGTCGCTCGCCCCTGCCCGGAGGTGAGCGACATGGTCGCCCCCGAAGAGCCCCTCCATTACGACCGCCTCGACTACACCCCGCTTCCCAAGAGCGTCACCCTCGCCCGCCGCCGGGCCCACCGTCTCCTCACGGACTGGGGTCACCCCGAACTCGCCGCAGACACCGCTCTATTGGTCTCCGAGCTGGGCGGCAACGCCGTACTGCACGGGTGCCTGAGCGACCGCCTCTTCCGCGTCGAACTCACTCTCACGGAACGCGTCGTGCGGATCTCTGTGTCCGACCCGAAGGGGGAGTTACGGCCAAGCCTTCGCGAAGCGACCGCCGATGACATGTTCGGACGCGGGCTCCTGATCGTCGGACAGGTGGCCGACCGTTGGGGCGTCTGCGAGCTGACCGTCGGCAAGGCCGTCTGGTGTGAGCTGGACGTCGTACGCCAGGCAGCGTCGGCCCGCTACCGTGACGGCAGCGAAGCCCCGCCACCAAGGAGGATGACCATGGCCGAACCGTTGAAGACCTTCGTCGACGGCGTCGAGGTCGAGGTCCCCAACAGCATTCCCGGTATCCGCGCGGCCCTCCCGGAAGAGCGGCGTGAGGAGTTCGACCAGGCCGTCAACGAGGCCGGAGTGGACGAGATCCACGCCGTCATGCGGCACTGGATGCTCGAAGCCGTCCCCGACCCGAACGCCAACGCGCTCCTGGAGCGGCTGGCGGCGGACGAGGCCGAGAGGCGGGGTGCCGCTTGAGCTTCCGGATCACCTACGCCCCGCCGGCCGACGACACCCTGGCCAAGATGCGGAACGCCGAGCAATTCCGAGACGCGATGGTGCGGACCGTCGGCCGTGATCCGTACGGTCATGGGTCGGCCGCGGTCAGGGGCGAGCGAGATCGGCGGGAGGCGACCGTCCTCGGTGCCATCGTGCTCTACTACGTGTCCCGTTCCGTGCTCACCGTCACCGTCGTCAGACTCATCGCCGGACTCTGAGGAACGCAGGCAAGGCAACGGCCGCCCCGGCCCGAAGAACCGAGGCGGCCACATCAGGCGTCGGCCCAACTCACCCCACGCCCACCGCACTCCAAGCCGCGGCCACCGCCCCGTACTCCGCGCTCCCCGCCCCGTACAGATCCTTCGCCGCGCTCAGCGTCGCCGTCCGAGCCCCCGCGTAGTTCGTCGAGGACGTCATGTAGACCGTCAGCGCCCGGTACCAGATCGCCCCCAGCTTGGCGCGGCCGATTCCCGTCACTGAAGAGCCGTCGCACGTCGGCGAGTTGTAGCTCACGCCGTTCACCGTCCGGGCGCCGCTGCCCTCCGCGAGGAGGAAGGCGAAGTGGTTCGCGACCCCCGACGAGTAGTGGACGTCGAGGTCGCCCACCGTCGAGGTCCAGCAGTCCGCGGAGGCGCCGTCCTTGGACGGCTTGTCCATGTAGCGCAGGGCGTCCCGGCCGAAGCCGGAGCGGACGATCTTCTCGCCGATCAGGTAGTCGCCCGCGTCCGACGAATTGTTGGCGTAGAACTCCACCAGCGTGCCGAAGATGTCCGACGTGGCCTCGTTCAGACCGCCCGACTCGCCGGAGTACGTCAGCGCCGCCGTCTTCGACGTCACGCCGTGCGACATCTCGTGGCCGGCCACGTCCAGGGACACCAGCGGCCCGAGCTGCGTGCCGTCACCGTCGCCGTACGTCATGCAGAAGCAGGTGTCGTCCCAGAAGGCGTTGTTGTACCGGGTGCCGTAGTGCACGCGGTTGTACGACCCCTTGCCGTCGCCCGCGATGCCGTTGCGGCCGTGGACGTTCTTGTAGTAGTCCCAGGTCACGTCCGTGCCGTACTGCGCGTCCACCGCCGCCGAGGCGCGGTCGGCGTCCGTGCCCGTGCCCCAGTGGTTGTCCGCGTCGGTGAAGACCGTCGAGGGGGCCCGGCTCAGGCAGACCGTCAGGACGCACAGGTCGTTCTGGTTCGCCGCGTCGCCGGTGTACGTGTTTCCGCGCGTCGCGTCCTTCAGCTGGTACGTCGATCCCGACAGCGTCGTCTCCAGCGGAACCGTGCCGCCGTACAGGGACTTGCCGTCGCCCGACGCCGTCTCGATGGTGTCCCAGGCGTCGATCTGGGTGCCCGTGCCGGCGTCCGTCAGGATCGTCCGCGCGGTCGGGTTGCCGAGGGAGTCCTGCGCGACGGCGTTCGTCCGCCAGGCCAGCTTCGGGGCGCCGTGCAGGGCGTCGACGACCAGCTCCGGCTTGGCGGTGATCCTCCGCAGCGCCTCGCCGAGGTTGGCGGCGCGCAGCGCGTTCACCGCGAGGTCGGCGGCCTTCGGGGCGGACAGCCTGGGCGTGAGGTTCGCGAGCGAGATCGCGCTCCTCGTGGCCCGGTCGGCGCCGCGGTAGCTGCCGTCGGGGGCGAGGTGGACCACGAAGTCGCCGCCCAGGAGGGGCAGTTGGTGGTAGGTGCGGTCGTAACGGACATGCTGCGTGCCGTCCGGGTCCACCACGACGTCCCGGACGGTGGTGTCCTGTGCGGCGGTGAGGCCCAGAGCGGCCGCTCGGTCCGCGAGCACCGACGCCGCGTTCTCGATCGCGGAGGCCCGGGTGGGCCGGTCGGCCGCGTCGGCGGTGGGGGTGAGCGCGGCGGCCAGCAGGGTGGCGGTGGTGGCGGCGACACCGGCGGTGGTGAGACGACGGGAACCTCGGACGTACGGCCGTATCCGGCTCATCGATCTCCTCGGGAAGGCGCCTCAGAGGGCGTGAGGGGGTGAGGGCGTGAGGGCGTGAAGGGGGGCGCGCCGGTCGTGGGGGAAATGGCGCGGATCTTGAACAAGATTTAAGTGGCCATGACATGTCATGTCTATGGCGCGAATGCGCAGGTGTGTGAAGGGTGAGAATCGTTTCTGTGAGCGCCCAGAAACTGCCCTTCTTCGTCTACGGCACCCTCCGCCCCGGCGAGCCCAACCACGGCCTGTTCCTGCGCGGACGCATCCGGTCCGAGGAACCGGGCCGGCTCACCGGCGCGGTGCTGTACGAAGGGCCCGGCTATCCCTACGCCGTGGAGGAACGCGGGGGAGTGGTCCATGGCGAGGTCGTCACCGCACTCCCCGAGGCGTACGGCGAGTTGCTGCTCAGGCTCGACCGGCTGGAGGACTGTGTGCCGGGGGATCCGCGCAGCCTCTACCAACGCGTGGAGCGCGAGGTGACCCTCGACGGCGACGGGCGGACCGTACGGGCCTGGGTGTACGTCGCCGCGCCCGCCGTGGCCGCACGCCTGCGCGCCGGCGGGAAGCTCATCGGGAGCGGCGACTGGCTGGTGCGCGGCTGAGCCGAGCCGTGTGGGCGTACCAACGGCACCTGGTGAGCCGGTCGTTGCTCGCCCGGCACCAGCGCATTGTTGTTGCGCATATCACATGGAACCTCCTCACTGCGGAGTATGAAAGCTCAATAGGCCTTCGCAATGATCGCGGCATGAACGACCGTGAAGCGGTACCCCGGGCGGCGGATCTCGCGAGTCTCGTCCGCGCCCCGGCCGCCCTCAGCGTGCCCGGCGACGTGCTGGCCGGCGCTACGGCGGCCGGACGCCCGCTCGGTCTCCGGACGGCCGGAGTGATGGCCTCGTCCGTGTGCCTCTACTGGGCCGGTATGGCCCTCAACGACTACGCGGACGCCGCCGTCGACTCGGTCGAGCGCCCCGAACGCCCCATACCCTCCGGCCGGGTGCCGCGCCGGACCGCGCTGTCCGTCGCCACCGGTCTGACCGCCGCCGGCCTCGGCCTCGCCACCCTCTCGGGCGGCCGGCGCGGCCTGGCCGCCGCCCTGCCGCTGACCGCGCTGGTGTGGGCGTACGACCTGAAACTGAAGTCGACCCCGGCGGGACCGGCGGCCATGGCCGGGGCGCGGGTCCTGGACGTGCTGGCGGGGGCGGTGGCGGGCGGTGGACAGCCGCCACCGCCCGCGACCGGTGGGGCAGCCGGCACCGCATCCGGCACAACCGCCCGCGCCCTCGCCCGAGCGGCCGTCCCCGCGCTGCTGACCGGGCTGCACACCTACACGCTCACCCTCCTCAGCCGCCACGAGATCTCCGGCGCCCCGGCGCGGCTGCCCGCGGCGACGCTCGCCGTCTCGTCGGCGACGGCGCTGGCCGGCGCCTGGCCCCTCGGCCGGTCGACAACACGGTCAACACCCCGCGGGTCAGCGACCGGTACCGCCGTCGCCGCCGCCGGAGCACTCGCCTACCTGGGGACCTACGGCCGGGCCCAGGCGCTCGCCGTGCGCGATCCGAGCGGCGCCGCCGTGCGGCGGGCGGTGGGGGCAGGCATCCTCGCCATGGTCCCGTTGCAGACGGCGCTCACCGCGCGCGGCGGCGCCCCCGGTGCCGCCGCCGTCCTCGGCGCCGTACATCCCCTGGCGCTGAGGCTGGCGAGACGGGTGTCGCCGACATGAGCCTCAGATTCGGCTACGGCACCAACGGGTTCGCCCACCACCGGCTGGGCGATCTGCTCGGCGTCCTCGCGGACCTGGGCTACGACGGCGTCGCGCTCACGCTCGACCACCACCACCTCGACCCGTACGCCGGTGACCTGGGCCGCCAGGTCGCCCTGACCGCCGAGCAGTTGGCGCGCCACGGGCTCACCGTCACGATCGAGACGGGGGCGCCGTACTTCCTCGACGCCTGGGGCAAACACCAGCCGACGCTGATGTCGGCGGAGCCGGAGCGGCGCATCGACCTGCTGCGGCGCGCTGTGCGCATCGCGGCCGAACTGGGCTCGCCCATCGTCCACTTGTGCAGTGGTCCGGCCCCGGCCGGGGTGTCCGAGACGGCGGTGTGGCAGCGCCTCGCGGCGGGCGTCGGGGCGGTGCTGGAAACGGCCGAGGCGTACGGGATCGCCCTGGCCTTCGAGCCGGAGCCGTACATGTTCGTCGACACGGTTGAACGGTGTCTGCGGCTGCGCCAACTGCTCGGCGGACACGAGCTGTTCGGCGTCACCCTGGACATCGGGCACGCCCACTGCGTGGAGGAAGTGCCCCTGTTGGAGTGCCTGCGGCTGGCCGCGCGCCACCTGCTGAACGTGCAGATCGAGGACATGGTGCGCGGCGTCCACCAGCATCTGGAGTTCGGCGCGGGCGAGATCGACTTCCCGCCGGTGCTGGCGGCGCTCAACGCGCTCGGCCACGAGGGCCTGGTGTCCGTCGAGATCCAGGGCGGCTCCCTGGACGCTCCCGAGGTCGCCCGTCGCTCGATCGAGTTCCTGCGCGCGGCCGAGGCCGGGTTACTCACCTCCTGAGCCTCCCCAAGGATCCAGGAGCTCCCCACTCACAGAGGGACGACCATGCCCGACCTCCCCCTCACCCCCGACGCCCGCGCCTGGTTCGATGCCGCTGTCGCCCGCGTCACCGCCGGCCCCGCCGCCATCCGCGTCCTGTTCCCCGCCGTCCGACGCCACTGCGGGCGCGAGCCCCTGCCCGACGGCCGGACCGTCGACGAGGCGGCCCGCGCGCTGCTCCTGACCGCGCTGCCGCTGCAGGGCGAAGCCCTCGTCGAGGCGGTGCGAGCACTCCACCGGTACGGCGATCCCGCCGAACAGCGCACAGTCCTCAGGGCGTTGCCCCTTTTCGACGAGGAGGGCCGATTCCTGGACCTCGTACGCAGACCCTGCGCGGCAACGACACCACGCTGATAGAGGCGGCCCTCGGCCCCTACGCGGCCGCCCACCTCCCGGCGGACGAGTACCGGCAGGCCGTCCTGAAGTGCGTGTTCTGCGAGATCCCGCTCGCCCGCGTGGCCGGACTCGAGGACCGCGCGGATGCCGAACTCACCCGCATGCCAGCCGACTTCGCCGCCGAACGCAGCGCCGCCGGCCGCCGCGTACCCGCGGATACAGGCCTCCTCATCAGTGCCTTCCTCCCCCATGGAGATCTCTGAGCATGCGCATCTTCGACATCGAGGTCGAGACCTACACATGGTCCGTGCTGCCCCGCCCGCCCGCCGACCTCACCGAGGGCATTGCCGCCGAACTCGCCTGGGCAAGGGACCGGTTGACCGACCTCGGCCTCAAGGAGGATCACTCATGACCGAAGCCTCGCAATCCTCGAAGCCCTCGCAGTCCCAGGACACGAACCGCCTCGTCGTCCTCGACATCGTCGGCCTGACCCCCACTCTGCTCAAGCACATGCCCGCCGTCGCCGCCCTCGGCGAGCGCGGCTTCCGGGCCCGGCTCGGCACCACCCTGCCCGCCGTGACCTGCACCGCCCAGTCCACCTTCCTCACCGGCGAACTCCCCGCCACGCACGGCGCGGTGGCCAACGGCTGGTACTTCCGCGACCTCGGCGAGGTCCTGCTGTGGCGCCAGCACAACGCACTCGTCGGCGGCGAGAAAATCTGGGACACCGCCCGCAAGGTCCGCCCCGGCTACAAGGTCGCCAACATCTGCTGGTGGTACGCCATGGGGGCGGACGTCGACCGGACGGTGACCCCGCGCCCCGTCTACTACTCCGACGGCCGCAAGGAACCCGACTGCTACACCTGGCCGCCGTCCCTGCACGACGAACTCACCGACCGGCTGGGCCCGTTCCCCCTGTTCACCTACTGGGGCCCGAACGCCGGCATGCCCTCCACCCAGTGGATCCTCGGCGCCGCCCGCCAGGTCTTCGACGAGCATGACCCCGACCTGACCCTCGTCTACGTCCCGCAGATGGACTACGAGCCGCAGCGCTCCGGGCCCGACTCGACGGCGACCGCCCGCGCCGCCCGCCGACTCGACGACGCCCTACGGCCGTTGATCGACCACTTCCTCGCCGCCGGTGCCACGGTCGTGGCGCTCAGCGAGTACGGCATCACCCCGGTCTCCCGGCCCGTGGACATCAACCGCGCTCTGCGCCGCGCCGGGTTCCTGGACGTCTACACCCAGGACGGCATGGAGTACCTGGACCCCTGGACCTCGCGCGCCTTCGCCGTCGCCGACCACCAGGTGGCGCACGTGTACGTGCGCGATCCGGGGGACGAGGCAGAGGTCGCCAAGATCCTCGGCGAACTCGACGGCGTCGACCAGGTCCTGGACGCGGCGGGCAAAGCGGCCCACGGCCTGGACCACGAGCGTTCAGGAGAGCTGGTCGCGGTCGCCGAGCCGGACGCCTGGTTCACGTACTACTACTGGCTGGACGACGACCGCGCCCCCGACTTCGCCCGCCAGGTGGAGATCCACCGCAAGCCCGGCTACGACCCGGCCGAGCTGCTGTACGACGAGACGGTCCCGGCGGTGAAGCTGCGTGCCGTCGGCCAGGTCGCCCGCAAGAAGCTCGGCTTCCGCTACCGGCTGCGTACCGTCCCGCTCGACCCCTCCGGTGTCCGCGGCAGCCACGGCCGTCTGCCCGACGACCCGGAGCACGGCCCCGTACTGCTGTGCTCCGAACCCGGTCAGGCCCGGGGCGAGTTCGCGGCGACCGAGGTCAAATCCCTGCTGCTGCGCCTCGCGGGGCTCTGACGAAGGAGGTACCGGACGAAGCAGGTACCGGACCTGATCAGCCGCGTACCGCCTCCACCCGCACCGCGCACGCCTTGAACTCCGGCATCCGCGAGGTCGGGTCGAGCGCCGGGTTGGTCAGGGTGTTGGCGCGGCCCTCGCCGGCCCAGTGGAAGGGCATGAAGACGGTGTCGGGGCGGATCGTGGTCGTGATCCGGGCCGGTGCAACGGCCCGGCCCCGCCGGGAGACCACGGCCACCGGGTCGCCCTCGGCCGCGCCGAGCCGCTCCGCCAGCCGCGGGTGCAGCTCGACGAAGGGGCCGGGTGCGGCGGCGTTCAGCTCGTCGACGCGGCGGGTCTGGGCGCCGGACTGGTACTGCGCCACGACCCGGCCGGTCGTCAGCAGCACCGGGTACTCGTCGTCGGGCTCCTCGGCGATGGCCCGGTGCGAGACGGGGACGAACCGGGCCCGGCCGTCCGGCGTGTTGAACCGGTCGAGGAAGAGGCGCGGGGTGCCGGGGTGAACGGCGCCGGTGGTGTCGTCGTCCTGCGCCGGGTCGTCGCTTCCGCGGGCGTCCAGCGAGGCGTCCTCGGAGTCGGCCCCGTTGTCGCCGGCGGCCCCGTCGTCCGCCGCCGGGCACGGCCAGAACACACCGTTCTCCTCCGTCAGCCTCCGGTAGGTGATCCCGGAGTAGTCGGCCGGTCCGCCCGCGCTGGCCCGGCGCAGCTCCTCGAAGACCTCCTCGGGGTCCGTCGGGAAGCCCTTCTCCACGCCGAGCCGGGCGGCCAGCTCGTGCATCACTTCCAGGTCGCTGCGGATGCCCTCGGGCGGGGTGATCGCCCGCTTGCGCAGCAGCACCCTGCCCTCCAGGTTGGTCATGGTGCCCGTCTCCTCGGCCCACTGCGTGACCGGCAGGACGACGTCCGCGAGGGCGGCGGTCTCCGACAGCACCACATCGCACACGGCGAGGAAGTCCAGCGACTTGATGCGCTCCTCGATGTGCGCGGCGCGCGGCGCCGACACGACTGGGTTCGACGCCATCAGCAGCAGCGACTTGATGTCCGTACCCAGCGCGTCCAGCAGCTCGTACGCACTGCGCCCCGGCCCGGGAAGGCTGTCGGGGTCCACGCCCCACACCTCGGCGACATGCCGGCGTGCCGCGGGATCGTCCAGCTTGCGGTAGCCGGGCAGCTGGTCGGCCTTCTGGCCGTGCTCGCGCCCGCCCTGCCCGTTGCCCTGCCCGGTCAGACAGCCGTACCCGGACAGCGGGCGCCCCGCGCGGCCGGTCGCCAGGCACAGGTTGATCCAGGCGCCCACGGTGTCGGTGCCCTTGGACTGCTGCTCGGGCCCGCGGGCGGTGAGCACCATCGCCGACTCCGGCTCGCAGAACATGCGCACTGTCTCGCGGAGTTGCGGAACGGACACCCCCGTGATCCGTTCCACATACTCCGGCCAGTGCGCCATCGCAGCCGCCCGCGCCTCCTCCCAGCCGGCGGTCCGCTCGCGGACGTACTCCTCGTCGACCCGCCCCTCGGCGACGACCAGGTGCAGCAGGCCGAGCGCCAGCGCCAGGTCCGTCCCCGGCCGGGGCGCCAGGTGCAGGTCGGCCTGCTCGGCGGTCTTCGTGCGGCGCGGGTCGATGACGATCAGCGTGCCGCCGTTCTCCCGGAGTTCGTTGAAGAACCTCAAGGAAGGCGGCATGGTCTCCGCGAGGTTGGACCCCACGAGGATCACGCAGCCCGTCTTCGGGATGTCCTCCAACGGGAAGGGCAGACCGCGGTCCAGGCCGAACGCCTTGATCCCGGCCGCCGCCGCGGACGACATGCAAAAGCGCCCGTTGTAGTCGATCTGCGAGGTGCCGAGCACCACGCGCGCGAACTTGCCGAGCGTGTACGCCTTCTCGTTCGTCAGACCGCCCCCGCCGAAGACCCCGCACGCGTCCGGACCATGCTCCGTGCGCGTGCGGGACAGCCCCTCGGCGATCCGGTCCAGTGCCTCGTCCCAGGAGGCGGGCACGAGCGTGCCCTCGGAGCGCACCAACGGGGAGGTCAGCCGCACCCGGGACGAGAGCACCGCCGGCGCGGTACGGCCCTTGCCGCACAGCGCGCCCCGGTTCACCGGGAAATCCGCGCGCTCGCTCACTTCGACGGTCCCGTCCCCGGTGGCCGTCAGATTCATCCCGCACTGCAGGGCGCAGTACGGGCAGTGCGTGGGCGTCGCGGTGTTCTGCATGCCTTTCAGCGTGCTTCGGCCGTGTTACGCGGACGGAGGCTCCCTGTTACGCGCCCGACACGGCGACCTCCCCGCCGCCGGTCCGCCGCCGTGAGGCGCATCGCCGAGACCGCTTCCGGAGAAGCACGCCCCCGCACGCCCCGCACGTCACCGGCCGTCGGCGAGCGCGTCGGCGACCCCCGGCTCCCGCGGCCCGAGGAAGCGCGGATCGGGCCGGAACGCGGCGTCCAGCGCCGCCTTCCCCGCCGCGAGGATCTCCCGGGCGCCCCCGTAGTACCAGGTCACGTCGTGCTTGGCGTCGACCCCGACGCCGTACGACTCGACCCCCGCCGCCTGGCACAGTGCGACCGCCCGCCGGATGTGGAAACCCTGGCTGATCAATACGGCCCGGTCGACACCGAAGATCTTCTTCGCGCGGACGCAGGAGTCCCACGTGTCGAAACCGGCGTAGTCGCTGACGATCCGCCCGCCGGGCACGCCGTGCCTGGTGAGATACGTACGCATCGCATCCGGCTCGTCATAGTCCTCGCGGCTGTTGTCCCCGGTGACCAGGACGACCTCGATCCGGTTCTCGCGGTACAGCCTCGCCGCCGCGTCCAGTCGATGGGCCAGATACGGCGACGGCTCCCCGGCCCACAGACCGGCACCGAACACGACGGCGACCTCGGTGCGCGGCACGTCCGCCGCCGTCCGCAGCCGGTCGCCCGTCACGGCGTACATCCAGGTCGCCGGCAGCAGCGCCAGCACGCACCCGGCCATCACGGCCTGCACCAGCCTCCGCCGCCCGGCACGGGTGCGCGGCAGACGCGGTCCGCGCAGCCGTCTGTACAGCGGTCCGCGCAGCTTCGGCAGTCGCATCGGACGGTCCCTCCCCGGTCGGCTTTCGACAGTCAGAGACGTCCTGTAAGCCCTCTCGGTTCGCCGCGCCCTACGTGACCAGCTTCACTCAGACGTGCGAACCCGCAGGTCACAACACCTCACAGACCCCCTGCACCCCACCGTGAACCCCCCGAAAACACCCGTCATTCCCGCGCAACGGGGCGGCAACCTCCCGCAGCCACCATCGATTCATGACGGCGACGAGCAAGACGAGCAAGTCGAACGTTCCTGGTGAGAAGACCACGACCCACCCCATCGGAGCCCAGCCGCTCCCGGGGGCCGACCTCGACAGTACGGCGCACATCATGAACCGGATCAGCAGCCAGCTCGCCACCCAGCTCAGCCTCGTCTCGCTCGACGGCCGCCGACGCCCCGAGCCGCCCACGCTCGTCCTGGTCGCCCACGGCAGCCGCGACCCGCGCACGCTGAGCACCGTCCACACGCTCATCGAGCGCGTCCGCGAGCTGCGCCCCGGCCTCCCCGTGCGCCTCGGCCACATCGAGCTGAACGAGCCCCTGCTCCCCGACACCCTCGCCTCCCTCGGTACCGGCGACGCCGTCCTCGTACCGCTGCTCCTCAGCCGCGGCTACCACGTCAAGCGCGACATCCCCGAGATGGCGGCAGCCGCCCGGGCACGCACGCGCGTGGCCGCCCCGCTCGGCCCGCACCCCCTCCTCGTGGAGACCCTCCACGCCCGCCTGGTCGAGGCCGGCTGGCGCACCCGCATGGACGAGACCACCCGCCGCTCCACCGCGGTCGTCCTCGCCGCGGCCGGCTCCCGCGACCCGGAGGCGGCCGTCGACACCGGCCGCACGGCCCACCTCCTGTCGGAACGCCTCGGTGTACCGGTGGTTCCCGCCTACGCCTCAGCGGCAACCCCGACGGTCGACACGGCCGTCCGCGCCCTGGCAGCCCGAGGCCGCCACCGAGTGGCGGTGGCTTCCTACTTCACAGCCCCGGGCCTCTTCGCCACCCAGTGCGCGGAAGCGGCCCCCTGGATAGCCTCGTCCCCGCTGGGCACCCACCCGGCCATGGCCGGCCTGGTCCTGCACCGCTACGACCAGTCTTTGGCAACAGCGACGACAACAGAACCGGCACTGGCCTCGGCTTAAAACGCCGGGAGAGGGATGCCCACCCAGGGGCGCGGGGAACTGCGCGACACGCCACATCGCACCCGCACCCGCAACACAACAGGTCCCGGCAGACGCGTAGGCACACCCCGAGTCACTACCTCCGCTTACTGTCGAGACATGGAAGGCAAAAACCACATCCAGCCCCCGGGCTACGACCCGACGTCAGTCGAACGCTGGGCCCTGGAGCCAGACAAACGCCCAGGCCGCACCGCCTTCCAACGCGACCGAGCCCGCGTACTCCATTCCTCCGCGCTGAGAAGACTCGCCGGCAAGACCCAGGTGGTGACGCCCGGCACCCGTAGCGTGGCCTGGGACGCCAGCCCCCGCACCCGCCTCACCCACTCCCTCGAGTGCGCCCAGGTGGGCCGCGAACTCGGCGCGGCCCTCGGCTGCGACCCCGACCTGGTGGAGGCCGCCTGCCTCTCCCACGACCTCGGCCACCCCCCGTTCGGCCACAACGGCGAACAGGCCCTCAATGAGTTCGCCGACGACTGCGGCGGCTTCGAGGGAAACGCCCAGTCGCTGAGACTCCTGACCCGCATCGAACCCAAGCGTTTCACCGCCGACGGCTCCGTGGGCCTCAACCTCACCCGGGCCGCCCTCGACGCCGCCACCAAGTACCCCTGGCCCCGAGGCGCTCACCCCACCGACCCGAACTCCCCGAAGTTCGGCGTCTACGACGACGACCGCCCCGTCTTCGACTGGGTCCGCAAAGGCGCCCCCGGCACCCGCATCACCTTCGAGGCCCAGGTCATGGACTGGTCCGACGACGTGGCGTACTCCGTGCACGACGTGGAGGACGGCCTGCACGCCGGCCACATCGACCCCAACTGCCTGCACGCCGAGCCGGAACGCCAGGCGGTCTTCGCGGTCGCCATCGGCCGGTACGTCCCCGAGGACACCGACCCCGCCGAACTCGCCGAGGCCCTCGACCGCCTCCAGGACCAGGAGTGGTGGCCGCACGGCTACGACGGCTCGGCCGTCGCCCAGGCCCGCCTCAAGGACGCCACCAGCCAGCTCATCGGCCGCTTCTGCCTCGCCGCCGAGGCCGCCACGCGCGCGGCGTACGGCACCGGGCGGCTCACCCGCTACACCGCCGAACTGGTCGTACCCCACGAGACCCGCCTCGAGTGCGCGGTCCTCAAGGCGGTCGCCGACCGGTACGTGATGCAGCGCGCCGAACAGGAGAGGCTCCGCGCCGACCAGCGGATCGTGGTCGCCGAGCTGGCTCAGGCGCTCACCGCCCGCGCGCCGGACGGCCTGGACCCCCAGTTCCGCGCCCTGTTCGACCGGGCGTCCGACGACCGTGCCCGCAAGCGGGTGATCGTCGACCAGATCGCGTCCCTCACCGACGCCTCGGCCCGGTCGCTTCACGCACACCTGACGGGGCACCTATGAGACTGCCGAGGGTCGAGTGACGTGAAACAGGCCCGAACGTGACACTCCGTGGCCTGAACGGGCCACTCCCTCTTCCCGCATCACGCTGCGTGCGGGACGCTCGCATGTGGCGGCACCCTTACGAGGAGGCATCAAGTGGTCGACGCGGATCAGACATTCGTCATCGTCGGAGGCGGTCTCGCCGGGGCGAAGGCGGCCGAGACGCTCCGAGCGGAAGGCTTCACCGGCCGCGTGATACTGATCTGCGACGAGCGCGACCACCCGTACGAGCGCCCTCCCCTCTCCAAGAGCTACCTCCTCGGCAAGGAGGAGCGTGACAGCGTCTTCGTGCACGAACCGGCCTGGTACGCGCGCAATGACATCGAGCTGCACCTCGGTCAGACCGTCGACGCCGTCGACCGGTCCGTGAAGACCGTCCGCTTCGGCGAGGACGGCACCGTCGTCCGCTACGACAAGCTGCTCCTGGCCACCGGCGCCGAACCCCGCCGCCTGGACGTCCCGGGCACGGACCTCGCGGGCGTGCACCACCTGCGCCGCCTCGCCCACGCCGAACGCCTCAAGGGCGTCCTGACCTCGCTCGGCCGTGAGAACGGCCACATCGTGATCGCCGGCGCCGGCTGGATCGGCCTGGAGGTCGCGGCGGCGGCCCGCGAGTACGGCGCCGAGGTCACCGTCGTCGAACACAACCAGACTCCGCTGCACGCGGCCCTCGGCCCCGAGCTCGGCAACCTCTTCGCGGAGCTGCACCGCGAGCACGGCGTCCGCTTCCACTTCGGCGCGCGGCTGACCGAGATCGTCGGCCAGGACGGCGTGGTCCTCGCCGCCCGCACCGACGACGGCGAGGAGCACCCCGCGCACGACGTCCTCGCGGCGGTCGGCGCGGCCCCCCGAGTCGCCCTCGCGGAGGCCGCGGGCCTGGAGATCGCCTCACGCGCGCAGGGCGGCGGCATCGTGGTCGACGAACAGCTGCGCACCTCCGACCCCGACATCTACGCGGCCGGCGACGCGGCCTCCTTCCACCACGCCCTCTACGACACCCGGCTGCGCGTGGAGCACTGGGCGAACGCCCTGAACGGCGGTCCGGCGGCGGCCCGCGCGATGCTCGGCCACGAGCTCACCTACGACCGTGTGCCCTACTTCTTCTCCGACCAGTACGACATGGGGATGGAGTACAGCGGCTGGGCGCCCCCGGGGTCGTACGACGAAGTGGTGATCCGGGGGGACGCGGGAAAGCGTGAGTTCATCGCGTTCTGGGTGAAGGAGAACCGGGTGCTGGCCGGGATGAACGTGAACGTGTGGGACGTCACAGAGCCCATTCAGCAGCTGATTCGTACCAAGGCTCAGGTGGACACCGAGGCGCTTGCGGACCCGCACGTTCCGCTGGACAGCCTGGCCTCGTGACCTGACGAAGGCGATCGACTGTCACACCGCACCCTTAGAATTCACGCGTGGCAGGACGGATCAACGACGAGGACGTGAAGGCGGTACGGGACGCGGTCCCGATCGACGCCGTGGTGTCCGAGTACCTCCAGCTGCGCAACGCCGGGGGCGGAAACCTCAAGGGGCTGTGCCCCTTCCACGACGAGAAGTCGCCGTCCTTCCAGGTCAGCCCGAGCAAGGGACTCTTCCACTGCTTCGGCTGCCAGGAGGGCGGCGACACCATCACGTTCGTGATGAAGGTCGACCACCTCTCCTTCTCCGAGGCGGTCGAGCGCCTCGCCGCCCAGGCCGGCATCACCCTGCGCTACGAGGAGGGCGGGTACAACCCCTCCCACCAGCGCGGCGAACGCATCCGCCTGGTCGAGGCCCACCAGGTCGCCGCCCAGTGGTACGTGGAGCAGCTGGCCACCAGCCCCGAGGCCGAGACCGGCCGCAAGTTCCTCGCCGAGCGCGGCTTCGACCAGGCCGCCGCCGAGCACTTCTCCGTCGGCTACAGCCCCCAGGGCTGGGACCACCTCACCCGCTACCTCCGCGGCAAGGGCTTCTCCGACAAGGAGCTGCTCCTCTCCGGCCTCTCCCAGGAGGGCCGCCGCGGCCCCATCGACCGCTTCCGCGGCCGCCTGATGTGGCCGATCCGCGACATCGGCGGCGAGGTCGTCGGCTTCGGCGCCCGCAAGCTGTACGAGGCGGACAACGGCCCCAAGTACCTCAACACGCCCGACACGGGGATCTACCGGAAGTCCCAGGTCCTGTACGGCATCGACTTGGCGAAGAAGGACATCGCCAAGTCCAGCCGCGCGGTCGTGGTCGAGGGCTACACGGACGTCATGGCCTGCCATCTGGCCGGCGTCACCACCGCCATCGCGACCTGCGGTACGGCCTTCGGCAGCGACCACATCAAGATCCTCCGGCGTCTCCTCATGGACAACGGCTCGGCCCGCGTGATCTTCACCTTCGACGGCGACGCGGCCGGTCAGAAGGCCGCCCTGCGCGCCTTCGAGGACGACCAGAAGTTCGCCGCCGAGACCTACATCGCCATTGCCCCGGACAACATGGACCCGTGCGACCTGCGCCTCGCCAAGGGCGACGAGGCGGTCGCCGACCTGGTCGAACCGCGCACGCCCCTCTTCGAGTTCGCACTGCGCCAGATCGTCGTCCGCTACGACCTGGACACCCCGGCGGGCCGCGCGGCGGCGCTGGACGAGGCCGCCCCGATCGTCGCCCGCATCAAGAACAGCGGCGCCCAGCACGAGGTCGCCGTGCAGCTCGCCGGCATGCTCGGCATCCTCGACACGCAGTTCGTCGTCAAGCGGGTCGCCCAGCTGGCCCGTTGGGCCCGCGACCGCGGCGGCCAGGGCCCGGCACCGCAGCGGGTCCGCGGCCAGCAGTACGACGCCCCCTCCCGGCCCGCCGTGTCAGGGCCGGCGCTCAACCTCCGCAATCCCGTCTACGCCACCGAGCGCGAACTCCTCAAGCTCGCCCTCCAGCGCCCCGAGCTGGTCTCCCCGGCCTTCGACGCGTACGGCATCGACGAGTTCACCGCCCCGCCCTACGCCGCCGTCCGCCAGGCCGTCATGGACGCGGGCGGCGCCGAGTACGGCACACAGGACCCGCAGGAGTACCTGGTCCGGGTCCGTGACGCGGCCCCGGACGACGCCGTGCGCGCGATGGTCACGGAACTCGCGGTCGAGGCGATCATGCGCAAGACGGTCGACGAGAACTACGCGGGCGACCAGCTCGTCACGGTCCGCCGCCGCGCGGTCGAGCGCCGCATCCGCGACATCCAGTCCGCCCTGACCCGCCTCGGCACCCACGGCGACCCGGCCCAGCTGGCCGCGGTACAGAACGAATTGTGGGTACTCCAGCAGTACGACCAGGCACTGCGCGAACACGGAGCCGCAGCTCTCTGACCCGATCGCGTCCGTCAGGGTAACCACCCGGTCACGGACCGGACTCAAAAAGTCCCCGCACGCCCCTCGTGGCGGAGATGTGTCTTACTCCACACTGGGTTCCGGTGCCTGAGTCCTCGGAGCGCGGCCGATCCGTCCCCAACGGATCCCACACCCCCGCGGTTCCGCTCATCGCGTACGGGACGGACAGCGGCGAGGCCGTCGACTCCGCTCCCGAAGCAGCGCTGCCGCACACCTCAGCAGCGATCATCCTGGAGGTCGCCCCCGTGCAGACCCAGACCCTCGCCCAGAACGACACCAGTACCGACGGCACGGAACCGGACACGGAGACCGACACTCTCGTCGCGGTCCCGTCGCAGAACCGTGCCGTGCACCACCCAGAGACGGAGCCCGAGGCCCCGCCGGCCGAGGCGCTGGAGAGCGCCGAGGCCCCCGAACCCATCGAGGTACCGGAACCCGTCGAGGTCCCCGAGCCGCGCCGTGGCCGCGCCGACAACGGCGCTCCCTCCTCGGACCTGTTCCGCCAGTATCTGCGGGAGATCGGCCGCATCCCGCTGCTCACCGCGGCCGAGGAGGTGGAACTCGCCCGCCGGGTCGAGGCCGGCCTGTTCGCCGAGGAGAAGCTGAGCAACACCCCTGACCTGGTCAGCCAGTTGGCCCTCGACCTGGACAAGCTGGTCGTGATGGGCCGCATGGCCAAACGCCGTCTGATCGAGGCGAACCTGCGACTGGTCGTGTCGGTCGCCAAGCGGTACGTGGGCCGCGGACTGACCATGCTCGACCTCGTCCAGGAGGGAAACCTGGGCCTGATCCGGGCCGTCGAGAAGTTCGACTACGCCCGCGGCTACAAGTTCTCGACGTACGCCACCTGGTGGATCCGCCAGGCCATGTCCCGCGCCCTCGCCGACCAGGCCCGCACCATCCGAGTCCCCGTCCACGTCGTGGAGTTGATCAACCGGGTGGTCCGCGTCCAGCGCCGCATGCTCCAGGAACGGGGCTACGAACCGACGCCGGAAGAGGTGGCCGCCCACCTGGACCTGGCCCCGGAGCGCGTCAGCGAGGTCCTGCGCCTGGCTCAGGAACCCGTCTCCCTGCACGCCCCCGTGGGCGAGGAGGACGACGTGGCCCTCGGCGACCTCATCGAGGACGGCGACGCGGCGAGCCCGGTCGAGTCGGCGGCGTTCCTGCTGCTGAGGGAGCACCTGGAGGCGGTCCTCTCCACCCTCGGCGAACGTGAGCGCAAGGTCGTACAACTCCGCTACGGCCTGGCGGACGGTCGCCCGCGCACGTTGGAGGAGATAGGCCGCATCTTCGGCGTGACCCGGGAACGGATCCGCCAGATCGAATCGAAAACCCTCAACAAGCTGAGGGACCACGCCTTCGCGGACCAACTGCGGGGCTACTTGGACTGAGGAGGGTTTCGCCGCCGCCGCCCCTTCCGCCCCTCAAACGCCGGACGGGCTGAAAAATCAGCCCCTCCGGCGTTTGAGGAGCGGGGGTTTGGGGGCGGAGCCCCCAAGGTCGGGAACGGGAAGGGGCGGCGGGGGCGAAAACGCTAGTCCACCTCGGCCACCGCCTGCGCGAACTGCGCCTTGTACAGCCGCGCGTACGCCCCGTCGGCCGCCAGCAGATCCGCGTGCGCGCCCTGCTCCACGATCGCCCCGTTCTCCATCACCAGAATCGTGTCCGCGTCCCGAATCGTCGACAGCCGGTGCGCGATGACGAACGACGTACGCCCGTGCGCGAGCTTCGCCATCGCCTTCTGGATCAGCACCTCGGTACGCGTGTCCACCGAACTCGTCGCCTCGTCGAGAACCAGGATCACCGGATCGGACAGGAACGCCCGCGCGATGGTGATGAGCTGCTTCTCACCGGCGCTGACCCCACTGCCCTCGTCGTCGATCACGGTGTCGTAGCCGTCGGGCAGCGTCCGGACGAACCGGTCCGCGTGGGCCGCGCGCGCCGCCTCCTCGATCTCGCCCCGGGTGACCTCCCTGGACGCCCCGTACGCGATGTTCTCGGCGATCGTGCCGCCGAACAGCCAGGTGTCCTGGAGCACCATGCCGATCCCGGAGCGCAGTTCGTCCCGGGACATCTTCGCGATGTCGACGCCGTCGAGGGTGATCCGCCCGCCGGACACCTCGTAGAACCGCATGAGGAGGTTGACCAGCGTGGTCTTGCCGGCTCCCGTCGGTCCGACGATCGCGACCGTGTGGCCGGGCTCGACCTTCAGCGACAGATCCTCGATGAGCGGTTTGTCGGGGTCGTACCGGAACGACACGTGCTCCAGCGCCACCCGCCCGCGCGACTCCTCGGGCTTCACGCCCGGCACCGGGTCCGCCTCCTGCTCCTCCGCGTCCAGGACCTCGAAGATCCGCTCGGCGGAGGCGACGCCCGACTGCACCAGGTTCGCCATCGACGCGACCTGCGTCAGCGGCATCGAGAACTGCCGCGAGTACTGGATGAAGGCCTGCACATCGCCGATGGACAGCGTGCCGGAGGCGACCCGCAGCCCACCGACCACCGCGACCAGCACATAGTTCAGGTTCGACACGAACATCATCAGCGGCTGCATCACCCCGCTGTTGAACTGCGCCTTGAACCCGGCCTCGTACAGCGCGTCGTTCTGCTCGGCGAACTGCTGCGCCGAGTCCTCCTGACGGCCGAACACCTTCACCAGGCTGTGGCCGGTGTACATCTCCTCGACGTGCGCGTTGAGCTTGCCGGTGGTGCGCCACTGCTGCACGAAGTGCGGCTGCGACCGCTTGCCGACGCGGGTGGCGACGAAGAACGACAGCGGCACGGTGACGAGCGCGACCAGCGCCAGCAGCCAGGACACCCAGAACATCATCACGAGCACACCGATGATGGTGAGCAGCGAGTTGATGAGCTGGCCCATCGACTGCTGGAGGGTCTGCCCGAGGTTGTCGATGTCGTTGGTGGCGCGGGACAGCACCTCGCCGCGCTGCCGCTTGTCGAAGTAGGCCAGCGGCAGCCGCGACAGCTTCGTCTGCACGTCCTCGCGCATCCGGTACATGGTCCGGTTGACCGCCCGGTTCACCAGCCGGGTGGCCGCCAGCATCAGCACGCCGGCCACCACGAACACGGCGAGCGCGAGCAGCAGCACCTCCCCGACGGCACCGAAGTCGATGCCCTTGCCCGGGGTGAAGTCTGTGCTGCGGAGCATGTCGGCGACGGAGCCCTCGCCCCGCTTCCGCATGGAGTCGAGGACTTCCTCCTTCGTGGACCCGGCCGGCATCTGCCGCCCGATGATCCCCGCGAAGACCAGGTCGGTGGCCTTGCCGAGGATCTTCGGCCCGACGACCGACAGCGCGACGCTCACCGTCACGCAGAACAGCAGCGTGTAGATGGTCAGCCGCTCGGGCTTGAACTGGGCGATGAGGCGTTTGCCCGACCCCTTGAAGTCCATCGAATGGTGGTCGGGGCCGGTCCCGGCCATCATCCGCCCTGCAGGCCCCGCCATCAGGCAGCCTCCGCTTCCGTCAGCTGGGAGAGCACGATCTCCCGATACGTCTCGTTGTCCGCCATCAGCTCCTGGTGCCGTCCGGTCCCCACGACCCGCCCCTCGTCGAGGACGACGATCCGGTCGGCGTCCCGGATGGTCGCCACCCGCTGGGCGACGATCACGACGGTCGCCTCGGCGGTCTCGTCGGCCAGTGCGGCACGCAGGGCCGCGTCGGTCGCGTAGTCGAGGGCGGAGAAGGAGTCGTCGAAGAGGTAGATCTCCGGCCGCCGCACCAGGGCGCGGGCGATGGCGAGCCGCTGCCGCTGACCGCCCGACACGTTCGTCCCGCCCTGCGCGATCGGTGCGTCGAGCCCGCCCTCCAGGCGCTCCACGAAGCTCTTGGCCTGCGCCACCTCCAGCGCGTGCCACAGCTCCTCGTCGGTCGCGTCCGGATTGCCGTAGCGCAGGTTGGTGGCGACCGTGCCCGCGAACAGGTACGGCCGCTGCGGCACCATGCCGACGGTCTTCGCCAGCAGCACCGGGTCGATGCTCGCCACGTCCACGCCGTCGACGAGCACCTCGCCGTCGGTCGCGTCGAACAGTCGCGGCACCAGCCCCAGCAGCGTCGACTTGCCGCTGCCGGTCGAACCGATCACGGCGGTGGTCTCGCCGGGCCGGGCCACCAGGTCGATCGACTTCAGCACCGGCTCCTCGGCACCCGGGTAGCGGAAGCCCGCTCCGCGGAGCTCCAGATGACCGTGCCGGCGCAGCTCGCGCACGGGAGCCGTGGGCGGGACCACGCTGGAGGAGGTGTCCAGGACCTCCTCGATGCGCTCCGCGCACACCTCCGCGCGCGGCACCATCATGAACATGAAGGTGGCCATCATCACGGACATCACGATCTGCATCAGATAGGCGAGGAACGCGGTCAGATCGCCGATCTGCATCTGGCCGCCGTCGATGCGGTGCGCGCCGAACCACAAGACGGCGATCGACGACAGGTTCACCACCGTCATGACCATCGGGAACATCAGCGCGAGCAGATTGCCGCTGGCCAGGGCCGTGTCGGTCAGGTCGGTGTTGGCCTTGCGGAACCGCTGCTGCTCGTACTCGTCCCGCACGAAGGCGCGGATGACGCGGTTGCCGGTGATCTGCTCACGCAGCACCCGGTTCACCGTGTCCAACTTCACCTGCATGGACCGGAACAGCGGCCGTAGGGCGCGGACGATGAGCGTCACGCAGATGCCCATCACCGGCACCACCGCGACCAGTACCCCGGACAGCGGCACGTCCAGGCCGAGCGCGAGCACGATGCCGCCCACGCACATGATGGGCGCCGACACCATCAGTGTGAACGTCATCAGGGCCAGCATCTGGACCTGCTGGACGTCATTGGTCGTACGGGTGATCAGCGAGGGAGCGCCGAACTGGCCGACCTCGCGCGCCGAGAAGGACTGCACCCGGTCGAAGACGGCGGCCCGCACGTCCCGGCCGAGCGCCGACGCGGTCTTCGCGCCGTAGTACACGGCACCGACGTTGCACACGACCTGCACCAGTGAGATGCCGATCATCACGGCGCCGAACGAGAGGATGTAGCCGGTGTCGCCCTTCACGACGCCGCTGTCGATGATGTCCGCGTTCAGCGTGGGCAGATAGAGACTGGCGCAGGTCTGCAGGAACTGCAGCAGCACCAGAAGGGCGATGGGTTTCTTGTAGGGCCTGAGATAGGTCCGCAGAAGTCGTATGAGCACACTCGGTCTCTCGGAGTCGGCGGTGGGGGCGAGGTTGGTTGCCCCTGGCCCCTATCGTCGGACACTCCACCCGTGTTACCTCAACCGATTAAGCCGACAGCAGTGCTTCCTCCGGCCCGTCGGGTACGGCTCACACCGGAGTCTTACGTTCCGCTATGACCGGAACGCCCCCGGATGCGTCTGCTCCCGCACCGACACGAACTGCTGCCGCACGGCCTGCCCCACCGCCAGCTCCTCACCGGGCTCCAGGACCTGCGCCGCCGCCCCCTGCCAGGCCGGGGGGGTACGCGGGTCGAGGGCCCCCTGCGACACACCGAGCGCCCAGGCGGCCTGCCGGGCCGCGCCGATGGCCGCGTAGTCCGCCGGCTGCGGTACGACGACCTGCGCGCCGAACAGCGCGGGCGCCGCGGCCTGCACGGCGGGCAGCTCGGCCGCCGCGCCGAGGAGGAAGACGCGCCGCACCTCCACACCCCGGCCGCGCATCACGTCGAGCGCGTCCGCGAGCCCGCACAGCATGCCCTCGAACGCGGCCCGCGCCAGATGCTCCGGCTTCATCGACTCACGCCTGAGGCCCGCCAGAGTCCCGGCGGTGTGCGGCAGACTCGGCGTCCGCTCACCCTCCAGATAGGGCAGCAGCACCAGCCCGTGCGCCCCCGGCGTCGACTTCATCGCCAGGTCGGACAGACTCTCCAGATCGGCGAGCCCCAGCATCTCGGCGGCTCCGCGCAGAGTCCGTACGGCGTTCAGCGTGGTGACGACCGGCAGGTGCATGCCCGTGGCGTCCGCCAAAGACGTGATCATCCCGGTCTGGTCGACCAGCGCCTCGGGGTGCACGGCCATCACGGACCCGGATGCCCCGAGCGACACCACCGCGTCACCCAGGCCGAGCCCCAGCCCGAAGGCGGCGGCCATCGTCTCGCCGGTCCCGGCGGAGATCAGCAGCCCCTCCGGAGTCGTACCGGCCGCGTCGGAGGGGCCGATCACCTCGGGCAGCATGACCTGGTGGCCGAGCGCCAGCTCGACGAGATCGGGCCGGTAGCCGCCGGTGGCGGCAGACCAGTACCCGGTACCGGAAGCCCCACCCCGATCGGTGGTCCGTCTCACCGGCCGTCCGAGCAGCTGCCACACCAGCCAGTCGTGGGCCTGCAGAAGCACGGCGGTTCGCTGGGCGGCCTCGGGTTCGGTCCTGGCGAGCCAGCGCAGCTTGGCCACCGGCTGTGCGGCCTGCGGCACACTGCCCACCGCCTGCGCCCACGCCTCGCGCCCGCCGAGCGCGTCGACCAGATCGGCCGCCGCGACCTGCGCCCGCTTGTCCCCGCCGACCATGGCCGGCCGCACCGTGTTGCCCTGGGAGTCCAGCGGCACCACCGCGTTCTGCTGCGCGGACACGCCGATGGCCTGCACGCCCTCCAGCAGTCCGCCGCCGGCTGCTTCACCGAGGGACAGCAGCCAGGCCTGCGGATCGACATCGGAGGGCCGCGATCCGCTCTCGGCCCCTTCGACCGGATGCGGCGCGTACCCCTGCCTGAGCACGGCGCCCGTGTCCGTGTCGCAGACGACGATACGAGTGAAATCGGGCGCACTGTCCAACCCGGCGACTATCCCCATGGCCAAAATTCTGCCGTACCGGGAGGGGTGACCGTGTCGGCTCGGGGGCCCCTGCCCGTCGAAGGGCCCCCTGTGCGGTCGAGGTTGTCAGGTATTGCCGGTACCCCAGTCGTCCTCGGCGGCGCCGTGCCCGTTGCGCTCACGCAGGGAGCGGACGCGCTGGGCCACCGATTCCGGGACCCGGTCGCCCACCTTCTCGCTCACCACGTGGTACGCCTTGCCCGCGTACTGGCGGCCCTGCTGCGCCGCCGTCTCCGCGGTGTTGCGGACGGCGGGGTTCTGCGCGACCTGGCGGGCGGACTTCTTCAGCTGCTCGTAGCGCTCGCGTCCGGCCTTTGTGCCCAGCACGTAACCCAGAGCGAGTCCGACGACGAACGTGAGCCGGTAGCGCATGATGGCCACCCTTCCCTCGTGTGTGTCTCCGGTGCGGCATCGGTGCCAGGGGGAGAACCGATTGGCGGAGCACCCCCCTGCTTGCGCTAATGTATGTGTCGCAGCGACCGCCCGCCTCCTGGCGAATACCCAGGTAGGTACGTTCGATGCAACGAGGCATTCCTCCGTAGCTCAATTGGCAGAGCAGCCGGCTGTTAACCGGCAGGTTACTGGTTCGAGTCCAGTCGGGGGAGCTCGGTCCTCCGTAGCTCAATTGGCAGAGCAGCCGGCTGTTAACCGGCAGGTTACTGGTTCGAGTCCAGTCGGGGGAGCATGCTGAACGAGGACCCCGTAGGGGTCCTTTTTCATGTCCCGGGGAACCGGGCGCGGCACGGCGCAGTCCTCAAACTCGCGGACGCCGTGCGAAGCCGACCACCCGACGCGGGAGATCGTATGAGCGGCTATGCTGCGGCAGACGGCGCGCACACTTGTACGCGACACGCCGCGATGGGGCGGTAGCTCAGCCGGTTAGAGCAGCGGACTCATAATCCGTCGGCCGTGGGTTCGAGTCCCACCCGCCCCACTTCGCACTACGCGGGCAGAATCGATCTGACCAGCAACTTCGCTGGAAGGTCGGGTGAGTTGAGGGGCCCGGCACCTCTGTCTGATCGTGGTTCTTGACGTTGAGGCCGAAATTGAGGCTGCCGGATTGTCTAAATTTGACATGTCGCACTATTGCCAGATTTGGCTCAGGCGGCACGTGTGCGCCGCGCATCAGCTTCGCGGCAGCGGGACGAGGTCTGCCGTCTGTCCAGCGTGATCCGCGTGCAGTGTTTCGATGGGGGTCCTCTGTTGGTCGTCGAGTGGTCCGGTAGCTGCTACTGCACCGAGTGTCGCGCGCGTCCGTCGCGCCGGTGCCGGGCTTGCTCTGTACCGCGGCCGATGCGCCTCGCTCCGCGTTCTCCAAGAACGCAGCTGCTGCTGCCATGGCACCGTCGTGTGCCGGCCTGAGGCCGGGTGACTGGTCCGGTGTCCGGCCTTGACGGCGCGCACGGGCTGCTGGGCGTTCTGCGGTGCTTCGGCAGGTTCTGTTCATGGTCTTGTCGTTGCCTAACCGGTCGAGATCATGTTCGAGGTGCTGCTGGCCGGAGAGTCGGTACGCGGTGGTCGGCTGTCGTGAGTGCTGGGCCGGAACGACCCGTACGGGGAACTGCCCAGACCTCGCCCCACTACCCTGAGCGGTGGCCGTGCCAATGTTGGCGATGTACCTTGATGGCATACATCATGGATGCTGGAGGTGCTCGATGTCCGTCACGCAGATTGATCTCGATGACGAGGCACTCGCCGAGGCCATGCGGCTGATGGGTGCCACGACGAAGAAGGAGACGGTCAACGCGGCCCTGCGGGACTACGTGGCACGGATCAAGCGGCTCGATGCCGCCGAGAAGCTGGCCGCGCGCGGTGCGCGTGGCGAGTTCGAGCAGGCCGCGGCGGCGCATGACGCAGGCAAGCGTGCCCGACGCGAGGCCTTCGAGTGATCACGTACCTGCTCGACACCTCCGCCCTGTGGCACGTGTTTCGCACCCCCGGAGCACTAGCGCCCTGGGAGGGGCACATTGCCGCCGGGGTGTTTCACCTCTGCGAGCCGACACGCGCCGAATTTCTCTACTCGGCAACCAGCCCGTCCCACCGGGACGAGCTCGCGGAGGAGTTGGACGCACTCTGCCTGCTCTCTCCCGTTCCGAAGAATGCCTGGCTTTGGGTCGACACCGCCCAGTACAAACTGACCCAGCGGGGCCAGCATCGCGCGGCAGGAGCGATCGACCTGTTGGTGTGTGCGACCGCGGTCCACCACGGGCACACCGTCCTCCACGTGGACAAGGACTTCGTGACGGTGGCTGGAGTACTCAAGGACGTTCAGCAGCGAGACGTACGAGCCTGATCTCCTGGGGCCGGTCCTCTGAGCGCAGCCGTCGAACCGTCCAGATCTGTGAGCCTTGTGGCAAGGGTGGCCTCAGCGAGCCGAGTTGGCAGTGCGGCGCTGAGCTTGAGGCCGTTCGGCGCACGCGCGTCCACTGCCGGGAAGGCACCGTTGATCGTCCGCCTCCGAAACGGCCTTCCTTCATTCCGTGGCCCG
The DNA here is from genome assembly GCF_042870385.1 of Streptomyces sp. NPDC006602. NCBI lineage: Bacteria > Bacillati > Actinomycetota > Actinomycetes > Kitasatosporales > Streptomycetaceae > Streptomyces > Streptomyces sp. NPDC006602. The sequence continues at coordinate 947,236 of NZ_JBIAHG010000001.1, read as the reverse complement.
CCGCCAGGAGCATGTCCACCGGGACGATGATCTTGGGGCCGATCCGCGGGAGCAGGACGCTCGTGGAGGCGGTAGCACCGACCATGATTGACGGCGACCATCGGGATGAAGGCCAGACCGGTCTCGATCGCGGAGCAGCCGAGGCCGATGCGGGTCGTAGGTGAGGAAGAGGCGCACGCGGCTTCTGCCGTGCCGAAGCCGACCAGCCTGCGCACCGGACTCGAAACCGAGCTGATCGGCGCCGAGAAGGGAGCTGCGATCGGGTCTTTGCGGCGCGACGACGGCGACAAGGGCGGTCTCGGTCTCGGCAGGCCGGTAACTGGGCACTTCGTGAACAGTGGCCGACCGAGACGTAGCGACGCTGCCCGCAGACAGACCATCAGCGCACAGACACGTGACCCGGGTCTGTCGCGCTTGGTCAAAAGCCTGTCGCCTGGTGTCCATCCGCCGGCCGCCGGATCTTCGACGATCGAGGCAGGAACGATCCGAGGAGAAGGCAGATGAGCGCAACAGCGGCGACCGGTACTGTCCAGGTGCGGGGTGCGTGTCCGCACGACTGCCCCGATACCTGCGCGATGAGGATCACTGTCACGGACGGCAAGGCTGTGAGCGTGGCCGGTGACCGGGAGCATCCGTACACCAGCGGTGGCTTGTGTGTGAAGGTCGACAACTACCTGGACCGGGTGTACAGCCCGGACCGTGTGCTGTACCCGATGCGGCGGACGGGGCCGAAGGGTAGCGGACGGTTCGAGCGGATCACCTGGGACCAGGCGCTGGACGAGATCGCGGACCGGTTCCGGGCGATCTCCGCGGAGTTCGGGCCCGAGGCCATCATGCCGTGCAGCTACCTGGGCACGCAGGGAATCCTGAATGGGCTCAACGTCGGCGATCCGTTCTTCGCCAGGCTCGGCGCCACTGTCGCCGAACGCACCTACTGCGACTCCGGTGCGTGCACGGCCTACACGATGACGATCGGCGACTGCGCCGGAGTGGACCCGGAGAGCCTGGTCCACTCGAAGTTCATCCTGATCTGGGCCTGCAACGTGATGAGCACCAACTTGCACCTGTGGCCGTTCATCGCCGAAGCCCGTAAGCGGGGCGCCACCGTGGTCGTGGTGGACCCGGTGAAGACCCGTACCGCGAAGGCCGCCGACTGGCACATTCCGATCCGGCCGGGCACCGACGGCGCGCTGGCACTGGCGATGATGCACGTGATCATCAACGAGGGCCTCACCGATGACGACTACGTCGCCCGCTACACGGTCGGGTACGAGGAACTCGTCGACCGGGTGCAGCGGTACACCCCCGAATGGGCGGCGGAGGAGACCGGTGTCCCCGCAGAGGACATCCGGCGGCTCGCCCGCGGCTATGCCTCCGCGCAGCCGTCGGTCATCCGCATCGGGGTGGCGGTGGAGCGGCATGCCGGCGGTGGCCAGACCGTCCGGGCGCTGGCCTCCCTGCCCGCGCTGGTCGGCGCATGGCGCAACCCCGGCGGCGGGATTCTGCAGCTGCCGCTGTGGGCGTTCCCGGTCAACTGGGGCGCGATGATGTATCCGGAGATGCTTCAGCCCGGCAAGCGGGTCGTGAACCAGTACCTGCTGGGGCAGGCCCTCACCGGCGGCCTCGGCCTCGATCCGCCCCTCAAGGCTCTGATGGTCTACAACTCCAACCCCGTGGTCGTCTGCCCCGATCAGGACAAGCTGATCGAGGGCCTGAAGCGTGAGGACCTGTTCACCGTCGTCAGTGAGCAGTTCATGACCGACACCGCCCAGTTCGCGGACATCGTGCTGCCCGCCACTACCCAGCTGGAGCAGGACGACATCATGTTCTCCTGGGGCCACCTCTACGTCACCTACAACCACCGCTCGATCGCGCCGCTGGGCGAAGCGGTACCCAACACGGAGCTATTCCGGCGGCTGGCAGCGCGGATGGGCTTCACCGAGGCGGTGTTCCGGCGTACGGACGACGAGATGATCGCGGAGGCCTTCGACTGGTCGGCGCCCGCCATGCAGGGCATCACCGTCGAGTCGTTGAAGGAAAAGGGCTGGCAGCGGCTGACCGTGCCGCCCGCGGACCAGTACGCCCCGTACGCGGAGGGCGACTTCCCCACCCCGTCCGGCAAGGTGGAGTTCAAGTCCTCCATCGCGGAGACCGTCGGGAACTTCGTGGTGCCGCTGTTCCGGCAGGGCTCCAACGACCATCAGCCGGGCACCCCGGTCGATCCGCTGCCGCACTACGTTTCGCCTCGCGAGTCGACGCGCACGAATCCCGAGCTGGCCGCGCGGCACCCGCTCAGCCTGATCACCCCGAAGTCGCACGCCTACCTGAACTCCAGCAGCGCCAACCTGCCGTTGCACCGGCGCGTGCAGGGGGACCCCACCGTCCTCATCCATCCCGACGACGCCGCCGAACGCTCCATCGCCACCGGCGACGACGTACGGGTGTTCAACGAGCGCGGCTCGTTCGTGGTGAAGGCGAAGGTCGACAAGTCCGTCCTGGCGGGCGTCGCCGTCTCGGCGTACGGCGGCTGGCGCATGCACACGACGTCGCTGTCCACGATGGCGTCCCTGAATCCCACCGTCTTCGCCGACCTGGGCAACGCACCCACGTTCTCCGACACACTCGTCCAGATAGAGAAGGCCTGACCCATGGCTTACGTCGTGACCGACGCCTGCGTGGACATCCTCGACCAGTCCTGCGTCGAGGAATGCCCGGTGGACTGCATCTACCAGGGCGACCGGATGATGTACATCCACCCCGACGAATGCGTCGACTGCGGGAAGTGCATGACCGTCTGCCCGAGCGACGCGATCCACTGGGAACACAAGATCCCCGTGGAACTGACCCCGTTCACCACAGCCGCCGTCGAGTTCTTCGAGAAGCACGAGGACGCGGCCGGCGGTGCGTCCTCGCGCGGACCAGTCGGCGTCGACCACCCCCTGCTGCGGGAAAGGCGTGGCACCGGTGAGGACTGAGCACGAGACCGGGTCCGGTTCCGGCGGCGACGCGTACGACAGCGACCTGCTGATCGTCGGCGCCGGGCCGGTCGGTCTCTACGCGGCCTACTATGCCGGGTTCCGGGGAATGTCGGTCACGGTGATCGACGCTCTCGACGAGCCCGGCGGCCAGATGGCGGCGCTGTATCCCGAGAAGAAGGTCTACGACATCGCCGGATTCCCCGCCGTGAAGGCGCAGGACGTCGTCGACGCCCTGGTCGAGCAGGCGTCGCAGGCGAAGCCCCGGTATCTGCTCGGCCACACCGCGCAGACAGTGGAGCACACGGCGGACGGCATCGCCGTCACCACCCACCAGGGCACGGTGGTTACGGCGAAAGCTGTACTGGTCACCGGCGGGATCGGCAGCTTCACGCCACGCCCACTGCCTACGGGCTCCGAGTACGAGAACCGCGGCCTTCGCTACTTCGTGCCGAAGCCGGCCGAACTCACCGGCGCCGACGTGGTGGTCGTCGGCGGCGGGGACTCCGCGGTGGACTGGGCGCTCGCGCTCGAACCGCTCGCCCGCACCGTCTCGCTCGTCCACCGCCGGCCCCGGTTCCGGGCACACGAGCACAGCGTCCGGCTGCTGCGCGCGTCGTCCGTACGGCTGTACACCCCGCACGAGGTGCACCGGATCAGCGGCGACGCCTGCGTCGAACAGGTGGAGTTGCTGAGCCTTGAGACCGGGGCCACCGAGAGCCTGCGGGCGGACGCGGTGGTGGCTGCCCTCGGCTTCGTCGCGAACCTCGGCCCGCTCACGACGTGGGGGTTCGAGATGCGGGGCCGGCACATCGCGGTCGACCGGACCATGCGCACGAGCCGGCCGCGCGTGTACGCCGCGGGCGACATCGCCGACTACGACGGCAAGGTCGCGCTGATCTCGGTCGGTTTCGGCGAGGCCGCACTCGCGGTGAACAGCCTCGCCCCGTTGGTCGATCCCGCCCTCGGCACAGTGCCAGGACACTCCAGCGACGGGCAGTGACAGCCCCTATGCCCGGGCCCGAGTGCGGTAGGCGGCGGGGGAGGTGCCGTAGGCCTCGCGGAACGCCCGGCTGAACACGGCGAGATCGGTGAACCCCCAGCGGACGCAGATCTCGGTGAGCGTGGCGTCGCCTCCCCGGCGGGTCAGCAGGTCACGTCGGCACCGCTCCAGCCGCTGACGCCGTATCACTTGGGACACCGTCTGTCCCCGGCGCGCGAACATCCGCTGGAGCTGGCGCGTCGACACGAAGTGCGCCTGTGCGACGCGTTCCGGGGACAGATCCGGATCACCGAGATGCTCTTCGATGTAGGCGTCGATCCGCCGCAGCAGGCTCGCGTGGCGGTCGGTGCCCTCGCCGAGCCCATGCGCCTCCGTCGCGATGGTCGCCACCAGGTCGCCGATCTCATCGGCGATCCGGAGGGCGCCGGCCTCGCTGACGGTCGGCTTCGCGACGAGTACGTCGGTCAGCATCCTGCTCAGCACCCCGGTGATGCCGCTGCCGCCGTCCAGAGTCCGGCAGGTGAGCGAGACGGACTCGCTGTCGCTGAGCCGGATCGTGTCGCGAGGCCAGGTGAAGACAGCGAGGTCCCAGTAGGGGGAGGCGGCACCCGAACGAAGCGCCCAGTGAAAAGGTCGTTCTGTCTCGTAGATGACGAAGTCGCCGGGGTGAAGGGTCGCTTCGCGCCCGTCCTGCGCGGCACGCGCCTCACCCCGCCGGACCAGGCAGACCTGGAAGTAGCGCTCACCATCGCGCCGCAGCAGTTCCTGCGTGCGGACGACGTCCTGGTCCACCGAGCGGACTCCCGACACCCGGAGGTGGCCGAGGAAGCCGCTGCGCACAGCGCCGTCGAACGTGCCACAGTCCCGTTCGACGTCCACGTCGAGGCTGACGAAATGGTCCCGAAGGAGGTCCCGCCAGACCTCCCGCCGGCTGGTATTCGTCTCGTTCGACCCCGCTGCTGTCATGGCTCCACCTCGCTCGTTTCCGGTGCCCACCCGGCGCTGGACGAGTGCTGGTGGGGGAGATTCTCAGCCATTTCCATAGGCGGATCGTTGTCGCAATGTAAAAAGCCGGAAAACCCCCGCTCAGTGACGCTTTCCGGTCGCCGCTGGTCAAAGGCCTGTCGCACGGAGTCCTGTGCGGGCAGCCCCGGCCGGTGAAGATGAACGCCAGTGCCGATCAAGAACCCGAGGGAACGCATCGTGATAGCCGTCGTGAATGATCAGATCCGCTGTCCGGAAGAACGGGAAGAATCGATCGAGGACATCCGAGTGGGTCTGACTCGCAACCACGTCCCGGTCGCCGAGGCGATCGAGTGGGCGACCGTGCCGCACTGTGGCGCGGTCGTCACTTTCACCGGCACGGTACGCGACAGCAACGACGACTTGGCAGGGCACCATACCGGGATCGTCGCGATCGACTACGAGGCGTTCGACCGGCACGTCGAGCCGCGACTTCGCCAGATCGCCCTCGCCGCCCGAGACCGGTGGCCCGTCCTCGGGCGCGTGGCGTTGTTCCACCGCGTCGGGCCGGTGCCGGTCACCGAGGCGAGCGTCCTGGTCGTGGTGTCCGCACCCCACCGCAGCGAGGCGTTCACCGCAGCCGCTTCTGCATCGACGTCCTCAAGGAGTCCGTTCCGGTGTGGAAACGCGAACACAGCGGGGACGGCACGAGCAGCTGGGTGGCGACCGGGAACCAGATCGACAACGTCACCGCCTCAGCGCACCGCTGGTGCCTCGCCCGTAACCCGGAGCCGACGGCGTGATGATCCCGTCTGTCGTCGACCGCCGGTCCCGTCCGCTTCGCGACCTGCGGATTTCCATCACTGACCGGTGCAACCTCCGGTGCCGGTACTGCATGCCGCGCGAGCATTTCGGCCCGGGGCACCCTTACCTCAAGCCCGCCGACCTGCTGACCTTCGACGAGATCGCGCGCCTGGCTCGGGTGTTCGCCTCCCTCGGCGTGCGCAAGATCCGCCTCACCGGGGGCGAGCCGCTGCTGCGTCGGGGCGTCGCGGACCTCGTGGCGCTGCTCGCCGCGGTACCCGGGCTCGATCTCGCGATGACGACCAACGGGCTGTTGCTGCCGGCGATGGCGGAACGTCTGGCGAAAGCCGGGCTGCGCCGGGTGACGGTGAGCCTGGACTCGCTCGACGACACCGTGTTCCGGGCGCTCGCCGACACCGCGGTTCCGGTGCGCCGGGTCCTCGACGGCATCGACGCCGCCGCACGGGCCGGCCTCATCCCCGTCAAGGTGAACATGGTGGTGAAGCGGGGGGTCAACGACGGGTGCGTACTGCCGATGGTGGAGCGGTTCCGGGGCAGCGGCCACATCCTCCGCTTCATCGAGTACATGGACGTGGGGGCCACGAACGAGTGGCAACTCGGCGAGGTGCTGCCCGCCGCCGAGATCGTGCGCCTGATCGACGACCGCTACCCGCTCGAACCGCTCGGCGCGACCGCCCCCGGCGAGGTGGCCACCCGCTACCGCTTCAGGGACGGCGCTGGGGAGATCGGTGTCATCGGCTCGGTGACGCGGCCGTTCTGCGGGGACTGCACGCGAGCCCGGTTGTCCGCCGACGGGAAGGTGCACACGTGCCTGTTCTCCTCCGGCGGGACCGACCTGCGGGCATTGCTGCGAGCGGGCGCCTCCGACGAGGAACTGCGCCCGGCCGTCGGCGCACTCTGGAGCGCCCGGGAGGACCGCTATTCGGAGTTGCGCGGGCGCCACACACGAGCGCGCGGCGATCGGGTCGAGATGTCCTACATCGGCGGGTGACCTGGAGAAAGGTGGATCGCCTCATGCCCACTATGCTGCTGTTCGCGGCCGCGCGGGAGGCGGCAGGCCGAGCCTGCGACGTGATTCCCGGCAGCACGCTCGGCGAGGTTCTCGACGAGGCGCGCCGGCGCTACGGCGGAGAGTTCGCCCAAGTGCTGGCGAACTCTCGGGTGTGGCTCAATGGAGAGACGCCGTACGACGACATGCGCGGCGCCCCATGCGAGGACGGCGACGAGATCGCAGTGCTGCCACCGATCAGCGGCGGATGACCGCACATGGTCCTGCTCTCCGCCGACGGTTACCGCGCCGCGCTGTCGGCGCTACCCGGTCGGCGACCCCCGGGTCGCCCGGCCGCCGGACCGGTCCGCGGGACGTGGTCCTGACCGAAGACGTATCCGACGGTTGCAGCTATGCGCGGTGGCTCCGTTCAACGTCCTGGCCGCTTCGACCAGCTCGTGCCCGCACCCACACCGTTGCCGCGGGCAGGTCTGTTGCCCGAAGTCGCCGATTCTCCTCAATCAAGGCCCGTGAGGTGAGGAATCCACGATGAAAGACAGGTACCCGTAATGAGCAGTGTCCCGGGCAGATCCATGACCTGTGAAGCCGCTGTACGGAATCGCGTTGCAGATGCAATGGTCACCTGTCCCAAGACCCTGGGACCGCTCTCCAGGGTGGACGACCTCCGAGCTCTTTTCAGCGACGACCACCTCCACATGGCCCTGGTGGTCGACCTGGACGGACGGCTCATAACGACGATCGAGCGACCGGACATCCCCGAAGCCGCTTCGAATTCCGTGGCCGTCACGGAGTTCGGGACTCTTGTCGGCAGAACGGTGCAGGCGTCGTACCCACTTGATGCTGCTACAGCAGTGATGATATTCGAGGCGCGACGTCGGTTGGCGGTGGTCGACGATTCCGGTCGACTGCTCGGGCTGCTCTGTCTGAAGCGAGACGGAAGCGGCTACTGTTCGGATGAAGGGATCCGCGCCCGCGCTTACGAGAGGGAACGAGCGCACTCTCCGTCTCCCACGCCTGAGCAGTGTCAGCCGTAGGGCGGCATGGTTCGGGCGGTGTGTCCGGATTGGTGCGGCTTCGGGGCAGGGGTGAGGCTCTCGCGGGGTGTAACAGAGGCAGGCACGGCTTCCGGTGACCGTGAGGTGTCGAGTCCCTGATCACCACGACGGAAGACCTGCCTGCCCGGGCCGCCACCACCAGCTCGCCTTTGTCCTGGCCTGGCCCTGGCCGGAGCGAAGTCCTTGGCCGCAATCGCGGAATGGGCTGCTGACGCACCGCCCGCAAGGGCAACCACCCTACCCTGCATCGGTGCTCAGGACCGGTGCAGACGTCTTGGCCGGCGACGCTGGCCGCGAGGCTCTGCCCCGGTACGCGGGGATTTGGGTGCCGGACCGTCAACTTTGCCTGAACGGACTGAATCCGCTGCTCGTGGGTTTGGAGTCCGACGGTGGTCGGGAGAGCTGTAACCCATCTGACCTGCGGTGGAGCAGGTGATCGAGGTTGTCGCTCGCGGTCCGGGTGGCTGCCCTGAGGGCCGATGCCAGGACCCAGGGGCCGTACAGGGGCCGGGGCGGCGCGGCCGTGTCCAGGCCGACGGTGTTTCCGAGGCAATTCATCCGCTGGTTGCGCGGCATGGGCTGCGGTCCACGGGGCTGCCGGCCGAGAACCGGGCCGGCAGCAGAGGCTGTGCAGATACCGGCACGGCGGGTGCGCGAGCGAGAGTAGGGCGACGTCGGCTGTTCACCGTGCTGTGGAGACGCTGGCGCCTTCGTGTCGCTCGACCCGTGATGTCGTCCAGGAGCGTCGGCGGCCAGCTTGCTGATGGCACACCTGGTGTTCCGTGGCGGCAGATGGCTGCTGAGAGAGCGATCTGGCGATGGCCGATGGAGCTAGGAAACGGCCCGAAGAGGAAACTGCCCCGCTGGATTACTGGCCCCTCTTGTGTGGAGCCCTGCGGCTCGACTGGTCAGGCCGGCGCGACAGTCACCCGCAGGCGGCACGATCGGCGGGCCGGTGTCGGCGAGCACGTCCAGGAGGACCTGGCGGCGTTCCGTGTACGGAACCCGGCGGCCAATCTGCTGGGCCATCGGGTCAGTGGTGAGGGACACAGAGCCGGGGAGCTTGCAGACAGCGGTCGGCGACGAGCCGTTCCCGTGCCGCACGCCGGGCCCGGCGAGACTGCGCGGTCAGGTCGGCACCCGCCCGGAGCAGGTCGAAAGCAACAAGTGGGCCGACCACTGTCCGGCCGCATGGACAGTGACCGATGCACTGCGGTGAACGCGCTGCTGAAGACGCTCGTAGGCCAGCCGGTCCCTCCTCCTACGCCACCAGTTCCCCGTTTATGTGGGCTACCACATCTGTCTCATCAACGGTCTTCACTCGACGGCAGATCACCAGCGTGAGTGGTTCCGAGGTGAGGGGAAGGCCCTCGTGCCTCAGCTCCGGGATGGTTAGTGGAGCCGGACTCAATGTGGTGATCGAAGCGGACGGGGCGGTGTTGTGATCACGGATCTGTGCGCGACGAGCCGGGACCGGTTGGAGAGCTGCCCGGGTGCGGCTGGCCCGGTGGCCGTGCTCGACCGCGTAGGTGTCCGCGACGGTCAGCCGTTCATTCTGGGAGGGGACGGATCGTATGACCTGCAACTGAACCGGTTTCTGCGTGAGTTGCCGAGTTGGGGTGTGCGTGCCGAGAACAGCGTGCTGGGTTACGCCCGGGACGTGATGCTTTTCGTCCGGTTCTGGCCCGCTGCTCTGCCGAGGGCCGCTTTACGCCTGCGGCCACGGACCGGACGGTGCTCCGCACGGGCCGGTATGCGCTGGTGCTGGACGGCGGTGCCCGAAACTGGCCGTACGGGCGTATCGGCCCGGCGGAGCGGCGCCGTCTGGTGAGGCGCACCGGGGAGCCGCTGTGGTTGTGGCTGGCCGATGACGGGCGGCCGCTTGAGTCAGCCGCGTGGCAGGCGGTGTTCCGGCGGGCGAACGCGCGGTGTGCTTCGTTCGGGATCGAGATCGAGGTGCATCCACACACCCTGCGTCATACCTATGCCGTGTACATGCTTGGGCTGTTGCTGCGGCAGACGGTCCGGGCGCTGGGCCGCCCGCTGGACGGGCCGCTCTCGCACGCCGAGTTGCGGCGGCTGCTGATCGGCAATCCGATGCGGACCCTCCAGTTGCTCCTCGGCCATGCCCGGGAAGCCACCGTCTACGTGTATCTCGACGTGCTGGACGAGGCGCAGGAGATTGTGCTGGCCGCGCTAGCCGAGTGGGACGCGCAGAGCGTGGCGCTGGAGCGGGCCGGAGAAGCATCGTGAGCCGGCGGGTACGGTTTCCCGCGCCTGAGGATCTGGCGCCGGAGCCGGAGGCGGTCCCGGCGGTGGGTCCGGTGGTGTTCACCGCGGTCTTCTCTGGCGGGGTCGAGCGGTGCTACGACTTCTCCGCGCTGGCGTGTCCTCGGCTGGTGCGGCACCTGGCCCGGGCGCTGGCGGGCCTGGCCGGAGTGGAGAACCGCCACAAGTACGTGGGCACGACAGACAGCTACGCCCACACGCTGACCGAGTTCGTCACCCACCTGGCGCAGGCCACGGACATGTCGGGCGACATGGATCTGGAGGACTTGCTTCCGGAGTACCTGGACTCCTTTGAGGCGATCTTGGCTGCCCGGTACGGGGAGTCCAGCACCACGCCGTATCTGCGAATGCAGCAGGTGGTGAAGCTGTTGCGGCTCGTCCAGGAGGAACACCCTGACAGGCTGGGCATGGCGATGCAGGCCCGGCTGGGCTTCACCACGGTCCAGGTTGGCCAGGGCCGCGGCCGGCCGCTGGATGCCTACCCCGATGCGCTGTTCGAGGGGGTCCAGGCTGCGGCCCTGGCCGACGTGCGGGCAGCCCGCGACCGGATGCTGACCGGTGAGCAGCTGGCGACGGCTGGCCGAGATCCGGTCGGCGGGGGCTGGCACGGCTGGACCCGGGAAAACGCGGCGTGGCACATCGCCCACCGCGGACCGCTGACGGGAGCACTGCGCGCCGAGCGCGGCGCCATGGACAAGATCACGGAGCTGGGCGGAATCGGCAGGCTCAACAGCCACTTTTTCCTCACGGCGCACGATGTGCTGGCGTTCGTGGTGCTGCTGATGTGCCAGACCGGCCTGGAGCCGGAAGCCGCGTGCCGCCTGTCGGCCAACTGCCTGATCAACCCGGCCCGCGGGTATGTGAGCATCGCCTACGTCAAGAACCGGTCCCACGGCCAGTCCCGCAAGACGCTGCGGGTGACCGACGGCGGTGCCGTGCACCAGCCCGGCGGCCTGATCCGCCTCGCGGTGCGGCTCACCGCTCACGGCCGCCGCCTGGCGGCCACGGACCTGCTTTGGGCTCACGCGCTGCGCAGTGGGGAGGTGATCGCCACCTTCGGCCGTCACCGGGCCACCTCCCTAGGCCCGGTCAAGCAGGCATTCCTCGAACGCCACCAGCTCACCGCGCTGTTCGAGGCATCCGGCGAAGAGGCGTCGCTGAACCTGCGGCGACTGCGCAAGACCTACAAGTCGCGCCGCTACCAGCAGACCGGAGGAGTGCTGGAGGACTTCGCCGAGGGCCACAGCCCCCGGGTCGCGGCCAAGCACTACGCCGACATCGAAGCGCACCGTCCGCTGCATGAGGAAGCCGTCGAGAAAGGGCTGCGCGAGGCGTTGGACGCCGCAATGGAAGCGCCCGTCGTCCTCGACGACCAGGGCCGCCGACTGGACAGGTCGGCGGCCGAACTGCCTCCCGATGAGGTGGCGGTGGCCCTGTCCGGGGACAGCGACGTATGGCTGGCGTCCTGCCGTGACTTCCACGCCTCGCCGTTCGCCCGCCGCCCGGGCTCCGGCTGCCCGGTGGCGGTGTGGGGCTGCCTGGAGTGCCCGAACGCGGTGTTCACCACCCGGCACCTGCCCGCGATTCTCAGCTTCGCCGCATTCCTGACTGCCCAGCGTGAGGCGATGACGGTGCTGGAGTGGAACGCCCGCTACGCACTGGCCTGGGAACGGATCATCACTGGCATTCTGCCGCAGTTCACCGGCGAGCAGCAGGCCACCGCCCGGCTCATCGCCGAAGGCCACGATGCGGCCCTCCACCTGCCCGGCCAGATCCTTCAGGGACTGACGTGACCTCCACCGCCCCCTCCGCCGTTCCCGCCGAGCCGTCCGGTCCGGACCGGCCAGCGGCACCCGGACCTGTCCCGGACGACGCACTCGTGCTGCCCGACCATGTGCTGGCCGCCGCGGCCCGTCCGGGGCCGGGGCCCCGCTTCGCCGACCCGGTCTGGGACGTGGGCCCGTTCCTGCCGCGCAGCAACAGCGAGCGCACGATCGTCTTCACCTCGGTGGCCGACCCGGTCACTGCCTTGGTGCTGCGGGAATACCTCTACTCCCGTCTGCGGCGTGGCAACTCCTCCCTGGTTCGGCGAGGACCGATGAAGCTCACCGGCATCTTCGGGGCCTTCCAGAAGGCTCGGACCGTCATCACCACCTTTCAGGCGGTCGGCGCCCGCCGACTCAGTGAGGTAACGCCGGAGCACCTGCAGGCCGCGCTGGAGCGCTGGCAGAGCGTCTCGGCGGAGGAGGCGGCGCTACGGGTGACCGCCGTGAAACATCTGTTCGCCCACGGTCCGTTCCTGACTGCCGACCGGCTGCTGGTCAACCCCTGGCCCGGCCGCTCCGGGCACGCGGTGGCCGGAGTGGTCCGCGACGCGGAGAACACCACCGAGCGCATCCCCGAGGAGATCATCGCTCCGCTCGTGAAAGGCGCCGTCTTCTACGTCACCACAGCCGGACCCGACATCCTGGCCGCCCAGCGCGAACACGCCGAGCTGAGCGCCGCCCATCAGACACCGCGGTCCTGCCGCGGCAACGGCTCCGCCCGGACCCGGATCGAGGCATATGTGGCCGAGCTGCGTGCCACCGGCCGCGGTGTTCCCGCCCTGCCCGCCCGACAGGCCCTCCGACACCCGGGCGTCCCAGTGGTCGACGGAGTGCTGCAGGCGCCCAACGTCGCGCTCGTCGCGCGCCTGACCGGGGTGGCCGCCTCCGCAGAGGTCCGCCGGTACCTCACCGAGGCAGCTGCCGAGCTCGGCTACCAAGTCGGAGGCCTGCGTACCGCGATGTCGAGCTGGCCCGGCAGCGGACGCCCGTGGCGGCCGGGCCTCGGCCCACTGGAACTGGCCACCGAAGTGGTCCAGATGCGCACGGCCTGCTGGATCGTGATCGCGTACCTGTCCGGAATGAGGGACGCCGAGGTCCGGGAGCTCGCCCCCGACTGCGCGTTCACCGAGGACGGTCCGGACGGCCGTATCCGCCACAAGCTGCGCGGCCGGGTCCTCAAGGGCCGCAAGCTGACCGGCGAGGAAGCCGAATGGGTCGTGCTCGATGTTGTCCACCGAGCCGTCGCGCTGCTCGCCGCCGTCAACGACGACCCGACCCACCTGTTCGCCCACAAGGGCATGACCAGCAACAGCCTTGTCCTGTTCGGCTCGGTCAACAGGCGCCTGAACGATTTCCGTGACCACCTCAACGAGCTGTTCAGCACCCCGGACACCCCCTACGTGCCGCTTCACACGGCCGCACCGGCGCCGGATAACGACACGCCCGCTCACGACGAATCGGAGGGTGAGGAAGGGGAAGAGGAATGCGTGCCGTGGCGACTGAACACCCGGCAGTTCCGCCGCACCCTGGCCTGGCACATCGCACACCAGCCGTTCGGCGTCGTCGCGGGTGCCCGGCAGTACCAGCATGCTGAACTCGCCCTGTTCGAAGGCTATGCGGGCACCTCTTCCTCCGGGTTTGCCGCCGAGGTCGCCGCCGAACGCGCCATCGCCCAGCTGGACTACGTCGAGGACCTCTACCGCGACTGGAACGACGGCCACCGCACCAGCGGCGGCGCTGCCGGCCGCGTAAATGCCGAGTTCGACCGCATCCGCCGGGAGCTAGGCGACCTGCCCGGCATCATCGCCAGTCCCGCTCGGCTACGCATCATGCTGCAGCACCTGACGAAGACTCTTCACCCAGGCATCCTCAACGACTGCTTCTATCAGCCCTCCACCGCTCTCTGCGCAAAGCGAGCCAAGCACGCGGGCCGCCCCTTGCCGCTGCTGACCATGTGCCTGACCTGTCCCAACGCCCGCCGCTCCAGCGTCCACCTCCCTCGTCTGACTACCGCCCGCGCCCAGGCCCAGCGCCCGCTCGACGCCCCGGCAGGGCTGTCCCGCCTCCAGACCGCCGCGCTGACCACGCACATCGCCGACCTCGACCACGCCATTGCAGAACTCACCGCCACCGGAACCCCCGACGCATGAATGACACTTCGGCACTGCGGTTGCGACACGCCCTGGAACACGCCGGCATTCCCGTGCGGCCGGGCACCGACCAGGCTGTCGTGCACGCCTTCGAGCGGATCGTGACCGGCAGCCCCGAACACACCAGCGGCGCTCTGTCTGTCTCCACGCTGTGCACGGAAGCCGGCATCTCGCGCGCCACCTACTACCGCTCACCCCTGGCGAAGATCATCACCGGACTGCTCCGGACACCGGACGCGCCCCGCCCGCAGACGGACACCCTGACGGCGGACATCGCCCGCCTCAAGAAGGCCGACCGGACGCTGCGTTCGCAACACGCGGCCGAGCAACGGGAGGCGCGCGCAACCATCGCCGCCTACGCCAACCACATCCAGGCTCTGAGCCTGCGAAACGCCGAACTCGAAGCGGAGAATGCCACCCTGCGCGAAGCCCTCCACCGCGGCGGCTCCGTGGCCTCCCTCCCCGTGACGCCTCGAATGCTGCCGCCGGAATGACTGCCGCGCCTCTACTTCCTGCGAGGGCTTCTATGCCCTTGATCAGGGAAAATAGGGCTGCCTTGAGGCCGGGTGCCGGGCAGTATGACGGTGTGGCTGATCTCCTGTGGGATGACGTGAAGTGCTTCTTCGATCCGGACCTGATGGGATCGCTACCGGACGTGAGTGTCCCTGATGCCTCGAGGAATAACTGGCAGGAGGTACTGGATCTCGTCGTGGAGAAGGGCTGGAAGTGCCAATACTCCGAAGGAGAGAGGGTGCTTCCCCTGCCCCGGGCGGAGGCTGCACTGTCTCGACCAGCGGATACGGAGTGCCCGAGCCTGCGTGTCTGGCTGAGAGCTGATGTGCTGGCGATCTTCCGCTTCTACTCAGACGAGGAGATCGATTTCGACGTTGATCTGCGCGAGTTGCAGGGGCAGGAGCGACTTGAACTGTTCTGCGGCTTCTTGCGGGAGATCGGGCGGCGGTTGGGTAAGCCGGTGCTGATGCACCCGGAGGGTGCCCATGGTCATCCGGTGCTCGGATTCGATGTCGAAGCAGATCGAGTCGTCCTCCTTGCGGAGCCACTGGTCAAGTGACTGCGGCTGAGGGCCGGAGTTCGTGGAGAGTGCGGAACAGCACCCGGTTCAGCCTCCGAGGCGGTGTGCAAGGTTGAGTAGATCTGGCGCGTGCAGCACCCGTCCGTCGAATCCTGGGAGGGGGACACGGAGCGGTTGGGTCCAGCGGGCGGGGATTGCGTCCAGCCCGTAGTACGCCCCCGCGAGGCCTCCGGTCACCGCGGCGACGGTGTCCGTGTCACCGCCGAGGTCGATCGCCGCGCGTATCGCGTCTTCGAAGCTGGCGGTGGTGCGCAAGGCCCAGACGGCTGAGCCCAGACAGGGCCAGACGGCACCGTTGAACTCGGTCGCCTGATCGGGGTGCCAGTCGGGCGCGAGGACGGTGGCGTAGCGGCCGCGGTGGTCGGGGTGGACAAGAGCCAGGACGTCCGGGAGCGCGGCGAGGGGGTCAATGTCCTCGAACGTGACACGGATGAGCTCGTGGAAGATCGCGGTGCCTTCCCAGGCCGCGCGGTCCCCGTGGGTGAGGGCAGCGATACGGCGGGCCGCCTCCATGGTGGCTTCTTGGCCGGCGGCCGCGAAGTGAACTGCGGAGGTCGACGCCCGCATCAAGGAGCCGTTTCCCGCCGCTCGTTGGTTGACCTGGAAGTGGATCGCGGCGGCGAGGTCCCAGGGCATGCCGTTGGTCAGGACGTCTTCGGTCTGCAAGCCGATGTCCTTCGGCTCTGATGCCGCCCACCGCTGGAAGCGGGCGAAGATGTCCGGCAGATCCAGCCCGCCCCGCTCCAGCAGCGACTCCGCGACCAAGACGGCCATCTGCGTGTCGTCAGTGGCCTCGCCGGGGTCCCAGCCACCACCTCCGCACATCTCGCCACCGGCACCAGGCGCGGGAAACCGCGCAGAGAACGCTCCCTGGGGGCCAAACTCGAAGGGGGCGCCCAGAGCGTCGCCCACCGCTGAGCCGACGACCGCGCCGGCCGCTCGCTGAATCCGCTTCATTCGCGCAGGTTATCCGGGCCGTACCGACGGCCGCACGGCCCGATTGCCTTCCTCGGCTTCCCGAACCAACGGAGGTGAACGCGTCTCGTCTACGGAGGTGCACCGCCTGAGACACCTTGGGTCTGAGACACCCGTACAGGTCACATAACCCCATCGAGCGCGGTGTCATCGGGCAGCCGCATGTTCTCCGGGGTCCGAGCTATCGCGGCAGTACGGAGTTGCCATTGGTGCAGCTCGCGCCATTGAGTGGAAGTCGAGTCATCGCGACAGGTGTGGTGATGCGCCTTTAAGGGGCGATAGGTCAGTCCCTCGGTGACGACGGTCCTCGCGGAGCTGCGGCGGCACTGCGTACCGCGCGCCGGCTGCGTGGGTGGCGGCGGTACCCCGCCACCGATCCGGGCGGCGAGGTTCGTCACCGCGCCGGTATCCGGGTAGCGGGGCGGCGACCGGTCCGCGGCACTCCAGGGCGGCGACGGCGAACTCGCGACCGACGTCGCGAGGAACCGGCGACGGACCAGACCTAACTCATGCCGTAAGCCTCCTGTGGGCACGGACGCCTCCCGCAACTGGGATGCGTGTCCCGATTCGCTATGCGGGACTGTGATCCCGTTTCTGTGGTGGTCCCGAAAGGCCGGTCCACTACAATCGGGATAGCTGTCCCGCTTGGTAGGAAGTCTGAGGGTCTTTGATGCGTGCTGATGCCGAGCGCAACCGCAAGCGTGTCCTGGAGGTGGCGTTGGAGACGTTCGCCGCCGAGGGGCTGTCGGTACCGGTGGCGGAGATCGCCCGGCGGGCCGGTGTGGGCACAGGGACGGTCAGCCGGCATTTCCCGACGAAGGACTCGCTGTACGAGGCGATCGTGCTGCATCTGGTGGCCGAAATCGTCGACCGGGCCCGGCAACTGGCCGCGACCCGTGATCCGGGCGCAGCGTTCTTCGAGTTCTTCGCCCTGATGGTCGAGCACAGCGCGGTCAATCTCGGTCTGTCGCAGGCGATGAGCGGGACAGGCTTCGACGTCCACTCGGTGGCCTTGGCCCCCGAGCACAATCTGCTGGCCGTGGAAGAGGAGCTGCTCGTCGGTGCGCAGAAAGTCGGCGCCGTGCGGCCGGACGTCGTGCGTGCCGACGTCAAGGCGCTCATGGTCGGCTGTCTGGCCCGGGAGCAGCAGGGCCCCGACCCGGAGGCGCGCAAGCGCATGATCGACCTGGCGTGCGCGGGCCTGCGCGCCCAGCGGTAGCGGCGTCTGCCGACCGCGCCGAGGATAGGGCCGAAGGGACTTGGTGCGGCGAAGCTTGACGCCGTGTCCGCTCACACGGTCGGTCGTGTGGGTTGGGGGGCCGGGGGTCGGTGAGAGGCTGAGGATTCTTTTGCCGTGAGAGATCCTTGCGCATGCCGGACGTCGCGCCAGGACCAGGCCCTACGCGCCACAGGCCGACCCTGCCTCAGTACTGCGCCCGGCGGGGAGTTCTCACAGTGAAGCGGGAGTGGCGAACCCGGCGCCCGCTTGGTCCAGACACTGGCTGGTGCGCCCGGTGAGGACGTCGAAGTCCTCGTCGGCCCGCCAGCTCTGGTAGGCGGTCATGGAAGCGGTGAGCGCGAGGTTCAGTTTCAGGGGCGCGATCAGTGTGTCGTCGCCCGGGACGCGGCCCAGGACCCAGGTGCGCAGGTCGGTGCGGAGTTGGTCGCCGAAGGCGTGGGCCGACTGCGCGAGAGCCGGTGACTGCGCCTTGAGGCGGTGGCTCAGCGGCATGGTGTCGCGCTGGCTCTCGACGTAGTCGAGCAGAACGGCGGTCGGTGAGGTCCACAGTCGCTCGTCGTCGGGCCGGGCCTCCAGCAGGGCGCGACCAGAACAGGTACGGAGGCGGGCCGTATCGGCCCGCCTCCGTACCTGTCCCGTCTGTTCGCCCGCGTCGTTGGCTGCCTGGTCGGCACATGTGGTCGTGGCTACGCGCTCGCGTGCTTGCCGCTGGTCCGGCGGGCAGCGGGGCTGTGGGTGAGGATGCTGCGGAGTTTGGCGGTCTGCTTGTCGATGGCCTGTGGGCCGTTGCCGGTGAGCAGCCGCACGGACGGCTCGTAGGCCAGTTTCGGGGCGGAGATGTTGGGGGAGGAAGCGACGGTGAATCCGGCTTCCTTGATGGCCACGTCGACGAAGTAGGGCAGTCGGGTCGCCTTGCCCGGCACGCGCGGGTAGAGGAACCGCAGCGCGAACCGCTCGCCGATCTTGGGGACGGTCGAGATGGTGGCGGCGAGGAACGGGTTGTCGCTGACGAGGTAGGAGCGGCCCTGCGCGTCGACGCGCTGCCGGGTGGAGATCACCGCCACGGGCGCGTGGCAGATCAACGAGATGGTGACGTCGTTCTCCCGGGCCACGTGGAGGGTTTCGCCGAGCCACGCATCGTCACGGAAGTCGACCATGGGGGCGTGACCGCCGGGGGCGTGAATGAAGTCGAAGTCGGCGAAGGTGAACGAGTCGGCCGGGTCGCGGTGGCGCAGGACGAGCTCCTGCAGCGAGTGGAAGGTGCCCTCGGGCAGCTTGTCGAGGCGGCGGATCAGTTCGGGGCGGTACTCGGCGAGCTCCGGTTCGCTGTTGGGCAGTAGTTCGGAGACCGGGATCCGGCCGATGTGCCGCTCCAGCAGCCGGACTTCCTGCTCGCGGCGGGCGACCAGCTCGGGGTGGCGCTGCCGGAAGCTGTTGACGTTGAACGAGCGGCGGCGCTGCTGCATGCGCAGGGGGAGGGTCTTGGCGCCGGTCTTCTCGATGGAGTGCACGGACAGGGCCATGCCGTTGATGTCGAGTTGCGGGGCGTTGCCGTCGGGGGTGGCGAAGGTGAACTCGTAGTCGTTCTCGAACTCCTTGAGCACCTGAGCCATCTCGACCAGGAAGAACCCGGTCGAGATCGACTTGACCTCGGCCGGCTCGACCAACGGCAGCTGGCGGCCGGACGAGATGAGGATCAGTGCGCGACGCTTGGTGGTGGGCATGACGGGGGCTCCTTCAGTGGGCCTCGGTGGTGTGGGACGGGTGGGCCCGGTCGGCCCGCTCCTGGGTTGCGCTGCTGTTGGTTGTATGGGACGAGTTGCCCGGGCCGCCGGCCGAGAGGCATCCGAAGGTGCTTCGCTGGAGAAGGACCTGCCGCCTCCCGGTGAGGGGGCCTGGGCGGGTGTGCCGCCCAGGCTCTCTCAGGCGCCGACGGTACGGGTGCACGCCGTGGAGTGGGCGTGTCATGGCCCGAGGGCCGGAAGTTCTTTACTTGCCTTCCGCGGCCTTGGACACGTGCGCCCACTCGGCCCAGGTCTCCAGGCGCTGCTGGTACACCGCGGGTACCCACTGCGTGGGCTG
Organism: Streptomyces sp. NPDC006602; assembly: GCF_042870385.1. Lineage (NCBI taxonomy): Bacteria > Bacillati > Actinomycetota > Actinomycetes > Kitasatosporales > Streptomycetaceae > Streptomyces > Streptomyces sp. NPDC006602. Next base: position 927,751 of record NZ_JBIAHG010000001.1, on the reverse strand, counting down.
CTCGCCGAACAACACGCGCAGCGGCGGCTCCTCGGCGTCGACAAGCTGGAGGATCGCACCGCCGACACCCTCGGGGCCGGGCATCTGGGCGGCGGCGCTCATCTCGGTCAGCGACGCGTGCAGGGGGTCGTAGGCGTCCTGGCGGTGCGCGGTGAAGACCGACGAGTTCTTGAAGTCGGTGGCGAAGCCGCCGGGTTCGATCACCGTGACCTTGATGCCGAAGGGCGCGACTTCCTGGGAGAGTGCCTCGCTCAGGCCTTCCAGCGCCCACTTGGAGGCGCTGTAGCCGCCCGCGCCGGCCAAGGTGGTCAGCCCCATGACCGAGGAGATCTGGACGATGTGTCCGCTGCCCTGCGCACGCAGGACGGGCAGTACCGCCTGCGTGACGTGGAAGACGCCGAACACGTTGGTCTCCAGCTCGTCGCGCAGTTCCTGCTCGCCGAGTTCCTCCACGGCGCCGACCAGGGCGTAACCGGCGTTGTTGACCACCACGTCCAGCCGGCCGAACCGCTCCTTGGCCGCCGCGACCGCCTCGAACACCTGCGCACGGTCGGTGACGTCCAGACGCAGCGGCAGTACCGCGTCACCGAACCGCTCGACCAGGTCGGTCAGCGTTTCGGTGTTGCGGGCGGTGGCCGCGACCTGGTCGCCGCGCTCCAGGGCGGCGAGGGCGAACTCGCGGCCGAAGCCGCGCGACGAACCGGTGATGAACCAGACCTTGCTCATGACGTAAACCTCCTGCGGGGATGGACGGCCACCCATAAGCGGGATGGCTATCCCGATTAACTATACGGGATGAGTATCCCGCTTTCGAGTTCGTTGTGGAGGTGGGCGGCGGTAGCGGCCCGCAGCTCCACGGTCAGCGGCCTTGCACTGAAGTCACCTGGAAACGGACTCTCGGCTCAGGGCCTGGATCTCCTGCGGGAAGCTCGCCCCGGTGAGCTCCTCCGACGCCGTCCACAGGCGGTGGGCGGCCACCGGGTCGCCGGCCGCGGCCGTGCGGCCCACGAGGGTCGGGGCACCCTTCGACTCGCCGCGACCGTCGGGGCCGACGTGGCTCGCGCCCGGAAGGTCCTGCGTCGCCGCGTACAGGGTCGGCAGTGCGCCGTCCTTGTCGTCCTGGGCGAGGAACTTGTTCGTGATCGGCACAATGGCGCGGGCGAACGGATTCGCTGTGTGGGTCGCGAGGACGCGAGCGTGACCACCCGGTCCGTGACGTACGGCAGCAGCAGATTCGTCAGGGCGAAATGGCCCAGGTGGTGGGTGCCGAACTGCATCTCGAAGCCGTCCCGCGTCTGCTGCTACGGCAGCATCATCACACCCACATTGTTGATCAGCAGGCTCAGCGGGCGGCCCTCCCAGGCGTCCGCGAATTCCCGTACGGAGGACAGGTCCGCCAGGTCCAGGCGGCGCACCTCGGTGCTGCCGCGCACGGAATCCGCCGCCGCCCGGCCGCGCTCCGGGTCCCGTACCGCGACGAGCGCACCCTGCGCGAGAAAGGGGTGGGGTCACTGTCGCTGCGTGAGCTGGCCCGGGACATCGGTGTCAGTCACGCGGCGCCGGGGCGCCACTTCAAGGACAAGCAGGCGCTGCTCGACGCCCTGGCGCTCGACGGCTACGAGCGGCTGACGCAGACCCTCGAAGGCGCAGGCGATCCCACCCTCCCGGTCCAGCCTCGCCTCACCGTCCTTGCGCGGGCCTACGTCACCTTCGCCACCGACAACGCCGTGCTGGTGGAGATCATGTTCGCCCGCAGGCGCAGCCCTGACGCCCCCGAGGAGGTTGTCGGCCTCGCCCATCGGGCATCGCAGTCCTTCGAGCGGGTCATCGTGGACGCCCAGGAACGCGGCGAGTTCATCGAGGGGGACCCCGCCCACTTCGCGCCTTTCCGTTAAAACCGGGAAGACCCTGAAGCGGGCGTTCTCGACCCCGCGAGTAGTGACATGCCCGCCGTCGAGGCGGCACAGGTGACTGCGAGAACCGTAGTCCCTCCCAATATGACGCCAGCGATGTATGCTAGCAGTGTAATAAATTGCAGATGGGGTCTTGTGCGTGGCTTGGAAGATTGTCGTGGTCGAGCCGGCTCTTTCGTGGCTTCATGGCCTGCGCCGTACTGACCGCGACACCCTGATTCAGGTCAGTCAGGCTGTCACTGCTCTTCAGGAGGAAGGTCCCGCGCTGGGCCGGCCTCTGGTGGACACGATCAAGGGGTCGGTGCTACCGAACCTCAAGGAACTCCGCCCGGGCTCGGCGGGGGCCACAGAAGTGCGGTTGCTGTTCGTGTTCGACCCGGACCGCCAGGCCGTGATCCTGGTCGGCGGTGACAAGGCGGGCAACTGGTCCGGCTGGTACCGCGTCGCAGTGCCCCAGGCGGAGCAGGCATACGCGGAGCATCTGAAGCGAATCGATGGAGAGGACGGGGCACGATGACTGATCACCTCAAGGACCCACAGGCCGTCTCCTGGGGAGACCTGACTGATGATTTCGCCTTCACCGATGCCGAAAAGGATCAGATTCAGAAGGGGGCGCAGGCAATGGTCCTGGCCTCCCGTGTGCACCGCCTCGCCGAGTTGCGGAAGCGGCAGCACACCACACAGGTCCAGGTTGCCGAAGCCATGGGCGTCACCCAGGCCCGCGTCTCGCGCATCGAGAAGGGCCAACTGGAGCGCAGCGAGGTCGACACCCTCGCTGCCTACGTCAAGGCGCTCGGCGGCAAGCTGAAGATCGTCGCTGATTTCGGTGATGAGACCTACGTCCTCGGCTGACCCGATCGACAGGCTGCGGTCCAGGATCATGCGCAGCCCGGCAGACGAACTCGTCAGGGACGATGCTCCACCCGGGACAAGGGGGGCATCATCTCGTCGGTAAGGGGATCCGCTGTGCGAGGGTTCCATCCCCTTGGCTGAACTGCGCGGACGCGGCTGCTTCTGTGGTGATCGTCCAGCTCGTCGATCCCCAGGGGCCATTGAGGGGCCACAAGGACAGGAATGCATCGACAAGCACCACACAGGACTGACGCTGATCGGCGCGTTTGGCCTGGGAAAACGTCAAAAATGAGCGTTGATCGGCAAGGACCGCCAAGATCCTCAATGGACTCATAATCCGTCGGCCGTGGGTTCGAGTCCCACCCGCCCCACCTGCGCAGGCTTCTGACCTGCGGAAACGTTCATTTTCGGGTGTCGGAGCGCCAACTTTGCCTGAACGGACTGAATCCGCTGCTCGCGGGTTGGCGGTGCGGCGGTGCTCGGGGGAGATCCAACCCGTTTGACCTGCGGCTGAGTAGATGATCGAGGCTGTCGCTCGGGGTCCGGGCGGCTGCCTTGAGGCCGATGAAAAAACCCAGGGGCCGTACGGGGGCCGGGCCGGCGTAGCCGTGGCCAAGGCGACGGTGTCTCCAGGCTGGTTCGTGTTGTTCCAACGGCAGGTTGCACAGCAAGGGCTGCTATCCCCGACGTGGCAGTCGAGTACCGGGCGGGCGTGCCGGCGCCCGGCCGCGTCCAGGGGCGCGTCGACCGTGCGGTCGGCGGGGTTGGCCCGGCGCTCGCATCCTGATGTCGCCCGTGGACCTCGTCGCCGAGAGCAGACAGCGTGTTTCCGCGCGCCGAAGCGACGGCGGAGGAGATCGCGGCGGCCAGGCGGCGATGGCACATACGTACACGAAATACGTACTCCTACCGACGTGTCCCTGACACGTGTGCCGTTTTCTTGCATTCATGACGACACCGAGCGTGAAAGCGCAGATGCCGAAGAGTGTCAGGCTGGCGTTGGTGGGGGTTTGGGTCCAGGCCGTGCTGAACCTGGCGGCGGGATTCCTGTTGCTGGCCTTGGTGAACGACGCGGCGGACCACGGTCAGGACGAAGGGGCCGGGCTGCTCCGGTTCCTGGCGGTGCTGTCGCTGCTGATCGCCGGGGCGCTTCTGCTATGCGGCGTTTTCGCGGGCAAGCGGTCGAACGGGATACGTGTCACGGTCATCGTCATCGAGGCGCTGAGCCTGCTGAGCGGTGTGCTGGGCCTGCTCCAGGGCAGCGTCTCGGTTCTCCCGGGCATCGCCTTCGCCCTCGTCGTGCTGCGGGGCTTCAGCACCGTGGAAGCCAGGAACTGGTTCGACCGATGAGGTACGTACCGAGGCGCATACCCGGGCGGAACGACTCCGTCGTGCCTGTCGTCGCGGCCCTCGCCGTGGTCGTCCTGTTCACCGGGGGTTGTTCGAGCGCCCACGGCACCTCCCATTCCGGGGATCCGTCCGAGAGCGCGACGGGGGTGTCCGAGTCGCCGAGCCCTTCGCCGACCCCGTCTCTCACTCCCCCGTATCCGACCGGGGCGTCCGGTTGCCACGACAACAAGGGGTGGACGGTCGAGGAATCCAGGGACTGGGTCCGGCTCGTCGTCGACACGCCCAAGGAGAACTATGTGGGCGACGGGCTGAGGGTTGTCAGCCTGCCGGGGTACAACGGACCGCTTTGCCGGAAGATCACCGTGCAGGTCGAGTTCTGGAAGCTGGTGTACGGAGTCGCGAACGGCGCCGACGGCGAACGCCTCTCGGACGGGACGCGACCCGCCTATTACCTCGACATCCGCCGGGTGAAACGCGTCGAACTCCATGCGGACGCGAGCGTCGAGCGGAAGATCGCCCTGCCCGCGTCCCTCTACGCGACGGACCGCAGTCCCTGCGAGGGCGCCCTCCTCTCGATCACCCTGGGCAAGCCGCTGACGAGCAAGGAACTGCCCAAGGAGGTCGAGGTCGGCGGCGGAGAGGACGCCTGGGGTCGCGCCACTGTGGACTTCCGGTCGCAGCGGGTCGCCGACTACGAACTGTCCGAGCCCTCGGCACCGCAGGTGTGCAGCCCGGACGGCAAGCCCACCGCCGACCCGGCCGATGTACCCACACCGGGCTCCCAGCCGACGGACCTCTACCCGACGGACCTCCACCCGACGGACCTCTACCCGACGCCCGACACAAGCTTCGACATCGACGACGTCCTGCGCTCTCCCACGCCCTGAACCTCTTCCGCGGGGACCCGGGCGGGCACCGGCCTCTTCACCACCACATCATCAGGCCCTGCCACAAGGACAGTTCGGCAGGGCCGCCCGACCTCACCTTGGGGAATCACATGCGCATACGCGCTGCTGCCACCGTCCTTTCCGGCGCCGTCGTACTCTCGGCGCTCGTTCTTCCGGGTGCCGCCCAGGCGGCGGAGCATCCCGGGGCGGCGACGGATCTCCTGGCCTTCGCCCCGCAGAGCGTCCAGCCGAAGGACGCGCTGGGCGGCACCACCTTCACGGACGGGGTCGTCAACGCCGGCAAGGACATCGTTCTCGGCGTCACCGGCAAGAAGGCCGTTCCCGTCACGTTCACCGCCTTCGACGTGGAAGGCGTAGCCATCACCCAGGCGTTCCTGTGGCAGGGCACCGACAGTTCGAGCACGGACACCATCACCGGCGGCCTGGAGTCGGACGAATACCCCACCTGCACGGAGACGCCGGTCCAGGGCGGCTACAGCTACAGCTGCAAAACGGTCTTCACCATCGACCCCGCGGTCGCCTTCAAGGACGGCAACGGCACCGCGGGGACCTGGAAACTCTTCCTGGGCGCCTACGACCTCTACGCGAACGCCAGTTACGACGACGACGTCGCCAGGACCAGGATCAAGCGTGCCGCCAAGCTGACCGCCAACGCCTCCCCGGAGCCGGTGAAGAAGGGCAGGACCATCACGGTCACCGGCAAGCTCAGTCGCGCCAACTGGACCACGGGCAAGTACGCGGGATACGCGACCCAGCCGGTGAAGTTGCAGTTCCGCAAGAAGGGCAGCAGCACCTACACCACCCTCAAGACGGTCAAGACCAGCAGCACCGGCACCTTGAGCACCACCACCAAGGCCGGCTCCGACGGCTACTACCGCTTCGTCTTCGCCGGCACCACCACGACCGGCTCCGCGACGGCGCCCGGCGACTTCGTCGACGTCAGGTAGGCAGCTTCCCGGCCGAGACCGCGTGGCCGGTTCGCAGGGACTCACTGATCACCGCCGAGGGCACCTGGACCACGCTCAGTCCTGCTCCGCGCGGGCGTCCCCGAAACGGCTCCCGGTGCGGCTCGGGCAGGGAGTCGACCAGGGCGGCGGCCTGCCGGGCGAGTCCGTGCGCCGCGGTCATGTCGCCCTCCGGCGCGATGAGGACGGCCGGATCATCGGGGCCGGCGGCGAGAGCTACGGCGAGGAGGGTGTGTGAGCGAAACGAACCGGGGGAGTCCGAGCGACGCCGAGCTGTTGCGGGCAGTCGCGGACGGGGACCGTGGCGCCTTCGAGGCGCTGTACCACCGTTACGCACCGTAACTCGTGGCTCGTGGCTCGTGGCTCGTGGCTCGGGGCCGGGGCCAGGGACGGCCGTGGCGGGCGCCGTGCTGATGCTGCCGGTCACGGCCGGTGCGTTCCTCCCGCCACGCCTCGCGCTGTTCGTACCGCCGGGAGACCCGCACTGGGAGGACGCCCACGTGCTGTGGGGCGGCGTTCTGGCCGCCGGGGCGATGTACGGGCCGGAACCGCGCCGCCGGCCCGGCGGCGGGCGCGGCGGGCGTCCCGGGTGTGGGCAGTAGCACTGCCCGCACCGGCACGGAACCAGCACTAGTCGGTCATGACTGCGCTTGCCGAAGCGGCGGTGCGCCCGTCATGTTGGTCACATACAATGTGCGCATACATTGCATGTATGGAGGTGGTGGTCGTGTCTGTCACTCAGATTGATCTCGATGATGAGGCTCTGGCGGAAGCGATGCGGCTCATGGGGGTCACGACGAAGAAGGAGACGGTCAACGCCGCGCTGCGAGACTACGTGGCCCGGGTCAAGCGGCTGGAAGCGGCCGAGAAGCTGGCCGAGCGGGGAGCGCGCGGCGAGTTCGACCGGGCGGCGGCAGCGCATGAGGCGGCGAAGCGTGCCCGGCGGGCGACGTTCGAGTGATCACGTACCTGCTCGACACCTCGGCGCTGTGGCACCTGTTCCGTACCCCGGGGGCGTTGCGTCCCTGGGAGGGACATATCGCAGCCGGGGTGTTCCATGTCTGCGAGCCGACCCGGACCGAGTTCCTCCACTCGGCCACCGGACCCGCTCACAGGGATGACATGGCAGCGGAACTGGACGCTCTGTGTCACCTCGCCTCCGTGCCGAAGAGTGGCTGGCGCTGGGTGGACACCGCGCAGTACAAGCTCACCCAGCACGGACAGCATCGCGCGGCAGGCGCCATCGACCTGCTTGTATGCGCGACTGCGGTTCACCACGGTCACACCGTGCTCCACGTGGACAACGACTTCGTCGCCGTGGCGGACGTCGTCAAGGAAGTCCAGCAGCGGGACGTCCGGGGCTGACCCAGCCGGCGGTCTCTCCGCCTCGAGTCGATGTCCGCGAGGGGTCTCGCGGCTGAGGTCCGCCCTTGGGCGCCGTTGGGGGCCACTGTCACCCCACCCTGGCCCCCAGCCTGACGTTCGGTGGTGCGTCGCCGGGCAGGCGGGCCTGCCCGGCGGGCGTCGGTGTCCAGAACGCCACGAGCGGTGCGTTCGGTCCCGGGTCGTTGTCGAATCGGAAGTTGAACCGGGGCTCGCGCTTGTTGCAACTCATGGTGGTGACGATCTCGGTTCCCCACCCGAAGTGGGTGTCGTCTCCGAGACAAGTCGTCCGGTTTGGTCGGCGTGCCCTGTGGCGGGACATCGGCATCGCTTCTTGACGGCGGTCCCTATGGTTGCCGCCGCCGAAGCCGCCCTCGGCCAGCGCGAGCGAGACCATATCGGCTCACGGTGCCCCATCGTCGTGGGGCGGACAGGTCGCGGGGCCGCGTCACCGCCAGGGCCGCGTCGAATGACAAAGGGGCCCGAAAGCTTTTCTTGACGGCCTGACCACCGCATGGAACGCTGGTCCTACCGACTTGGTCCTACCGGTATGACCGAAAGGGGGGGCGATGGCATCGCAGGTTTCGTCCGGCCGCCAGCGAAAGCCGGAACTGGTCGCGGAGGCGTTGCTGGCGAAGATCCGGTCGGGAGAGCTGCCTGTCGGTGAGCGGCTGCCGTCCGAGCGGGATCTGGCCGGCGAGTTCGGTGTCAGCCGGAACGCCGTCCGGGAGGCGCTGGCCGTTCTGCAGCTCAGCGGCAACATCGAGACGCGCCTCGGGGACGGAAGCTATATCGCGCGGCCGGAGGGCACGGTCCGCGACGAGAACGACGCCGGGCTTGTCGCCGCTTTGAACATCAATGAGTTGCTCCAGGCGCGCGAGGCCCTTGAACTGGCGAGCGCGCTGACAGCGATCCGCAGGGCCACCAGGTCCGACCTGCTCAAGCTGGACGCTCTTGTGGCGGAGATGGAAGAGCATCTGGAGCAGGACGACTACAAGACCTATCTGGCCACAACGATGGACCTGCACAGGGCGATTGCCTCGGCGTCCCGTACTCCACTGCTGGTGAGCCTCGTCACGGAGCTGACGACCAAGCACCAGAATCACGAATGGCTGCTGCACACCCGGTACACGCCGGCGATCGGCGCGTATTCGCTGGATGTCCACCAGGCGCTGGTGAAGGCGATCCGCGACAAGGACGTGGTGGCGGTGTACGAGTCGACGAGCCAGCACTATCACGACTATCCGGTGCTGCAGGGCTGACCCTGCGGAGGGACCGGGGCGCCGCCGGGGCGCACCAGGTTCTCCGGGCTCAGGATGTCGGCCAGCTCCGCCTCGGTGAGCAGCTCCCGCCCGACCACCAGGGACGGGATGCTGCGGCCGGTGGCGAGGGCCTCTGCGGCGATGCTGGTGGCCGCGGTGTAGCCGATGTGCGGATTGAGGGCCGTGACCACGCCGATCGAGTACTCCACGGTGCGGCGCAGGTGCTCGGCGTCGGCGGTGATCCCGGTGACGCACCGGTCGGTCAGCGCGCCGCAGGCGGCGGTCAGGCGGGTCACCGACTCGAAGAGGCTGTGCGCGATGACCGGTTCGAAGGCGTTGAGCTGGAGCTGACCCGCTTCGGCGGCCATGCTCACGGTGACGTCGTAGCCGATCACCTCGAAAGCGACCTGGTTGACCACCTCCGGGATGACCGGATTGACTTTGCCCGGCATGATGCTCGACCCGGCCTGGGCCGGGGGCAGGCCGATCTCAGACAATCCGGTGCGCGGGCCCGAGGACAGCAGCCGCAGATCGTTGCAGATCTTGGAGAGCTTGATCGCCACCCGCTTGAGAACACCGGAGAACAGGACGAACGATCCGACGTCCTGCGTTGCCTCGACAAGGTCTGCCGCGGTGGTCACCGGAATGCCGGCGATCTCCCGGAGCCGCGCGCAGGCAAGTTGCGCGTAGCGGGGGTGCGCGGTGAGGCCGGTGCCGATGGCGGTGCCACCGAGGTTGATCTCTGTGATCAGGGCCATCGCCTCTGCGAGGCGCTCGACGTCCTCGCGGATCGTCACCGCGTAGCTGCCGAACTCCTGGCCCAGGGTCATCGGTACCGCGTCCTGCAGCTGGGTCCGGCCCATTTTGATCACGTCGGCGAATTCCTCGGCCTTGGCCGAGAACGCCTCGGCCAGACCCGTCATGGCGTCGCCGAGCCCTCGGGCCAGGCAGAACAGTGCCAGCTTGACCGCCGTGGGGTACACATCGTTGGTGCTCTGGCTCATGTTCACGTCTTCGAGCGGGTGGAGGTACATGTACTCACCACGGGCCCGGCCGAGTCGTTCCAGCGCCGCGTTGGCGATCACCTCGTTGGCGTTCATGTTGGTCGAGGTGCCGGCGCCACCCTGGATGACGTCCACCACGAACTGCCCGTGCAGCCGGCCCGCCCGGATGTCCTGGCACGCGCCGACGATGGCGTCGGCCTTGTCCGCGTCCAGGAGGGCCAGTTCGCGATTGGCCTCGGCGGCAGCCTGCTTGACGCAGGCCAGCGCGGTGATCAGGTCCGGGTATCGGCTGATCGGGATACCCGTGATGGGGAAGTTCTCGGTCGCACGCAGGGTGTGCACCCCGAAGTAGGCGTCCGCTGGGACGGCTCTGTCACCCAGCAGGTCATGTTCCATACGGACGGGGTGCGGTGAGGTCACGACGGTCGCTCCAGATGAGGGGGGATTCGGCTGGGAGGGGCGGGCGGGTCAGGCTGCCCGGTGGGCGATCTTCCGCAGTCCCCGCCGCAGGACGTCGGCCAGCCGGTCCACGTCGTCGGCGTTGTTGTACAGGCCGAAGGAGACCCGGATGCCCTCGCGTACGGGCGAGACCCGGAGTCCTTCGGCGGCCAGGAAATCCGCCCACCAAGGGCCGGGCAGGTCCAGAACGTGGATGTGCGAGCGGTGTTCGCGCTCAACCGGCCCGGTCAGGCCGATGCCAAGTGCGTCCAGGTGCGCGATGAGCTGATCGCCCAGGTCCAGTACGTGCCGCTCGATGTCGCTTACGCCCACGCCTTCGATGAGGTCCAGCGCGGCGCCCAGCGCATGGATCGCCGGGAGGTTGAAGTTGCCGATCTCGAAGCGTTGCGCGTCGGTCCGCGGTTCGACGTTTCCCGCTCCGACGACGATGTGCTCGTCAGGGTTGGCCACGCCGGCCAACGCCATATATGTCGGCCGTAGCATTTCCGTCTCGTACGGCGTGTAGAGCAGGCCCAGTCCTTGGGGCACCAGCAGACCCTTGTGGCAGCCGGAGGCCAGCGCCGAGACCCCGAGCGCGCGGGCGTTCACCTCGAGGATGCCGACTGCCTGCATGGCGTCGACCACCACCTCGGATCCGTGCCGGCGGGCCAGCTGTGAGATGCCGGCCACGTCGTTGCGCTGTCCGCTGTGGAACATCACATGGGACAGGGCGATCACCCGGGTCCGGGCGTCCAGGTACGGGGCGAAGGTGTCCGCGTCGGCCCACTTCTTCGCCCTGTCCTGCGGCACCATCCGGACCTCCAGACCCTGCGGGCGGCGGTTCAGCCAGGCGTAGGCGACGTTCGGGTGTTCGCCCTCCAGCAGGAGTACGTTGTCGCCGGGCTCCCAGCGCAGGCCGTGGGCGGCGATGTTGAGACCCTCGGAGGTGTTCTTGGTGAACGCGATCTCGTGCGGGCCGGCTCCGAGGAAAGCCGCCAGCCGTCCGCGTACCTCTTCCACCCGGGCCAGCCAGCGTTTCTTCGGACCGGCGGTGTTCAGCGCCTGGTCGTAGAAGGCGTCCAGGCCGGCGCGGACCGGAAGCGACAGTGGCGTCTGGTGGGCGGCGTCCAGATACAGGCCCTCCGCCGCAGCCGGGAACAGGGTGCGCAGGTTCGCGATGTCGATGGCACTCACGGGCGCTGTCTCTTTCCTCTGCTCCGGCGCGCGGAAGACGCGGACGGTTAGGTTGGTCCAACCGGTAGGACCAATTCACCATGCCGGGCGGTGAGAGTCAAGACCGCAGCCCTCCGGGGTGCCACTCCTCAGTGCCGGGCCGACCGACCGACTGCCGGTGTCCACATGGCAGTTGCCGGGCCTCACGATCCGATTGGCAGAGCAGTTTGAGGTTTTTCGGGCGATATTTTCTGTCATTCCAGCGGGGGACTCGCGTAACTGCCAGGCGACGGGGCTTACCCCGACGCCGCGAACGGGTCGGCGCTGCAGGGGGTGCGGCCCGGGCCGTAACGCAGACGTCACAACCAATTCCAGGGCAACCCTTGACATCGGGGACCGACAGCCCGTCCACTGGTCCAACAGGTTGGACCAGTTTCACCCGGTCGGACCACTGCTCGTGCTCCGCTCTCTCCTCTCAGCGAGGTAGTAGTTCATGTCTTCCTTGAGAAACCACCAGGCCGTCGCTGCCGGGGAAGCGTCTGCGCACTGGAACGCTCGGCCTCCCCTGTTGTCCCTCCGGGGCGTCAACAAGCACTTCGGGGCCCTTCACGTCCTGGCCGACGTCGATCTGGACGTCGCCAAGGGTGAGGTCATCGTCGTGATCGGCCCGTCCGGCTCGGGGAAGTCCACCCTGTGCCGCACCATCAACCGGCTGGAGACGATCGGATCCGGGAATATCACCCTTGACGGGCGCGAACTGCCCGCTGAGGGCACGGAGTTGGCCGCCCTGCGAGCGGACGTCGGAATGGTCTTCCAGTCCTTCAACCTCTTCGCGCACAAGACCGTGCTGCAGAACGTCGCCCTCGGCCCGGTCAATGTCCGGCGGATGGCCAGGGCCAAGGCCGAGGAACGCGCGCTGCGACTGCTGGACCGGGTCGGTGTGGCCGGCCAGGCCAACAAGTACCCCGCCCAGCTCTCCGGAGGACAGCAGCAGCGGGTCGCCATCGCCCGCGCCCTGGCCATGGACCCCAAGGTGCTGCTGTTCGACGAGCCCACCTCGGCCCTGGACCCGGAGATGGTGAACGAGGTCCTGGACGTCATGACGGCACTGGCGCGTGAGGGCATGACCATGGTCGTCGTCACCCACGAGATGGGCTTCGCGCGCCGCGCTGCCGACCGAGTGGTCTTCATGGCGGACGGCCGCATTGTCGAGGAAGCGCGGCCCGGGGAGTTCTTCTCCGCGCCGAAGAGCGAACGCGCCAAGGACTTCCTCTCCAAGATCCTCAGCCACTGATCCCGCGGCCCGGCCGCGCTTCCCGCAACCCCTGAACACGCGAACTCACTAGGAGAACAAGATGTTCCAGCACAGACGCGCCGCCCTCGCCGCCACCGCCGTGGTCGCCCTGGCCCTGCCCCTGGCCGCATGCGGAGGCAGCGACTCGGACAGCGCCACGACGAGCGCCGCCAAGCCCACCTTCAAGGCCGGCACCACGATGGCCAAGCTGTCCGCGGCCGGCAGGATCACGATCGGTACGAAGTTCGACGTACCGCTCTTCGGCCTCAAGGGCCTGGACGGCAAGCCGGCCGGCTTCGACGTGGAGACAGCCAAGATCATCGCGGGCAAGCTCGGCATCGCCCCGGCCGACATCGAGTTCGTCGAGACTCCCTCCAAGGTCAGGGACGAGTACCTGGCGCAGGGCAAGGTCGATCTGATCACCGCCACCTACACGATCACCGATGACCGCCGGACCCGGGTGACCTTCGGCGGGCCGTACTACAACGCCGGTTCGACCCTGATGGTCAAGAGCGACAACACGAAGATCACTGGCCCGAAGTCACTGAAGGACGCAAGTCTCAAGGTGTGTACGGCAACTGGTTCCATCGACGGCGAGGTGATCAAGAAGTACCTCGAGGACGCGGACAGCCAGCTCGTCCAGTTCGATGTCTACAGCAAGTGCGCCGACGCCCTGCGCACCGGTCAGGTCGACGCCGTCACCACGGACAGCGCCATCCTGCTGGGCTTTGTCTCCGCTTCCAAGGGCAAGTTCAAGACCGTCGGTGACACCTTCTACGACCAGCCCTTCGGCATCGGCATCAAGAAGGGCGACGTCGAGTTCTGCGAGTTCGTCAACGACGTGCTGACCGAGTCGGTGAAGGACGGCAGTTACGCCAAGGCGTGGAAGGACTCCGTCGGCGACGCGTCACCGGAGGTCCCGAAGCTTCCGGAACTCGGCCCTTGCGAGTGACCCGCGCGTAACCCGCAGTTCGGAGCAGACACATGAACGTGATCATCGACAACGCAGGTCTCTTCTGGTCCGGCTGGCTGAAGACCATCGAAATCTGCGTCTACGCGGCCGTCGGCTCGCTCGTACTCGGCATGGCCGTCGCCGTGGCCCGGGTCTCCCCGGTGCCGTTGCTGCAGCGCCTGGGCGCCCTCTGGGTCCAGACCGTACGCAACTGCCCGCTCACCGTCGTGCTGTTCTTCATGGCGTTCGGCCTCCCCGAAGTCGGCCTCCATGGCAGCTACTTCTGGTTCGGGGTGACCGGACTGGTCTGCTACACCTCGGGCTTCATCTGCGAAGCCGTCCGAAGCGGAATCAACGCGGTCCCGGCCGGCCAGGCCGAGGCGGCGCGGGCCATCGGCCTGAGCTTCGGTGCGAGCCTGCGGCTGGTGATCCTGCCGCAGGCCCTGCGCTCGATGGTCCCGCCCCTGGGCAACGCGCTCATCGCCATGATCAAGAACTCCGCGATCGTCGGCGCCTTCGGCGTCGGCGGGGAGCTCTTCAGCGTGGCGGACACCCTCACCTCGGCCCGGGGCCTGCCCGCGCTTCCCACCCTCACCGGCGTCGTCGCCGGATATCTCCTGCTGATCCTGCCCGTCGGATTCCTCCTGAGCCGCTTGGAGCGCAAGGTGGCGATCGCCCGATGACCGCGCCCGATGTCCTGTACGACGCGCCCGGTCCGCGCTCCCGGCGGCGGATCCTGTGGGGCACCGCCGCCGCCCTGACGGCACTGGCCGCCCTGCTGGCCCTCGCCATCGCCAGGCTCTCCCGGCAGGGGCAGCTCGACGAGGCCAAGTGGGGTCCCCTGATCAACCCCTCCGACCCGCAGTTCGGGCTGGTGTGGGAGTTCCTGGGCGGTGGCCTGGTGGCCACGCTGCAGGCGGCGGCCATCTCGATCGTGCTGTCCCTCGCCCTCGGCAGCGCGCTCGCCGTCGCCCGGGTCTCGGCCACGCGGGCATACCGCTGGGCGGTGGTGGGCTTCATCGAGCTCTTCCGCGGCGTCCCGGTCGTGATGTCCGTGTTCTTCGCCGCGCGCGTGCTGCCGGAGATCGGCATCGATCTGCCGACGATGTGGTTCCTCGTCATCGGCCTGACGCTCTACAACTCGGTGGTCATCGCCGAGGTCATCCGCGCCGGCATCCAGGCCCTGCCCAAGGGCCAGGCGGAGGCCGCGTACGCCATCGGCCTGACCCAGGGCGCGACCCTGCGTCTGATCCTGCTCCCCCAGGCGTTCCGGATCACGCTCCCCGCACTCATCGGGCAGCTCGTGGTCGTACTGAAGGACACCTCACTGGGATTCATCATCAGCTACGAAGAGCTCCTGCGCCGCGGCCAGATCGCCGTACAGACGCTGGAGAACCCCCTGCAGATGTTCTGTGTCATCGGGACTCTCTTCATCCTGGTCAACTTCAGCCTCTCCCAACTGGCCGAAGCCGTCGAGCGCCGGATGTCACGCCCCCCGCGCAGGACCGACCCACCGGCCCAGCTCGACGCCAATTCTCCGGCCGGCGCACTGCCGGCGGCGGCAAACCGGTGACCACGTGCGGGCGGCACCTGGCCGCGTCGTCCCCGCGTGCCGCCGTCGCGCTCCCGTCGGGCCCCGAGCCTGCCGCCGGGCGTGACAGGCAGCCGACCATCCGTCGGCCGTCACCGTGTCGACGGGGGTCCGCTCCTTCAAGGGCGGGGCGCGGACTCCTTTCTGGTCAGGTGCGAATGTCGCTGCGAAGTGATGGTCGAGGTGTCCGCCGCCGAGCTCGCCGGCCGGGCCCGGGTGACGATCCCGGTCGGGCAGGCGCGGGCATTCTGTCCACGATGGGTGTCAACGTCGATCCATCCACCAGGCTCGGCCACCTGAACGACAACCTCAATATGACGCCCAAGCTGACCCCGAACAGATCGGGGAGTTCGCCAAGGCCGCCGGGGCCACCGGTGGTTCGGGCAGCAGTGCCGCCTCGACCGCGAGAAAGCCGGCGGACTCGGCGGGCGGCGACGCGGGCTTCATGACGGTCGGCGGCGCGCTGCAGGGCGGCCTCTTCCTCGGCGCGGTGACGCTCTCCGCCTACGACGTCGCCAAGGTACCGCCGGCCCAGAAGCTCCACACCGACATGCGGGACGCCGCGGGCCTGGGGCGCCCTCGGCCGGACGGTGCTGCGCCGCCCCCGCCGGTACGCGCTGCTGGTCACCGCCGGGCTCGGCGCAGCAGCGCTCGGCCTGACCGGGCTGCACACCAGCGCCGCAGGTCGAGTCGGCCGTCGAGGCGGTCCAGTGGTCGACTGGGACGTTGAGGCAGTCCGGCGCGGCGGCTGCCCCTACGGTCTGGTTGAGTGTCGGGGCCTCGAGGAGTTCACCACCCGCCAAGTCCCGGCACCCAGTGGCCCGAGCCGGCCCCATCGACTCCGTGCCTCCCTGAGGCGTCAACCTGGGTGCGTCCGGGACGTAAGGATGAGAGCCGACTCGGCACCTGACCCGAAGTGACGGGATGTGCCCCAAATGGCGACAGCGCCGGCCGGGACCCGGAATTCCGGACCCCGGACGACGGCAGTACCGCGGCGGACGGTCGGTCAGGAGTTGAACGGTGTGGATCCGTCGGCCGTGGTGATGCGCCACAGGTGGTCGGCGGTGCCGTTGTCGTCCCACTGCAAGGCCTGGGCCCCGGCTGTGGTGGACATGTCCTGGATGCCCAGGGCCATGCCGCTGTTCTTGTTGATGATCTTGCAGTAGCCGCCGCCCGCGTCCACCACGGACCAGAGGTGGTCGGCGGTGAGCGTGTCACCCCACTGCAGTGCGGTGGCGCCGGCCGTCTTGGAGGCGTCCTTGATGCCGAGCACCTGGCCGCTGTTGGTGTTGAAGATCTTGTAGTAGCCGTTCTCGGCGGGAACGATCTTCCACTGGTGGTTGGCCGTGGCGTCGGCCGTCTGCTGCTGGGCGGCGCCTCCTGCGGCGATCGAGGAACCGGAGATGCCGAGCTCCAGGTTGCTGTTCTTGTTGACGATCTTCACGGCCGGCGTCTCCGGGTACCAGGACTCCAGCTCGGTGACGCCGACGAACTTGCCGGCCTGAGGGGTGAAGACGACCCGGAACTGGGAGGTCATGATCGTCGGGAAGGTCACCTCGTTGGCGTTGTTGGCGACCGGGGTGGCAGGGCTCCTGGTCTGGTTCGGGACGTTCACCCACGAGCCGTTGCTGAGGTACTGGACGGTGTAGCTCCCCGGGACGCGGATGTTCGCGCCGTCGTCGTAGGTGTAGAACTTCACCTCGTTGATCTTCCGAGGGGCGCCGAAGTCGACGCCGAGGTGGTCGGTGGCGTTCGGCGAGCCGGAGTTGGTCCACCGGTCGTCGGGGATCTTGTCGTAGCGGATCCAGCCGTCGGTGGCCCGCAGCGGGGCGTCGAAGGTGGTGGGCTTGCAGGTCTGCCCGCTGTGGCAGTGCGGACCGTTGGAGACGGTGTTGGTGTAGGAGGCGAAGGCCTTCGGGTAGGGCTGGGTGATGGTCCGGCCGAGCCAGTCCTGCTCGGCGGTCAGCGGGTTGGCGGCCACGTTCATCAGCCGCGTGGCCGGCGCCGGGGTGACGGGGGCGGCCACGTTCACCGTGGTGTCCCCGAGTGTCGACGACTGGTGGATGCGCTGGCCGTCCTGGAAGATCTGTAGGCCGCTGCCCTTGCCGTAGTGCGTGCCGTCACGGTCCCAGCGGATCGAGTAGGTGTGTCCGTGGTAGGGCAGGGACTCCACCGCGAACCAGTCCCAGCCGGACGAGACCAGCGGCTTCAGCACCAGCGTGTTGTTCGCCTGCGGCTTGATGCCCAGCAGACCGGTGAGCACCAGGTCGTTGAAGCTGGAGTGGTTGTAGTTCTCGCTGAAGTTGAAGCCGTCGTAGATCCACGCGCCGGTGTCGCCGTCGGCGGCCTCGGCGATGTAGGGCTTGCCGTCCTTGTGCTGGAGGTCGGCGAACTGCGCCAGCATCGTCTGGTAGTCCGCCTTGGTGACGTAGCTCTGCGCCGGGTAGTCCTGGAGCAGGTTCGCCATGCCGGTCAGGACCTGGCTCGTCTGGTACGGCCAGCTCGGGCCGTTCCAGTGGCAGCAGTTGGCGTCGTCGCGCTGCTGCGTGGCGGGGATCGCCTCGTAGTCGAAATACGGGTTTGCCGTGATCCGGTCGAGTTCGGCGTAGCTGGTGCCCTTGGCGAACTTCAGCGTGTTGGCGCCGGCCTTCATGGGGACCTGCACGGTGACGGCCTGCGACTCCGAGAACTTCTGCCAGGCCCCGGTGGGCGCGTAGCTGACCGTCATCGGGTTGGCGGTGTCGTCGTTCACGATGAGCTTGTGGGTCGACGTGCCGCTGGTGCCGTTGGCGTAGTGCACGGTCACCGGGTACGTCCCGGCGCCGGGCGCGTCCACGGTGAAGGTGACGTAGCTGTCGTCGAAGTCGATCTGCCCGACGTACTGCCCGTTGGAGGCGGTCGACGAGCTGAACAGGTTGGCGTGGTTGCGGGTGGCCTGCTCCGCCTCGAAGTCGTGCACCCGCTCCAGGGTGGTGGGCCCGAACGGCGCCTTGAACCTCTTGGCGTCGGTCAGGTACTTCCACGCCGACGAGTACTGCGCGTCGGGCAGGCTGAACGCCCAGGGGGCGTAGCCCATCAGCTCCCGCCAGGTCGTCCTGGTCTGCTTCAGGGTGCCGTTGGTGGTGTCCGTGTTGTAGACCTGCATGAAGAAGTTGCGCTGCGGGTCCCACAGCGAGTTCTGCACGGCCGACTTGAGCTGCGCGGCCTTGGCGTCGTAATCGTTCGCGGTCGCCGTGTCGCCGTTCAGCGTGGCGATCTTGCTGATGGCCTGGGCGGCGCTGAACATGTACGCGTTGATCGTGGGCCGGTAGCCGCGGCCGCCGCTGAACCAGTTGCTGCTGTGCATCGACGTCTCGGTGTACTCCGTGGCGTCGGACAGCGGGCTCTGGTGGTACAGGTCGCTGGTGGACTGCGTGCCGTTCACCGTGATGTCGCTGGTGAAGCTCGAATCCCACCGCTTGTACAGCGCGATGAGGTGGGGGAGCGCGGACTTGATCTGGGCGGCGTCCCCGGTGACGAGATAACGCTGGTACGCGGCGCTCGTGATCCACTCGCTGAAGTTGCGGGCGCCCGAGTTGCCCGCGCCGCGCAGCCAGAAGTCCAGGTAGTCACCGGCGTAGTCCCGGTTGCGCAGCCAGCGCCCGTCCAGCAGGTGGTAGCCGGCTGCGTCCGGGAGCGCGGTGTACGGGTTCCCGGCATAGCCGATCGGCACGTCGTACTCGGTCGACACGTAACCCGTGCCCGGCACGGTGTAGCGGAGTGCACGCTTGTAGGTGCTCCACCGGTAGTAGTAGACATCGTCGATGTCGTTGTCGGGGGTGTCGAGGAAAGGGATGTTGTCCTTGTACCACTGCCGCTCGTCGAGCTGGTTGGCGGCGAGGATCGCGTCCTTGTCGAGCGCGACCGCGTTGGGGTCGTCGGCCGCCTGGGCGGGGGTCGCCCCCGGCCCCCCGGTCAACAGGGCCATGGACAGCGTCGAGCCGCACAGGGCGGCCAACAGGCGGGTGCCGGGTCTGGGTCGGTGACGCATAGAGGTGTCCTCCATTGGGCACTCATGCGAGATCTTGCTGTTCGAAATATCGAACGTCGTTCGAAATTCTGCGAGACGGTAGTGACGGACGGGAGGACAAGTCAATAGATCTGGCAAAGCGAGCTGACAGCTCGGACAACTCGGGAACAGCGCCGCATAGGTGCCAGTAGGTTCCGGGTGCCTGCCGTGTCGGCGCGGGCGCGTCGGTACTGGCCAGTCGCCGTATGGGCCGGCGCTTCCAACGGTTCCGCGAGGGAAGGTGAGTTCGGCGAAGTCTCCCTCGGTGCCCACTTGCCGGTAGCGGTCCGCTCGGCGAGCTGCGGACCGATGCTCCGTGCGAGCCAGGCGGCAGTCCGTGGCTGCCGCAGATCGCTGGTCACCAGCGCGCACGCCTGCCCCGGCAGGGAGTTGTTGGGGGCGGGCAGCGTCAATGGCTCCACGAGGGCTCGCCGCGGCCGGTCCCGCAGGACGGCGCACAGGCGGCGTGCCTCCTGCTGGTGAGGATGCTGGTCAGGACGAACCGCCGGATGCCGGCGCGGTGGGCGGCCTCGGCGAGGTTGGCGTTGCCGACGGTGTCGACGTCGTGAGCGTTCTTGCCGCCGCGGGTGTAGCCGGCGGCGGTGGTGATGACGGCGTCGGCGCTGTTCATGGCGGCGACGAGCGAGTCGAGGTCGAGCATGTCGCCGCGGGCGATCTCGACACCCCGCCTTTCGAGCCTGCTCGCGTCGGTGGTCGGCCGGACCAGGGCGCGGACGCTCTTACCGCGCTTGAGCAGTTCGTCGACGACCTTGCCGCCGAGGGAGCCGGTCGCGCCGACGACGAGGACGGGGAGGGTGGTGGTCATGGGGACCCGATATGCGGCCGGCCGGTCGGCCGGCGACGGGGGAGGTCACGCCGACCCCGCGGGGTGTTGCCCTGCCCCCGGATGAGTTCCGGCCTGCTCGCACCGGGACAGCTCGCGCTCGCCCCTGACGCTGGGCCCCGCTCACCCCCGCCCGTCCTTGTCCTCCCTGACGTACGTCGGGGGCAGCGGGCGGGTTCCGCCACAGCTGCCGGCTCGGCTCACCACCTCGCAAGAACGCCGGGAACGAAGCGCACTCCAGGCCGGAACCGGGGTGCGAGCGGAGGGGAGTTACTCGGACTCTTCCCGCGGAAGAGCGCGGCTGTTGATCGCGTCGGCGATCGCGTAGGCGGTGCGGACGAAGGACTCCGCCTGCTGCGCCGACAGGTTCAGCGCGGAGGTCTCCTCCAGGGCCCGCCACATGGCCGCGATGGGCTCGCGCATGGCACGGCCCTTGTCGGTGAGGTGCACGACCATGACGCGCCGGTCGTGTTCGGCCGGCTCGCGGACGAGCAGGCCGGCGTCCTGCATGCGGCGCAGGGACTTGGAAACGGTGGAGTGGTCCAGGCCGACGCTTTCGAGCAGCTCGGACTGGGTCTGGCCGTCCCGGTCGAGGAGTTGCATCAGCAGCAGTTCCTGTCCGGGATGCAGGTCCATCTCACGGAGCATGACGCCGGCGCGGGCGCGGTGAGCGCGGGCGAGCTGGAAGATCGCGTAGCTCATCGGCCCCTCGCTGGCCGTAGAGGGGGTGCGGTGTGTGGAGGCGGGCATGATGCGGTTCCTCGGACGGTGTGGGTGGGGTAGTCGGTGCAGTCGGCCACTCCGCCGCCGTAGAAGGTCGCCGGGTCGGGGGTGTTCAGCGGCGCGTCAGAGCGTAGCCGCTCGACCAGGTCCGGGTTGGCGAGCGCGAGGGCGCCGACGGAGACGAGGTCGGCCGTGCCGTGGTCGATGTTCGTGGCGCGGGTGGGCAGGTCGGTGCCGGCCCGGTTGAGGATCAGGGTGGTCGGCCACAGCGGGCGCAGGGTGCCCACCAGCTCCTCGTCGCCCGCGTGCATCACGTGGAGGTAGGCCAGACCGAGCGGGCTGAGGGCACGCAGGAGCGCCGGATACAGCTTCGGCGGTGTCGGACTCGGCGATGTCGTTGTAGGGGTTGCCGGGGGAGATACGGATACCGGTGCGCTCGGCGCCGATCTCGTCGGCCACGGCAGCACACTGCGCGGCATCCGGTACCTCGCCGCCAGGGGCGACGCCCGGCAGGCCGAGGCCGGCTTCCGCCACGGACCCGGCCCGAGCATGCGGCGTACGGATCTGCACGCGGTGCCGGGCCGGCGGGCGGCGGAACTGGGCGTCCGGCACCGGTCAAGATCGACGCGGGGCGGGGGTCTGTCGTACTTCGGAACCGTCACGGGTCTTGTCACCGGTGCGGGCGTCGTGCCAGTGTCCGGGCCATGGTTACGTAACCATGGCCGGTTTACAGGGGTCCAAGTGTCTTTGTCCGGACCCTGGTTCATCACTGCCTCGGCTCAGGTGACGAACCCGCACTCCGCCCTCCGCGATTCCGTCACTGGAGACGACATGACCAAGACCCGGACGAGGTCGAGAAGACTGGCCAGTGTGCTCGTGGCCGGCTTCGGCGCGACACTCATGTTCCTGACCGCCCCCGCCCCCGCCCTCGCCCAGTCGGCCGCCGAGACGTCAGCCGCCTCGCCCCCGCCGGTGACGGCTGCGTCGAAGGGCGGTACCAGTGACTTCCGCGGGGTGAACTGGGCGGACCCGCGGGACAACTACGCCAGTGACGCCGTGGTGCCCAGCGGGCTGTCGGTGACGGACGACTACCGCACCGTGTACCGCACCACGGGTCACATGGTGCGCGGCTTCAAGAAGAACCTGGGCGCCAACACACTGCGACTGCCGATCAACCCGGCCAGCGTCGGCACCAACTGGTGGAAGTCGTACCGGGCGACGATCGACGCGGCCACGGCCTACGGTGACAAGGTCATCGTCAGCTACTGGGAGGCCAACACCAGCAAGGACGGCCTGGTCGACGACACGGCCGCATGGAAAGAGATGTGGAACACCGTGGTGCGGGAGTACAAGCACAACCCACGGGTCTACTTCGAGCCCATGAACGAGCCGCACGGCTACACCCTGGACCAGTGGGTGTCCGTCACCAGTGGTTGGCTGGCCCAGCACCAGGACGTCCCGCGCGGCCGTGTCGTGATCAGCGGTACCGGCTACAACGACAACGTCACCGGTGTCGGCACGGCACCCGAACTGCGGGGAACGCTGCTGTCGCTGCACTTCTACGGCTTCTGGGCCAGCTACACCCAGCAGGCGGACTGGGTCGCCGACCTCGAAGCCCGGATCGGCACGTACGCCGGCCGCACCATCATCGACGAGGCCGGCGCCCCGATGACGATCGGTCTGAACTACGGCGCGTGGAACGGCAACGTCTACACCTCGTATCTCGCGGCCGTGGCCAACACCGCCCGAGGCAAGGGGATGGGACTGGTGTACTGGCCGGGGCTGAGGTTCGGCGACGCCTACTCGATCGAGTCGCTGGACTCCGAGGGCAACCTGGTGGACAACAGCGCCACCGGAGTCGCCCTGTTGCGCTGGGGCTACGGCTTCGGCACGACCCCGCCCGTCAACGACCTGCCGCCCGCGCCTCCCGGTGAGGTCCTGCGCGGAGTGGGCTCCAACCGCTGCGTCGACGTGCCCGGCTTCAGCACGGCCAACGGCACCCAACTCGACCTCTGGGACTGCAACGACGGCGGCAACCAGATCTGGAACTGGAACGCGGACAAACAACTCACCGTCTACGGCAACAAGTGCATGACGGTGGGAGGCACCGGAGCCACGGCGGGAGACCCCGTGGTCATCTCCGACTGCACCGGCGCGGCGGCACAGCAGTGGAACCTGAACGCCGACCTCAGTGTGACCAGCGTCGCGAACCCGGCGCTCTGCCTGGACGCAGCCGGAGCGGGCACCGGCAATGGCACCGCGGTCGATGTCTGGTACTGCAATGGAAGCAGCAACCAGCAGTGGACCAGAAGCTGATGCCGGAACCCGCTCCCCTCAACCACTGATCCGAACCGCACGCGCCCTTCGAGCACCCTCGCCGGGCCCGTGCGGGTCAGCGCCGCCGCGCTTCGCCTTCGGGTGAGAGCGGCGGCGCTCCCGTGCT
Source organism: Streptomyces sp. NPDC006602 (assembly GCF_042870385.1). Lineage (NCBI taxonomy): Bacteria > Bacillati > Actinomycetota > Actinomycetes > Kitasatosporales > Streptomycetaceae > Streptomyces > Streptomyces sp. NPDC006602. The sequence goes on along the minus strand of NZ_JBIAHG010000001.1, from coordinate 904,608 downwards.
CGCGCGGACCGCCAGCCGGGTCGGGACCAAGGGCTGTCGATCACGTCGGGCCCAGTGCGGCCGATCTTGCTCAGCAGCTTGTGAAGACTGAGCCGGCCGACCGCGGCGAAGTTGTGCCGCACGGTGGTCAGCGGTGGCCGCGCCGACCGCCGTACTGGAGTGCGGAACGTGCCTTCGGCCCTGATCGCCGGCCGGTCACGTCACGTTCCGGACGAGACTTCCGCCTTCTCGTCCGAGGTCGGGCCTATCCCCTCGGCCGCCTCGCGTGCCTTGTTGTGGCGCACGGATGAAAGGAAGGAAGCCGCGATCAGGAGGACACCGACCAGGCCGGTGATGATCTCGCTGATCTGGTACTGGATGGTGATCAGCAGGATGGCGGCGAGGGCACCGATCGCGTAGTGCGCACCGTGCTCCAGGTAGACGTAGTCGTCGAGGGTGCCCTGGCGGACCAGGTAGACGGTGAGGGACCGGACGTACATGGCGCCGATACCCAGGCCGAGCGCCATCCAGAAGATGTGGTTGGTGATGGCGAAGGCGCCGATCACGCCGTCGAAGGAGAAGGACGCGTCCAGGACTTCCAGGTAGAGGAAGAGGAAGAACGCGGCCTTGCCGGCCAGGGCGACCACCGAGACCGGTTTGCCCTCGGCCTTGGCCTTTTCTTCCTCCTCGTGTTCGTGTTCCTCTTCCTCCTCGAGCTTGTCCTCGAAGTATCCGGAGAGGCCGCCCACGACCAGATACGTGATGAGACCGGCGATTCCGGAGAGCAGCACCGTGGCGGCCTTGTCCGCATGTCCCGTGCTGACGTGCGCGTGGGTGGCGAAGGTCATCGCCGAGACCAGCAGCACGACGAGCGCGATGCAGACCGACAGCATGTCGACCTTGCCCAGCCTGGCCAGCGGGCGCTCCAGCCAGTTCAGCCACTTGATGTCGCGGTCCTCGAAGATGAAGTCGAGGAAGATCATCAGCAGGAACATGCCGCCGAAGGCGGCGATCGCCGGGTGGGCGTCGGTGACCAGGTCCTCGTACCGGCCCGGATCGTCGAGGGCGAGCCGCACCGCCTCGATGGGACCGACCTTCGCGCTGATGGCGACGATCACCACCGGGAAGACCAGCCGCATGCCGAACACCGCGATCAGGATGCCGACGGTGAGGAAGAGCTTCTGCCAGAAGGCATTCATCTTCTTCAGGATTCCGGCATTGACCACCGCGTTGTCGAAGGACAGCGAGATCTCCAGGATCGACAGGATCAGTACGATCCCGAACGCCTCCCATCCCCACTGCCACGCGGCGAAGGTGAGGCCGGCCGCCGTGACGACGAACGACCAGCCGAATGTTCTAAAGATCATCGTTGTCCCATACGGTGAGAGTGAGTTCCGAGGGGCTCCGAGGGGGCTGGGAGCTCCCGGCCCCCGGCGCCGTGCTCAGGAAGCGGCCTTCACGGCGAGGACCGGGCAGCCGGCTCCCAGCAGGATCTGCTGCGCGGCGGAGCCCATGATCAGCTTGCCGACCGCGCTCCGGCGCCGCAGCCCGATCACCACCAGGGACACGTCCGCCTGCTCCGCCAGTTCGATGATCTCCTCGGCGGCATCGCCACCGCCGAGCACCTGGCGGACGTCGAACTCGATCCCCAGCGCGGCCAGGTCCTCGCGGACATGAGCCAGATCAGGCTCCTGCGCGAAGCGCGGGTCCACATAGGCGTCACCCCGAGAGGTGTTCACCACCAGCAGCTTCTCGCCGCGCAGGTGGGCCTCGTCGATTCCCGCGCGCAGCGCGGCCTCACCCTCGGGTGTGGGTACGTATCCGACCAGTACGGTCATCTCTGCTCTCCCTCCAGGGCCCTTGCAGACCCCCTCTCCGGCACTCTCAGGCACTTCGCTCACGAAGCGGACGTACGACGAACCGCCGCACCAACGGCCAGACGAGCACCAGCACGATCGCCGTGTACACCGCGTAGGACACCGGTCCGCCCACCAGCCCCGACAGTTCACCGCCCGACAGCTGCAGGGAGCGCCGTCCCTGCAGTTCGGCCCGCGGGCCGAGGATGACGCCGATGATCAGCGGCAGCACCGGCAGTCCGAACCGCCGCATCGCGAAGCCGAGGAGTCCCAGCAACAGCAGCAGGAACAGGTCCAGGGGCTGTGCGTTGACGGCGTACGCACCCATCGACGCGAAGAACAGGATTCCCGCGTACAGGTAGGGGCGCTGAATCTGCAGCAGTTTCGCCCAGGTCGGCGCGAGCGGCAGATTCAGCAGGAGCAGCAGCAGATTGCCGATGAACAGGCTGGCGATCAGCACCCACACGAGGCTCGCCTCGCGCTCGAACAGCAGTGGACCGGGCTGGATGCCGTACGACTGGAACGCCGCCAGCATGACCGCGGCGGTCGCGTTCGTCGGCAGCCCGAGGGCGAGCATCGGGACCAGCGTGCCCGCCGCGGAGGCGTTGTTCGCCGCCTCCGGACCGGCCACACCCTCGATCGCACCCTTGCCGAACTCCTCCGGGTGCTTGGTCAGCCGCTTCTCCGTCGCGTACGACAGGAAGGTCGGGATCTCCGCACCGCCGGCCGGGAGCGCGCCGAACGGGAAGCCGTACGCCGTACCGCGCAGCCAGGGCTTCCAGGACCGCTTCCAGTCCTTCCTCCCCATCCACGGCCTGCCGACCGGAATGACCTCGACGGGCTTGCGCCGCAGATGCGCGGCCACCCACAGCGCCTCGCCGACGGCGAAGATGGCGACGGCGACGACGACCACGTCGATCCCGTCGGCCAGCTGGGGGATGCCCAGGGTGAGCCGCTGCTGCCCGGACACCGTGTCGATGCCGACCAGGCCGATGGTCAGACCCAGCAGCAGCGAGATGAGACCACGGATGCGTGACGCGCCCAGCACGGACGTGACCGCGATGAAGGAGAGCAGCATCAGGGCGAAGTAGTCCGGAGCACCCAGGCTGATCGCGAAGTCCACCACGAGCGGAGTCACCAGCACCAGCAGCAGGGTGCCGATCGTGCCCGCCACGAAGGAACCGATCGCGGCGGTGGCGAGCGCCTGCGCCGCCCGCCCGGCCTTGGCCATCTTGTTGCCCTCGATGGCCGTCACCACCGAGGACGACTCTCCGGGGGTGTTCAGCAGGATGGAGGTGGTCGATCCGCCGTACATGCCGCCGTAGAAGATGCCGGCGAACATGATGAACGCCTGTACCGGCTCCATGCCGTAGGTGATCGGGAGCAGTAGGGCCACGGTCATCGCCGGGCCGATGCCCGGCAGCACACCCACCGCGGTGCCGACCACGACGCCGATCAACGCCAGCAGCAGGTTCATCGGGGCAACGACGTCCTCGAAGCCCTGGAGAAGATTGTTCAGGTTCTCCATCACAGGATCCCTTGCAGAACACCGGCCGGGAGGCTGACACCGAGCCCGATCGCGAAGGCGTAGAACGTGGTGAGGGACATCGTCGCCGCGATCAGCAGATTGCGTATGTAGTGGCGGTTCCCGAGGGCGAAGGCCGTTCCCCAGAACAGCAGCGCGCCGCTGATCACCCAGCCGAGCCGTTCGATCAGCACCGCGTTCACCAGGAACGCGCCGATCAGCAGCAGCACCGTGCGCCAGTCGATGCCCTGGGACAGGTCGACGTCCTCGCCGGCCTCCGGCTCACCGTGGCCGCCCCGGGCCACATCGACCGCGTACAGCACCGCGACCACCAGAAGCAGTACGCCCAGGAGCACGGGCACCGCGCGCGGTCCCACCGGGTCGGTGCTGCTGGTGATGTGCGGGATGCCGAGCCCGTCCACGATCACCGCGGTGCCCAGCAGGGCGAGGAACGCGCACACACCGTACTGTGCGCGGTCCTTGCCCTGCGGTGGACGGGCGTCCTCGACGCTCCGTTCCTCGATCTGGGAGCTCATGCCAGGCCGAGCTCTGCCAGCAGGGCGGCGACGGACTGGTCCTGCTCCTTCAAGTAGGAGCCGAACTCGTCACCGGTGACGAAGGCGTCGGCCCAGCCGCGCTTGGTCAGCTCGGCCTTCCACTGCTCCGAGTCGTGCATCGTGGTCACGGAGTCGATCCAGGTCTTCTTCTGCGCGTCGGTGATCCCGGGAGGGGCGACGATGCCGCGCCAGTTGGTGAAGACCAGGTCGATCCCGGAGTCCTTGAGCGTGGGGGCGTCCTTCACGGCGTCGATCGGCTTCTCGCTGGTCACCGCCAGCACGCGCACCTGCCCCGCCTCGATCTGGTCGAGGAACTCGCCGTAGCCACTGGCACCGAAGGCGACCTTGTCACCGAGGATGGCGGGCAGCAGCTCACCGCCGCCGTCGTACCCGACGTAGTTGACGTCCTTCGGTTCGATGCCGACGGCCTTCGCCAGCTGCATCGGAAGCAGGTGGTCCGGGCCGCCCGGCGACGAGCCGCCGCCCACGGCCACCTTCTTGGGGTTCTTCTTCCACGCGGTGACGAGGTCGTCGATCGTCTTGTACGGGGAGTCCTTGGACACGACGATCGCGCCGGCCTCCTCGATCAGCTTGGCGATCGGCGTGGTGTCGGTCAGCGTCGCCGACGACTTCGAGGTGTACGCGGCACCCACGACGCCCAGCCCCATCTGCATGGCGAGCTTGCCGTTGCCCTTCTCGTTCACCAGGCGCTGCAGGCCCACGGTGCCGCCGGCCCCGGGCAGGTTGTAGACCTGGACCCCGGACGCCACCTTGCTGTCCTGCATCACCTGCGCGACGGTCCGGGCGGTGACGTCGTACCCGCTGCCCGGGGTGTTGGGCACCATCAGCCGAAGACCGGTGACGGGCTTGCCGCTCCCGCTTCCGCCCCCGGAATCCTCCTTCTCCGCGGTGGCGCCGCAGGCGCTGACGGCGAGCATCGACACGGTGGCAAGAGCTCCGAGAAGTGCGGCTCTGCGAGTTCTCATGGCTCATCTCTTTCGCTTGGGCGAGTCCGGCGCCATGATTGTGCGGTTCCGCGGACAGCCCGTCTGCCTTGTGTGAGCATTGAAGGTTGAGTTCATAGTGGTCGTTACGTCACGCCGTCACACACTGGCCGGTGAGCTGCTGGTATTGCAGTTCGCCGTCGTTGTGTTGGTGCTGGTCGCGGTCGCCGGGGTCTCGCTGGCGCAGTCGAAGGCGACGTTCGACCGGGTCGAGGGACGCCGGGTGACCGCCCTCGCCGAGGAGATGGCCGGAAACCCACTGTTGCGCAGCCAGCTCCGCAATCCCGCGCCCGCCGAGACCCTCGCACCGCTGCTGCAGACCAAGCTGACCCAGTCGAACGTCACCTCCGTCACGGTCGCCGACGCCGCCGGTGAGATCGTCGCCGCCACCAATCCCACCCTGGTCGGGACACGGCTGCCGGTCGACGGGCCCGACGTCGCGCAAGCGCGCGGCTGGTCGGGGGAGCTGCCGGTGGACGGGGTCCGCGAGCTGGTGGCCCAGGTCCCGGTGCTCGCAGACAACGACAACCACGTCGGCGAGCACCTCGGCACAGTCATGATCGGGCGGGCCTCACCCACGGCCTGGCAGCGGCTGAACGGCGCCTCGTCGTATCTGCTCGCCTACCTGGGCATCGCGAGCCTGCTGGGGGGCGCCGGATCATGGCTGCTGGCCCGGCGGATCAAGCGCCAGACCTTCGGCCTCGAGCCACGTGAGATCGCCGGTCTCGCCGAGCACCGCGAGGCGATGCTGTTCGGGATCGCCGAGGGCGTGATCGCGCTCGACCCACAGCTGCGGCTCACGCTGGTGAACGAGGTCGGCCGCAAACTTCTCGTCCTTCCCGAGGACTGCGTCGGGATGAGCCTGGCCGACCTGGGGATCGGGGGCAGGCTGTACGACGTACTGGCCGGGACGGACGGTGAGCACGGCGCCGAGCACGGTACCGAGCGGCGCGACGAGGTGGTCGTACGCCGGGGTCGGGTGCTGGTGATGAACCGGATGGACGTCACCAAGGACGGCCGTCGGCTGGGCTCGGTGACGACCCTGCGGGACCGTACCGAGCTGGCCCAGCTGGAACGCGAACTGGGCTCGTTCCGCAGCAGCACCGAGCTGCTGCGCGCGCAGGCCCACGAGTTCTCCAATCAGCTGCACACCATCTCCGGGCTCATCCAGATCGGCGAGCACGACGAGGTCGTGCGTTATGTCCGCGCCCTGCGAAAGCACCGTGAGTCGCTCGATCTGACTCTCACCAGCCGGGTCCGCGACCGGGCCGTCGCCGCGCTGCTCATGGCCAAGTCCGCGCTCGCGGCGGAGCGCAGGGTCCGGCTGCGCATCTCGGAGCTCACGGCCCTGGACCGGCTGGAGCCGACGGACTCCGCGGACGTGGCGACGGTGCTCGGCAATCTCGTCGACAACGCCCTCGACGCTGCCGCGGCCCCGGACCAGGGCAACGACGCCTGGGTGGAGGTGGAGCTGCGCCAGGACGCATCGAGTGTGGAGATCGTGGTGCGTGACTCGGGCCCGGGCGTGGCTCCTGAGCTCGCGCAGGAGGTGTTCTCCCGCGGCTTCACCACAAAGGCCGCGCGGGGCGGCGACCGGGGTATCGGCCTGGCGCTCACCCGGCTGGTCTGTACACGCAGAGGAGGCGAGGTGTCGGTGGCCAACACACATCCTGGCGCCGTGTTCACCGCCCGGATGTCCGTAGGTCAGCTCACCGATCGGGAGACGGAGGAAGTCCGGTGATCGACGTACTGGTTGTCGAGGACGACTTCATGGTGGCGCGGATCCACCGCGGATTCGTCGATGGTGTCGAGGGCTTTCGCGTGGTCGGATCGGCGGACTGCGGGGAGAAGGCGCTCGCCGCCGCCGCCGAGTTGCAGCCCGACCTGGTTCTGCTCGACCTCTATCTGCCCGATATGTTCGGTTTGGATGTCATTCGCGGACTGCGGACGGCGGCCCACGACTGCGATGTGCTGGTGATCAGTGCCGCCCGTGAGGCAGAGGCGGTCCGGGCTGCCGTCCGCCAGGGCGTGGTCGACTACCTTCTGAAACCATTCGACGCCGACGACCTCAAGGACCGGCTGGAACGCTACAGTGCCCGGCGCGGCAATCCGCACACCGCCATGGTCAGCGGACAGGCCGATGTGGACCGCGCACTGGGACGGGTGGCGGCACCGACGGTGACGTCCACTCTGCCGAAGGGCATGAGCGTGGAGACCGCGGAGCTGGTCCAACGCGCTCTGCGCGCGGCTGACGGAACCTTGTCCGCGGCCGAGTGCGCGACGAAGGTCGGCATCTCGCGCGTCAGCGCTCGCCGCTACCTCGAATACCTCAGTGTCACGGGCCAGGCGGAGGTGTCGCTGCGCTACGGGCAGGCGGGCCGCCCCGAGCGTCGCTACCACTGGCACGCCTAAGTCGGACCGTGTCCCTGTCGGTCGGCCGGAATGCCTGACTGCTTGGGGTGGCGTGCCGTGTCCCGGCGAGAATCCGCTGCGGGCGAGTTCGAGGCGGTGGACGCCGGCCGGCCCGTGTCACCGACCCGCCTCGCCGCGGCCGGCCGCGGCGGTGATGGCGCACCGCACGTCAAGGGGCTGGGTCGGTCGGCTCTTCGCAGGCCGGTGCCTGGGGGGCGTCATTGGCGTGCCGCGTCAGGTCGCAGACCGTGCCCAGCGCGATCTTCCAGGTGTTGTCCTGGAGGACGGCCGCCCCCGGGCCGCCGGTGTCCAGCCGTCGGCTGTCGCGAGTGAGGGTGTAGGTGACGTCGGCGTGCAGGTCGGAGGTGTACGACACCGAGGTCACGTCGGCGCGGAGGCGGCGGCCGAGCCGGTCGCGGAAGAGATTGTCGATCATCAGCGCGTTCTCCTCGCCGCTCTCGACGGCCTCGCTTCTCTCGTCGAGGGAGGACGCCGGATCGAAGAAGATCCGCCAGGCTTCCCTGATGTCCTGCTCGGCTTCCTCCGGGTCCGCCGGTGCCGTCCCTGTCGGCGTGATGGACTCGGAGACCGACGGTGACGTACCGGCCGTCGTGGGGCTGAACGACTCGGTGACGGGCGACGGTGTCCTTCTGGGCGCGTCGCCGTCGCCGCTGTCGTCGCAGGCGCCGGTGAGGACCAGGACAGCGGCGGCGACCACCGCCCAGGTCACACGTGGTGTCGCAGAGACCATGGAGCTCCACCTTCGGGGTCGCCGTGTGTGTGAACTACCCGGATCGGGGTGATTCACCCGGGCGGATTCGCGCGCGAGAACGAAGTGGGTACCGCGTCACGGGGTGAGGCCGTCATCCCGCTGGGGGGACGACGGCTCGTCAGCCTGCCCTGGACTACGAGGGCCCTGGACTACGAGGGCTCGGGCAGCCGCCCGGCCCCGGGCCGTGCCCCACCGAGCGGCTGCCCGAGCCGCACATTCCAGCGCCCGGACCGTCCGCTGAACTCCGTCGCCGTCAGCGGTGGCACGTCGATTCGCCAGAAGGCCGGGTCGGGAGCCCCGAGCGTCCGTACCACCGCAGCCCGTACGGCCTCGGGATCCACCACGGCGACAGTCCGGCCCTCGAACCGAGCGGCCGACGCGAGCCAGGCGGCGATCCGGTCGCAGAACTCCCGTACCGACTCCCCGCCGTGCGGCGCGGATGTGGGATCCGCCAGCCACAGGGCAACCGCCTCGGGCTCCTTCGCGCTCACCTCCGCCAGGGCCGCGCCACGCCAACGACCCGTGTCGAGCCCCGTCAACTCCGGTACGGGCACGGCGTCCAGGCCGAGCGCCTCGGCCGTCTCCCGGCAGCGCACCGCGGGGGACACCCAAGCCCGGTCCACCGCCGTGAGCGTCCCGGCCGCGCTCCGCGCGAGCCGGAGTCCCGCGGCGTCGAGCGGACAACCGTCGTCGAAACGAGCCTCCCGCAGCGCCGCACTGATCGCGGGTGAGATCAAGGTCACTCGGCTTGTCATGTTCCCGTTCCCATGCTCAACATCCCGGCGTCGCCCAGGACTTCAGGTCCCACGCTCGCCGGCGTGCGCCCATGCGCTCTTGGCCGCGCCCCTGCTTCGCGGTACCTTCTGGGACGATGTCCAGGACGGACATCGACGACGGTTCCGTGGAAGCCGGTGAGAGTCCGGCACGGTCGCGCCACTGTAAGCCCGGTTCGCACCCCCAGGTGCCAGCAGGGCAAGTCAGACCCGCCCCGTCGTCCTGTGCACCACCGAAACGGGACGCGAGTTCCCCAGGAGGGCCTGCCATGGCGCAGTCTGTCGCTCAGCCGACCACCATTCCCACCGCCGTACCGGCCAAGCTGCCGATCGGCGCGATCGCCCCGTGGGCGGTCTTCTTCGGCATCCTCATGCTGGTCCTGCTCTACTTCGTCGGCTTCGAACAGGGCGCCACCTCGGCGATGAGCGGAGAGAGCGTCCACGAGTGGGTGCACGACGCCCGCCACCTGCTCGGCTTCCCCTGCCACTGACGGCGCGGGGAAACGCACGAGCCCATGAATTCGGTAACCGTCCGCAACCTTCTGGTGCGCGGCATGCTCGCGGGTCTCGCCGCGGGCCTGCTCGCCCTTGCCGTCTCCTACTTCCTGGGCGAGCCGCGCGTCGACGCGGCGATCGCCTACGAGGAGGCCCACGCCCACGCCCACGAACACGGCCAGGAACTGGTCAGCCGCACGATGCAGTCCACCGCGGGCCTGTCCACCGGTGTCCTGGTCTACGGCGTCGCGTTCGGCGGCATCGCCGCCCTCGCGTACTGTTTCGCGCTCGGCCGTATCGGCCGCTTCGGGCCGCGCGCGAGTGCGCTGCTCCTGGCGGTCGCCGGCCTGGTCGCCGTGTATGTCGTGCCGTTCTTGAAGTACCCGGCCAACCCGCCCGCCGTGGGTGACCCCGACACCATCGGCAGGCGCACCGCCCTGTACTTCCTGATGGTGGTGCTGAGCGTGCTGCTCGCTGTCGCCACCGTGATCCTGGGCAAGCGCCTGGCGCCGCGCCTGGGCAACTGGAACGCGACGCTCGCCGCGGGCGCGTTCCTCGTCCTGGTCGTCGGGCTCGCGTACGGGTTCCTGCCGTCCTTCAACGAGGTCCCGGAGCACTACCCGGCCACCCTGCTGTGGCAGTTCCGCCTGGCGGCGCTCGCCGTCCAGGTGACCCTGTGGACCTCTTTCGGGCTCGTCTTCGGGGTGATGGCGGAGCGGGTGCTCGTACCCGGGGCCGCTGAGGCGGTTGCCGCCGAGGAGCCGGGTGCCGCTGGTCGGAAGACTCCGGTACCGCACTGAGGACGACGTCACTCCGGCGACCCCTGCCGGAGTGGCGGCCAGAGGGGGCGCTGAAGGAGCCGTACGCCCTGCTCGACTCCTTCGCGCCCCAGGCGACGACCCCGTTCACCCGCTGGGTCGGTCGTGGGTGGTCACTCGGATCCGAAGACCGCCTGGCTGACGTCGTTGGGCCCGTCGAACTTCTTCTTCGGCAGGGACTCGATGCGCTCCACGAGTGAGCTGTCGGCGCCGTTGTCCCGTGCGAGCCGCGCCAGGTCCTTCTGGTCGGCCGGGTAGTCGGCTCCCTTGAGTGCCTTCTGCAGATCGATGGGGCTGATGGTGGCCATGTCCGCGTCCTTCCGAGAGCACTTGCCGTACGGCCTGTGCGAGTACCCGGCCGCGGCGCGACCCATTCGGAGATCGCCGATCCGGACGAGGCAGCTGTGCCGCTCTACCGGCCGTGGACCGGCACGGCAAACCGTCCCAGCGCCGGTCCACAAGTCGACGCCGTCGGGTCGGCGCCGCACGATGGGGGTCCGTCCCCATGGGGCGACCCGTCTGGGGAAGATGCGCAGCGTCAAGCATCCGGAGCGCTCCGAGTCCGGTCACTTCCGCGCCGCGAAGACGGTGGCCAGGAAGATCCTCAAGGCCGACGCGCCCGGTAGAGGTCCCGAAGGTTCAGCGTCCGAGTGCCTCCAGTACGGCTTCCAACTGGCCCAGCGGCTCGGCGCCGACGATGCGCAGTACGATCGTGTCCGCCCCGGCCGTCTCCAGTTCGTGGAGCCGGCCGGCGGCCTCGGCCGGGCTGCCGGAGACGGTGAAAACCTCCTCCTGCGGGCGGCCGAGCCAGGCGCCGTGGCCCTCGGTGTGCGGGTGCAGGGTCCGGGCCACCTCGCCGGGGTCCGCGCCGACGCAGCAGAAGGACAGCACCGTCAGCGTGTGGTCGTCGGCGGCTCCGCCCTTCGCGGTCAGCGCCCGGGTGTTCTTCAGGTCGCGCGGGCCGTGGCCCTCGGCGATCAGCGTGCCGTCCGCGACCCGGCCGGACAGTTCCAGCGAGCGGGGCCGGACCACGCCCGCGACCAGCGGCGGCGGTTCGGTGGGCGGGTGCACCAGCCGGATGCCGTCGAGTCGCAGCTCCCGGCCCTCCAGTTCGACCCGCTCCCCGCGCAGCAGCGCGCGCACGGAGGTGATCGTCTCCTCCAGCAGAGCCAGCGGTGAACTCGGCGCGACGCCCACCGAGACCATCCACTCCCGAACCCCGTGTCCGATCCCGGCCACCAGCCGCCCCGGGAACACCCGGGCCAGCGTCGCCAGTTCCATCGCCAGCAACGCGGGGCTGCGCAAGGGAGCCGGCGTGATCCCGATGCCCACGCGGACGCGTTCCGTCGCGCCCAGCGCCACGGCCGCCGCCGACACCCCGCCGTTCCAGCCGAGGTCCTCGACCACCCACAGGTCGTCCACACCGAGCGCCTCGGCCTGGCGCGCGAAGACGGGCAGCTCTTCCGGGGCCCAGTCGCGGTCGTACATCACACCGATCCGAAGGTTCGTCATGCGTCGGAACCTATGCTCCGGCCGAGCGGCGGATCAATGAGGTATTCAGCGTTACTAGTTACTGCGTCACCGCGTCACCGTTCGCGCCGTGCCGCCGCCGTGCGCAGGGCCGCGCGGAGTTCCTCCGGGGGCGGTGAGCCATCGGAGCCGGTGCTGGCGGTGACCGCCGCGGCGACTGTACGAAGCTTGGTGTTGGAGAGCTGGGAGGCCTCGCGGAGGATCGTCCAGGCCTCGTCGGAGGTGCAGGCGTGGGTGGCCATGAGGATGCCGCGCGCCTGGTCGATCACCGGGCGGGAGACGATCGCCTGGCGGAGCTGGTCGACCTCCTCCTGAAGGTGCCGCAGTTGTTCCGCGCGTTCCACGGCCACCGCCGAGGAGGCGGACGGGTGCGAGGGGCGCGGGGCGGATCCGTCGTCCACGGCCCGCACCGGGTCCTTGGTGTCCAGACCGACCAGCTCCAGGATGCGGAGCGGCTGGCCGTCCCAGTTCACGGTCACGACCGGTATCCCATGCCGCCGGCCGTAGTCGCCGAGGGTGTCCAGGAACTCCAGTCCGGCCGTGTCCATGAAGATCACCCCGGTCATGTCCAGCTCCAACTTGTGCACGCCGTCCGGCAGTTCGGCCAGTGTCTTGGCCAGGATGTCCGTGGCTCCGTGGACGAGCTCCCCGCGCGGAACGAGCACCGCTCGGCCCGCCTCCACGCGGCTCTCGATCACCAGGGCCTTCAGCCGCCCCGCGAGAGGTGTGTGTGCCGCTGAGGTCATGTCCCCGCCTTGTTGGTGACTGACAGTCTTCATGACGTTGCGTGCCCCCGTCCGCCGGGCCGACTCCGTGGGCCCAGGCGGTGCTGACTGAGCGCCTGCCCGCCGTACGGCGTACTACACACCGTCCATGGGAATGCCGGGTGCGGTCCGGGGTATGTGCGATCGAGTCCGGGAAGAGTGGGGAGGCGGTGTGGGCAACCGATACCTGAGCCTGTCCGGGACCGCGGGCGCGGTTCCGGAGCTGACGGTGTCCCCCCTGGCCGAGCGCAGGGGACTGCGCGTGGCGGGGGAGGTCGGCCTGGCGACGCACGCGGTGTGGGAACGCGCGCTGGAACACGCGGTGCGTGAGGACCAAGACGTCTACCACCTGGAGTTGTCGTCCGTGACTTTCGTCGACGTCGCCGGCGCCGGAGCGCTCGCCGCCGCCGCCCAGCAACTGGGCGACGGTCGGCGCATCGTGCTGGACCGGCCGCCCGACACCCTTCAACGCGTGCTGGAGATGTTCTGGCCCGACCTTTCGGCGATCGAGGTGTCGATGTCATGAGTGCCGCAGCCGAACTCGCCGATCCCTTCGTCCACCCCGCCCTCTTCTACGGCGACCAGCAGGAGTACGTCGCGGGCACGGTGTCCTTCGTCCGCGCCGGCCTCGCCGCCGGCGACCCCGTGGCGGTCGCCGTCCCCGGCGAGAACCTCGAGCTCATCCGGGACGGGCTCGGCGCCGACGCCGACGCCGTACGGCTCCTGGACATGCGGGAGGCCGGGCGCAACCCCGGCCGGATCATCCCCGGCGTGCTGCGCGCCTTCGCCGACGCCCAGCCGCCCGGCCGCCGGGTGCGGATCATCGGCGAGCCGATCTGGGCGGGCCGCTCGGAGACCGAGTACCCCGCCTGCGTCCAGCACGAGGCGCTGATCAACGCGGCCTTCCAGGGCCGTCCGGTCAGCATCCTGTGTCCGTACGACGTCCGGCGCCTCGCACCGCAGGTCGTCGCCGACGCGTACGCCACCCACCCGACCGTCATCCAGGCAGGCGCGGGAGGGGAACGGGACAGCGGGGCGTATGACCCCGACGACGTCGTGGCCCGCTACAACGAGCCGCTGCCGCCCGTGGCCGACGTGCCGAGCCTCGCTTTCGACGCGGAATCGCTCTCGCAGGCCCGGCACGTCGCCACCGACCTGGCCGCACAGCTGGGACTGGCCGGCGTCCGGTTGCAGGACCTGGCCCTCGTCACCGCCGAACTGACCACCAACAGCGTGGTGCACGGGGGCGGTTCGGGGACGCTGCGGGTGTGGGCCGAGGACGCGCACGTGGTGTGCGAGGTCCGCGACACGGGCCGCCTCGTGGACCCCTTGGCGGGCCGCCGCCCCGCTCCCCGCGATCAGCGGGGCGGGCGGGGGCTGCTCATGGTCAACCTTGTCGCCGACCTGGTGCGGGTGCACACGGGGGCGCAGGGGACGACGGTGCGCTGCTGGTTCGCGCGCTGAGGACCGTACGCGCGTCTCCTCATCGCCGACGTCAGGGGGCCAGCGGGTCCAGGACCAGCGGCTCGATCTTGCCCTCCAGCATGTAGCCGAGGCCCTGGGCGGCGCACACGTCCGGCCGTTCGGCGATGTGCACCGGCATGCCCGTCGCGTGCCGCAGCATCTGGTCGAAGCCGGGGAGCAGGGCGCTGCCGCCGACCATCATGATCCCGCGGTCCGCGAGGTCGGCCACCAGGTCGGGCGGGCAGTTGCGCAGCACCCTGCCGATGCCGTCGAGCACGGCGGTCAGCGGAGTCTCGATCGCGTCCCGCACGGCGGCGGTGTCGACCTGGACGGAGCGGGCGAGGCCGGTGGCGACGTCCCGCCCGTGGATCTCGGTGCGGGTCGGGCCGTGCGAGGTCAGGCCGTTGCCGGAGAGGGCGAGCTGCAGCGGCCGTACCGACTGGCTGGGCAGCATCAGTTCGTGCTCGTGACGCAGGTGCTGCACGATCGCGTGGTCCACGGCCTCCCCGCCCACCGGGATCCGCTCGGCGGTCACGATCGACCCGAGGGAGAGCACGGCCACCTGGGTCGCGGCGGCCCCGCACACCATGATCATGGTGGCCTCCGGGCGCTCGACGGGCAGTCCGCATCCCACGGCCGCGGCGATGAGCGTGTCGACCAGCTCCACGCGGCGCGCCCCGAGCCCGACGAGCGTCTCGATGGCCGCCCGCTGGGCCAGTGGGTCGGCGTCGTGCGGGGTGCAGGCGGCGGCCCGTAGTCGGGGCTTGCGACGCAGGGCGCGGCGCATCTTGTGGCCGAGCAGGTGCCGCAGCATGCGCTGCGCCATCTCGATGTCGACGACCGTGCCGCCGGAAACGGGCCGGACGACACGGATGTAGTCGGGCGTACGACCCGTCATCTTCTCCGCGAAATCGCCGACCGCGATCAGCGCGCCGGTACGGGTGTTCACGGCGGCGGCGGACGGCTGGTCGACGACGAGCCCGGCCCCCTTCACGTACACCCGCGTCCTCGCCGCGCCCAGGTCGACGGCGAAGTGGCAGCGGCGCAGCTGCTCCAGACTGGCGGTCATGGCAGTCCTCCCGAGAGCACAGACCGTGGGCCGCCGGGTGGTGGCCTCATAGGCATCGTGCGGGGGCGGGGGTGGGGACGCGTCTTGTGGTGGGCCGGGTGGGGTGCGGCTGAACGGGGGTTTCGGGTCAGAGGGAGCGGGCGGCCTCGAGCACCGGCGCGAGGGAAACGGGACGGTGATCTCGCAGCCGGCCTCGCGTAGGCTCCGGTCGACGGTCGGGTTTGCGTGCCGGGTACTGGAAGGTCGTCGCCGGCGCCGCTGTGGGCCGGCTCGACGAGGATCGGCGACCGGTCGGGGGCCGCTTCCGGTTCGGCGGGCGCGAGGGCCCGGAACAGGTCGTCCAGCCGGGTCTGCAGGTGGTCGGCGAAACGGGTGACCGTGCCGGCGGCGCCGGGCCCGTCGAGTTCGTACAGTACGAACAGCGCCGCCGACCAGAGTGAGTCGAAGCCCTCCTCGGGCGGCAACGGGTCGAACCGGTCGGCGGCAGCCGTGCAGAGCCGTACCGGGTCGTACTCCAGAGCGGCGCGGACCGCCCGCTCCATCAGCCCGCGAGCCGCGCCCGGGCGGCGGTCGCATGGTGCGAGGTGGGCACCAGGCCCTTCAGGTCGGGCCGGTACCGGACCTGACCTCGGTGGGCATCATCCGCCGTCGCGCCCGCCCGGGGCACCCTCCGCCGTGACCATGCCGGCGACCTCGCCGGTGCCGACGAGCGTGACCGCCGAGCCGCTGAACCCGGGCGCCGGGCGGCCGGCCGCCCGGCTGCCAGGCCTCCGGCTGGATCCACTCCCGGTTGATCACGGACGGTACTCGGGGTTGTCGCCCGGTGCGTGCCGGACCACGCCCAGTTCGGCCAAGTCCTGCGGTCGGATGCGGAGTTGGTCCGCCGTCGCCTCGACCTCCTGGGGCGTTCGCTTCAGGATCGCCGCCGCCAGGTCGGGTGCGATGACGGAGAAGTAACTGTCCGGCGTGGCCCAGGTGTTGCCGGGGGCCGCCAGGGCCAGTGCGCCGCCCGAGCCGCCCTCGCCGATCAGCAGGGTGGTGACCGGGGTGCGGGCGGCGGCCACCGTGAGGAACAGGTCCGCGATCGCCGCGCCCACGCCCTGCCGTTCGGCCTCGGCGTCGTTGGCCGCGCCGGGTGTGTCCACCAGGGTCAGCACCGGGATGCCGAGGCGGTCCGCGAGGCGGATCAGGCGGGTGGCGGTGCGGTACCCGGCGGGGCGGGTCGGCGTGCCGGTCTGGGCGGCGTAGGCGACCGTACGGCCCTCGTGGTCGCCGAAGCCGCACAGCATGCCGTCGGGGTCGGTGCCGCCGCAGCGGTCGCCGTTGACCGGGAGACGGTGCGTGAAGTAGGCGTCCAAGTAGCTTTCGGCGCGCGGTCGTCGGGGGGAGCGGGCGCGCTGGACCGCGGCCCAGCCCGTGGCCGGGAGGTCCGTGGCGCCGAGGGGCGGTGGCACCGGGGCGGGGACGGCAGACCGACGCGTCAGCAGGCCCAGCCACCGGCCCAGCGTGCGGCGCAGGTCCTCCGGTTGTACGACCGCGTCGGCCGCGCCCGCCGCCACCTGGGCCTCGGCCGTGTAGGCCGCCGGGTCCGCGTCCGGCGGCCGGACGCGGGAGCCCGCGAAGCCGACCTGCGCGCCGGGCAGCGCGAGGATCACGTCGGCACCCGCGCCCAGCGTGGCCCAGCCACCGCCGGTGGTCGGGTTTCGCAGGACCGCTATCTGCGCCAGCCCCGCCTCCCTGGTGAGCGCCGACTGCCGGGCCACACGCTGGAGTTGGGTCAGTGCGAGCATGCCCTCCTGCATACGGCTGCCGCCGGTGGCGATCAACGGCACGACCGGCAGCCGGTGTTCGCGGGCGTACGTGTACGCCGCCTCCATCCGGTCCCCGGTGCGCTCGCCGAGCGAGCCGCCCAGAAAGCCGAACTCGAACGCGATCAGCACGGCCGGCGTGCCCTCCACCTGCGCGGTGCCGCAGACCACGGACTCCTGCTCGCCGGTGCGTTCGGCGGCGCGGGCGCGCGAGGTGTCGTAACCCTGCCATGCGAGGGGCCCGTCGGGGCCGGATTCCCTTGCCGGGTACGGGAGTTCCGTGAAAGTGAGGTCGTCGGTGACCGCGGCGATGGTCTCGCGGGCGGTCGGGCGGTCAGTCATGGGCCAGCGCCCGCTTCATGATCTTCCCCATGTCGTTGCGGGGCAGTGAGGTCAGGTGGTGGACGACGCGGGGGCGCTTGTGCGGGGCGAGACGGCTCGCCACATGATCCGCCAACTCCTGTGTCGTAGGCGGCGATCCGGGGTCCGCCGGGACGATCCACGCCACGATCCGCTCGCCCAGGTCGGCGTCCGGCTCGCCGGTGACCGCGGCCTCCCGTACCCCTGGATGCTCCAGCAGGGCGTTCTCGATCTCACCCGCCCCGATCTTGTAACCCCCGCTCTTGATCAGGTCGGTGGCCTTGCGGCCGACGATGCGCACATAGCCGTCGGGGTCGCGCACGGCCATGTCCCCGGTGCGGAACCAGCCGTCGGCGGTGAAGGCGGCGGCCGTGGCCTCCGGCCGGTTGAGGTACTCGGTGAACAGGTTCGGGCCGCGCACCTGGATCTCGCCCACGGTCTCGCCGTCGTACGACGTGATCGGCGACCCGTCCTCCTCCACGAGCCGCAGCCCGACCCCCGGCAGCGGTACGCCGACCGTGCCCGGGCGCGGCTCACCGTCCGCCCGGACACTCGTGTTCATGAGCGTTTCCGTCATGCCGTACCGCTCGATGACGCGCTGCCCGGTCGCGGCCGTGATCCGCTCGTGGTCGTGCACCGGCAGCGCGGCGGAGCCGGAGACGAGCAGCCGCGCCCGGCTCAGCGCCTTGGCCAGCGCGGGATCGTCGGGGAGTGCCTCCGCGACGCGGTGGTACATCGTCGGGACGCCGAACAGCATGGTCGCGCCGGCGTTCAGCTCGCGCGTCACGCCCTCGGTGCCGAACCGGCCCAGGTGGCGGACCGAGCCGCCGCGCCGCAGCGGGCCGAGGATGCCCAGGACCAGGCCGTGGACGTGGAAGAGGGGCAGCCCGTGTACGAGCACGTCGTCGCCGGTCCACTGCCAGGCGTCGGCGAGGGCGTCCAGGGTGGCGGCGACGGCCCGGCGGGGGATGACGGCGCCCTTGGGCGGGCCGGTGGTGCCGGAGGTGTAGACGACGAGGGCGGGGCTCTCGTCCTCGGCCGCCTCGGCGTTCGGGACGGGCCCGGTGGCCCGCACGTCGACGTCGATGCGCTCCACATCCCGTAGCGGTGAGGGGAGTTCGTCGCCCGGAGCCGCCAGCACCACCGACGGCGCACTGTCCGACAGGATGTGCTCCAGCTCCTTCTCCCCGGACTTCGGGTTCAGCGGCACCGCGGCGACGCCGGCCTCCAGCGCCGCCACGACCGCCACGGCCGTCTCCAGCGCCGGGGTCGCCCAGACGGCCACCCTGCCCGCCCCGCCGATCCGCGCCGCGAGGGCACCGGAGGCGGCGCCGAGCTCGCCGTACGTCAGGGACCGGTCGCCGAACCGGAGGGCGGGACGGTCAATCCGGCCGTCGGTCAGGGCCGGGAAGAGAGAGGACACGCGTCTTGCTCCTTAATGTCGCCGAGAATCGACGAGGAAATCGCCGACTGTCGCTGTCTGTCGTGCGCCGTGCCTACCCCCAGCCCGGCACGACCATCACCAGCCACGCCACCGCGGGTACCACCGCCACCACGATCCCTCCGTACACCATCAGCTGCCGGAAGAAACGCTCGCGGTCGACGTCCGGCGCCGCGGCCAGCACCAGGGCGCCGTTCGTCGAGAACGGGCTCACGTCCACCACCGTCGCCGACACCGCGAGCGCCGCCACCATGCCGACCGCCCCGATCTCGCCCTGCGCGAGGAACGGCACGGCGAGCGGGATCAGTGCGCCCATGATCCCGACGGAGGAGGCGAACGCGGAGACGATCGCGCCGATGTAGCAGAGCAGTACGGCGGCCAGGAGTGGGACGCCGATCTCGCTGACGCCCTTGCCGGCCCACGTGATGGTGCCCATCTCGTCCAGGACGGCGACGTACGTCAGGACACCGCAGATCAGCAGCACCGTCGACCAGGCGATCTGACCGACCGCCTTGCGGCTGTCCTCCGGCCAGGCGGTGCTCAGGCAGACGGCGAGGGTGATCGCGGTCAGACCGGCGTCGAGGTCGAAGACGAGGACGGCGACGACGAGGGCGACCAGCGCGGTGAGGGTGGCGATCCGGGCCGGGGTGAGGCGGGTGGTGTCCGGGGTGTCGGGCTGGGCTTCGACGAGGGTGGCAGTGCCGGAGGGGCTGGTGCCGTTGCCGGTGGCGGCAGGAGACGTACGGGCGCCGCCACCGCCCTCCGGAGATGTACGGGCGCCGCCACCGCCCTTCGCCGGGTCGCCCTCGCCGGAGCCTCCGTCCGGCGCGACCGCCCCCCGCGCCCACAGCTTCAGCCCGCCGAACAGGACGAAGACGACTCCGGCGATGACCAGGTTGGCGATCAGTGACGCGAGGAACAGGGCGATCTCGTTGCCCGGCAGCTTCTCGCGCTCGACGATGCCGTTGACGATCGTGCCGTAGATGCTGATCGGCGAGAAGCCGCCGCCCTGGGCGCCGTGCACCACCATCGCGCCCATCAGCAGCGGACTGATCCCGTAGCGGGCGGCGAAGCTCAGCGCGATCGGCGCGACGATCGCGACCGCGGCCGGGCTGACCGCGCCGATCGCGGTGAGCGCGCCGGTGATCGCGAACATCACCCAGGGGATCAGCGCGACGCGCCCCCGGACGAGCCGGATCGACGCGTGCACCAGCCAGTCGGTCGTGCCGTTGGCCCGCGCGATGGCGAAGAGGTACGTGACGCCGACGAGCACGACGAACAGGTCGCCGGGGAAACCGGCGAAGATGCCGTCCGCGTCGAGGTCGGCGACGAGCTCGCCGACCGCGAAGGCGGCGGCGAAGGCGAGCGCGCCCATGTTGACGGAACGGGTGGTGGCGATGACGAACACCACGACGAGGACGAGGATCGAGATGAGTTCGGGGGACATACGGGCTCCCGTCTTTGGGTGCCGAGCGGCGGGATGGGTATCCGGGGGAGTGGACGAGTGGCTCAGCCACTTACGGGTCGGTTGGCTCGTTAGCGTGGGCGCGGCCGGGGACGCCGTCAAGGGGTCGCGCAGAAATTGGCTCAGCCACTCGGCCATCAGGGGGCCCGGTGCTACGCTCCCGACGAGAGGGGGACCCCGTGACCGAGCCTGTGACCGGCGCCCTGCGCCCCATGACGAAACAGCGCCTGTACGAGCAGGTGCTCGACCGGCTGCGCCAGTACGTCACAGAGGGCGGCCTCAAGGCCGGCGACCGCCTCCCGCCCGAGCGTGACCTGGCCCAGCGGCTGGGTGTCAGCCGGGCCTCGGTCAAGCAGGCGATCGTGGTCCTGGAGGTGCAGGGCCTGGTGGAGGCGCGGCACGGCGGCGGGACGTACCTGGTCCGCGACAGCCTGGACGTCGAGCCCGTCGAGGAGATGGTCGAGCGCCGCCGGCGCCTCCCGGACGTGCTGGACGCCCGCGAGGCCCTGGAGACGAAACTCGCCGAACTGGCCGCCGAGCGCCACACGGAGGACGACCTCGCGGCGATGCGGGCGGCACTCGCCCACATGGCCGAGGAGATCGAGGCGGGCGGTCACGGCATCGAGGGTGACCGCCTGTTCCACGCGGCGGTCACCGCGGCCGCCCACAGCAGTCTCCTCGCCGAGTTCATGCGCTCCATCGCCGACCAGATCGCCGAGAGCCGCACCGAGTCCCTCCGCCAACCCCACCGCCCCCACCGCTCCCTGGCGCAGCATCAGGCCATCCTGGACGCGATCGCGGAGGGGCAGCCGAAGCAGGCGGCCACCGCGATGCGCCGCCATGTCCGTACGGTCGCGAAGGTCCGCCTGCTGGACTGGGAACCGGACAGGCCCTAGACCGCCGCCTCCACCACATCCGCCACGACACAGCTCACGTTGTCCGGGCCGCCGGCCGTGTTCGGACGCCGACAAGGTCGCCCATCCCGGCCTGCAGCCCTGGACCCCGACCCCGGCCGAACTGTCCGTCGCCGAGCGCGCCCTGGCCGCCGTACCGGACGCGGACGAACTGCTGTACGCCCGCGTCGACCTGGTGGACGGGGAGGACGGGCAGCCGCGGGTGATGGAACTGGAGCTGGTCGAGCCGAACCTGTTCCTGTTCCTGCATCCGGACTCGCTGCCCGCGGTCGTGGAGGCGATCCTGGCGGCGGCCCGCTGATCAGGTCGGTACGTCGTCCCGCGTACCCAGGGCCGCGGCCGCCAGCCGGTGGCCGCGGCGCAGGCCCTGCTCGGGGCCGCGGCCTTCGAGGAGCGCCGCCGACAGGTAGCCCGCGGCGAAGGCGTCGCCGGCGCCGACCCGTTCGACGACCCGGGACGGTGGCGCGGCGACGAAGGTCTCCTCGCCGTCCTCGGTGTACGCCGTCGCCCCGTGCCCGGCGTCCTTGACCACGACGACGCGGGCGGGGCGCAGCAGGTCCCGTACGTCCGCCGACTTGCCGATGCCCCACAGGGTCTCGGCCTCGTCCCGGCCGACGAAGACGACGTCGGCGGCGCGGGCCAGGCGCAGCAGCACGTCCGCTGCGTCGGCGGGCCGGTGCCGCCACAGGGCGGGGCGGTGGTTGACGTCGAAGGAGACCAGCGGGCCAGGGGCGGACCGGTGGGTGATCAGTACGTCCATCAGGGCCGCGCAGCTGTCCGACAGGGCCGGTGTGATGCCGGACAGGTGCAGCAGCCGCGCCTCGCGGAGCAAGGGGAGGCGGGCCAGGGAGGGGCCCATGCCCGTGGCCGCCGAGCCTCGGCGGTAGTAGTAGGTGCGGGTCAGGTCGGGGGTCGGGTCCTTGAAGTACACGCCGGTGGGCCGCTCGGGATCGATCTCCACGGCACAGACGTCGACCCCGCGGGCCGTGAGGTCGTCCAGGACGCGGCGGCCGAGCGGATCGGCGCCGACGCGGCTCAGCCAGGCGACGCGGTGCCCGAGGGCGGCCAGCGAGCAGGCCACGTTGGACTCCGCGCCGCCCACGGTCAGCGCGAGCGAGCGCTGACGGGCGAGCGGCTGCGCGTCCGGCGGGCTGAGCACGGCCATGGTCTCGCCGACGCACACCACGTCGTGGGCGGGGGTGGACGCTTTCGGTTCTCTCACGTGTCCAGCACCCGGTGCAGGAACTGCTGCGTGCGGACCTCCGCCGGGTTGCCGAACACCTGCTCCGGCGGGCCCTGTTCGAGGACGACCCCGCCGTCCATGAAGACGACCCGGTCCGCGGTGTCCTTCGCGAAGCGCATCTCGTGGGTGACCACGACCATGGTCATGCCGTCCTCGGCGAGGGAGCGCATGACGCCGGTGACCTCGCCGACCAGCTCCGGGTCGAGCGCGGAGGTCGGCTCGTCGAAGAACATGATCGCCGGGTCCATGGCGAGCGCGCGGGCGATGGCGACCCGCTGCTGCTGGCCGCCGGAGAGCTGCGCCGGATAGGAGTCGGCCTTGTCGGCGAGCCCGACCCGGGTCAGTGCGGCACGGCCGCGTTCCTCGGCCTCGGCGCGTGCCAGCTTCCTGACCCTGAGCAGGGCGAGGGTGACGTTGCCGAGCGCGGTCTTGTGCGGGAAGAGGTTGAACTGCTGGAAGACCATGCCCACTTGGCCGAAGATCTCCGGGGCGCGCTTGCGGTCGTGCAGCGGTACGCCGTTGACCCATACCTCGCCGTCGTCCGCGCGCTCCAGGTCGCACATGATCCGCAGCAGGGTGCTCTTGCCGGAGCCGCTCGCGCCGATCAGGACGACCACCTCACCCGGCTCGACGTCGATGTCGACGCCCTTGAGGACCTCCAGCGCGCCGAACCGTTTGTGCACGCCGGACAGGGAGATACGGGCGACCGTCTTTTCCACGGTCGTGGTGCCGGTGGTCGTCATGCGGTGACAGCCTTTCGTTCCATCCGTCGCACGACGAGCGACAGCGGGTAGCAGATGACGAAGTACAGGGCGGCGACGGCGAGATAGGTGGTGGCCGGATCGCCCGCGCGGTCGATGACCGCCTGGCCCTGGCGCAGGAGTTCGACGTAGCCGATGACGACGGCGATCGAGGTGTCCTTGATCAGGGAGAGGTACTGGCCCACCAGCGGCGGCAGCACGATCGCCCGGGTCTGCGGCAGGATCACGGTGGTGAAGGTCTGCGCGCGGCTGAGCCCGAGGACCCGTGCGGCCTCCCATTGGCCCCGGGGCACGGCCTCGATGCCGGCCCGGAAGATCTCCGCGATGTACGCGCCCTCGTAAAGGGTCAGCGCGAGAAGGGCCGCGCCGAAGACTGTGATGCCCGCGAGGTTCAGATAGGCCGCGCCGAAGTAGAGGAACAGCATCTGGATCAGCAGCGGGGTACCGCGGAAGACCTCCAGATAGACCCGGGCGACCTGGGCCAGCAGGGGGATGCGACTGGTGCGTACGGCCGCGACGACCAGCCCTGCGAGCGTCCCGGTGGCGATGGCCGCGAGGGACAGCAGGGCCGTGGCCCACAGTCCGTCGGTGAACAGCTGACGGTTCGACCAGATGACCGACCAGTCCATGGTGATCACGCCTCCTTGCCGACGCGGGCGGGATGGGCGGTTCGCGCGAGCAGCAGCCGTCGTACGGCGGCCGGCGGGCGCGGCCGTACGGCCGTCGGCAGTGGCGGTTTGAAGGCCACCCGGCCGATCAGCCCGGCCGCCAGCACCACCAGGTTGGTGAGGACGAGGTAGAGCACCGCGGCGATGCCGAAGACCTGGACGGTCAGCAGGGTGCGGGAGTTGATGACCATCGACGTGCCGGTGAGCTCGGGCACGGAGATCGCGGACAGCAGCGACGAGCCCAGGATGATCTGGACGAGCTGGTTCACCACCGCCGGGTAGACGTTGCGCAGTGCCTGCGGGAGCACCACGTGCGCGAAGGCGCGGGCGGGGCTCAGCGCCAGGACACGCGCCGCCTCGCGCTGGCCGGGCGGGACGGCCTGGATGCCGGCCCGGAAGATCTCCGTCAGATACGCGCCCACGTTGACGCCGAGTGCGAGGACGCCCGCCTGGACGGGGCTCAGCCGCACCCCGGCCGACGGCAGCGCGAAGTACGCGACGAACATCTGCAGCAGCACGGGGGTGTTGCGGATGACCTCGACGTACACGGCGGCCGGTGCGCGTAGCACGGCGTACCGGGATCTACGGGCCAGGGCGCCGCCCAGCCCGAGGAAGAAGGCCAGCGCGAAGGCGGCGAGCGAGAGTCTCAGCGACAGCCAGGCCGCGCTCAGGTAGGTGGGCCAGTCCTGGAGGGCGTAGGACCAGTCGGTGAGCATGAGGGCTCCTCCCCATGTTCACGGCGGGGCGACGATCCCCGGCCATTCCTTGGCCGGGTGCCCGCCGCCCGCCGGAACTCAGTAGGACGGGTTGAGCGGGAAGACGCGGTCGACGCCGAACCACTTCTTGTAGACGGCGTTGGCCTGACCGGACGTGTTGAACTCCCGCAGCCAGGTGTTGACCCACTGGAGCCAGGTGGGGTCGCCCAACTGGACGCCGATGCCGTTGTACTCCAGCGGGACCACGGAGTCCTTGGTGACCTTGAGCGAAGGGTCGAGCTTCGCCTGGTAGTTGAGGAAGTTGGAGTCCTCGACCATGGCGTCGGCCTGGCCCTGCTTGACCGCGAGGACGGCGGCGGAGGAGGTGTCGTATTCCTGGATCTTGGCGCCGGGGTTGCCGGACTTGACCGCGTCCCCGTTGGTGGAGCCCTTGGTGACGGCGACCGTCTTGCCGGTCAGGTCCCCGATCGTGGCGATGCCGCTGGACTTCTTCACCAGCAGGACCTCGCCCGCGACGATGTACGGGTCGCTGAAGGCGACCTGCTTGGCGCGCTCGGCGGTGGTGGTGAAGTTGCAGACCACCGCGTCGACCTTCTTGGTCTGCAGGTTGGGGATGCGGTTGGCGGAGGTCGTGTCGACGACCTTGACCTTGACGCCCAGCGCCTTGGCCATCGCGCCGGCGACGTCCACGTCGAAGCCCTCGGGCTTGTTGTCCTTGGTGAGCGAACCGAAGGGCGGGAACGTCAGACAGCTGGCGACGTTCAGCGTGCCGCGCTTGATGACCGTTTGGAGTGTCGAGGACTGGGTGCCGGCGGCGGTGGTGCCGGAGGCGGAGCTGCAGGCGGTGAGGAGAGCGGCGGTGGTCACACCCGTGCAAACCAGCATCAGTGGGCGGGTACGGTGACGAACTCGCATCGCGGGTCCCTTCGGGGAGGGTGACTCCTCGGGGAGTCTTCGAGGAGTCTCGGGGAGAAGGTGTTCTGCAATGCAAAACGTCGTTTCGCAGAACGTTGCGCCGAAGCTAGCCCGAGTGCTCGCGACCGGTCAATGGAGGATTTCAATATGTAACACGGAGTTTTGCTATGCAGCACGTTAGGATGTCGACGTGACTGACGCACCCGACACTCCTCCGGCCCGCCGCAACGCCTCCTCCTCCCTGCGGCGCGCGCTCGGCATCCTCATGCACCTGGCCGAGGACAGGGGCCATCCGCACGGCGTCACCCTGACCGACCTCGCCGACGGGCTCGGGATGAGCAAGTCCACCGTGCTGCGCCTGGTCGCCCCGCTGCGGGACGTGCGGCTGGTGGACCAGGACCCGGAGTCGGGCCGCTACCGCCTGGGCCCGCAGAACGCGCTGCTCGGCCAGGCCTATCTGGAGCGGCGCGACACCCGGCAGATCACCTCGCCTGTGCTGCACCGACTCGCCGAGGACAGCGGCGAGACCGTGCACCTCGTGACCTTCGATCCCCCGGAGATCGTCTACATCGACAAGGTCGAGAGCACCCAGGCGGTCCGGATGCACTCCCGGATCGGCAGCCGGCAGCCCGCCTACTGCACCGCCACCGGGAAGGTCTTCCTCGCCCACAGCGCCGACGACGTCGTCGACAAGGTGATCGCGGCCGGCCTGCCCGCCCGCACCCCGGCCACCCTCACCTCGCCCGAGCGGCTGCGCCAGGAACTCGCGCTCATCCGGCAGCGCGGCTACGCCGTCGACGACGTGGAGAACGAGCTGGACATCCGCTGCGTCGCCGCCCCCGTCCACGACCACAAGGGCGATGTCACCACGGCCGTGAGCGTCTCGGGCCCGGCCGCCCGCGTCACCCGCGACCGCGTCCCGGAACTCGGCGCCCTCCTCGTCGCCGCCACCGGCGCGATCACCCAGAGCCTCGGGGGAGTGGCGCCGGGGGTCGATGACCTGGCCTAACCGCCCTTGGCGGACCGGTCGTCGACCGCCACCCGCTGCAACAGCCCCCACGTGAACTCGGCGACGCACTCCCACCGCGCGCCCTGACCGTCCGGCGCGGTGAAGGCCAGCCCCCAGCGCGTCGGCGCCGTGCCCTGGAGCGGGCGGGCCGGGGCGAAGGCGCGGGCCGCCTCGTCCACCGTGCAGGACCAGGGGGTGAGGTCGTCGAGGGTCCGCAGCGAAGGTCCCTCGGCTCCCGGGGCGCGGATCAGCCACTCGTTCCAGACGGCGCCGTTCGGGGCGAGGAGCACCTCGAAGCGGAGGTCGGGCCAGAGCGGGAGCGGCCAGAGGCGGGCCTCGCACTCCAGGTCGCCGATCTTGCGGCTGAGTACCGACTCGGGTGCGCCGAGGATCGACCGGTATCGGGAGGCGGCGGACCGGGACCGCGGGGAGCGGACCATCGCCTGCCAGCGTCGGTTGGCCTCCCTCATGTCCGCGATGGAGACGCCCAGGTCGTGGCGGGCCTCCTCCACCAGGTCGGGATTGTGGTCGGCCATACGGCGCAGCAGCACCAGCTGGAAGTCGAGCGGGGTGAAGGGACTAGCGGCGGGCTTTGCGGAGGGCATGCGAACCATCGTCCCCCACCCGAGGGGACCCCGGACGGCGGCCGTCCGGCAGGAACAGCACCGAGTTCACGTACCGGGGGCGCTTGCGGAACGGCAGGACGCGGCGCAGCAGGCCGTGGGCGACGACGTACGAGGACACCGACTGGTGGGCCTCCAGCGGGAACGCGGCGAGCGGCACCCAGTTGTCACCGGGCAGTACCCAGCCGTCGTAGCCGAGCATGGACAGGTACGTCACCACCGGCGCGATCGGCTGGATACGGGACTCCAGCTCGACGAAGAGGGCCGGCCGGTCGCGTGCCAGCAGCGCCGTCGCCCCACGCAGCACGGCCAGCTCGCTGCCGTCCACGTCGATCTTGATGAAGCCGACGTCGTGCAGGGCCAGTTCGTCGAGGGTGATGCAGGGCACCTCCAGCGCGCGGCCGTGGATGTCCCGGCGGACCAGCGACGACACCCCCCGGTCGCCCGCGTCGTCCGGCGGCAGCCACAGCCGGGCCGTGCCCGGGCGGTCCGCGGCGGCGGCCTGGATCACCCGTACGTTCGCGGGGGCCGCCGAGGTCAGCAGCCGGGCCAGATGGGGCACCGGCTCGACGGTCACCACCCGGTGGGCCCGAGCGGACAGCCGCCGCGTCCAGGGGCCGTACCAGCCGCCGACGTCCACGGCCGTACCGCAGCCCGCCGGGCACAGCTCGTCGAGCCGCGCCAACTCCGGCTCGAACCGCGGGTACACGGCTCTGGCGGCGGCCGCGACCAGGCGGGTGGGGAGGTGGGGGGCCAGGCGGGCCGCCCAGGTGCGCGCGGGGCCGGTCATGGAGCCATCCCGGGGGTCTGGGGGGAACCCCCGGAAAGGCGCGACAGAAGATCCTCGTGCTCCTCGTCCGAGACCTGCTCCCCGGAGGACGGCAGCAGTTGCGGAATGCCGTCGAGGATCGGGTAACGCCGGTGCAGACGCGGGTTGTAGAGGGCCTCGGTCCGCGCCGGACCGTCCGGTACGACGAGGTGCAGCGGCCCCTTGTCCAGCGGGCACGCCAGGATCTTCAGCAGCGGGTCGTCGGGTTTCACGGTGGGGTCAACTCCTTGGCACCGAGGGAGGGTTGGGGCGCCCGGTCGTGCTTCGGCATGCTCAGCAGTACGGCGACGGCGAGCACGATGCCCGACAGGCGCAGCGCGAGTCTGAGCGGGTCGTGGGGCAGCGCCTCGCCGAACGAGAGCGTGCCGAGCACCGCCGTGAACAGGCAGGTCACGGTCGTGCACACGGGCACGATCAGCGAGGCCCGGCAGCGTTGCAGCGCCGCCTGCGACATGACGAGCCCGAAGGCGCCGGTGAAGAGCAGGAGATACGGATACGGGGAGCGGAGCACGTCGAGTACGGCCCCGCCCAGGCCGCTCGCCGTCAGGTAGCTCGAGATGCCCTTGATGGCGAGCGAGCTGACGCCGTACAGCAGGCCCACCGCCACGCCGTACTCGACGCCCGTGGTCGGTGCGCGGTGGCGGTGCCGGGTGCGGCGCTCGGCGGAGTTGTACAGCCAGACGCCCGCCGCCAGCGACGGTACGCACACCAGCAGGATCAGCGGGTACGGCGCCTGCTGGCTGACCGTGTCGGAGCTCTCGCTCAGCGACAGGACGACCATGAGGAGCGCGGCGAGGATCGCGGCCAGGGCGTACCGTTCGCGGCCGGTGGTCTCCTCGCCCAGCAGCCGGGCGGACAGCAGCACGAGCAGAACCAGACCGGAGACGAAGATGCCCTGCGCGGCGGCGATCGGCAGCGTCCGGTACACGGCGAGCTGCGCACCGAAGCCGGCGGCCAGCGAGAGCGATCCCCCGATCCACAGCGGGCTGCGCAGCACCAGTCCCAGCAGCCGGGCGGGCTGCCGGACGCTGACCTCGGGCAGGGCGGCCAACGCCCGTTTCTCCAGGACGAATCCGGTGCTGTACAGGACGTTCGCCAGCAGCGCCGCGGCCACTCCCCACCACATCGCCTACGTCCTTCGTGCGTGCAGGAGCAGGATCGACGCCAGGGACGGTCTGGCACAGGCCAGCCGGTCGAGCGGGCGAAGCGCACGCGGTACGCCGTGGAAGGGGGCCCCTTCGAGCCGTACGACCTCGAAGCCGGACGCGGCGACGAACTCCCGCAGCGCCCGGGCCGTGTACAGCCGCAGATGCCCTACGACCTCGCGCCCGGGCCGGCCGTGAATGCCCCGCAGGCTCACCTCCGAGAACACCGGCTGGACGCCGGCCAGCAGCAGGGCGCGGTTGTACCAGGCCGCCAGGTTCGGCGTGGACAGCATCAGGTGGCCTCCTGGGCGCAGCACGCGGCGGATCTCGTCGAGCGCGGCGTCCGGGTCGACGAGGTGCTCGATCACCTCGCTGAACAGCACGGCGTCGGCACAACCGGTGGCCAACGGCAGCCCGTCACCGGTCAGTTCGCCGCGGATCGGGTACGTCAGGTGGGCGCGGGCGCGTTTCAGGGCGTCCTGGGACCAGTCGACGCCGACGATGCGGTGGCCCGCAAGGAGAGGGGCGGCGGTGGCCGCGGCGGTGCCGTCGCCGCAGCCGATGTCGAGGATCGTGTCCGCCCTCTCGGAGCCGAGGGCGGCTGCCAGCATGCGGGCCTGGCGGAGGGAACGGGAGGGGCCGGAGGCGACGGGGACGGCGGGGTCCTCGTAGAAGTCCCGTAGGTCTTTGGGGGGTCGCGCGGTGGTGGTCATGCGCCGGCCTCCGTGGTGTGCAGGTAGTGCTCGAAGAGGTCCCGCAGGTGGGCTCCGTCGCCGTGGCCGAGCAGGGAGCGCGACCAGCGCAGGGCCAGGTGGAGGCGGCCTGCGGTGGAGGCGGTGGTGACCGTGAGACCGCGGGGCATCCGGGCCGGCGCGGAGAACCACACGGCGTGCGCGCGGCCGGCCTCCTCGCCGAAGTCCAGGGGGTACGGGATCCGGCCGATGTTGCTGAGGAGCGTCGTCGACGTCCAGGGCGCGGCGGCCCTGCGCAGACCCCGGGTGAGCGCGGCCCGCCACGCCACGGGGGTCACCGGGGCGGTCAGGAGGGAGGCGCCGTGGCCGAGCTGGGGGCGGGGGAGGGACTTGAGGGCACGGGTGCGGGTCGCCGTGCGGCGCAGGAGGTCGGGCATCGGAGGGTGGTCCAACTCCTCCGGTGCGAAGGGGACTTCGACGAGACGGGTGCCGTTGCCTATGGGCATGCTCGTGTCGCGGGGGCGGTCGTCCACCGGCATGGTGATGCGCAGGGGGCGGGGGCGGGCGCCGTGCTCCCTGTTCCAGTGCGCGATGGTGAGCGCCGTGGTGACCATGAGCTGATCGTTCACGGTGTAGGGGGAGCCCTTGGGACGGTGGGGGAGGGGGAGTTCGGTGACGAGGAGACCGTTGCCGGGGGAGGGCTCGGGGGAGCCGGGGGCCACCCTTGCCGGGCGGGACCAGTTCGAGGGGGCGGGCGGTTGGTCTTGGGGGGCCTCCGGCAGGCGGACGGGGGGTGTTGCCGGGGCGTTGTCCTTGCCGCCGTAGAGCTCCGCGGCGGTGGCCAGGACGCGGAGGCAGGCCGGGCCGTCGAGGGCGGTGTGGTTGATGGTGAGGAACAGCACGCTGCCCTGGGAGCGACCCAGCCGCGGGCGGTCGTGCCGCTGGGGTGATGGGGGTCCCCCCGCTCGAGCGGAGCCGAGAGTGGGGGCGGGTGGGCGAGGGGGGTCCCCCCGCTCGAGCGGGGTCGAGAGTGAGGGAGGCACCCCGCCGGCGCCGGCGAGCGAACCCACCCGCGAGCCCCGACTCCCCGCACGTGCTTCACCCACTCCGTCCGTAGCCTCGCTGCCCTCCACGGGCCCCGCCCCTTCAACGACCTCCAACCGCACCGGCGGCGAAGCCGAAAGGGGCGGTGCCTCCACCAGCGCCCGCGTCCGCGCATCCCGCAGCGCGTCCCTCCCCGGCGCCGGAAAACTCACCACCTCCACGTCCGGCTCGGCCGTCAGTTCCCACTCGTAGCGGCGTCGGTACCACCCGCCCGGAGCCTCCCGCATGAGGATGCGGGGGTGCCGGTGCAGCGCCTCCGTGAAGGCCTTCCGTAGGCGTACGGGGTCCAACCGGCCGGGCAGGTGCACCTCGATGTGGACCGTCTCCGGCTCCTCCTCCTGGAGACAGTGCCGGGCCACCTCGTCCACCACCGGGAACGGGATGCGCAGCGGTGTGCTGGTCATGCGGGTTCGTCCCTCCCCTTGTACGTCTGGGCCTCCACCGGCGGGAGTTGCTGCGTCGGTGGCTCGGACTCCGCCTCGGACCCCGTCGGCGCCCCGCTCCGCTCCCAGACGCTCACCAGTCCCGCGAACAACCCGATCAGTGCGAGCAGTTGGGCCGCCGGTCCGAACGCCCCCTCCTCCGCGCCGACCGGCTCCCCAGCCCCCACCGCCGCCGCGATGCCCGCCCCCGCGAGGGCCACGAACGCGATCGGTACGAGGAGCGAGTGCCGTCGGTACGCGAGGAGCGCCAGCGCCGGGACCAGCAGCGCGAACCACCCGGCGATCACGGCGCCGACCAGCGTCAGCGCCACCGCCCCGAGCCACACGCCGGGCGCGGGCGGCAGCGGCTGCGGGTCGTCCGGGTTGGGGTCGCGGCGCCGCCAGAGCACCAGGCCCACGAGCGCGACGATCGCCACTGCGCTGCCGATCAGCCCGGCGTCGTACGTCGTCGAGGGCTCGTACGACAGCTTCACCGTGCCGCCCGCCCCCGCCGGGATCCGCCAGCCCTGCTGCCAGCCGTCCAGCCGCACCGGCGACAGTTCCTTACCGTTCAGCGTGGCCTGCCAGCCGTCGTTGTAGTTCTCGTAGGTCGTGAGGTAGGACGCCGCGCCCGAGCCGACCGTCACCGCGCGCCGGTCGCCCAGCCAGTCCCGGATCCGCAGGTCGCGCGCGACCGGTGTGGGCTCGGTGACCGTGCCCCGGGTCAGCGTCACGTCGGTCAGGGTGAGCGGTCCCGCGTCGCCGCCCTCGACCCGGTGCGAGCCGGCGGAGAGCTCCAACTCGCTGTCGTCCCGGCCCGACTGGCAGGGGGTCACCTCTACCGGCCGGCGCTCTGTGAGGTCCCGCACCGTCCCCTTCACGCTCGTCTGGTACAGCTCCCCGTCCACCGCGAGCACCGGCCCCTTCCCGCAGGGGAGGGAGAAGGTGCGGGTCGCCTTCGGCTGAGGTGTGCGGTACTGGTCGAGGGCCGGGATGTACGCCTCGGTGAGGCCGACCGGCAGTTGCAGGTCCTCGTCGGCGACCGGGTTGTGCAGGGTCATCGGGGCCGTCTTGGTGATGGTGATGTCGAGACGGTCCGTGGTGATCGCCGGGAAGCGGACCCAGCCGTTCTCGTCGACGCCGGCGATCACCGCGCCGTCGGGGGAGCTGATGTCCACCTCGGTGGGCCGGGTGGACAGGCCGCCCGCGCCGGGCAGGACGATCTCGCCGACCGCCTGCTTGTCGGGCCAGCGCAGGTGGATCGTGGGTCGGTCGCCCGCGATCCACGCCGTCGTCAGGTCGCCGTCGGTGAGGTTCCGCGCCGACAGGCCCGCGCCGAGCGTGGCCGTGGAGTCGGCGGTCGCGGTGATGCGGGCGGTCTGGTCGGGCGCGATCTCGTACAGCATCCGGTCGAGTTCCTCGCCGGTGACCGGGACCGCGCTCGCCTTCACGTCGTACGTCCCCGCCGTCGCCGTCGAGAAGCGGCGGTGCAGGCCCGCCTCCGTGCCCGTCGGGGAGAACCCGGCCGGGTCGGCGGTGCGGTGCAGCGAGACGACCTCGGCGGAGGCGGCTGTGTTCTCGGCGTTCTCGGCGTCGGTGGGAAGCCGGAGCAGGCGGGTCACCTGGACGTCCGGCAGGTCGATCTCGGAGAAGCCCGCGCCCGCGAGCCCGGTCCGCCGGGCCACCGAGTCGGTGATCGTCAGCTTCATCCAGCTGGTCGCGCCCTCAGGCGCTTTGATGCTCTGGGTGGAGCCGTCCGGCCGGAGGAAGCTGCTCACCGACCCCTTCTCCGTCTCCACCCGCACCCTTGTCGCCGCCGACCGCACGGTCTCCTGCGGCAACGGCGTGACCTTGAAGGACGACGGCATGTCGAACTCGT
This sequence comes from Streptomyces sp. NPDC006602, assembly GCF_042870385.1. Classification (NCBI taxonomy): domain Bacteria; kingdom Bacillati; phylum Actinomycetota; class Actinomycetes; order Kitasatosporales; family Streptomycetaceae; genus Streptomyces; species Streptomyces sp. NPDC006602. Next base: position 871,596 of record NZ_JBIAHG010000001.1, on the reverse strand, counting down.
CGTCCGTGAAGCCGATCCGCAGCCACTGCCCGTTCGGCGAGCCCGGCACGCCCTCCGCCCACGCCGTGTCCGGGTTGCCGTCGAAGGCGTTCACCGGGTCGAACTGCGGGAGGTGGAAGAGCCAGTTGCCGTACGAGGACGCCGTGACCGTGCGGGCGCCGCGCAGTTCGGCCACCGTCTGGTGGTCCTGGCCCGTGACCGGCAGGATCTGGTGCGGTTTGTCGCCGGCGTCCTGGGCGGCACCGGACGCGTTGCGTTCGTCGCGGGTGTACGTGTACGACGTGTTCGCGTTGACCAGGCCGAAGCGGGTGTCCGCACGGCGCAGCCCGTCGCCGACCACCTGGAGCGGCGGGGTGCCGAGCCCGGGGTGGTTGTCGCCGGTCAGGACGGTCGCCCGGCCCCGCAGCTCGGTCGCCAGCGGCAGCAGCGACTCCGGCCCGCCGGAGACCACCGCCGTGTCGGCGACCGGCGCCAGCCCGGCCTGCCCGGGCCGCGGCACGTCCTCGCTCGCGGGACGGTAGATCTCCACCGCCCGCTGCCTCGGGTACAGCCCCTCGATCTGGAGCGGGGTGTCGGGCTGGATCTTGCCGCCGGTCATGAGCGGACCGAGGCCCGTCACCCGCTCGTACCCCGACTGCTCCAGGGTGCGCTTCACCGTCGAGGTCGGCACGTTGCCGATCTGGTCGGGGTCGAGATCATTGCGGACGACGACGTAGTACACGCCCGCCCGGCTCAGGTAGTCGGCCAGCCCCGGGACTTCGCCGCCGGTCAGCAGCGCCTCCTCCACCGCGTCCATGGCACGCCGGTTGCCGGGGGTGCCGAAGGGGACGTAGTCCCGTTGCGCCCAGCGGGAGTCGGCGAGCACGTCGAGGGGCTGGTCGATGGGGGAGCCCCAGGTGTAGATGCCGTGCGCGGTCGCCGGGACGACCAGGGCACGCGAGTCGGGGGAGTACTTCTCCAGCCAGTCGGCCGTGGACTGCCAGTACTTGGGGAGCTCCTGGAAGGAACCCGGGTTGAGGATCGAGCCGTTGAGGTACGGCCACAGCAGACCCGGCAGGATCAGCACCGCCGCGATCAGCGGGGCGAAACGACGCCCGCGCACCTGGCGGGCGCCGCGCGGCTCGGCGGCGACTCCCACCAGGTGGGCGATGCCCAGCACGAGGGCGAGGGCCAGACCCACCTGGAACTTGTAGATGTTGCGGAAGGGCGCGAGGCCGCCGTCCAGCCAGTCCTGCACGGCCCCGTGGAAGGGCGCGCCGAACGGGCCGCCGTACCCGGCGAGCAGGACGAGTGCGGCCGTCAGCGCGGTCAGCACCAGCCAGCGCCGTTCCGGCATGTCGCGCCGGGCCAGCCCCGCGAGCCCGAGCCCGGCCGCGAACGCCGAGCAGAGGATCACCACCACCGAGGACGCCACCGTCCAGCCGGCCGGCAGCCAGGACTCCACCAGGTGCAGATAGGCGACCCAGTTACCGGTGCCGCGCAGCGCCTCCGTAGCCGACATCGTCTCGGTCGTGGTCTGCGAACTCTCCACGTAGGGAAGGAAGTTCTCGCCGTAGGTGCCGAGCAGCAGGAGCGGGATCCACCACCAGGCCGTCGCCAGGATCACGCCGGGCACCCACCAGGCGATCAGCTTGCGCTGCCTCGGGCCGGGCGGGCGGGAGAGCAGGTAGAGGCCGGCCGGGAGCAGGGCGGCCAGGGTCGAGGCCGCGTTGACGCCGCCCATGAACGGGACCATCAGCGCCGAGCGCAGGGCGGCGATCCGTGCGGTGTAGCGCTCGTCGGCGAGCGGGAGCAGGACCCAGGGCAGGAACGCGCCGGGCAGCGCGGCGGCCGACGTGGAGCCGACGACGATCGTGAACACCGGCCACAGCGCGTACGCCACCGCGGCCAGGAGCCGGGAGGCGCCGCTGCCGATGCGCAGCCGTTCGGCCAGCCGCAGCGCACCCCAGAAGGCCACCGACACGATCAGCGACAGCCACAGCCGCTCGATCAGCCACACCGGCAGTTGCACGGCGTGGCCGAGCCAGTAGAACGGCAGCATCGGCCACACATAGCCGACGTACTGGTCCTGGATCCCGCCGAACGAGCCCTGGTCGTGCCACAACTGGCCCAGGTCGGCCAGGAAGCGGCCCGGGTCGGTGGTGACGCCGAGCTTGGTGTCGAAGGTCTGGCGGCCCGGATGCACCACCAGGAACAGCACGAACACCACGGCCCAGAACCCCAGGAGCCAGCGCCGGGACCTCGGGCCCTGGGGCGGGCCCGACATGATCGCGGTGGCGGGGACCGCTGCCGGAGGAGGGGCCTGGACCGTGGACGTCGTCATGGTGGACACCGCCGGAGGATGAGGAGGAGGTTCCAGGTGGCCACCTCGCGGATCCCGGGAACTCTGACCACGGTCTCCGCGAGGAACGGCCAGTAGCGGGAGCGCGCCGAGACGACCCGGACGTCGTCACGGGCGCGCACCTGCCGCAGGGTCGGGCCGATGTGCACGGCGAACAGGTTCTCGCCGAGGGTGTGCTTGGCGGCCCTTCCGGTACGGCGCCGGTAGCGGACACGGGCCCGCTCGGCACCCAGGTAGTGCCAGGGCGCCCACTCGTGGCCGCCCCACGGGGACAGCCAGTTGGTGAACGACACGTAGATCAGCCCGCCCGGGCGGGTCACCCGCACCAGCTCGCTGATGAAGGTCTGCGGATCGGCCACGTGCTCCAGCACGTTGGAGGAGAAGGTGACGTCCGCGACCCCGTCGGAGAGGGGCAGCAGATAGCCGTCGGCGATCACGGTGCCCTCGGGCGGCTTCTCGCCCAGCTCCCGTACGTCCGGTTCGAAGAGGTGGGCCTGGGCGCCGCGTCTGCGGAACTCCTCGGTGAAGTGGCCGCTGCCACCACCGACGTCCACGACCGTACGGCCGGCCACCGGACCGTCGTACTCCTCCACCTGGTCCACGGCGTCCCGGGCGAGGAGCGAGTAGCAGGACTCCGGGTCCTCCTGCTCGTGCAGAAAGGCCCGGAAGAGGGCGAGGGAACGCCGAAAAGAGGGATCTTTCATACCCCGGTGCGCCACAGCGCCCCCAAAGGGGCGCGGGGAACTGCGCGACCAGCCACGAACGACCGGCACTCGCGAGACAACCCTCCCGCCACGGCGCGCAGGCGTCACCGCACCCAACCCCGCACCGCCTCCGCAGCCACCGCCCGGAACTGCCTCACCGTCCGATCCCAGCGATAGCGCGCCGCGCGGTCACGGGCCGCCTTGCCCATGAGCTCACGGCGGTGATGGGACAGAGCCAACGTGCACCAGGCCGCGGCAAAGGAGGACTCGCCGGGCGCGAGGACACCCGTCTCACCGTCCACGACCGAGTCGCGCAGACCCGGCACGTCGAACGCGATCGACGGGGTCTGCCGGGCGGCGGCCTCCGTGACCACCAGACCCCACCCCTCCACCGCGGAGGGGTGCAGCAGCAGCCATGCCTCGCACAGCAGGCGGTGCTTCTCGGCTTCGGAGACGTGACCGGTGAACTCCACGCCGGCACCGGCGAGTTGCTCCAGACGCGCGCGCTCGGGCCCGTCGCCGACGATCAGCAGCCGGCCGCCGGTGACCGGCCGCACCCGCTCCCACAGCCTCAGCAGCAGATCGATCCGCTTGTACTCGACGAGCCGGCCCACCGCGACGAACAGCGGGTCGGGGGAGCGGTCGGCCCGCGGGCCGGGCTCCTCCACGCCGTTGTGCACGACCCGGATGCGGTCGCGTTCCACGCCGATCGCGCGCAGGGCGTGGGCCGTCGACGGGGAGACGGCGACCAGCAGGTTCCGTTGCTGCGCACCGGCCAGCGCCCAGTGCTCGAGTCTTCGGCCGATCCGCGCGGCCGGGGCCAGCGGGCCGCCGAACCGCATCTTCCACAGATCGGTGTGCACATGGTTGACCAGGCACAGGGTGGGGCCGCGGTGCCAGAGGGGTGCCAGATAGGGCATGCCGTTGCAGACCTCGACCAGCAGGTCGCAGTCGCCGACCTGACGAGCGAAGGCGGTGCGGGCGCGCAGGTAGTGGCCGAACTCGCCGCCGGCCGACACGACCCGGTAGTCACGGTACGAGGCGGGCCCTCCGCACAGCAGGGTCACCTGGTGGCCGAGCCGGGTCAGGCCGTCGGCGAGTCGGTCGACCAGCAGCTCGGAGCCGCCGGCAGCCGGGTTGTCCAGATCTCGATGGGCGAGGAAAACGATTCGGCGCGGCGGTGGGGGGAGCGCCGAAGGGAGCTGCGACCCCCGGGGGGCCGGGGCGTGATGGGGGTCCCCCCGCTCGAGCGAAGCCGAGAGTGGGGGAGGGGATGGCACGTGCTGGGGCATGGGTGCTCCAACTCGTCTCAGGGTGCGGAACTCAGCGTGGGGGAAGAGGGTTTTCGGTTCCTGTGGGGGATCTGGGAGCTTCTTGCGAGGTGGGTGTGGACGGACTGTGTTCGGGGTGGGGTGGACAGTTTTCGCCGAGCCGTCCGCCACGGCTACTCACGCAAGTGACAATTTCCGGCTTTGTTGAAGCTGACGTCATGTCATATCGTGACGGGGACCCTGGGCGTATCGGGCGTTTCCTCGGATTCGGGACGATTGCGTCCCCGTACCACCAAAACGCCCCCCACGGCCGCCAGAACGAATCCGGCCACAGCAGCACCGATCGGCAACGTCTCGCCCACCGCGCGCAGTTGACCACTGTCGCGATCGGCCTGCCGCACCGCCTCCTTCTGCGTCGCGGTCGTGAAGGCGATGTTCCGGCTGTCCAGCAGCACCACCGCGTCCTTCTTCGTACCGGGCGCCCGCAGCGTGCGCCTGGGGCCCGTCTGCGCGAAGATCACCCGGCCGGTGGCCTGGTCGACGACCAGCTCGACGCCGTGGTTGGAGTACCACTCCTCGGCAAGCACCTGCGGCCGGTTCGGCTGGTCGACGATGCTGCCCGGCACCAGCCGGGTGCCGACCTTCGACGGGGGGACCGTGCCGGTGAACCGGTAACCCGTGTACCCCTGGACCTTCTTCGTACCCTGGTAGCTCAACGTGACCGTCGACCCCAGCGAGTTGTCCCACCAGCGGTACGAGCGTTTCTGCACGTCGAACGGGAATTTCAGATAGGCCTCGCCCTCGATGTACGGGGTCTCCCGGCAGCAGTGCACCGGCTTCGTGGTCTTGCGGTCCATCACCCAGCGGTGCGGGATGAACTCCAGCGCGTCGTGCGGATCGGCGGCCGGCAGCGACTTGTCCGTGTCGACCGTGGTCGTCACGTCCCACACGGCGTTGCCGCTGCGCTCGCTGTCCGCGACGTTGCCGCGCACCCGCTGGGTGACGGTGATCCGCTGGTCGGGCACGGTCTCGACGCGCTCGGTGTCGAAGACGCTGCCCGTGCCGTGGTAGACGGCGGTGGTGTCGATGTCGATGGGGTTCACGGCCGCTCGTGGCTCGACGTACCAGGCGAGCAGGGGCGCCAGCACCAGCAGAAACGTGCCAAGTCCCAGCAGAATCAGAGAAAGAGGTGAGGCTGTACGGCGCATCCGGGCACTCCTGGGGCGTGGGATGACGGAGTTCGGGCCGCTCCGGGCCCTGTCGTCACGCTCCCGTCGTCCGCCCGGAGGGCGGGCCCCGCGGGGTCTGGTGCGTGCAGCCGCAAGGCGGAGGAGGCTGTGACATCAGCCGCTGCCGCGGCGGGCGACGCGGAGCACCGGCGACCGACGACAACGCCGCGGATGCGCGTGCCGGACGCCGCGGGGCAGACGGGAGCGTGACGACAGGGTCCTTGGGCCGGGAACCGTAGGCGCCCCTTGACGAAGTGTCAATGTCGTGTCGACACTGGGGCCGACAGGCAGGGTGGGACGCCGGGGTGGGACCTCCGGATCGAGCCGGACAGAGAGGCTGACCCTGCGATGTCCAGACTGCTTGCCGCCGCACTCGCCGTGGCGCTCGGCGCCGTCCTCGCCGTCGGCGCGGCGCTCGGTGTCGTCGCGCTGCTCGAAGCGACGCCCGACCAGCCCAACACGCCCTTGATCACCTACGAGCAAGCGGGCCAGGGGAGTTGATCCGTGACGCCTCGCCCGGCAACCGTCTCCACCCGCTCGGCCTGGCAGGACGTGCCCCGCCTTCAGGTCCGCCAATTCGCGGCCATCGCCATGGCGGAGGCGCCCGCGCTCGCCGAGGAGATCCTGCGCGAGATCCGCCGCGAGTACCCGCATCTGCCGGAGGTCCTCGACGAGTCCGGCGAACCGATGGCCATGATCGGCATCCGCCGCGCCATCGAGGTCTTCGTCCAGCACCTGGAGCAGTCCGACCACTCGGCGGGCCGCCCGACCGTACCGCCCGGCGTCTTCCAGGAGTTCGGCCGCGGCGAGGGCCTGGGCGGCCGCAGCCTGGACTCGCTCCAGGCGATCTACCGCATGGGCGTACGGCTGGCCTGGCGCCGCTTCGCCGACATCGGCCAGCGCGTGGAGATCCCGCCGCCGGCGATGTACGAGCTGGTCGACGCGGGCTACGAGTACCTGGACGGCCTGGTCGACCAGTCCGTACGGGGGTACGCGGAGGCGGCGGCACGGCAGGCCGGGGAGCGGCTCAGGCTCCAGCGCCGCCTGATGGAACTGCTGCTGGTCGAAAACCACCGCGGCGACCCCGCCGACGCCCTCACCGAACGCGCCGCCCGCATCGGCTGGCCGCTGCCCGCGAAGGTCGCGGTGGGCGTACTGCTGCGCCCGGCACGGGAGGCGGTGGCGCCCGCGGTGGGGCAGGGAGTGCTGCTCGACATGGAGTACGAGCGGCCCCGCATGGTCGTCCCGGAACCCGACGCGGCGGGCCGCCCGGAACTGCTGCACCGGGCCCTGACCGGATGGGCCGGTGCGATAGGCCCCCCGGTCCCCCTCGCCGACGCGGCGAAGTCGCTGCGCTGGGCCGAGGCGGCCGTACACCTCATGGAACGCGGTCTGCTCCCGGCGGGCGGCGTCCTGTACTGCACCGAGCACACCGAGGCCCTCGTCCTCCTCCAGCCCGAGGAGCTCATCGACGACCTCGCCCGGCGCTGCCTCACCCCGCTGACCCACTGCGGTCCGACGCACCGCCGACGACTCGCGGAAACGTTACTGGCGTGGCTGGAGACCAGGGGCGGGGCACCGGAGGTCGCGGCCCGCCTGGGCGTCCACCCGCAGACGGTGAGGTACCGGCTCCGCCAGATCCGGGAGCTGTGGGGCGAGGAGATCGACGACCCGGACCGCCGCTTCGAGCTGGAGCTGGTCCTGCGGGCGCAGCGGCTGAGGGGGACGCTCGGGGAGATGCGGGGGCGGGACTGAGCCGGGACTGAGCCGTACGGCCCTCCTTCGGCGTCCGGATACGCCGCCCGGTTTCCGAAGCGATCGGGGGCGTCCGATCGCGCATGCCCATTGCCCGGGCAAACGCATATGACTAGCCTGTGTTCGTCATGCCGATCGTCTGTTGAAATTTCGAACGCAGACGCCTTAGAAGTAAGGGAGGGGGCCGGTCGTGGGACGTCTTGTACCTGCGGTGACCCGGGCTCTCGACATTCTTGAGCTCTTCCTCGACGGGGACGGGACGCTCTCCGCCCCCGACATAGTGCGCAGGCTGCAGCTGCCGCGCACCACCGTGCACGAGCTGGTCACCACGCTCGCCGCCCGGCAGTACATCGTGCAGGTGCCCGGTCAGCCCGGACGCTACCGCCTCGGCGTACGGCCGTACCAGCTGGGCAGCCGGTACGCCGAGCAGCTCGACCTCGCCGCCGAGGGCCAGCACGTGGCCCGCTCGGTCGCCGAGACCTGCGACGAGACCGTGCACGTGGCCATCCTGGAGGGCACCGACGTCATCTACATCGCGAAGGTGGACTCCACGCACGCCGTGCGCATGGTCTCGGCGGCGGGCCGGCGCCTGCCCGCCCACTGCACCTCCGTCGGGAAGATGCTGCTGGCCTCCCTCCCCGATCACGAACTCACCGCGCGCATCCCGGAGGACGCGGACCTCATCGCGATGACGCCCAACAGCATCACCGATCCGGACGCGCTGCGCGAGGCCCTGGCCGAGATCCGGCAGCGCGGGATCGCCGTGGAGCGCCGCGAGTCCAACCCGGACGTCTCCTGTGTGGCCGCGCCGGTCCGCGACCGCACCGGCCGGGTCGTCGCCGCGCTGTCCATCTCGGTGCCGATGATCCGCTGGAGCGACGAGCGCCGTATCGAGCTGGAGCAGCTCGCCGCGAAGGGCGCCGCCGAACTGTCCGAGCGGCTCGGATACCGGAGCGTGGCATGACGGCCGTGTACGAGGTGGCGGTCCCGGCGGAGGCGACCCTCGGCGAGGGCCCGACGTGGGACGCGGCGGCCGGGCGGCTCCTGTGGATCGACATCCTGGGCTCGCGGATCAACACGTACGACCCGGTGTCCGGCCGTCGTACGTCCCGCACCACCGAGCAGCACGTGGGCGCGGTCAAGCCGCGCGCGGGCGGCGGGCTCGTCCTCAACCTGCGCGACGGGGTGGGGCTGCTGGACGAGGACGACACCTTCCGCTGGCTGCACCACGAGCCCGTGCCCGGGCGGCGCGCGAACGACGCCGCCGTCGCCCCCGACGGCTCCCTGTGGGCCGGCACCATGCGCTACGACGAGGCACCCGGCGGGGGCACGCTGTTCCGGATCACCGGTGACGGCGCGGCCGAGGTCCTCCTGGACGACGTGGCGGTGAGCAACGGCACGGGCTGGAGCCCCGACGGCCGGCTGTTGTACTACATCGACTCGCCGACCCGTCGCGTCGACGTCTTCGACCTCGTGGACGGACGGCCCGTGAACAGGCGTCCGCTGGTGGAGATCGAGGAGGGCGCCGGGTTCCCCGACGGGCTCACGGTCGATGCCGACGGTTGCGTGTGGGTCGCGCTGTGGGACGGCGGGGCGGTACGCCGGTACACGCCGGGCGGCGAACTGGACCGCGTGATCGAACTGCCCACCCCTCGCGTGACGGCGTGCGCCTTCGGCGGCGCGGACCTGACCGACCTGTACATCACGACAGCCCGTGTCGGGTTGTCCGCGCCGCATCCGGTGGCGGGGTCACTGCTGGTGGTGCGGGGCGCGGGGAAGGGGCTGCAGCAACCGGCGTTCGAAGGCTGAGGCGTGTCGGCGCCAGGGGGTGGGCCGCGCAGCCCGGCGCTACGGGGTGCCGCCCGGGCCCGCCCCCCACTCGGCTTCTCCCGAGCGGGGGGACCCCATCGCCCCAGCGGCACGACTGCCCGCGCCACTGGCGGCCGCGCGCCGCCCGGCGCGGGCGGGCGGGTCAATCCAGCCCGGCCGCCTTTCGCTCCAGCACTGTCAGTGGTGGGGCGGTCAGCGGCGGTTTGAGGGGGCCCACCGTCGCCGCCATGAGCACCGACGGAGTCAGCAGTACTGCCGCCCCCCGCTCCAGCGAGGTCACGTCGGTCACGCGGCGGGCGATGCGGCCGTTGCCGGTGGCCGTGTACATGAGCCGGCCGACGTATGCGGCGAGGACGCGGTCTCTGAGCGTGGGGCCGGTTTCCGTGGCGCCGGGGTAGAAGACGTCCTGGCCTATGGCGAGGTCCCAGGCCGCGCCGGTCGGCCGGGCCACCGCCTTCTGGACCCGACGGGACAGCCCCGGCGAACCCCAGCCCTGACGCCGTAGTACGTCACGCAGGAGAAGCGCGCTCTGGGCGCCGACCGCGAGGCCGTGGCCGTAGAGCGGGTTGAACGCGGCGAGGGCGTCGCCGAGGACGGTGAAGTTCTCGGGCCAGGCCCGCATCCGCTCGTAGAAGTGACGGCGGTTGAGGGTCGTCCGGGTGACCGACACGTCGGTCAACGGCTCGGCCCGCTCCAGCAGTTCGCCGATGATCGGGTGCCGCAGCTCCTCGCGGGCGAACCGCACGAAGTCGTCGTTCGCCGCGGAGGGTTCGCCGCCACGGGTGCCGCTCAGGGTGACGATCCACCGGCCGTTCTCGATGGGCAGCATGAAGCCCGCCCGGGCGGGGCCCTCGTCGCGGGGGTCGGGCTGCACGTTGACCACCGGGTAGCCGTCCCGGGCCTGCTCGGGGGCGAGGTAGAGACGGCTGGCGTACACCAGCCCGGAGTCGACCTCGCGCCGCTCCGCCTCGGGCAGCCCGAGGGCCGTGAGCCAGCGCCAGGCGCCGGAACCGCGTCCCGTGGCGTCGACGACCAGGCCCGCCTCGATGACCCGCTCGCCCTCGTCGCCCACCCGCACCCGTACGCCGGTGACCGCGGCCGCCGTACCTTCGAGCCCCACCACCTCGGCCCCGTCGACCAGTTGGATCCGCTCATCCGCGAGGACCCGCGCGCGGATCGTCGCGTCCAGCAGATCCCGGCCGGACAGGATCACATGGTGGGACTCGGGCCAGCGCCGGAACCAGCCGCGCGGGCCCATGACGACCATGTCCGTCGTGACCGGCGCCCGGCGCGCCCCGGCTTCCCGGAGCACTTCGGTGACGCCGGGCAGCAGCTCCTCCACGGCCCGCACGCCGCCCGACCACAGCATGTGGGCGTGCCGCGCCTGCGGCAGGCCCTTGCGGGGCTCGGGTCCTTCGGGCAGTACGTCGCGTTCGACGACGACGACCCGGTCGGCGAACTCCGCCAGGGCGCGCGCCGCGAGCATGCCCGTGTGGGAGCCCCCCAGGACGACGGCGGTTCTGAGGGGGGAGGACGGTTCAGTCATGCGCGGACACGCTCTCTGCAGGGGCGGCGGCGCGTGCGCGCACCGCCTTGATGTCGTCGGGGCGGCGAAGTGCTTCGGAGACGGCCAGGATCTCCCGCAGCAGATACGTGGTGTCCGGTTCGGCCGACCGCTCCTCGGAGCCGGCGTCCGGGGGCCGATGCTGTCGCCCGGCGGCGTCCAGGATCGTCACGGCGGCGGCCAGGGCCTGCGCACGGCCGCGCTCGAAGCCGAGGGCGACGGCGGCGTCGTAGGACTGTGTGCGCAGGTCCTCGTCGAGATGCCGGGACAGATGGAGCAGGCCGTCGCGGATGAACGTCTCGCGGCGGATCAGGCGCAGTTCCGCGGTGGCGCGCAGCGTGAACGGCTCGCGGCCGCCGGTCGCGCCCCGCATCAGCAGGTAGAGGGGCCGCAGCCGCCGGTGGCGGACCCGGACACGCCAGCGTTCCTGCAGGTACTGGCCGGCGTGCGGGACGATGAAGCCGACCGCGACCAGGGTGGCGGCGACACAGGCGGCCGACGGCGCCAGGTTGGTGGACAGCCAGTCCAGGTCGTGGCCGGTCCAGCGGGCGACGATGGCGGTGAGCTTGAACACGGCGAAGAACAGGTTCGTCGTGAAGCCGATGCCCAGGAGCCTGAGCCCCCAGCGCAGCCAGGCGTCGAGGCCGTCGGTGCGGATCCAGTTCCACACGAGGCGGGCCGTGACCGTGGAGGCCACCGTGTGCGCGGTCAGGTAGAGGAGGATCTCCTCGCGCATGAACGGCGTGTTGGCGTAGTACGTGTCCAGGTCCCGCAGCCGCTCCACGGGGGCGTCCGCCAACGCGAACAGCACCCACAGGGCGACGATCACCCCCGCGTAGACGGAGATGACCCAGCGGGTGGCGCGGCGGGTGCGGTGCGCGCGGTCGGTGAGGCCGTTGCGCCAGGCGATGATCAGCAGCAGCCAGGACGCGCAGAGCGTGGTGAGCAGCGAGTACACCCAGGGCGACGAGATGTTCGGGACACCGGTGACCCGGTTGGTCCAGGCGATGGTGCCCGGGGCCGCGAAGACGAACACCGCGCAGGCGAAGAGCAGCAGGCCGCCGACGGCGCGCAGCAGCGGGTCCCGCCACATCTTGACGATGCTGGGCAGCTTGATCGCCAGGGCGGCGGTCAGGACCGCGGTCGGGAGCCAGAAGGAGATGTGCAGCTCGCTGAGGAGGCGGGACGAGTCCAGCGCGAGGGCTGCCGGGCCCGCCACCAGGTGCGGGGCACCGCCCACTGGTGCGACGAAGGCGGTGATCACCGCGCCGTACCTCCGCGTCCGCGGTAGCCCATGGACCGCTGCACCGGGTCGAGGGACGCGCCCGGCTCCCCGGTGCGGGAGAGCAGGGGCCGGAAGACGGCGGCCAGGCGGTGGCCGAAGTCGTCGGCCTCGGCCTCGTCCCGCTCACGGGAGCCGTCACGGGCGGCGACGGCCAGCGCCGTGTCCTTCAGGCCGGGCCGGTCGGCCAGGGCGTGCGCCGCCGCCGTACCGGCCACGTGGTGGTGAGTGTGGGCCGCGTGGACGTGCCACAACTCGTGGCCGAGGATGACCAGTTGCTGCACGGCCTCGGCTCGCTCCTCGACGATGACCAGGTCGAAGTCCTGGAACTCCACCCACAGGCCGGTCACTTCGATCTCGTCGGGGAACCGCTCGAAGCGCAGCTCGAGGGGCCGGCCGCCGCGGCGGCCGCTCATCTCCTGGCACAGCGCCGCGCACAACTCGCGGACGTCGGCCGGGGGACGGGGTCTCGTACGCAGGGCGGTGGCGAGATCGGCCGCCAGGCCCCGCATCGTGGCGCCGCGCCGCGAGAACCGCAGCGCCGCGGCGATCCGGGACGCAGTCCTCCGCGCGCCCGCGATGTCCATCGTTCCCCCTTCTCACCGCCGTTCGGCGGCTCGTCCGAGATTACGCGTCCGGAACTGTCCGCGTCATGCGATCCCGCGACCATTGTTCAATCGGTAACGGTCACTTTCCGAAAGTCCTGCCCGCCTCTTTTCGGCCGACTTTCGGGAGGTTTTCGATGCGGCTGATTGCTGTCCCAGCCATTGACGCGGAAGCGCTTCGAACCTACGGTCACCGTTCGAAGTTACGAGCACCATCCGGAATATCGAACAGTGAGGGCGGGGAATGGGACAACCTGGCCTGAATCGCAGGCAACTCCTGGCCGCGGCAGGCGGCCTCACGGTCGCGGGCAGCTTCGGCTTCGCCGCACTCGGGACCGGCGCCGACGCGCTCGCCTCCGGCGCACAGACCCGCGTGCGGTACTGGAACCTCTTCAGCGGCGGCGACGGCTACAACATGATCGCCATGCTGGACGCCTTCCGTAAGGAAAACCCCGGCATCGACGTGAAGGACTCCACCCTCCAGTGGGGCAGCCCCTTCTACACCAAGCTGGCCATGGCGGCGGCGGGCAACCGCGCACCGGACCTCGGCGTCATGCACCTGGGCCGGGTCACCGGCTTCTCGCCCGGCCGCCTCCTGGACCCCTGGGACGTCGACCTGCTCACCAAGTACGGCGTGCGGGAAGCGGACTTCAACCCCGCGCTGTGGAAGCGCGCCGTCATCGACGGCAAGCTCTACGCCCTCCCGCTCGACATCCACGTCCAACTCTGCTTCTACCGCAAGGACGTGCTGAAGAAGGCGGGCCTGCTCGGCGACGACGGCCGGATGGTCCCGGTCACGTCGACCGACGAGTGGTTCGACGTGCTCAAGGAGGCCAAGAAGGCCACCAAGAAGGGGCTGCAGACCCTTGGGGTGCACGCCAACGACCAGAATTTCATGTGGTGGTTCTTCGTCGCCTTCTACACCCAGCTCGGCGGCACCTACTTCAACGACGCCGACACCGACGTCACCTTCGACACCGACAAGGCCACCGAGGTCCTGGAGTTCCTGCGCCGTCACGTCACCGAGGGATACTCCATCGCGGGTGCCGCCGACGGCGAACAGTTCATCAACGGCGCCCCCTTCACCTGGGAGGGCAACTGGTCGGTGCCGGTCTTCTCCGGCGCCAAGCTCGACTACGGCGCGACCCCACTGCCGCCCGTCTTCGGCAAGCAGGCCACGCACGCCGAGTCGCACTCCTTCGTACTGCCGCACCAGTCCGACCGCGGCGGCGCCACCAACGAGGGCGCCCATCAACTCGCGGCCTACGTCGTCAAGCACGCCCAGCAGTGGGCGGCCGGCGGCCACATCCCCGCCTACACGCCGACCCTGTCCACGGCGGCCTATAAGAAGCTGAGCCCGCAGAACGAGTACGTGTCGGCGATGGACCACCAGGCCACCGAGCCGAAGGTGTGGTTCGCGGGCTCCACCGGCATCCTCGCCCAGCGCGTCGGCCCGATCGTCGTCTCCTCGACGATGGGCTCCGCCAAGCCGGACGCCGCCGCCCGCCGCATGAAGAGCACGCTCACCGCGCTGCTCGCCATGAAGAACCCCATGGACGGCAAGACCGCCGCGCAGGGAGGTGCGGTCGCATGACGACCAGCGCACAGACCGTCCTCGCGCCGGCCCGCGCGAGGACCGCCGCGGCCGGCGCGACCGTCCGCCGCAAGCAGGGCTTCCAGCACGGCGGCTGGTTCGTCGCCCCGTTCCTCGCCCTGTTCCTGCTCTTCGTGATCTGGCCGCTGCTGCGCGGCGTCTACCTCAGTTTCACGGACGCCAACATCTCCGGCGACGGCGCGAACTTCGTCGGCCTGGACAACTACCGCGAGGCCCTCCAGGACCCCCTGATGTGGGACGCGCTCGGCCACAGCGCCTACTTCACGCTCCTGGTCGTGCCGTGCCTCACGGTCCTCGCCTTCCTCCTCGCGATGCTCGCCCACCACATCGAGCGCGGCACCTGGCTGTGGCGGCTGTGCTTCTTCGCCCCGTTCCTGCTGCCCTCCACCGTCGCGGGCAACCTCTGGCAGTGGCTGTTCAACCCCGGTACGGGCATGGTCAACCACGTCTTCGGCATCGACACGCCGTGGCTGACCGACAAGTCGTACGCCATGCTCGCCGTCGTCATCACCACCCTGTGGTGGACGGTCGGCTTCAGCTTCCTGCTCTACCTCGCCGCCCTCCAGGGCATCCCCGCGCACCTCTACGAGGCCGCCAAGCTGGACGGCGCGAACGCCTGGCACCGCATGGTCCACATCACGCTGCCGATGCTGCGCAACATCACCGGCCTCGTCATCGCCCTGCAGATCCTCGCCTCGCTCCAGGTCTTCGACCAGGCCGTCGTGATGATGGACTTCACCCCCGGCCCGGAGGAATCGACCCGCACCTTCGTGCAGTACACCCTCGAACAGGGCTTCACCAGCTACCGCGTGGGCTACGCCTCCGCGATGTCCATCATCTTCTTCGTGATCATCGCGGCCGTCGCCCTCGCCCGGATGTGGCTGCTGCGCAACCGTGAGGAGGGCGGCCGATGACCACCGCCGCACCGATACGCGTCAAGCCCCGCAAGGTCTGGACGCCCAGCCAGATCGTGCTCACCCTCCTGGGCGCCGCCGTCTCCGCGGTGTTCCTCGCACCGCTCGTCTGGGCCCTGTTCACCTCCCTCAAGTCCGAGACCGAGGCCGTCGAGGTGCCGCCGCACTGGCTGCCGAAGGTGTGGACGGGCCAGGCATGGAAGGCCATCTTCGAGACCGGCAACATCACCAACTGGTTCGTGAACTCGCTGGTGGTGTCGGTGTGCGTGACGGCCGTCGTGCTGCTGGTCAGCGCGCTCGCCGGATACGGCTTCGCCCGCACGGAGTTCCGCGGCAAGGGCGCGTTGATGGGCCTCGTCATGACCGGCCTCATGGTCTCGCCCGCGGTCCTCGGCGTTCCCCTCTTCACGACCGTCCAGCAGATGGGGATGGTCGACACCTACTGGGGCATGATCCTGCCGCAGTGTGCGCCCGCCGCGATGGTCTACATCCTCTACAAGTTCTTCCAGGGCATCCCGCGCGAGCTGGAGGAGGCGGCCTTCATCGACGGCGCGGGCCGCTGGCGGGTCTTCTTCACCATCGTGCTGCCCCTCTCCCGCCCCTCCCTCGCGGCGGTCGGCATCTTCACCTTCATCGCCTCCTGGAACAACTTCCTGTGGCCGTACATGGTGACCAACAACCCCGACCTGATGACCATGCCGAACGGCATCGCGACCGTCATGAACTCCTACGGCATCCAGTGGGCCCAGCTCATGGCGGGCGGCCTCATGGCGGGCCTGCCGCTGATCATCGTCTTCGTCTTCTTCCAGCGCCAGATCGTGGCGGGTGTCGCGCACACCGGCCTCGCGGGCCAGTAACCACCCGAAGGAGCTGTGCAGTTGAAGCGCCACAGACTCGCGGCGATCGTCGCCGCGACCCTCCTCGCCCTGCTGCCCACCACGGCCTCGGCGGACGTCACCTACCCCGACCCGCAGCCGATCACCGGCCAGCAGATCATCCACGACCCGACCGTCATCCGCCTCAAGTCCGGCGGCTACGTGGCCTATTCGACCGGCGGAGTGATCGGCGCCCGCGTGTCGAAGGACCGCGTCCAGTGGGACGACGCGGGCAACGCCTTCGCCCAGCCGCCGAGTTGGTGGTACGAGTACAACGACACCGGCGACCCGTGGGCCCCCGACATCTCCTACCGGGCGGGCACGTACTGGCTCTACTACGCGGTCTCCTCCTGGGGCACCAACCACTCCGCGATCGGCGTCGCCACCTCCCCGACCGGCCTGCCCGGCACCTGGACCGACCACGGCAAGGTCTTCACCTCCGAGACGACCGACACCTGGAACGCCATCGACCCGGCGATCGTCCAGGCGGACGGGCGGCTGTGGATGACGTTCGGTTCGTACTGGACCGGCATCCGCATGGTCGAACTGAACTCGAGGACGGGCAAGGCGGTCGAGGGTGCGACGGTCCACCACCTGGCGACCCGCCCGGACGCGCCGTACGCGGTAGAGGGCCCGTACATCGTGAAACACGGCCGCTACCACTACCTTTTCGCGTCCTACGACGCCTGTTGCTCCGGCGTGAACTCGACGTACAGGATCAGGGTGGGCAGATCGACGAAGGTGACGGGCCCGTACGTCGACAGCGCGGGCAAGCCCCTGCTGGAGGGCGGCGGCGACCTGCTCCTCGCCGGCCACGGCAGGTACGTCGGCACGGGCGGCGAGTCGGTGTTCACCGACCGAGGCCAGGACTGGCTGGCGTACCACTACTACGACGCCGAGGACCAGGGCACGCCGAAGCTGGGGCTGAATAGGCTGAGCTGGACAGAGAACGGCTGGCCAATGGTCTTTTAGAGCTCCGAACAAAAGTGGAGTCCGATCAGCTCGCGGCGTCTGGTGCGTGCGATCGCAAGGCGCCGGAAGCTCCTCGTAGCGGAGCTACTAGGGGCTTTCGGCAACGCGGCGAGCGTGCGTGCCAGGCGTCGCGAGCCGGGCTCCACTTTTGTTCGGAGCTCTTAGGGGCGCGGGGCTGTGCTCGATATGCGGCTACCGCCGCGCGGGCGCGACCAGCCACAGACGGACCCGCACCCGGCGACGAAACAGCACCATCCCGAAAGGACCCCATGCGCACTGCCCGCTTCACCCTCGACCCCGCCTTCACCACCGGCGAAGTAAACCCCCGCCTCTTCGGTTCCTTCGTCGAACACCTCGGCCGCTGCGTCTACACCGGCATCTTCGAACCCGGCCACCCCTCCGCCGACGAGGACGGAATCCGCACGGACGTCCTCGACCTGGTCCGCGAACTCGGCGCGACGGCCATCCGCTACCCCGGCGGCAACTTCGTCTCCGGCTACAAGTGGGAGGACTCCGTCGGCCCGGCCGAGGACCGCCCCCGCCGCCTCGACCTCGCCTGGCACTCCACCGAAACGAACCGCTTCGGCCTCTCCGAGTACATCGCCTTCCTCCGCAAGGTCGGCCCGCAGGCCGAACCCATGATGGCCGTCAACCTCGGCACGCGCGGAGTCGCCGAGGCCCTGGAGCTCCAGGAGTACGCCAACCACACCTCCGGCACCGCCCTCGCCGAGAAGCGCATCGCGCACGGCGACAAGGACCCCTTCGGCATCAAGCTGTGGTGCCTGGGCAACGAGATGGACGGCCCCTGGCAGACGGGCCACAAGACGGCCGAGGAGTACGGCCGTACAGCCGCGGAGACGGCCCGCGCGATGCGCCAGATCGACCCGAGCGTGGAACTGGTCGCCTGCGGCTCCTCCAGCCAGAGCATGCCGACCTTCGCCGCGTGGGAGGCGACGGTCCTCGAGGAGGCGTACGACCTCGTCGACTACATCTCCCTGCATGCGTACTACTGGCCGGAGGACGGCGACGTCGACTCCTTCCTCGCCTCCGCCGTCGACATGGAGTCCTTCATCGACAACGTCGTCGCGACCGCCGACCACGTCGGCGCGAGGCTCAAGTCGAAGAAGCGGATCAACCTCTCCTTCGACGAGTGGAACGTCTGGTACCTGCCCAAGTGGGAGGAGCACGCGAAGACGTTCCAGCAGGACGACTGGCCCGAGGCCCCGCGCCTGCTGGAGGACAACTACAGCGTCACGGACGCGGTCGTCTTCGGCTCGCTGCTCATCGCCCTCCTCAGGCACGCCGACCGCGTCACCGTCGCCTGCCTCGCCCAGCTCGTCAACGTCATCGCCCCGATCATGACCGAGCCCGGCGGCCCGGCCTGGCGCCAGACGACGTTCTTCCCGTTCGCGCAGGCCTCGAAGTACGGCCGCGGCCAGGTCCTCGACGTCCGCGTCGACTCACCGACGTACGAGACGAAGAAGTACGGCGAGGCGGACCTGCTGCACGCCACCGCCGTACGCGCCGAGGACGGCACGGTCACCGTCTTCGCGGTCAACCGCAGCCGGTCCGACGCGCTGCCGCTCGAAGTCGCCCTGAACGGCCTCGACCTGACCTCGGTCGTCGAGCACAGCGCCCTCGCGGACGCCGACCCGGACGCCCGCAACACCCTCGACGAGCCTGAGCGGGTCGCCCCGCACACGGTCGACGGCACGGCGCTGACGGACGGCACGCTGACCGCCGTACTGGAGCCGCTGTCCTGGAACGTGATCAGGCTGGCGTAGGACTCGGCGAGCCTCGATTCCTCGACGATCAGCGGCCGGGGGAGTCCACCGGTGTCACCGGCACTCCTCCGGCCGCCGCGCCCAGCAGCGTCAGGCGTACGTCCCGCAGACCTGACGGTGTGGTCCCGTCGGACAGGACCGCCAGGGCGAGTGTGTTGGTGCCACGTGTGCGCAGGATCCCGTTCGGCAGGACGAAGGTGTGCTGGGGGCCCACGTCGTTGATGTACTGGCCCACGTTCCAGCCGTTGAGGAAGATCTGGACGCGGTAGGCGCGGTCCGGGGCGTCGTCGAGGGTGAGTCCGATCGAGGCGTCGGTCCCGGCGTCCACGGCCAACCGGAAGGTCTTCCGGTACCAGGTCACGCCCTGGCCGTGGTCGGCGTGCGGGAGGTCCACCGTCCGCCACTCGCCGTCCGCGAACCCCGGCAGGTGCCAGCCCTCCCGCTCCCCGAACAGCCCGCCGTTGTTCATCGGTCCGCGCACGGGGTCGGGCTCCGCCGCACCCTGCAGCCGCCACCTGACCTCCGGCTCCGGCGAGGCGCCGTTGGGGGAGGCCCCCTTGAAGGTGACCGCCGTCAGCCCGCGCGCCACCTTGTGCGCGTCGTCCGCCGCGCCGTCCTGGTCGTGCTGCATCCGCCGGACGAGGACGGACAGGACGTGCGAGTCACGGCCACCCTCACCGTCCCCCGCGCGGAGCGCCTCGCGGCTCTTCTCGGGCAGGTCGAAGGTCGCCGTCTGCGCCCAACTGCCCTGCCCCACCGTCTCCTTGTCCGGCACCGGCATCCGGTGCGTGCCCAGCGCGACCCCGTCCAGCCACGCCATCAGCAGACCCTGCGTGCCCGTGCTGTAGGACAGGGACACCGACTCGACGCCCGCCGCGTCCGTGAAGCGCCCCCGGTACCAGACGTCGCCGTAGTGGAAGCCGTAGTCGTCCGCGAAGAGGACGGGCTGCCCCTCGGGCACGGGCGTGATACTGAACGACGTCTTCTTGTCGGCGACCGTCCACGCCGAGTCGTCGAAGTCCGGCTGGGACTCCGGGTCCTCCGTCCGCCGCCGCCAGCCGGAGTCCAGCGTGGGCAGCGGCACCGGGCTCACGCCGGGCAGCAGCCGCTCGGCCACCAGGCTGCCGGTGACGCTGTGCCGCGTGCGCAACGGACGCCGGTTCCAGGTGACCTCACCGATACCGCGCGGCCCCCACACCTCCAGGCCGGTCTCGCCGATCGTGTCACCGGTCAGATGCACCGTGCCGTCGCGCACGGTCACCTCGCGCACCAGCGCCGGACCGTACACCAGCACCGTGCCCGACGGGGTGTCGTACGGCCACAGCCGAAGAGCGGTCGCCTCGTCGGCGAAGAGCAGCAGCAGCGGCCGCTCGGACCCGGCGGCCTCGACCCTGACCCGGGTCAGCCCGCCGACGCCGAGGGGCGCGGTCACCCGCAGCAGACCGCGGTCGTAGATCCACGCGGCCTCGGTGTCCAGCCGCGTCGCCTCCACGTCCTGTGCGCTCTCCAGCGCGATCTGCGCCATCTCGCCGTACCGCCCCGCGAAGAGGGCGATGTCCAGCCGCCCCGCGGTGAGGCAGAACATGGGCTGCACGGTGGTGAACTTCAACGTCCGCCGCCCCAGCGCCAGTTCCCCGGTCAGCAGCAGCGCGTCCCGGGCCGGCACGGTGAACGGGACGTCGATCCCGGCGTCCGGCATGGTCGAGGAGATGTCCTCGTCGGTGTCGTTGCGCACGACGTAGACATGGGAGCCGGTGTCGGGATTGGTGAGGTGGTAGACCTTCAGCCGGTCGTTCGTCGCCCTCACCTTCCCCGCCCGGTCCAGCTTCGCGAAGTCCGGCACACGTTGCAGCAGATGCCCGAGCTGGTGCATCGGCGCCACCTTCGGGGTGGCGTTGCGCGCTTCGTCGAAGGCCGCCCCGTAGTCGTACGACGTGTAGACGGCCGGCGCGGGCAGCCAGCCCCACGAGGTGCCGCCGAAGGTCATGTACACGTTGTTCAGCGTGATGCCGTTGGCGAGGTTGGTGAGGTGGAAGCGCCGCTCGTAGGCCGCGTCCCGGGTCCGCCGCGCCTCCGCGTACCCCTTCCCCCCGAACGTGGCACCGCCCCAGGAGTCGAACCAGCCCCCGCCGAACTCGGGGAGGAACCCGGGCGTCCGCGGACTGGCCGTGGCCCCGCCCGTGCTCCCGCCGACCCCGAAGTGACCCCAGTCCAAAGGCACTTCGGCCGGATCGGGATACCGGTCGAAGCCGTACAGCCAACGCCCCTTCTCGCCCCCGGTGTCGAACGACCCGGGGACCCAACGACCGTTCCCGTCCTTGTCGTTGTGGAACAGCGGTACGTCGATCCCGTCGGCCCGCACCTTCTTGTACAGGTGGGACATGTACTCCCGCCCGATCGGGTCGCGGGCGAAGGAGTCGTACTCGTTCTCGATCTGGTAGAGCAGGACCGTGCCCGTGCCCCGGGTGAACAGGTGCCGGGCGGCGATCGCGTTCACCTCGGTCAGCCACTCGTCGACATGTGAGAGGTACGTCGGGTCGGCGGTGCGGGCCCGGCCCTCGGTGGCCGTGAGCCAGCCGGGGAGGCCGCCGCCGTCGACCTCGGCGTTGATGTAGGGGCCCGGGCGCAGGACGACGTACAGACCGGTCTCCGCGGCCGTGCGCAGGAACAGGTCGAGGTCGCGGACGCCCGTGAAGTCGTACTCGCCGGGCGCGGGGGAGTGGTAGTTCCAGGCGACGTACACGCTGACCGCGTTGTGGCCGTGCGCGCGCATCTTCTGCAGGACGTCCCGCCACAGCGACGGGCTCGGCAGCCGGAAGGGGTGCATCTCGCCCGACCACAGCACCAGCCGCTTGCCGTCGACCAGCAGCGAGTACCGGTCGAAGCCCACCGTGTGGCGCACGCCGTCGGTGGCGGGCGGGCCCGGCGCGGGGCCTGTGGGCACGCTGCGGGACGCCTGGGCGTTCGTCGGGGAACTGCCGCTGCCGCTCAGCGCGAGGCCGAGCGCCGTGGTGCCGGCGAGGGCACTGAAAGTACGTCTGCTGAGCCCCAAGGGAGCGCCTCCTGTTGTGCCTGTGCCGTCCGCGACCGAGGGTGCTGGGTCATTCTGTACGGTCGGACGCCGCACAATTGTCGTATGAGGATCTCTGCGCGGGCGGACTACGCGGTACGGGCGGTGCTGGAGCTCGCCGTACGACAGGGCGGCGGGCCGGTGAAGGCGGAGACCGTCGCAGCCGTCCAGGGCATCCCGCACAAGTTCCTGGAGGGCATTCTCGGCGACCTGCGACGCGGCGGGATCGTCGACAGCCGGCGTGGCGGGGGCGGCGGCTACCGGCTCGCCCGTGAGGCCACCGCGATCACGGTCGCCGACGTCATCCGCGCAGTGGACGGGCCCATCGTGTCGGTGCGCGGCGAACGCCCCACCGGCCTGGAGTACACCGGATCGGCCCAGCCGCTGCTGCCGCTGTGGATCGCGCTGCGCGCCAACGTCCGCAGGATCCTGGAGGGCGTCACCATCGCCGACATCGCGGCGGACGCCCTGCCCGAGCCGGTACGGCAGCTGGCGGCGGAACCGGCGGCCTGGGAGAACCCCTGAGCCTGTGAGTACTCCTCATTCGGGTCTCAGATTCCACTCGGAATGACGACCTGTGGTCACGTCCCGTTCATCCCCACTCACCCGGCAGGAAACCCAGCGGTCGGCACGCCCGCGCGCGAGCGACTGGGTCGCGGTGTGAACGGGCCGGGGTGAATGGCCGGAGTTCGACCTGTCCATGACATGCCAGGTCTCCCTACGATGCGATCGCCCCGGGCCTCCACAGGGACTCCACGATTTCTCCACAGAGTCGGAACTCGGAGAGTCGGGGGCCTCCACCCCCCACCGATCCCACCGAAGGGGAGAGACAGTGACTACTGGCCTGCTCCTGAGTGGCGCCGTGACCGCCGCGCTCCTCACCGCCGCACTGCCCGCCCAGGGCCCGTCCTCCGGGTTCGAGGACCCGCCCCCGGACAAGATCGTCATCAAGGTCGCCACCGTGAACGGCTCCGGCTGTCCGCAGGGCACGGCCGCGGTGGCCGTCTCCGAGGACAACACCGCCTTCACCGTGACCTACAGCGACTACCTCGCCCAGGCCGGCGGCAACTCCGACCCCACGGCCTTCCGCAGGAACTGCCAGCTCAACCTGATCGTGCACGTCCCGCAGGGCTTCACGTACGCCATCGCCAGCGCGGACTATCGCGGCTTCGCCGCACTCCAGTCCGGGGCGAGCGCCGTCCAGAGAGCCTCGTACTACTTCCAGGGCTCGTCGAGCACGGTGTTCAAGAACCATCCGTTCACCGGCCCCCTCAACGACAACTGGCAGGCAACCGACACCACGGACTGGGCCCAACTGGTCTGGGCCCCCTGCGGAGTTCAGCGCAACTTCAACATCAACACCGAGCTCCGCGTGACGGCCGGCAGTCAGGCGCCGGGCAAGGTCAGCTTCATGACGATGGACTCGACGGACGGGGACATCAGCACGGTGTACCACATGGCGTGGAAGGAGTGCCCGGAGTCGTAGCGACGTGCCGCGGTGGCCCCGTGAGCGGCGGGGCCACCGTCGGTCGGTTCGCGACGTGCGTAAGGAAGTCGGCCCGGACGTCGGGGGAGACGGGTACGTCGACGCAGTCTCAGTCGCATTCGCCGTCGCCGCTGCTGCGGGTCCGGCATGCCGCGGCGCATGGCCGCCGTCGCGGCGGGTACGACCCCTCCCGTACGGAGGCGTCGCGGAAGTGGCCGAAGGGCGAGGGGTGTCGGAAGTGATTCGAAAGCTGCAGGCGGTCGCGCTGGACTGCGCCGATCCGGTACGGCTCGCGGAGTTCTACGCGGAACTGCTCGGCGGCCGGGTGGTCGCGGATCCGGGGGAGGCCGAGTGGGTCGAAGTGCACGGGTTCGAGGGGGCGCCGCTGGCCTGCCAGAAGGTGGACGGCTACCGACCGCCCGAATGGCCCGGCCAGGACCGCCCGCAGCAGCTCCACCTGGACTTCGACGTGGACGACCTCGACGGGGAGGAGAAGCGGGCCCTCGCCCTCGGCGCGACCGTGCTGGAGCGGACGGACCAGCTCCGCCCAGGGGCCAACTGGCGGATCTACGCGGACCCCGCCGGCCATCCGTTCTGCCTCTGCCTCCACTGAGCCCACCCGGGCCCACCGCGGTCACTGAGGCGAGGCGGTCGGGATGGGCCGCCTGGGCCGCCACCGCGGGCTGGTCGAGCGCGCCGTGTGCCGTCTCAACGGCCGCCGCCGCCCGCACAGGCGCTACGAGCGCGAAGCCGAGCACTTCCTGGCCTTCGTCGCCATCGCCGGCGCTCTCAGCTGCTACCGCCGCTACACCGACCGAGACGACCTCCTATTGGATTGCCGCCGACCAGCCCGGTCGGATAGGAAGCTTGCATGTTGAGAGGCAGCAAGGTCGGGCTCAGGGCCCGGCATGAGGACGACATCCCGATCCTGCGGGCCGAGCTCTACGACGACGTGGTCAACGCCTCGCGGGCCGAAGGCCGGCCGTGGCGGCCGATCACGCCCGGCTCGGAGGACGCACGGCTGGTGGTGGACGACAAGGAGCAGCAGCACGTCCCGTTCTCCGTGGTGGAGCTGGAGGGCGGCACGCTGGTCGGCACCGCGACGCTGTGGGGCATCGACAACCACCACCGGTCCGCGCACATCGGCCTTGGGCTGCTGCCTTCCTCGCGCGGCAAGGGCTACGGCACCGATGTGGTCGCGGTGCTGTGCCACTACGGTTTCGTGGTCCGCGGCCTGCACCGGCTGCAGATAGAGACGCTGTCGGACAACGCCGCGATGCTGCGCTCCGCCGAGCGCAACGGCTTCGTCCGCGAGGGCGTGCTGCGCTCCTCGTCCTGGGTGATGGGTGAGTTCCTGGACGAGGTGCTGCTCGGGCTCCTCGCCCAGGACTGGAAGCCGGACTCGCAGGGCTAGGCCGCCGCCCGACGGTCGGGGGCTTCGGCCATCTCCAGGGACTGCGTGGGCTGCTTCGGCTCTGTCGCCCAGAGGGGTTGTTGTCATGGGCGCGGCAGCGTGAAGAAAGGTTCCTGTCGGCCGGCTGTCGGTCGGGTTAAGCGACGATCCGTCAAGTCCTGGCGAGACAGCCCGTCGGGCGGGCCAGGTCGAGGTAGCGTGGCGCCCTAAAGGGACGAAAAGGGTCAAAAGTTTCGAAGGGCTTGCGCATGGGAGTACGAATGAGGCTGACCGGACGCGTCGAACAGCGCATCGCCAAGGACTTCCCAGGCCGTGACGGCCAGGTCGTGGGCGAACTCCTCGCCGAACTCGTCAACCACCTCACCGAGCGCGGCGACAGCGAGGACAAGGAACGTATCGCCGCCGCGACCCTCCTGTGCAGCCGCGGCCGCATGGACCGCCTCCTCGACGCCCTGCAGCTGGCCAAGGAGGACTGGCGCGATGTGCTGGTGGGGGCAGGGCTGGCGGACGCGGGCTGGAGAGAGCGCTTGGAGGCGGACTTCGGGCCGGGGGTGTAAGGGGGGTACCCAACCGCGAGCCGCTGGAGTGACCGTTGGGCTGGGGGCCCGGGTGGGCCAGTCCCTTGTCGTTCTCCAGTAATTGGAGGAATTGGGCCAAGCTCGCGCGCCGCAGGCCTGCTCCGCCTGCGTGTTTGTGGGCCGCGCCTGGCCCAAATCCTCCAATTGCCGCTGCGCCGCGTGTTCACTCCCGCGTCCGACGACCTCCGCCGGACCCGTGAACGGGCAGATCGCTGAACGGTGCTGTCGGCAAGCCGCTGGTCATGACGGGGAACGGCGATAACGATCGTGGCGATTCCCCACTGGGGCTGCGCGGACCATTGACGCGCAAGGGGTTCGATTCTACGGTCCGTCCGAAGTTCTGATCGGTGATCGAAATACCGAACGGACCGATCGTTATCCCCCCACGCAAGGAGGGCCCGCGTGAGCCGCACCTCCCGTACCTCCCGCACTGCCGGTACTTCCCGAAATCCCTGTACCTCGCGTACCTCCCGCACCCCCCGCAGAACCGCACTCCTCGCCATCCCCGCCGCCGTCCTGCTCGCCCTGATACCGAGCAGCGCGTCCGCGTACCCCAACCCCGGCCGGGTCACCGGTGACGTCGTCGTCCACGACCCGACGATGATCCGCAACTCCGCCGGCCGCTACCTCCTCTACGGCACCGGCGGCGGCCTCGGCCACAAGACCTCCACCGACCGCGTCGCGTTCACCAACGGCGGCGACGCCTTCGGCACCAAACCGAGTTGGTGGTCGTCGTACGCCACCGAGGCGTGGGCGCCCGACATCTCGTACCAGGGCGGCAAGTACCTGATGTACTACGCCGTCTCGACCTTCGGGTCGAACAAGTCGGCCATCGGGCTGGCGACCTCGACGACCGGGCTGCCGGGGTCGTGGAGCGATCAGGGGATCGTCTACACCTCCACCACCTCCAGCGACTACAACGCCATCGACCCGAATCTCTTCGTCGACGGCGACGGCAAGTGGTGGCTCTCCTTCGGCAGTTGGTGGACCGGTCTGAAGATGATCCAGATCAACCCGTCCACCGGCAAGCAGCTCTCCACCAACACCACCCGGTACTCGATCGCCTCCCGCCCGACCGGGACCAAGGCCGTCGAGGCGCCCTACATCGTCAAGCGGGGCAGCTACTACTACCTCTTCGCCTCCTACGACACCTGCTGCGCCGGCACCAGCTCGACGTACAAGGTCAAGGTCGGCCGCGCCACCAGCGTCACCGGGCCGTACTACGACAAGAACGGCGTCTCGATGACGAACAACGGGGGGACGCCCGTGCTGGAGACCCACGGAAGCGTCATCGGCCCCGGCGGACAGTCGATCATGAGCGACTCCGACGGGGACCTGATCGTCTACCACTACTACGACGGCAACGACAACGGGACGCCCAAGCTGGGCGTCAACCTGCTGAACTGGAGCACCGGATGGCCCGTCGCATACTGACCCTGCTGGCGGCGCTGCTGCTGGCCCTGTCGCTCGGGCAGTCGTCCGCGAGCGCGGCGTCGTTCACCAACGCGATCAAGACGCAGAAGGGCGCCGACCCCTGGATCTCGTTCTACAACGGCAACTACTACATGGTGACGACGAGTTGGACCGACGTCATCACCATGCGCAAGTCCGCCACCCTCGCCGGCCTGGCCACCGCGCCCAGCGTCCAGGTGTGGAAGGGCGACGCCGCCTCCCCGGGCTTCAACACCTGGGCGCCCGAGATCCACTTCCTCAACGGTCGCTGGTACCTGTACTACGTCGCCGGACAGAACGTCTCCGACTACAACCCGACACAGCGCACCCACGTCCTGGAGAGCGCGGGCTCGGATCCGATGGGCCCGTACACGTACAAGAACCAGCTCAACTCCTCCTGGATGCTGGACCCGACGGTCGCCACCATCAACGGGCAGCTGTACCTGTTCGGCAGCGCGAGCGGAGGAGGCACACAGAACCTCGTCGCGGCCCGGATGTCCAACCCGTACACCCTCGCCACCGGCTTCTCCACCATCTCCACGCCGACCAACTCCTGGGAGAAGTCGGGCGGCACGGTCAACGAGGGGCCGGAGATCCTCCAGCGCGGCGGTAAGACCTTCCTGATCTACTCGGCCAGCGGCTGCTGGACCCCCGACTACAAGCTCGGCCAGCTCACGCTCACCGGCTCCGATCCGCTGGCCGCGTCCTCGTGGACGAAGAAGTCCACGCCGGTGTTCCAGCGGAACGACGCGGCCGGGGTCTACGGGCCCGGGCACAACGGGTTCTTCACCTCGCCCGACGGCACCGAGAACTGGATCGTCTACCACGCCAACGACTCCGCCTCGGACGGCTGCGACAACGGGCGTACGACCCGGGCGCAGAAGTTCACCTGGAACGCGGACGGCACGCCGAACCTCGGTACGCCGGTCGCGCTCGGGGCGAGCATGACCGGGCCGTCCGGTGAGCCGTCCGCCGCGTCTACCACGTACACCATCAGCAACCGCAACAGCGGCAAGTGCCTTGACGTCGCCGGGAGTTCGACGGCCGACGGCGCCAATGTCCAGCAGTACACGTGCAGCGGCGGCGACAACCAGAAATGGCGGATCCAGGACCAGGGCGACGACACCAGCAGGCTGGTGAACGTGGCCACCGGCAAGGTGCTCGACACCGCCGACTGCTCCTCCGCCGACGGTGCCGACCTGCGCCAGTGGTCCTGGCTGAACAACACCTGCCAGCGGTTCCGGTTCCTCGCCACCGACAGCGGCTACGTCAGGATCGTGAACCAGGCCACCGGCAAGGTCGCCGACGTCGCCAACTGCTCCACCGCGGACGCCGCCGACGTACGGCAGTGGTCGTGGCTGGGCAACAACTGCCAGCAGTGGAGGCTGAACCCGGTGTAGGACAGCCCACCTCTCGCCCCCGCCGCCCCTTCCCGTTCCCGTCCCTGGGGGCTGCGCCCCCAGACCCCCGCTTCGGCCCGAAGGGCCTCGTCCTCGAACTCCCCCAGAGGGGGGACCTCCAGACGGGCTGAAATCAGCCCCGTTCCCGTCCCTGGGGGCTGCGCCCCAGACCCCCGCTTCGGCCCTGAAGTGGCCTCGTTCTCAAATACCCCCAGAGGGGGGACCCCCAGACGGGCTGAAATCAGCCCCTCCGGCGTTTGAGGAGCGGGGTCTGGGGCGGAGCCCCAGAAGGACGGGAACGGGAAGGGGCGGCGGGGGCGAGACCAGTCACAAACCTGCGGCGTCTGGGCGTTTCACCCGGCCTGACCCATCCCCGCAGCGTTCGGCCAGCTCTGGGCGTTGGGCCAGCCGGTCGCCGGGGCCGCTGTCAGATCCTGTGCGGAGGAACTCGGGGCGGTCATGCCGCGGACCTGCGCGGCGGTGAGGCCGCCTCTGGCCGGGACGCCCGGCGGCGTCTGGCCGTTCATCGCGGCCGCCGCGGGCATCGGTGCCGCCGTCGGCATCGGGGTGGGCGCGGGCATCGGAGCCGGCGCCTGCATCGGAGTCGGCGCGGGCATCGGTGCCGGGGCCGGGTAGCCGACCGGCTGCGGGGCTGCCTGGGCCACCGCCGGCATCGGCATCCCGGCCCCGAACGGCTGACCCGGCTGTGCGGTCTGTGCCGCGGCGGGCATCGGCATGCCGGCGCCGATGGACGGGGCGGCCTGGGGCCCCGGCGCGGCGGCCATGGCCTGAGCGGCGAGGCCCTGCATGCCGCCGCCGTTGGTGGCACCGACCAACCGGTCAACTGCCGCCGTACCCGAGCTGTAGCTGGTCCCTGTAGCCAGCTCGGGCACGGCGGCTCCCCTCCTGGTCCCGTAGAGCACCTGTTCCAGGCCGGACACCAGGCGACGCACGTCCACCTGGGGGCGCACCACGAGTCTCAGGAAGCGGCTGGAGGAGCCGATCTTGTTGCCGCACTCGCGGACGAGGATCCGGTGCTCGGTGAGCATCCGGTCCCGGACCACGGTGCCTTCGGCGCCCACGGGAAGCCGTACGAAGAGGAAGTTCCCCTGGGAGGGGTAGACGGTCAGGCCGGGCAGGTTCGCGAGCTGGCCGGCCATGTCCAGCCGGTCGCGGCGGACCTGCTGGAGGCTCTGCGCGTACTCGGCGCCGTGCTCCTTCAGGATGAACACCACGTGCTCCGCGAAGGAGTTGAGGTTCCACTTGGGGAGCATCGAGCGGATCCGGCCCGCCAGGGCGGGGTTCGCGACCAGGTAGCCGAATCGAATGCCGTGCAGGCCGAAGTTCTTGCCGAGGCTGCGCAGGACGACCACGTTGGGCCGCAGCATGGCCTCCTGGACGACGCTCGGCTCGACCTCCGCGTCCGCGAACTCCAGGAACGACTCGTCGATCACGACCAGGTCCAGGTCGGCCATCGCGTCCATGAACTGCACGACGGCGTGCTTGTGCAGGAAGCCGCCGTCCGGGTTGTTCGGGTTGCAGATGACGGCCACCCGGGTGCCGCGGGCGCGGATGAACTCGGCGTACTGGGCGAGGTCCAGGGCGAATCCGCTGGACTCCTGGAGCGGGAACATGTCGACCCGCTTGCCGGTCTCCATCGGCTGGTCGGTCCAGCGGCCGAAGGTGGGGACGGGGATGGCGAGGGACTCACGCACCATCAGGTGGTCGATCCAGGTGATGAGTTCGGTGGAACCGTTGCCCATCGCCACGCACTGCGGGGGGAGTTGGAGCAGACTGCACAGCTCGGCCGTGATGGTGTCGGCGCTGCTCGGGTAGTACGTGATGATGTCCCGCAACCGGGCCGCCATGTCGTCGAACATGGCGGGCGTGGGGAAGTAGGGGTTGCAGGGGATACAGAAGTCGACCGGACCGGCCCCTTCGCCGCCCTCACGGGTCAGCGCCGCCATCGACGGGCTGTGCGCCGCGGTGCTGCGGAACAGCGAGGTGACGTTGTCAGCCAAGGGAGCCTCCGTAGGGGGCGGGCACCGGTGGGGACGACCCGGGCCCGTCGTCTTGGGTGGCCCGCGCGGGGGAGCACGGGCCGCCCTTACATACGGAGGCTGGGGTGGCACTGTTCAACCGCTGAGAAACGGGTAAGAACTTGTGCGCCACCTGTGAAGACGGTTACGCGAGGAACGAGTGCACCGTCGTCGTCCGGTACGTCTGCCCAGGTCGCAGCAGTGTCGAGGGGAACGACGGCTGGTTCGGCGAGTCCGGGAAGTGCTGCGTCTCCAGGCAGAGGGCGTCCCCCTGGCGGTAGATGCTGCCGCCCGTGCCGACAAGGGTGCCGTCGAGGAAGTTGCCCGAGTAGAACTGCAGGCCCGGCTCGGTCGTCGCGATCTTCATGGTCCGCCCGGAGGACGGGTCCCTCAGCGTGGCGACGTGCTCCGGCTCGCCCGTGATCCCCTTGTCGAGGACATAGTTGTGGTCGATGCCCTTGCTGTACAGCAGCTGCTGGTGGGCGACCCGGAGGTCCTCGCCGACCGTCTTGGAGCGGCGGAAGTCGAAGGGGGTGCCCGCTACGTCCGCCGGCTCGCCGGTGGGGATCAGCCCCGGGTCGACCGGCGTGTAGCGGGAGGCCGCGATCTCCAACTCGTGGTCGTGGACGGTGCCGCTGTTCTCGCCGGCCAGGTTCCAGTAGACGTGGCTGGTGAGGTTGACGACGGTGGTCTTGTCGGTGGTGGCCTCGTAGTCGATGCGCCAGTCGCCCTGCCGGGTGAGGGTGTACGTCACCTTCGTCTTGAGCGTGCCGGGGTAGCCCATCTCGCCGTCGGCGCTCGTGCGGTACAGGTACAGGCCGACGTCGGAGCCCTTGGCGAACGGCTCGACGTCCCAGACGCATTTGTCGAAGCCCTCGGCGCCGCCGTGCAGGCTGTTGGCGCCGTCGTTGACGCTCACCTGGTGGCTCTTGCCGTCCAGGGTGAACCGGCCCTCGGCGATACGGTTGCCGTAGCGGCCGATCAGCGCGCCGAAGTACGGGCTCCCCGCGACGTAGTCCTCGATGGTGTCGAAGCCGAGGGAGACGTTGGCGTACCGGCCCTCGCGGTCCGGGATCTCCAGGGACTGGACGACACCGCCCCAGGACAGGACCTTCAGACGGGTGCCGCCGTTCTCCAGCGCCCAGCTGTGGACCTCCGTGCCGTCGGCGAGCTTGCCGAAGAGCGACTTCACAGGCTTCCTTCCTCCCGTGGAAGTGGAAAGGGCCCCGCCTGTCGGCGGGGCCCTTTTGGGCCATGGCCCGGTCGTTTACGAACCGACCTTGCGCTTGTTCCACACGTCGAATCCGACCGCCGCCAGCAGCACCAGGCCCTTGATGACCTGCTGCCAGTCGGTGCCGATGCCGACCAGGTTCATGCCGTTGTTCAGCACGCCCAGAACCACGCCACCGATGATCGCGCCGAGGACGGTACCGACACCGCCGCTCATCGAAGCGCCGCCGATGAAGGAGGCCGCGATGGCCTCCAGCTCGAAGTTGAGGCCGGCCTTGGGCGAGGCGGCGTTGAAGCGGGCGGCGAAGACCAGACCCGCCAGGGCCGCGAGCATGCCCATGTTCAGGAAGACAAGGAAGGTGACCTTCTTGTCCTTGACACCCGACAGCTTGGCCGCGGGCAGGTTGCCGCCGATGGCGTAGATGTGACGGCCGAAGACGGCGTTGCGCATGACGTAGCCGTAACCGACCACCAGCACACCGAGGATGAGCAGCACGATCGGCGCGCCCTTGTAGCTGGCGAGCAGCATCGTGACGGTGAGCACCGCGGCGACCAGCGCCACCAGCTTGAGCAGGAAGAGCTTGGTGGGCGGGACGTCGAGGGCGAACTCCTGCTGCCGCTTGCGGTCGCGGAACTCCTGGAACACCACGAACACGATCACGGCGATGCCGAGCAGCAGGGTGAGGTTGTGGTAGTTGGTGTCCGGGCCGACCGCGGGCATGAAGCTGTTGGCGACCTTCTGCAGACCCTCGGGGAACGGGCCGATGGTCTGGCCCTCCAGGAAGATCTCGGTCAGGCCGCGGAAGGTCAGCATGCCCGCCAGGGTCACGATGAACGACGGGATGCCCAGATACGCGATGAGGAACCCTTGCGCGGCGCCCGCGGCGCCGCCGATGGCCAGGCACAGCACCAGGGCCAGCGGCCAGGCGATGTCGTGGTTGACCATCAGCACGGCTCCCACCGCGCCCACGAACGCCGTCAGCGAGCCGACCGACAGGTCGATGTGGCCCGCGATGATGACGAGCATCATGCCGATCGCGAGGATCAGGATGTAGCTGTTCTGCAGCACCAGGTTGGAGACGTTGCGCGGCAGCAGCAGGTCACCGTTGGTCCATACGGCGAACAGCACCACGATCAGGCCGAGGGCGAACAGCATGCCGTACTGCCGCATGTTGCGGCGCATGCCGTCCAGCATCAGGTGCAGCAGGCTGTCACCGGTTGCCGAACCGCCCTTGCCGGGCGGCGCGGGGGCCGGCGTCTTGGCGGTCACGTCCGTGCTCATCGGGTTACCTCTTTGTCCTTTGTCATCTGGCGCATCAGTGATTCCTGCGAGGCCTCCGCCCGCGAGAACTCACCGGTCAGCCGCCCCGCGGCCATCGTGTAGATGCGGTCACACATTCCCAGCAGCTCCGGCAGCTCCGAGGAGATGAAGACGACCGCCTTGCCCTGGGCGGCCAGCTGGTCGATGACCGTGTAGATCTCGTACTTGGCACCGACGTCGATCCCGCGCGTCGGCTCGTCCAGGATCAGCACATCGGGACCCGCGAAGATCCACTTGCTGAGGACGACCTTCTGCTGGTTGCCGCCGGACAGCTTGCCCACCGGCTCGAAGACGGTCGGCGCCTTGATGTTCATGGACTTCCGGAAGCCCTCGGCGACCTGCCGCTCCTCGTGCTCGTCGACCACACCGCGCTTGGAGACCTTGCCCAGCGCGCTGAGCGAGATGTTGCGGTTGATGGTGTCGATGAGGTTGAGGCCGTAGTGCTTGCGGTCCTCGGTGACGTACGCGATGCCGTGCTTGACCGCCTCCGGGACGGACTTCGTACGGATCTCCGTGCCGTCCTTGAATACCTGGCCGCCCGCGTACCGGCCGTACGTCCGCCCGAAGACGCTCATCGCGAGTTCGGTGCGGCCGGCGCCCATCAGGCCCGCGATACCGACGATCTCGCCCCGCCGAACCGACAGGGAGACGTCGTCGACCACCTTGCGCTGCTGGTCGATCGGGTGGTGCACGGTCCAGTTGCGGACCTCCAGGGCGGGCGCCTGGCCCTCCTCCGGCTCGTGCGGGGAGCGCTCCGGGAAGCGGTGCTCCAGGTCGCGGCCGACCATCCCGCTGATGATCCGGTCCTCGGTCGTCTCCGCGGCCTTCACGTCGAGCGTCTCGATGGTGCGCCCGTCGCGGAGGATCGTCACCGAGTCGGCGACCTTGCGGATCTCGTTCAGCTTGTGCGAGATGATGATCGAGGTGATGCCCTGCGTCTTCAGCTCCAGGATGAGATCCAGGAGCTTGCCGCTGTCCTCGTCGTTCAGAGCCGCGGTCGGCTCGTCGAGGATGAGCAGCTTCACCTTCTTGGACAGCGCCTTGGCGATCTCCACGAGCTGCTGCTTGCCCACGCCGATGTCGGCGACGCGGGTCTCCGGGTGGTCGGAGAGACCGACCCGGCGCAGCAGTTCGCTGGCGTGCTTGAGGGTGTCGTTCCAGTTGATGAGCCCGCGCTTGGCGTGCTCGTTGCCGAGGAAGATGTTCTCCGCGAGGGAGAGGTAGGGCACCAGGGCCAGCTCCTGGTGAATGATCACGATGCCGTGATGCTCACTGGCCCTGATGTCCTTGAACTCGCAGACGTCACCCTCGAAGAGGATCTCGCCCTCGTACGTGCCGTGCGGGTGGACGCCGGAGAGGACCTTCATCAAGGTCGACTTGCCGGCGCCGTTCTCCCCGCAGATGGCGTGGACCTCGCCCTGCTGGACGGTCAGTGTGACGTCCGACAGCGCTTTTACGCCGGGAAAGGTCTTGACGATCGAGCGCATTTCCAGGACGGGTCCCGCCATGGTCGTGCCTTCCAATCACTAGGGGGGTGGCGGTTACTTCAGGTCGCTTTCCTTGATGTAGCCGGAGTCGACGACGACCGTCTGGTAGTTGGCCTTGTCGACGGCGACCGGCTCCAGCAGGTACGCCGGGACGACCTTCGAGCCGTTGTCGTACGTCTTGGTGTCGTTGGTCTCGGGCTTCTTGCCGTTGAGCAGCGCGTCGACCATGTTCGAGGACACCTTGGCGAGCTCACGGGTGTCCTTGTAGACGGTCATCGACTGCTGGCCCGCGATGATCGACTTCACCGAGGCGACCTCGGCGTCCTGGCCGGTGACGATCGGCAGCGGCTTGCTCTTGGAACCGTAGTCGTCCGACTTCAGTGCGGAGAGGATACCGATGGAGATGCCGTCGTAGGGCGAGAGGACAGCGTCCACCCGCTCGCTCTTGTAGGCCGAGGTCAGGATGTCGTCCATGCGCTTCTGGGCGGTGCCGCCGTCCCAGCGCAGGGTGGTGACCTGGGTCAGCTTGGTCTGCTTGGACTGGACGACGAGCTGCTTCTTGTCGATGTAGGGCTGCAGGATGTTCATCGCGCCCTGGAAGAAGTAGCGGGTGTTGTTGTCGTCGTTCGAGCCGGCGAAGAGCTCGATGTTGAACGGGCCCTTCTTGCTGCCGTCCTTCAGGCCGAGCTTCTCGACGATGTAGCTGCCCTGGAGCTCGCCGACCTTCTCGTTGTCGAAGGAGGCGTAGTAGTCGACGTTCTCGGTGCCGAGGATCAGGCGGTCGTAGGAGATCACCGGGATGTCGGCGTCCTTGGCCTGCTGGAGCACGTTGTTCATCGACTTGTTGTCGATGGCCGCGATGATCAGGGCCTTGACGCCCTGCGTGATCAGGTTCTCGATCTGCGAGACCTGCTGGTCAGGGTCGTCCTCGCCGTAGACCAGCTTGGTCTTGTAGCCCTTCGACTCCAGGTTGGCGACGACGTTCTTGCCGTCGGCGATCCAACGCTCGGAGGACTTGGTGGGCATGGCGATACCGATGGTGGCGCCCTTGGAGCTGTCCGAGCTCTCCTCACTGCCGCCCTCGCTGCTCTGGCCGCAGGCGGACAGGGTGAGGGCGAGGGAGGCGGCTCCGGCTACGGCGGCCAGTGCGGCTCGACGAGTACGCATGATCATCATCCTTGATGTGTGGGGCTGGCTCGGTCTGGCGTTGCGGGGCCGCTGCGTGGCACGAATGCGAGGTGAGACCGAGAAGAGGGTGTGTGGGATTGTGTGCGGCTGCGTGGCCTTTTGTGAAGAGGCGTTGTCCGGAACGTTATGAGGGCGTTTCGAATCGACGCAGATCACCGGGCAGTCGCGAGCCCAGTTGAGCCATGTCGTCGCCCACTCCGTGCCGTGCCAGGAGGTCCAGGGCGAGCCGGCCGCGCCGCACCCGTTCCCGGGCGCTGTTCAGGGTCACGTCGCGCAGGTGGTGGCCGTACGGGTAGAGCCCCGGCGCCTTGGACAGCCCGAACTTCAGGTAGATCGGCGCGCCGCGCCGGATCAGCTCGGCGACCTCGTACATCCGGACGTATCCACCGAGGTCGTCGGGGGCCTCAATGTACATGTCCATGGGGGCGGCGGAGACCCGCCGGATCTCGGTGAGGTGGTCGAGCGTCAGATCGCTGGGCACGTTGATCGAGTCGCCGCCCAGGTTCTCGTACACCGCGTACGCGGCCGGGTTGACGGGCCCGATCAGGGCGCTCACCTTGAGCGTCGTGTCGGCCGGGATGATCCCGGCCAGCCGCGCCCGGTGCAGCGTCCACAGCACGCCCTCGTCGGCCACGAGGAGGCACTTGACGCCCAGCTCCGTCGCCCGAACGGCGTCTTCGACGCAGCCGGCGACCGCGTCGTGGCCGCGGGCGCGCAGGCCGCCGCCGCGCGAGTCGGTGCGGGTCGAGCCGCCGATGTCCCAGGTGCCGCGCGGGCCGGTGAACAGGCAGAGCTCGATGTCACGTTCGGCGGTGGCGTCGACCATCTCGGTGATCTCGGCGTCGGTCAGCATCCACACGCCGCTGCCCTGGCTGATCCGGTGGATCGGCACGTCGAGGCGCGAGGCTTCCTTCAGGACGACGGCCAGCGCTTCGGGACCCTCGCACGAGGGGACCTCGGTGCGCCAGCGGCCGCCGCCGGGGAAGGTGTGCGGCGAGGCGTCCGCGGGGTCGAGGGCGGGCGCACCCAGGCCGAGGGTGGTGAGTGCCTGCTCACCGGGCCTACGGGCTGCCGTGGCGGAAGCGTCGGTCGTCACAAGCTGTCCTTCGTGTTCGATATGTCGGACGAGGTTCGCGGCTCAAGTCGTGGGGGGCTTGGGTGTACGCCGGTACGGAAGCCGTCAGGTCGCCCCGTACCGGCGTACGTCTAGGGGCGGAGCAGCACCTTGCCCACCTTCGGATCGCCGGATCCCACCAGCTCGATGGCCTCGGGGAATCCGTCGAGCGGCAGCTCGTGCGTGACCAGCGGCAGCGGATCGAGGAGCCCGGCCCCGAAGACGCGCACCGTGTGCGCCCAGGCGTCCGGCGGTGCCCCGAAGACGGTGTGCACCTCCAGCTGCCGTACGACCAGGTCGGTCGGGTCGAGACCCTCGGCGCCCGGCGCCGGGATGCCCGTCAGGACCAGGCGCCCGCCGCGCCTGAGCAGGGAGGCGGCGGTGCGCGCGGCGGACGCCGACCCGGCGGTCTCGATGACGACGTCGAAGTCGTCGGGGAGCGGCTGGTCCTTCGTACGGAAGTCGCTCGCGCCGAACTGCCTCGACAGCGCCTCGCGGTCGTTCCGGGTGCCGACGACCAGCAGCTCGGCCGGGGAGCCCGCCTTCAGGAACTGCACGGCGAACATGCCCAGGGTGCCGGTGCCGACGACGGCCACCCGCTCACCGGGCAGCGCGTTCGCCTTGATCGCGGCGGCCGCGATACAGGCGGCCGGCTCCAGCAGGGCCGCCGCGGTCAGGTCGGCGTCGTCCGGCAGGGCGTGCAGCAGCCGGGCGGGCAGGGTGAGGGTGGTGGCCATCGCCCCGGGCTGGGTGAACCCGGTCTCCTCGTACCCCGCCGTGCACAGCGTGGTCTCGCCCGCGTGACAGCGGTCGCAGACCTGGCAGTTGCGAAAGCCCTCCCCGACGACCTTCCGGCCGACGAGGGACTCGGGAACGCCGGCGCCGACCGCCTCGACCGTCCCGGACCACTCGTGGCCCGGGGTCAGCGGGTAGCGGACGTACCCCTCGGGCCGGTTGCCCTGGTACACCTCGCGGTCGCTGCCACAGATACCGACGGCGTGGACGCGCACCAGCGCCTCGCCGGCACCGGGCTCGCGGGGCGTGTGCGCGGTGAGCCGGTGCTCGCCGGGCGCCTCGACGACGACCGCCGTGCTCACTTGGCGCCCTTGGGCTTGCGCTGCTCCCAGCCCTCGGCCCACAGGTCGAACCGGGCCTGCTGCTGCGGGAACTCCGCGGCGGCGTCCACGTCCAGCTCGACACCCAGACCGGGCTTGTCGGACAGGTGGAAGTACCCGTCGATCACCTCGGGCGCGCCCTTGACGACCTTCTTGATCTCCGCGTCCGCGAAGTCGTTGAAGTGCTCGAGGATCTTGAAGTTCGGGGAGGTGAAGCCGACCTGGAGCGAGGCGGCGGTCAGGACCGGGCCGCCTACGTTGTGCGGGGCGACCAGCATGTAGTGGGTCTCGGCGGTGGCGGCCAGCTTCCTGGTCTCCCAGATACCGCCGATGTGGCCGACGTCCGGCTGGATGATGTCGACGGCCTGGCTCTCGAAGAGCTCGCGGAACTCGATGCGATCGTGAATCCGCTCACCCGTGGCGACCGGGATGTCCACCTTGGCGGCGACCTTCTCCAGCGCCTTGAGGTTCTCCGGCGGTACGGGCTCTTCCAGCCACGCGGGCTTGAAGGGCGCGAGGTCCTTCGCTAGCCGGACGGCGGTGGCGGGGGAGAAGCGGCCGTGCATCTCCAGCATCAGCTCGGCGTCCGGCCCGATGGCGTCGCGCACGGCCTCGATGAGGGAGACGGCGTACAGACTCTGCTGGTGGTCCAGCTCGTAGTGCCCGGTGCCGAAGGGGTCGATCTTGAGCGCCTTGTACCCGCGCTCCATGACCCCCTGGGCGGCCTTGTGGTACGCCTCGGGCGTCCGCTCGGTGGTGTACCAGCCGTTGGCGTACGCCTTGACCTTGTCGGTGACCTTGCCGCCGAGCAGCTGCCACACCGGCACGCCGAGGGCCTTGCCCTTGATGTCCCAGCAGGCCATCTCGATGACGGCGATCCCGGACATCACGATCTCGCCGGCCCGCCCGTAGTCGCCGTACTTCATGCGGCGGAGGAGGTCTTCCGTGGCGAACGGGTCGGAGCCCACAATGTGGTTGGCCTCGGCCTCGCGCAGATAGCCGATCAGCGCGTCGGTGTGACCCAGCATCCGGGTCTCGCCGACTCCCGTGATGCCCTCGTCGGTGTGGACCAGGACGTAGGTCAGGTTGCGCCACGGCGTGCCGACCACGTGTGTGCT
This sequence comes from Streptomyces sp. NPDC006602, assembly GCF_042870385.1. Taxonomy (NCBI): domain Bacteria; kingdom Bacillati; phylum Actinomycetota; class Actinomycetes; order Kitasatosporales; family Streptomycetaceae; genus Streptomyces; species Streptomyces sp. NPDC006602. The sequence goes on along the minus strand of NZ_JBIAHG010000001.1, from coordinate 832,843 downwards.
GATTCCGGTGATGCGCACGGAAGTAACCCTTCGGATGTTCGAGATTTCGTCACATGTTCGAAATGCTGGGCAGACAGTAAGTACCGCGTGAGTGGGGTGTCAATGGGTCGAACGGGTAACGATTTCGACAGTTTCGACGCCCCTTTCGCAAGTCGGGAGCCGGCGGTGTGTGCCAGGTCACTCGAAGCCGCGATGTATGGCCGGTTTCCCACACAACATTCACAGGCGGGCCTGGGAACGTGACCGCCCAGGAACCTAGTCTTCCCGCGTCATGGACTACTGCCACCCGTGCCGAAGGCACCTCAACGGCGCCCTCACCTGCCCGGGGTGCGGCACATCTGCCGAACAGCTACGCGCGTATCCGCCCGCCACGCACGGGCCGGAGCCGTACCCGCAGGAGCCGTACCCGCGGGATGCGTACCCGCGGGATGCGTCGGCGCAGGAGGCGCCCGGCGACTCGGCCGATCGAGGCGACCGGGACGACCTGGGCGACCGCGACGACCGAGACGACCGAGACGACCGAGACGACCGAGGCGGTCACGACGATCGCGAACCCGAGAGCGGCGAGCCCCAGGGGCGAGCCGCCCGCCGCCGTGAGCAGGGCCGGGGCGGCCGACGGGGCTCCGGAGGGACGGCGGTCGCACCGGAGGCGAGTCGTCGCGACCGCAAGGCCGCCGCCCACCGCCGGCGCCGCAGACGCGTGGTGCTGATCACCGCCGGCTTCGCCCTGGCGGCGGGCGGCCTGAGCCTGGCCGAACTCGGCGTGGACGCCCCGGGGTTCTCCTCCCCCCGCACCCCCGCGGCGGCCGGGGGAGAGTCGTCCGAGGTCGACGGGTCGGCATCGGAGCCGAGCACGTCCGCGCAGCCGCCGGACGACAGGGCGGACGCGGGCGGGGACAGGCCCTCCGCGTCCCCGAGCCCCTCCGCCTCCCCGTCGGTGTCGGAGTCCTCGAAGGACGACAAGGCCACGCAGACCCCGGACAAGGAAGCCCAGTCGGCCACCCTTCCCGGCTCCTCCGGGTCGACCTCCGGACCGACGACCCCGTCGGACTCGGACGGGGACTCCACTCCGACCGCCCGCCCGACCGCGTCCCCGAAGCCGTCGCCGTCGGAAACGTGCACGCGCTTCCTGTGGTGGTGCTCGTAGAGCTCCGGTCGGGCGGACCGCTCCCTGGTCCGATCCCGCCGAGCGTGCGTCCTGTGACCCGTTGAGCGGGCGGCGGCCCGGCTGGACGGCCGTCCAGGACGGCGCGGCTGAAGTCCCGTTACCGCGCACATCGGTCGGCGCGGGTTCGGCTTCGGCGCGTTCCCGCCGCACGGGCCGCCGTCGGGTCGCCGCCCGGTGCGGGCGCCTCGGTCGACCATCAGGCCTCTGACCAGGGCAGATGTGCCATGACCGCCAGGTGCGTTATGGAACCGATATGAGCTTTGGCTGCAGCCCCCTTGACCGCCATGAATTGTTAGCGCTCACAATGACGTCCGCATTCACCAGTCAGCGTCCAACGCGAACATGGGAGTTACGAGCATTGTGCCCCTGATGCCCCAACTCCCCCTCCCTCGCTGTGCCGTTGGCCTCACCGGAATCCCGACGTGAAGCCGGCGGCGCGGGATGAATCCCCCGCATCACAGGACTTATCGGCAGACGAGCGCCAAGGAGGTGCGGCCGTGACCCACACGCAGCTTCGGCCGCCCACCATGGCCGACGTGGCGCGCCTGGCCGGCGTGTCCCACCAGACCGTCTCCCGCGTGCTGGGGAACCACCCCAATGTGCGGGAGGAGACGCGGGCCCGGGTGCTGCGGGCGATCGAGGAGATGGGCTATCGCCGCAACTCCTCCGCACGAGCCCTGGTGACCCGGCGCACCCGGACGCTGGGTGTGGTCGCCTCCGACACGACCCTCTACGGGCCGGCCAGTACGCTGTTCGCGCTCGAGGAGGCGGCACGCGCCGAGGGATATCTCGTCTCGACGGTCAGTCTGCGCAAACTGACCATGGAGGAGCTGTCCGAGGCCCTCGACCACCTCAGCGAGGGCGGCGTCGAAGGAGTGGTCGCCATCGCTCCGCAGCGGTCGGCGGTGGACGCTCTGGCCGAACTCCGCCACCCGTTCCCCGTGGTGATCGTGGGCAGCGGGCCGGGAGTTGACATCCCCAGCGTCAGTGTGGACCAGCACCTCGGGGCGCGGCTGGCCACCGGCCATCTGCTGGCCGCCGGTCACCGCACGGTCTGGCACCTCGCCGGACCCGAGGACTGGCAGGAGGCGGCCGACCGGGCCGCCGGCTGGCGGGCGACCCTCGAAGCCGAGGGTCTCGAGCCGCCCATGCTGCTGCGTGGGGACTGGAGTCCGCTGTCGGGCTACCGTGCGGGCCAGGAACTGGCCGGCTGGGTGGGCCGGGGGCTCACCGCCGTCTTCGTCGCCAACGACCAGATGGCACTGGGGGTGTTGCGGGCCCTGCGTGAGGCGGGGGTCCGAACTCCCCAGGACGTCGCGGTGGTCGGCTTCGACGACATCCCGGAGTCGGAGTTCTTCGCTCCGCCGCTCACCACCGTCCGGCAGGACTTCTCGGCGGTGGGCAAGCAAGGCATCGCACTGCTCCTGGACCTGATCGAGGGCCGGCCCCCCGCCACCACGTCCCGGATCGCGATCGAACCCCAACTCGTCGTGCGCGCCAGTACGTTCCCGTACACCGCCCAATCGGAGCGCGCACCCCTATGACCGACCAGTCGGACGCACTTGCCCAGCGGTGTGGCCGATATGCCGAACGATGATCGACAGGCTGGACGCAGTGTGGCCGGTCCCATCGAGTACCAGCAGGTCCGTCCCTGGACCGGCTCTTCAAAGGAGAAGAACATGCTCAGCAGAAGAAACTTCCTCACCGCGGCGGTCGGCGTGGCAGCCGCGGGCGGCCTGGCGGCCTGCGCCAAGGAGGACGACAGCTCCACCGGCTCCTCCTCCGCGGGCGGCACCAAGGCGCTCACGCTCGGCTTCTCCCAGGTCGGCTCGGAGAGCGGCTGGCGCAGCGCCAACACCGACTCGGTGAAGGCGGCCGCCAAGGAGGCGGGCTACAACCTCAAGTTCTCCGACGCGCAGCAGAAGCAGGAGAACCAGATCTCCGCGATCCGCAGCTACATCACCCAGGGTGTGGACGTCATAGCCTTCTCGCCGGTGGTCGTCACCGGCTGGGACGCGGTGCTGAAGGAAGCCAAGGCCAAGAAGATCCCCGTGGTCCTCACCGACCGCTCCGTCGAGACCTCCGACGAGTCCCTGTACGTCACCCTGGTGGGCTCGGACTTCACGGACGAGGGCCGGCGCGCAGCCAAGATCCTCGAGAAGGTCCTCGAGAAGGCCGGCCACAAGGGCAACGTCAAGATCGCGCAGCTGGAGGGCACCACCGGTGCCGCCCCCGCGATCGAGCGTGCCAAGGGCTTCAAGGAGGTCATGGACGCCGACCACAAGGACGACTGGAAGATCGTCGTCAGTCAGACCGGTGACTTCACCCGCGCCGGCGGCAAGCAGGTCATGGCGGCCTTCCTGCAGTCCAACCCGGACATCGACGTGCTGTTCGCGCACAACGACGACATGGGCATCGGCGCCATCCAGGCCATCGAGGCGGCCGGCAAGAAGCCGGGCAAGGACATCCTGATCGTCACGGTCGACGGCGTGAAGGACGGCTTCGTGGCCATGTCCGAGGGCAAGATCAACGCCATCGTCGAGTGCAACCCGCTGCTCGGCCCCCAGCTGATGGAGGTCGTCCAGAAGGTCAAGGACGGCGAGACGGTCGAGCGCTGGATCAAGACCAAGGAGAGCGACTTCATGCAGGACCAGGCCAAGGCCGCGCTCCCCACTCGCAAGTACTGACCGACCGCACCCACCGGCAGTAGCCTCCGGCCGACCGAATCCTCGGTCGGCCGGGCCCTGAGGGCCTGCGGCGATTCGATTCCATGAGGAGCGCTGCCGTGACTCCACCGTTCTGGACAGTGAGCGGGAGTGAGTCCACGCACTGGCACGCCCCGAACGGTCTTGGGCGCTCCCCCAGAGGGGGGACCCCCAGGTCGTCCGCTTTCGCCTCCGGGTGGCGACACGGATCCTGTCCGTGGTCCGATCCCGGAAGGGCGGAGTCCCTTACGACCTGGCCATGTGGATGCAGCCAGAGGCGACGGGGAGGCCCTGAACCATCACGCTGGTGGAGCAGGGGCCCCGCACGCTGGCACCGCACCCGGCGTCCCAGATCGCGCTACCCGGGCCCGCACCACACCTCGCAAGCCCGAAAGCCGACCATCACACGATCGAGCTAAATCACCCTCATACGCGTTCCACATCGAGCAGTTGTCAACCCCCACGTGAGGGGGGCTTCCCACCCGAAGGTTGCGGTCCAGCCCGAACCGACCCCTTTCGGGGCGAAGCGAACGCACACGGACCAGGTAAGTGAATTCCCCCACCGGACGAAGCCGGTGGTCCCTCGCTAGGAGAGTTATGGCAGAGCCGCAGCCCGTCCTGGAGATGACGGGCATAGTCAAAGAGTTTCCGGGGGTACGGGCTCTGTCGGACGTCGACTTCCGGCTCTTCCCCGGCGAGATCCACGCCCTGATGGGCGAGAACGGAGCCGGGAAGTCCACCCTCATCAAGGTGCTGACCGGCGTCTACTCGCTGGACGGCGGCACGATCACCCTCGACGGCCAGTCCGTGCGGATCGACAGCCCGCTGCAGGCGCAGCAGGCCGGCATCAGCACGGTCTACCAGGAGGTGAACCTCTGCCCCAACCTGTCGGTGGCGGAGAACATCTTCATCGGACGTGAACCCACCCGCGCGGGCCGCATCCAGTGGAAGCGCATGCGCAAGGAGGCGGCGGAACTGGTCGACCGGCTCGGCCTCGACATCGACGTGACCGCGCCCCTGTCCTCGTACCCGCTGGCCGTGCAGCAACTGGTCGCGATCGTACGGTCGGTGGGCACCGGCGACAGCGACGGCGCGGGAGCCGGCACCAAGGTGCTGGTCCTGGACGAGCCGACGTCCAGCCTCGACCGCGACGAGGTCCTCGAACTGTTCCGCCTGATGCGGCAGCTCAGGGACGAAGGCGTCGCGATCCTGTTCGTCTCGCACTTCCTCGACCAGATCTACGAGATCTGCGACCGGATGACCGTCCTGCGCAACGGCACCCTCGTCGGCGAGCACATGGTCGGCGACCTCGACCAGGTCGGACTCGTCCAGCTGATGATCGGCAAGGCCCTCGACCAGCTGGAGGAGCTCCACGATCACCAGCTGCGCGCCGACGTCGGCGAACCGCTGGTCCACGCCGACGGCCTCGGCAGGACCGGTGCCATCGCCCCCTTCGACCTGGAGATCAAGAAGGGCGAGGTCGTCGGACTGGCCGGCCTGCTCGGCTCCGGGCGCACCGAACTCGCCCGGCTGCTCTTCGGCGCCGACCAGCCGGACAGCGGCAAGGTCAGCATCGGCGGGAAGCAGATCCCGATGAACGCCCCGAACGACGCGATCGGCGCGGGCGTCGCGTTCTGCTCGGAGAACCGCAAGGCAGAGGGCCTGGTGCCCGACCTGACGGTGCGGGAGAACATCATCCTCGCCCTGCAGGCCTCGCGCGGCTGGACCCGGCCCATCCCGGCCGCCCAGCGCGACGAACTCGTCGCCAAGTACATCAAGGCACTGGACATCCGCCCCGCCAACCCCGAGTCCCGCGTCGGCCAGCTCAGCGGCGGCAACCAGCAGAAGGTGCTGCTCGCCCGCTGGCTCATCACCCAGCCGAAGCTGCTGATCCTGGACGAGCCGACGCGCGGCATCGACGTCGGCGCGAAGGCGGAGATCCAGAAACTCGTGGTCTCGCTCTCCGAGGAAGGCATGTCCGTGCTGTACATCGCGGCCGAGCTGGAGGAGGTGCTCCGGCTCAGTCACACCATCGGCGTGCTGCGTGACCGCAAGCTGGTGGCACAGATCGCCAACGGGCCCGAGATCACCCCCACCCGGATCCTGGAGACCATCGCGAGCGGAGAGCACCAGTGACCACCACCCCCCGCTGGCGAGCACTGACGCAGCATCACCTGTTCTGGCCGGTCGCCGTGCTGGTCGTCCTGCTGCTCGTCAACGTTCCCTTCACCCCCGACTTCTTCGCGATCAAGATGACGGACGGCCACCTCTACGGCAGCCTCGTCTCGATCGTGCTGTTCGGATCGCCCCTCATCCTGGTGGCGGTCGGCATGACCCTGGTCATCGCCACCGGCGGCATCGACCTCTCGGTCGGCGCCGTGGTCGCGATCACCGGGGCCCTGACCTGTTCGTACATCAGCGACCAGGCCGACCAGAGCGCTCTGTCCGGAGTGCTGCTCGCGATGGGCCTGGGCCTGGTGGCCGCGGTCGTCTGCGGTCTGTGGAACGGCTTCCTGGTCGCCCGGATGGGCATCCAGCCGATCATCGCCACGCTGATCATCATGGTCGCCGGGCGCGGTGTCGCCCAGCTGATCACCGACGGCCAGATCATCACGATCAACAGCGAGCCGTACAAGCTGATCGGCGGCGGCTACTGGCTGACCCTGCCCTTCTCCATCTTCGTGGTGGCCGCCGTGGTGGCCGTCACCGTCGCGCTGACCCGCCGCACCGCTCTCGGCCTGCTGGTCGAGTCGGTCGGCGGCAACGCCGAGGCCAGCCGCCTGGTGGGCATCAGGTCCCTGCGCATCAAGATCATGGTGTACGTGTTCTGCGCGCTGTGCGCGGGCATCGCGGGCCTGATGATCAGCTCCAACACCTCGGCCGCGGACGGCAACAACGCCGGCCTGTGGATCGAGCTGGACGCGATCCTCGCCGTGGTGATCGGCGGCACCTCGCTGCTGGGCGGCCGGTTCTCCATCGGCGGCACGGTGATCGGCGCCCTCGTCATCCAGACCCTGACCACCACGATCTACACCATCGGCGTGCCGACCCAGACCAACCTGGTCTTCAAGGCCGTCGTCGTCATCGTCGTCTGCCTGCTGCAGTCCCCGAAGTTCCGCGCCAAGGTCTTCGGCGCGAAGGGCCTCAAGGGTCGCCGGTCCGCGGCTTCGACGGACACCGCCGCGACGGCCGAGGCCGCTCCCAAGATGGAGGTGTCGCGATGAGCGCGACCACCAAGACCCCCGCGGCGCCGGAAACCCGTGCGACGCCCAAGGCCGCGCGGCTGCTCGGCGACCGGCGCCTGCCCGTCCTGGTGACGGCCGCGCTCTTCCTCGCGATGTACGTCGGCGGGCTGAGCCGCTACGCGAACTACGGCTTCGGTGAACCGCAGGTCTTCCTGAACCTGTTCATCGACAACGGCTACCTCCTGGTCGCCGCTGTGGGCGCCACGTTCGTCATCCTGTCCGGCGGGATCGACCTGTCGGTGGGCTCGGTGATCGGCTTCACCACCATGTTCACGGCGTGGCTGGTGGAGCGTCAGGGCCTGCCCATCCTGCTGGTGATACCCATGGCGCTGGCCGTGGGCGCGCTCGGCGGCTTCCTGATGGGCTACGTGATCCACAACTTCGAGATCCAGCCCTTCATCGTGACCCTCGCAGGACTCTTCCTCTTCCGGGGCCTGTGCCTGGTCATCAGCAAGGAGTCGATCTCCATCGGCGACTCCACGGTGAGCAGCATGGCCCAGGCACAGGTGTCGCTGGGCGGGGACTTCCTGTCGATCGGCGCGATCGTCGCACTGGTCGTCCTCGGGGTGGCGTTCTACGTGCTGCACTACACCCGCTTCGGACGCCGCGTGTACGCCATCGGCGGCAACGAGCAGTCGGCCATGCTGATGGGCCTTCCGCAGGGCGGCACGAAGATCGCCGTGTACACCGTGAGCGGGTTCTGCTCGGCGCTGGCCGGACTGCTCTTCACCCTGTACATCCAGTCCGGTGACCCGCTGCACGCCACCGGTATGGAACTCGACGCGATCGCCGCGGTCGTCATCGGCGGCACGCTGCTGACGGGCGGCTCCGGCTACGTCCTGGGCACCCTGTTCGGTGTGCTGGTGCTGGGCCTGATCAAGAGCATCATCCAGTTCGAGGGCACGCTCAGCTCCTGGTGGACGAAGATCGCCACCGGCGTGCTGCTGTGCGCGTTCATCCTGGTCCAGCGCTTCATGACGACCCGCCAGAAGACCTGACCTGGCCTGACCTGGCCCGGGACCGGCGTTCCCGGCCCCGGCTCCTGCGCCGCCGACGCTCTGCGTGGGTGGTGCGGGAGCCGAGGGCCGGGCGTCGTCGTTTTCTCGGACGTTCCCTCAGACGTTCTCTTGTGTCGCCAGCATCCGCCGCAGTAACCCCCGCAGCGCCAGCCGCTCGTCGTCCGACAGCCCGGCCAGCGGCTCCCGGGCGAAGCGCAGCCCCTCCCGCAGCTCCCGGGCCACCCGCCGTCCCTCGTCCGTCGCGGCGGCCACCTTTACTCGGCGGTCCGCCGGGTCGGGCCGGCGCTCCACCAGCCCCCGGGCCTCCAGCCGGTCGACGATGCCCGTGACATTGGACGGCTCGCACTTCAGCTTCTGGGCCAGCTTCCGCATCGGCAGGGGCTCCAGCGACAGCAGGCTCAGCAGTCGCGCCTGTGCTCCGGTCAGCGCGTGCTCCGCTGCCGCTTCCTCGTAGTCCTCGTAGAAGCGCACCACGACGTCACCGATCAGCTCGACGACCTCCATGGTCAGCGCGTCGGGTCGGCGCGTCTTCTGGGGTGTGGCCATGGGATCCAGGGTACCCGGTTACTTGACATCCTGAAATGTTCAGGAGCATGGTTGTTTCAGGCACTGAAGTATTTTGAGGAAGGCCGGTTCCATGTCCGACACCCGCACGCTCCCCTCCGTAAGCCGCGAATGGCGTCTGCTCAGCCGCCCGGTCGGCTGGCCCAAGCCCGAGGACTTCGAGCTGGCCGAGGCGGAGATCCGGCAGCCCGGTCCAGGCCAGGTCCTCGTACGCAACGCGTACCTCTCCGTCGACCCGTACATGCGCGGCCGGATGAGCGCGGCCAAGTCCTACGTGGCCCCCTTCGAGCTGGGCAAGGCCATGCAGGGCGGCGCGGTCGGCGAGGTCGTCGCCTCGGATGCCGAGGGCTTCTCCGTCGGCGACCACGTCCTGCACTTCGGCGGCTGGCGCGAGTACGCCACCATCGACGCCCAGCAGGCGGTCAAGGTGGACCCCGAGGCCGCCCCCCTCTCCACGTACCTCGGCGTCCTCGGCATGACCGGCCTCACCGCTTACGCCGGCCTGCTGCGCACCGCCGCCTTCAAGGAGGGCGACTCGGTCTTCGTCTCCGGTGCCGCAGGGGCCGTCGGCAGCCAGGTCGGCCAGATCGCCAAGCTCAAGGGCGCCTCCCGGGTCATCGGCTCGGCCGGTTCCGACGAGAAGGTCAAGCTTCTCGTCGAGGAGTACGGCTTCGACGCGGCGTTCAACTACAAGACCGGCTCGGTCAGTGAGCAGCTCCGCGAGGCCGCCCCGGACGGCGTCGACGTCTACTTCGACAACGTCGGCGGCGATCACCTGGAAGCCGCCATCGGGCAGCTCAACCGCGACGGCCGGATCGCGGTCTGCGGAATGATCTCGGTCTACAACGACACCGAGCCCGCCCCCGGCCCGCGGAACCTCGCCCGCCTCATCCAGACCCGCGGCCGCATCGAGGGCTTCCTCGTCAGCGACCACGCGGACCTCCAGCCGCAGTTCGTCCAGGAGGTCGGGCCCTGGGTCGCCTCGGGCGCGCTCAAGTACCGCGAGACGGTCGTCGAGGGCATCGAGAACAACCTGGAGGCTTTCCTGGGCGTCCTGCGGGGCGACAACACCGGAAAGATGATCGTCAAGCTTTGACTTGCACCTCGGGCTGAAGCCCGAGGATTCTGGCCTTCTCGATCGTTGCTGTGCCGCTACGCGGCACGGGGTTCGGTCGGGAATCCGTGGCTTCCTGTTTCTTCGCGCTGTGCCAGAACGAGTTCTGGTCTTACCGGCGCTCCGCAGGCCGATACCGCCAGTCCGGCGGCCGTCTTCACGTTGATCGCGGCGTTGATGTCCCGGTCGTGGACGGTGTCGCAGGCGGCGCAGGTCCACTCCCTCACGTCGAGGGGTTTGGGCCCGTCCTTGACGCCGCAGGTGGAGCAGACCTGACTCGTCGGCTCGAACCGGCCGATCTTGATCAGGGTCCGCCCGTACCGTTGTGCTTTGTACTCCAGCATGTTCACGAATGAGGCCCAGCCGGCGTCGTGGACGGACTTGGCCAGCCTGGTGCGGGCCAGTCCCGTCACCGACAGGTCCTCCACGGCGATCCCTTGGTTCTCGGAGATCAGCTTCGTGGAGAGCTGGTGGTGGAACTCATGGCGGGCATCGGTGACCTTGACGTGGGCGCGAGCGACCTTGAGCCGGGCTTTTTCGCGGTTCTTCGAACCTTTCTGCTTGCGGGACAGTTCTCGCTGGGCCTTCTTCAGCTTCTTCTCCGCGCGGCGCAGAAACCGCGGGGAGTCGATCTTCGTGCCGTCGGACAGGACCGCGAAGTGCGTCAGGCCGAGGTCGATGCCGATGGTGCGGTCGGTGGCGGGCATCCGTGTCGCGTCGGCGGCGGGGTCGGTGTCGATGACGAAGGAGGCGAAGTACCGCCCGGCCGCGTCCTTGATGACGGTGACCGAGGTGGGGGTGGCGGGCAGCGTGCGGGACCACTTCACCTTCACCGCGCCGATCTTCGGCAAGGTCAGACGGCCGCTGTCGGTGATGGACCAGCGGGCGTTGGCAGTGAACCGGATCGACTGCCGGGCGTCCTTGCGGGACTTGAAGCGGGGCGGGCCGATCTTCGGCCCCTTGCGGGTGCCCTTGAGGGAGGCGAAGAAGTTGCTGTAGGCGGTCTCGGCGTCCCGCAGGGACTGCTGGAGCACGACCGCGGAGACCTCGCCCAGCCAGGACCGCTCCACGGTCTGCTTCGCCTGGGTGATCAGCCGTGTGGACAGCTCGCCGATCTTCGGAAACGGCTTTCCGGCCTTCCGGGCGCTCTCGCGGGCGTACACGGCGTCGTTGAACACGACGCGGGCACACCCGAACGCCTTCGCCAACGCGGTCTGCTGGCCGGTGTCCGGGTACAAGTCGGGTAGCCGGGATGCATTACTGCATCCCGGCCCCCTCAGAACCGTGCGTGCACCTTTCAATGCACACGGCTCAAGCTCGCCCCATGGGCCAGCGCATTTCAGTTGGCCCGCTTGCCATCTTGGGCATGTAGCTGTCGATGGCAGGCGGAATGTACGAGACGAAGATTGGTTCTCTCGTCGGTGCCACCATCTCGCCGGTAAACGAAGTGATGTTTGTTGAGCATCTTCTTCGAAGCCGCGAACCAGTTGATCCACTCGCGCGGACTGTCCGGCTCATACTCGGCCCCGGCGATAAGCGCCTGGTTGCAGAGCGGGCACAGCCCTCTCTGCTTGTCCGCCAGGGACAGGCTTACCTTGTCCATAGGCGGTGGCGTCTTCTTCCGGCGGCGTCCTTGCCAGTACTCGATCAGGGAGGGGTCGTCAGGAGACGCCGCGCCCTTCACTTGCACGTGGCGGACGATTTTCGTCCAGGCGAACTTGGGAAGGTAGGCACCGCTGTTGCGGTCCCCGAAGACCCATTTGTCATTCCTGGACTCGTTGAACAGGCCGGTCGCGTGGTGCGACCGGCCGCCTCGTTCCTCAGTACGGCAGTCCGGCAGTCCGGGTTAGGAGATCAACTTTGATCGCCTGCCAGCCGGGGCCGCCGACCACCGCCGAGGGGCCCACCAGGCCGCTCTTGCGGCCGGGCACGAACGCCAGGCCGGCCGCGGTGTCCGCCGTCGTGGTCCACAGGTCCGGGACGCCGTCACCGTCGGTGTCGCCGGAGGCGGTGAACAGCGGACGGGCCGCCATGGTCCAACCGGTGGCGTACGGCGTGCGGCTGGAGCCGAGGCCCAGCGCCGCCGGGTCGGTGCCGCCGTCGGGGACCCCGTCGCCGTCCGCGTCACCCCGGCTGCGGCCGTGGTACAGCCACAGCTCGCCGTTCGCGGTGTTGCGGGCGATCAGATCGGTGAAACCGTCGCCGTCGACGTCCCCGGGCGAGGCGAGCTGCATGTTGGCCCAGCCGACGGCGCCGACCGCCGGGCCAAGGGCACCACGACGGTCACCGCCACAGCCGGCCCCCCCTTCTGGGTGCCGTCCCTGGGTGAGTGGATCGACGCCGGTGAACTGAAGCCCGGCCAGTGGCTCCAGACGTCCTCGGGCACGTGGATCCAGATCGGCGCGGTCGAGGCGTGGACGGCGCGGAAGGCGACGGTCCACAACCTGACCGTCACCGATGCCCACACGTACTACGTGCTGGCCGGTTCCGCCCCCGTCCTCGCTCACAACTGTGACAGCGTCGTACTGGGAATCCGGAAAAGCTCCGAGCCGCTCGCGGCGCAGCTCCGCGCGGGCGGCGACTCCGCGGCTCACACCTTCAAACGGGCGGGCCTACGCCCGCATGGATTCCGCCGGGGTCCCGGAGTGGATGAACGGAGTGATGAACAGCGCGCGGGACTCCAATGTGACCCTCTCCATCACGCTCGACGGGATGCCGGGGGCCAACAACGACCCTCGCCACATCGCCAACGCGTTTCACACGGCCGTGCTCCGCGGCCGGAAGTTCGGAATCGGTCCCGGGCAGGATTTCCCGGCCCGAACAACGGCACCGCGTGGGAGATGAGCGTGGTGGAACGGCAGGTCAGAATGGGCAATCGCTCATGGAGCTCGATCCAGTGGTATTCGGGAGGCAGACGGATCGAGGGGGTGGTGAACCCGTTCTCGTGACATCGGCGGCAGAGCAGGGCACGACAGGACAGGAGACAGGGCATGGAATTCAGCCAGCCGGACCGGCTTTTCAAGGTGTGGGACTACTCGGTCACGCATCGGACCCTGCGCCTGCGCAGCGACGCGCATCTCGACCTTGAGGCCGGGCCGCGTATCGAGGTGGCCGCCGGCCATGTCGACGTCATGTTCCTCCGCTCGACGATGAGGGGACTGACCATTCGTAGGGTCTCCTCCGCCGACGAGGTGGAGGCGGTGGCCGAGCGGTACGGCATCACCGAGGACCTGGACTACATGTTCCTGCTGGAGTCCGCCGACGGACCGGGCCTCATCGTGTCGGGAAACCCGTCGTGGGCCATGGCCGACTGTCCCGTCGACGCACCGTCCCTGTTCTCCAGGGCAGGTGAGGTCGACCGCTACCCCGGTGGCGTCATGAGGCAGATCGACTAGCACGACACCTGAAAAACCGAAGCTCCCGGCCGATATCCAGTCGGCCGGGAGCTTCCTCGTCTTGAATGTGCGCCAGGATGCTGTCCACCGGCAAATGCGGCGATGGAGTTGGTCTCTGTGGCCTGCACCGTGAGTTTGCAACAGGCCGTGGCGCCCGATGGAGCATGCGCGGCGGTCGAGTCCAGTTCGAGGGATGGCTATGAGATCGTTCTCCGTCCAAGGGCGTCAGTTCATGGCCCTGATCATCCTGAGCGACCACAACGACTACGAGTCGATGGAAGTCGTCGAGATGATCGACGGCCAGCGGGAAGAGCTCCTGTTGGAGTTCCGCTTCGACGACAGTTCGGCCCGGCTGAGCTACGTCCGTCCGGAGATCGACATTCCTCTGCTCAGGGCTTCCCTGGACGTGTTCCGGGAGGAGTTCCTGGAGCCGAGGAAAGCGAGTGGCCTGCCGTGTCCGCCCTGGTGACAGGGTGTGACGCGGGTCTCTGCCGGCCCTCGCGGGAAAAGTGAGACGACAGCTCCCCGGAGATCCCTCCGGGGAGCTGTCCGTTGCGGGGTTGCGCCCCACCCCCGGCACATCGCTGCTGGCGACCGCGATGGCGCTGGCGCCTGCGATGGCGCTGAAGTAGTCCGCCTCGGACGTCAGCAGCACCGCAGGCACCCGTCTGCGATCAGCTCGCCAGCGCCGCCTTGTGCACCGCCTGCACCAGCCGTTCGTTCTCCGGTGCCGCCCCGCCCGGGAAGGCCATCCGGCGGCGGGTGTATCCGTAGGCGAGCCCGGCGCGTGGATCGGCGAAGGCCTGGGAACCGCCGGCGCCGCTGTGGCCGAACGTCCCCGCGCCCAGGAACGGATGCCACATGTCGGCCGTCGCCTGGAAGCCGAGGCCGTACGACTTGTGGGCCCGGGCCACCAGGTCGTACCCGGCCGAATGGATCTGCCCGACCTCGGCCACGGTGTCCGGCTTCAGCAGCGGAGGCCGTCCGTCCACCTCGCTGATCGCCGCCGCGTACATCCCGGCGAGCCCGCGCGCCGCGGCGACCCCGCCCGCCGACGCCGGTCCCTTGGCACGTACGGCACGGGAGTTGGCGTAGTCGACCAGGTCGCCCGAGTTGGGGACGTGCTGGTTGAAGGCGATCGAGGAGAGCGTGTGCGGACCGGCCGGCAGTGAGTCCAGCAGGGCCTGCTGGGTCGCCGTCGGGGTCATCGGCTGCACCGAGCGGTAGCGGGGCTCCAGTGCCTCGGGCAGCCCCAGGAAGAAGTCGAGCCCGTACGGGGCGCGGATCCGCTCCTCGTACACCTCCTGGAGTGTGCGGCCGGTGGCCCGCCGTACCACCTCGCCGGTGAGCGCGCCGATGACGAGCGCGTGGTAGCCGAAGGCCGTGCCGGGCCGCCAGAACGGCCGCTGGTCGGCGAGCCGTTCGGCGACCGCCCGGTCGTCGGCCAGCTCCTGCGGGGAGAACCCGGCGTCGAGCCCGACCACGCCCGCCCGGTGCGAGACCAGGTCGCGCAGGGTCAGCGCACCCTTGCCCTCGGCGCTGAACTCCGGCCAGTAGTACGTCACTTTGCGGTCGAGTTCGAGCGTGCCGTCCTGCACCAGGAGCGCGACCACGAGGTGGGCGGCACCCTTGGTCGAGGAGTACACGCCGTAGAGGGATCCGGCGTCGGCGTCGTCACCCGCCCACAGGTCTACGACTCTGCGGCCGTGCACATACGCGCACAACTGCCCCTCGTAGTCCGGACGTTCCCCTGCCACGAAGGCGGCGAACTCCGAGCGCACCGCCTCGAATCCGTCCGCGACGGTGCCGTGGATCTCCTGCGTCATCCGCTCTCCTCACCTGTACCGCCACGCGCGTGCGCCACTGTGAACAACGCGCGTGCGACCTGCGCGAACTCCCCCTTCGGATGGTCCCGGAAGAGGGGCTCGGTGCCGAACAGAACGGCCCCCGAGCTGCTGACGACCGAGGCCTGCCCTGCCGCCTGCGCGGGACCGCCGGAGCCGTCCTCCAGCTCCCGCCAGTGCCCGGAGACGAGCGGGTTCCCGGTCGCGTACGACTGCTCCACCCGGACCCCGGGTCCGAGGTCGGTGAACCAGACGGGCGCGTACACGAACCCGTGATCCGGCGCACCAGACGTCACCTGCCCCGAATTCACCACCCTCACCACGCCGTTGGCGTCCCCGTTGCCCTCGACCGGCTTGGCCGCCAGCAGCCCGGCGACGGTGCTCAGGTCGGCTCCGGTGACACCGCGCCCGACGAGACCGTGGCCGGCGGCGAGGAAGGCGTCGAGGGCCGTGCGGGCATCCGGGCTCAACGCGCTGTGGTCCAGGCCCGCCGACACGAACAGCACGTCCGCCGCCGACCAGTCGAAGCCCGCGTTCAGCACGGCCGTCGACACCGGCGTGACCTCGAAGTTCATCTCCCGCAGCGCGAACAGCTCACCCGGCGTGACCGCCGCGGCCACCCGCAGCCGGCGCAGCTCGGTCGTGCCGGTCACCTTCGTCGCGTCGAAGACGACGTCGTACGTCCGTGCCGCCGCCGCGGCCTTCGCACGTGCCGACGCCGGCACGATCGCACTGCCGTCCGCGGACCGCCGTACCGAAACGCCCTGCTGGAGCAGGGAGTTGAGCGCCGCGATCTCCTGCGGGTCGTCGAGCCGCAGCCGCAGGTCGCCGCGCGGGGCGACGTAACCGACCGGCGCGGCCTCCTCGACGGCCTTCAGCGGTACGCCGTTCAGGCCACCGGACGTCACCGGCTCGACCGTGGCACCCCACAGGCGGCCCAGGCTCCAGCCCGAGATGTCGTACATCACCGAGACCTTGTCGCTGATGTCCCTCCCGTCGGCGAGCAGCACGTTCGCGAGCCCCCGCTTCGGCTGGTGCATGTCGACGACGTACGAGCCCTGCGCGTACGACCGTCCCGCGAGCCGGAAGTCGCGCGTGGCGCGGGTGACCCGAACGTCGTTGGCGAGGAGGTGGTCGACGAGGCGGGCGGCGGCGGTGGACCCGCCGGCGATGACGTAGGCGCGCGGGAAGGTGGTGGTGTACACGTCCTCCGGGCCGATGCCCGGAACGCCCGGCACGGTCTCCTCCGAGACCGGCACCTGAGTCGCGCCCGCCGCCCCGCGCCGGAAGACCTCGATCTGGTCGGTGACGAGCGAAGTGCGGTGCGACTGGACGAAGTCGAGGGTGGCTCGGATGGCGGCACCGGCCACGTCCACGTTGATCGCGGACCGGCGGCGCAGTTCGCTCTCGGGAAGGGTGTTGTAGGCGGCGTTGTTCACCGTCAGCGGGATCTCCACGGTGTGCGCGGCGACCGTGCCGTGGAAGGCCGCGTACTGCGGGGTGAAGATCGGCGGCCAGTCGTCCCAGCCCTCCTCCTGGTCCCGGAAGGGGATCTGCGCGGGCTGCACGCCGTCCTTCGCGGGCGTGTAGCCGAGGCCGTTGACGGCGGACTCCATGCCGAGGGCGTTGGCGTAGGTGTTCTTCAGGAACAGGTCGTACTCGTAGTTCTCGCCGTGCGGGGGAGTGGTGGGCTCGATGAGTGTGCCGTTGACGTAGCCGTGCAGGTCGAGCATGACGGCCGGCTGCTTGTCGATCTCGATCTGCCGCATCGCCCGCACCTCGGGCTGCGAGGCGGTGACGAAGTCCCGGTTCATGTCGAAGCCGTTGGCGTTCGCGCGGGTGCCGGCGATCCGGCCGTCCGGGTTGGCGGTGATGTTGAAGTAGAGGCGGCTGTGCACGAGAAGGTCGCGCGTCTTGTGGTCCTTCGCGGTCGCGAGCCGCTCGATGAGCTTCAGGGAGGCGTCGGTGCCCTCCCACTCGTTGCCGTGGATGTTGTTGTTGAAGAAGACGGGAGCCTTGTAACCGGCCTTGACCGACGGGTCCTTGGCGGCCCTGCCCGGCGCGTTCTCGATCAGCTCGCGCATCCGCTCCTGGGCGCGGGCCTCGCGGGCGCTCTCCGGGGCGGTGACGGTCACGAGGTACAGCCGGTGCCCGCCGGCCGAGACGCCCGCGACCTCGACGCTCACCCGGTCGCCCAGCTTCTGGATCGCGTTCAGCTTCGGGGCGATCGCGTGGTACGGGGTGAGGCCGAGCTTGATGGACTTGTCGGCCGGGTTCTCCGGGTCGGGAGCCAGGACCTGTTCGCGGGGATAGCCGCGCCCGGTGTCGGCCGTCGGGGCGGCCGGGCCGGTGAGGGCCCGTTCGGCGGCGGTCTCGGGGGCGCGCGCCGCACCCTCGTCGACGGCGGGGGCCTCGCGGGTGACCGGGGGTTTCGGCTTCGCGACGGCGGTGTGGGGGGTGAGCAGGAGTAAGCCGGCCGTGGTGACGGCGAGGCCGGTGATCAGAACTGGTCTCGCAGGAACGGTTCTCGTGGTGTGCACGCGTACCTCCTGGGGGGCTTCCTGAGATCGGTACGGCGAGGTGTACCTGTTCGACTCAACTGCAACAAGAGGGAGTCGGTGTCGCGGCTGCCCCGGATGGCGCATCGCCGGGCGGGCGGATGTCGCATCACCGGGCGGGCGGAAGGCGCGAAATGCGGGTGCGGAGTGGGCATGCTGAGGGCGGAACACCCAGGAGCCCGGACCCGCGTGGGTCCGGCGCCGGCTCCGGCGTGTGAGGCGAGGAGAGAGACCATGGCAACGATCCCTTCGCTCCCCAGCAGGGGCGACGTACTGCGCATGGCCCGCAACACCACCGACATCACCGGCCAACTCCTCGACACGGCCGGGAACATCACCAAGATCGCCATCAACACCTTCGACCCGCGCGACGGTTCCGGCAGCGACGTGCTGCGCGTACTGCGCGAGACCACCGCGGAACTGGCCGAGGCGAGCGCGTCCCCCCAGGCGCAGGAGGCGTTCTACCGGATCGTCGACACGCTGATGCGGCTCGGGACTTCGGGGGCGCCCCTGGCCGTGCACCCCGTGAGCGAACCGGCCCAGGCGCTGTTGGCGGCCCTGGGCGACAGCCTCCTGCCCGTCCTGGACGCGGTGGAGCCGGCGGTCGAGGAGTTCGCTGCGGCGCTCGGCGACCTGGTCGAGGCGACGTCACCGCTGCTCCCGGCGGCGGCGGGCCTGGCCGCGGGTACGTTGCTCGCCCTCACCCCCGTGATACGGGTGGCGGCGGAGGTGTTGCGTGACTCGTCCCCCGAACTCACCCGCGTCGCCGACGCGTTGACGGCCGCGCTGGCCCCGCTGCTGCCGCTCCAGGTGGCCCTCGCGGAACGCGTGGCCGCGGCCGGCGCCAACGTGGTCCGCACGACGCTCGCCCCGCTGGCCGACCTCACGGAGGCGGCGGCCGCGACGACCGAAGCGGCCCGCCCGGTCCTGGTCGCCGGCGAGGAACTCCTCGTCTCCGGCCTCGAACACCTCCAGCCGCTCCTGCTGACGACCGCTTCCCGCGCGGGGAGCTACGCGCGGGCGGCGGCGGTACGGGTGTCGGCGGCGGTGTCGCCCGCGGCGGAGCGGGGGGTCGTGGTGGCTGTGACTCCTGTGTGACCCGGCCTCGGGGTGACCGTCCAGGGGGCTCCGCTCCCTGGACCCCCGTCCTATGCCCACCCACCACCCGACTCGGTCGGCCGAGAAGTGCCCAAAACAGCTACCGATAGAGTTCCCCCATGCACGATCTCGGGGCGGGATTCAAGTACCTCATGGAGGGCCAGCGTTGGGTGGCCCGGCACGGCAAGCAGTTCGGCTTCGGCCTGCTCCCGGGCCTGATCACCCTGGTCCTCTACGCGGCGGCACTGGTCGCCCTGGCGCTCTGGGGCGAGGACTTCGTGGCCTGGGCGACCCCCTTCGCGGACGACTGGTCGAGCCCGTGGCTGGGCCTCTTCCGGGGCCTCCTCACCGCCGTCCTCTTCGCCCTGGCCCTGCTCCTCTCCGTCATCACGTTCACCGCGGTCACCCTCCTGATCGGCCAACCCTTCTACGAGAACCTCTCCGAGAAGGTCGACCGGGACGTCTCGCCCGACGGCACCGCCCCCGAGTCCGGCCTCCCGCTCTGGCGCGAGCTGTGGATCTCGGCCCGCGACAGCCTCCGCATCCTCGTGCGCGCCGTCCTCTGGGGCGTCCTCCTCTTCGCGCTCGGCTTCATCCCGGTCGTCGGCCAGACGGTCGTCCCCGCGATCGGCTTCCTCGTCACCGGCTTCTTCCTCACCCAGGAACTCACCTCCGTCGCCCTCCAACGCCGCCGCGTGGAACTCCACGACCGCCTCACCCTCCTGCGCACCCGCAAGACCTTGGTCTGGGGCTTCGGCACCCCCCTCGCCGTGTCCTTCCTGATCCCCTTCGTCGCGGTCTTCCTGATGCC
Organism: Streptomyces sp. NPDC006602; assembly: GCF_042870385.1. Classification (NCBI taxonomy): domain Bacteria; kingdom Bacillati; phylum Actinomycetota; class Actinomycetes; order Kitasatosporales; family Streptomycetaceae; genus Streptomyces; species Streptomyces sp. NPDC006602. The sequence continues at coordinate 813,322 of NZ_JBIAHG010000001.1, read as the reverse complement.
GGGCGCGGTAGCGGGCGCGACGCTCATGGCCCGAGACCTGCTGGACGAGGAATCAACAGAGGACAATCCCAGCCATCCCAGCCATCCCAGCCCGTCCGGCGTTTGAGGACGAGCGCGAAGCGCGAAACGGGGGTCTGGGGACAGAGCCCCCAGGGACGGGACGGGACGGGAAGGGGCGGGCGGGGGCGAAACCCTCCACGCCCGCCCCCCACCACCACGGCCCCTACGAACCCGCCGACCCCTCAACCGCCACCCGCAAAATCCCCGTCACCTGCGCGATGATGTCCCCCCGGTTCCGCACGAACTCCGCATCCGTCACCACCCCACTCGCCGGATCCGTGTTCCCCGCCCCGAACTCCAGCACAGGCGTGTGCACATGCCCACCCGGCAGCACATCCCGCAACCCCAGCCGATCCCGCAACAGCGTGGCCCGATACGCGATCTCGTTGGACAGATAGTTCCCGCCACCCCCGGCCCGCGCCGTAGACCCCGGCGTCGGTCCGTCCGCCCGCACGACGGCCTCCGTACCGCCCACCGGAATCTCGGTCACGCTGGTGTTGTCGTACACGGGGAACCGCCCGGTCCGCGCGGCCACGATCTTCCCGTACGGCAGGGTCGTCGTCGTCCACTGCGGCTGCGAGGCCGGATCGGCGACCGGCACGGTCTCGGTCCGCCCGATGGTGTCGTTGTCCGGGAACCCGCCCCGCCAGGCCCCGTTGGTCCGCTCGACGTCGAACCGCCCCACACGCCCCTGGCTCACGGTGGTGAAGAGATCCACCTTCCGCAGATACGGCCGCAGCGTCCGCTCCACCGTCCCCTCCGTGAAGTCCTGCCAGCGCACGGGGAAGACGACGGTCTCGACCCGAGCCGGCCCGTCCGCGGTCTCGATCACCGTGCCGTCGAGCGCGAGCGCGGTCGCTCCCGACGGGTTGGAGATCCGGATGTCCCGGTCCAGCGTGAACGGATCGAACCCGGTGACGAGAACCCGCTTGATCCCCTCGCCCTGCGGATACCGGACAGCGGTCTGCCCACGTGAAGTCCGCTCCAACTCACCTAGCAAAGCCATGCGTTGGGCACCCGTCAGCCCGAACCCAGGCTCCCAGGTCCGCACCTCCCGTGTCATCCCCAAGCGCGCCCAGTACAGCGGCCGGTCGTCGTCCCGGCTGAGGTCCCCGACCGCCGGCCCCCGCCCCTGCGCCCGCGCAACCGCCCGCCGCCACAGCGCCGAACCCTCCCGTACGACGACCCGCCGCGCCTCGCCGTAGGAGCGCGCCGCACCGAGCTCCCGGACGAACTCCGCGGTCACGGCGTCGAATCCGGAACGCCGGAGGATCTCCTGCGGCACGGCCCTCTCGAGCCGCTGCTCCTCGACGGTGGGCGAGAGGACCGTCTCGGCGGCGGACACCTGTGTGGGGGCCGCGAGCCCTGCCACCAGGGCCAGTCCGAGTAAGCCGATCCGAACACGTGTGGAATTCAAGGGAGTTCATGTCCTTCCGTCGCGGTGGGGCGCGTGGGGTGCGAGCGGCGGCAGTATCCCGTGACGGAAGTGGTCTACGCCATGGTGCGTCCGGTCCGCTGTACGGCAGCGGCGGCGAACCGGTCGCGGGGAATCCGCGCCGCGGCCTCCCGCAGCACGGCGGACCTCCCCGGCGACGAGCGCGTCAGCCCTCGCCCAGCAACGTCAGGAAGTCCCGGAAGGCGCCCGGCATGTCGACCGACTCGGGGTCCAGCAGCCACTGGTACTGCAGGCCGTCCATGACCGCGACCAGCAGGGGAGCGGTGCGCTCCGGGGTGAGGCCGTTCGGGAGGCGGTCGCCGTACTCGGCGCGCAGGACCGCCGCCATGTTCGTGCGCACCTGCGCGTACCGCTCGGTGAAGTAGTCGCGCGCCGGATGCCCCTCCGTGACGCTCTCGCCGAGCAGCGCCGAGAAGGTCTGGATGATGCCGGGCCGCATCGCGTTGTACTCGACGAGCTGGGCGAGCAGGTCGGTCCGCCACTGCCCGACCGGGACCGCGTCCCACTTGTCCCGCTCCTCGAGGACGGCCACGAGCAGCGCGTCCTTCGTCGGGAAGTAGTGCAGCAGTCCCTGCTGGGTGAGCCCGACCCGTTCCGCGACGGCGGCCAGGCTCGCCCCCCGGTAGCCGCGCTCGGCGATCACTTCCAGGGCGGCCCGGACGATCTCGGCGCGTCGCTCCGCGCGCCTCGTCCTGGCGTTCACGGCGTTCATGGCGTCACGTTACGGCATTCCTACGAGCTGATTATAACGACGAGATAACGAAACCTACCGGTCTACAGGTAACGGGTGCACGATGGAGCGAGGACGACGGACTCAACGAGGAGGCACCCGATGCCGGGCATCCCGGAAATCCAGCAGAAGGCGGACCTGGCCCGCGAGGCGGCCGTCGAGGCGGCCCTGCGCAAGCTCGACCTGGACGCCAAGGCCGGGCTCCTTGCCGGCCAGGACATGTGGTCCCTGCCCGCCCTGCCGGAGATCGGCCTGGAGTCCCTCGTCATGTCGGACGGCCCGATCGGTGTCCGGGGCGTCCGCTGGAGCGCCGACGACCCGTCGATCGCGCTGCCCTCACCAACCGCGCTGGCCGCCACCTGGGACCCCGAACTCGCTCACCGGGCCGGGGTGCTGCTCGCCCAGGAGGCCCGCCGCAAGGGCGTCCACGTCCTGCTCGCCCCCACCGTCAACCTGCACCGCTCCCCGCTCGGCGGCCGCCACTTCGAGGCGTACAGCGAGGATCCGTACCTCACGGGCCTCATCGGCTCCGGCCATGTGACCGGCGTCCAGTCCGGCGGCGTCGGCACCACGGTCAAGCACTTCGTCGCCAACGACGCCGAGACCGACCGCCTCACCGTGAACAACGTGATCTCCGAGCGCGCCCTGCGTGAGCTGTACCTCGCCCCCTTCGAGACGATCGTCGAGAACGCCCACCCCTGGGGCATCATGACCGCCTACAACTCGGTCAACGGCACCACGATGACCGAGCACCACCACCTGGTGAACGAGGTCCTGCGCGGCGAATGGGGCTTCGACGGCTTCAACGTCTCCGACTGGACCGCCGCCCGCTCCACCACCGGCGCCATCCAAGGCGGCCTGGACGTCGCCATGCCCGGCCCGCGGACCGTCTACGGCGAGGCCCTGGCACAGGCCGTACGGGACGGCGAGGTCGCGGAGGCCAAGGTCGACGCGGCCGTCCGCAACGTCCTGCGGCTCGCCGCCCGCGTCGGCGTCCTGAGCGGTGCCGAACCCGTGGTGACCGAGCTGCCCGACCCGGTCGACGGCGAGGCCCTGGCCCGCGAGATCGCCCGCCGCTCCTTCGTCCTGGTCCGCAACGAGAACGCCGCGCTGCCGCTGAAGCCGAACGGCACGGTGGCACTGATCGGCGCCGCCGCCCGCGACGCCCGCGTCCTCGGCGGCGGCTCCGCCACCGTCTTCCCCGCCCGGACCGTCTCCCCGCTCGACGGCCTCACCGCCGCCCTCCCCGACGGCACCCTCACCTACGCCGTAGGCGCCGATCCGACCACCGAACTCGCCGTCGCCGACAAGGGCTTCGCGCTGCGCGCGGTCTGCCGCGACGCCGACGGCCACGTCATCGGCACCCGCACGGCACCCAGCGGCGAGGTCCAGTGGATGGGTGACGACCTGCCCGAGGGCGTCACGCACGACTCCCTCCACACCGTGGAACTCACCGGCACCTTCACCCCGCGCGAGTCCGGCCCGCACACCTTCGGCATCAAGGGCCTCGGCGCCTTCACCCTGCGCGTCGACGGCACCACGTACTACGACGACGTCCAACGCCCCACCGAGGACGACCCGTTCATCGCCTTCTTCGGCTCCCCGGAGCCCCGCGCCCAGGTCGAACTCACCGCGGACCGGCCGATCGAGGTCTCCCTCACCCATGTCGTCCACATCCCCGACGACGTCCCGATGAAGGTCGTCTCCTTCACCCTCGCCCACCAGGACCCGCGGCGCGACCCCGACGAGCTGATCGCCGAGGCCGTGGAGGCCGCCCGCGCCGCCGACACGGCCGTCGTCGTGGTCGCCACCACCGAACGCGTCGAGTCCGAGGGCTTCGACCGCACCGACCTCACCCTCCCCGGCCGCCAGGACGACCTGGTCCGCGCGGTCGCCGCCGCCAACCCGAACACCGTCGTGATCGTCAACGCCGGCTCCCCGGTGGAACTCCCCTGGCGCGAAGAGGTGGCCGCCGTCCTGCTGAGCTGGTTCCCCGGCCAGGAAGGCGGCGACGCACTCGCCGACGTCCTCACCGGCGCCCACGAGCCCGGCGGCCGCCTCCCCAGCACCTGGGGCAGTCTCGCCGATGCCCCGGTCACGCAGGTCGTCCCGGAGGGCGGTGAGATCCCGTACCGCGAGGGTGTCTTCATCGGCTACACCGCCTGGGAGAAGCAGGGCCGCATCCCCGCCTACCCCTTCGGCCACGGCCTGGGCTACACCGACTGGACCTACGAGTCGGTCGAGGTGCAGGGCACCACCGTCCGGGTCCGCCTCCGCAACTCAGGCACGCGCCCCGGCCGCGAGGTCGTCCAGGTCTACCTGGCCCCCGGCGAGCCCGACGCCGAACGCCCGGCCCGCCGACTGGCCGGCTTCGCGGGCGCCACGGCCGCCCCCGGCGAGACCGTCGAGGCCACCGTGGACCTCCCGCGCCGGTCCTTCGAGGTCTGGGACGAGAAGGAGGGGTCCTGGTCGTTTGTGAAGGGTTCGTACGAGATCCAGGTGAGCCGCTCGATCTCGGACCGTCGGCTCACCGCGACGATTAACGTCTGATCCGGGACAAGCTTCCCCAGACCAGCCCCGGCCCGGGACCTGACCCCCGGGCCGGGGCTCATGACGCACAGAGGGTTCTAGTGCCGTGGCAGGCAATGTTTGCCCGAGAAGGAGCGGCGTCTGGTGCGTGCTCTCGGCGTGCCGGGCGGAAGCCCTCGTACTGGACGTACTTGGGTTTTCGCTCGGTGCGGCGAGAGTGCGTGCCAGACGTCGCGACGGGGCGAACATTGCCTGCCGCGGCACTAGCGGACCGAGAAGCCGTACACCGTCTCCGACCGGTACACCTCGCCCGGGCGCAGCACCGTGCTCGGGAACTCCGGGCGGTTCGGGGAGTCGGGGAAGTGCTGGGTCTCCAGCGCGATGCCGTCGCCGGGCGCGAAGGGCTCGCCGAGGTGGTCCGCGGTGTACAGCTGGAGGCCGGGCTCGGTGGTCGCGACGGTCAGCACCCGACCGGACGCCGGGTCGTACAGCTCGGCGACCTCCACGGCCCCGTCCGTCACCCCCTTGTCGAGCACGAAGTTGTGGTCGTACCCGGAACCGACCTTCCGCGCCTGTCGGAAGTCGAAGCCCGTGTCCGCCACCTCGTCCAGAACCCCGGTCGGGATCAGGTCCGCGTCGACCGGGGTGAACCGGGAGGCGGCGATCCGCAGTTCGTGCCCGCCCGCGTTCCCCGACCCGCCGAGGTTGAAGTAGCTGTGGTTGGTCAGGTTCACGAGGGTCGGCGCCTCCGTGACCGCCTCGTACGCGATCCGCAGCGCACCGGCCTCGTCCAGTGTGTACGTCACCGAGACCTCCAGGCGTCCTGGAAAACCCTCCTCGCCATGGGCGCTCACCCGCGTCAGACGCACCCCGTGCTCGACCGGTGCCGCGTCCCACACCCGCTTGTCGAAGCCGCGCTCGCCGCCGTGCAGGGAGTTGGGCGGGTTGTTGAGCGCGAGCGCGTAGATCCGGCCGTCCAGCGGGAAGCGGCCGCCCGCGATCCGGTTCGCGTACCGCCCGACCAGGGCACCGAAGTACGGGTCCGGATGCGTCAGATAACCGTCGAGCTCCGGGAACCCCAGCACCACGTCCGCTGCGTGCCCCTCCCGGTCCGGAACCTCCACCGACTGCACGATCCCGCCGTACGACAGGATCCGCACCCGGACGCCCGCCCGCTCCAGGCTCCAGCGGTGAACAGGGGTGCCGTCGGAAAGTGTGCCGAAGAGTTCGTTCATGTTCGGAACTTTAAATCACGAGCAGTGCGTCACGCCTTTTTGCCCGTCACGGTGCGATAGGCGATCTCCGCGAGCCGTGCCTGGCCGTTCACACTCGGATGGAACCAGTCCCAGTGGCTCAGCTGGTCGGTCCCGAACCGGAAGTCGTACACCGCGCCCCCGTCGAAGCGGCAGTGGCGGTCCTTGGCGCAGACCTCCTCCAACACCTCGTTGTAGTCCTCCACCCGCTGCTGCACGGTGTCCCGCCGCTCGGTCGCCGCGGCGTCCAGCACATCCGGGTCGGCCAGCATCGACGGACAGATGCCCAGCTTCCACACCTGCGTGCCCATCGGGTTCGTACGACCCTGAGACCACAGCCGCTTCAGATTCGGCACGCTCGCCACGTACACCTGCGCCTTGGGCGAAGCCTTGCGCAGCGTGCTCATCGCGTCCTCGAAGTCGGCCCGGAAGTCGGCCACGGACGTCATCGCCGAAATGCTGGCCCGGCAGGCGTCGTTCGCCCCCGTCATCACCGCCACCAGCGCCGGTTTCCGCACGGCCGCCTGCGCCATCTGACCGGGCAGGTCCGCCATCCGCGCCCCGGTCACCGCGTAGTTCCAGCTCCGCTCGGCCGCCTTCGCCCTCCCCAGCAGCCGTACGGCGAGACTGTCGACCTTCGCACTGCTGCCCGTCGCCCACGACACCTCGGGGCAGTCCGACAGCACCGAACACGCGTCGAAACCGCGCGTGATGGAGTCCCCCACGGCGGCGACCGACGCCGGACTGCTGTCCCAGGCCGGCGTCGGCTTCGGGGACGGCTTCGCCTTCTGCGCCTCGGTGCCGCTCGGCGCCGGCGAGTTGCCACCGACGGCGTCACAGCCGGTGACGCCCAGGACGGCCGCCGCCAGGACGGCGAGAACGGCGCGCGAGCGGTGGCTCTGCTTCCGCATCCGGTGATGATCCCCTCGGTCGTCGGGTGATGGCATGAAACGCCGGAAAGGTCGTCCTCCCATAACAACGCGCGGGAGTTCCCGACGCTCCCCGTGCAACGGTTCGCACCCGTACAGGCGTCCTGCCGGGTGAATGGCGGGGGTTTCACGGCACTGGGACCGACGGTACGTCACACTCCTTGCGCCGCCGCACGGTAGCCTCGCCATCAACGTGGCTGCCCGGCCACTGCCGTCAGCCAGTTCGCAAGATGTCCCGCTCTGCCCGGAGGTCCCGGTGACGACACGTGGAGTTCTGTACGTGCACTCCGCGCCGCGCGCGCTGTGCCCGCACGTCGAGTGGGCCGTCGCCGGGGTGCTCGGCACACGCGTCAACCTCGACTGGATCCGGCAGCCCGCCGCGCCCGGCACCTGGCGCTCCGAGTTCTCCTGGCAGGGCCAGGTCGGCACCGCCTCCAAACTGGCCTCCGCGCTGAGAGGCTGGCACCTGCTCCGCTTCGAGGTCACCGCCGAGCCCTGCGCCACCGCCGAGGGCGAGCGCTACAGCTGCACCCCCGAACTCGGCATCTTCCACGCCGTCACTGGCATCCACGGCGACATCCTGATCCCGGAGGACCGCCTCAGGGCGGCCCTCGTCCGTTCTCAGCGGGGAGAGACGGACCTGGAGGCGGAACTCGCCAAGCTCCTGGGAAAGCCGTGGGACGACGAATTGGAGTCGTTCAGGTACGCGGGCGAGGGAGCCCCGGTCCGTTGGCTGCACCAGGTCGTTTGACCGACATCAGGGGCAGCCGGCCCAGGAGCGCGGGACTGTATCGATATGCGGCTCCGCCGCGTGGGCGCGACCAGCCCCCACCGGCCCGCACCGGCCGCGAACAGACAGCAAAACGGCGTGTGGCCCGCCCCCAACCCGGGGTCGGGCCACACGCCGTTCACGGCAAGAAATCAGACCGTCCGGAACGCCAGTACCACGTTGTGCCCACCGAACCCGAACGAGTCGTTCAGCGCGGCAATCCGCCCTTCAACAGGCAGCTTCCGAGCCTCCCCCCGCACGATGTCCGCGTTGGCCTCGGCCTCCGGGTCGAGGTTCTCCACGTTGATGGTCGGCGGAGCCATCCGGTGGTACAGCGCGAGCACCGTCGCCACGGACTCGACACCGCCCGCGCCACCGAGCAGGTGACCGGTCATCGACTTGGTCGCGGAGACCGCCATGTGGTCGGCATCGTCGCCGAACACCTTGCGCAGCGCCTTCAGCTCGGCCACGTCACCGGCCGGCGTCGAGGTGGCGTGCGCGTTGACGTGCATGATCTCGGCGGGGTTGAGGTCGGTGCGGTCCAGCAGGTTCTGCAGGGCGTGCGAGATGCCCCGCCCCTCCGGCTCCGGCTGCACGATGTCGTGGCTGTCGGCGGAGATGCCCTGCCCGACCGCCTCGGCGTACACCCGAGCACCACGCTTCGCGGCGTGCTCGGCGGACTCCAGGACGATCACGCCGGCGCCCTCGCCGAGGACGAAGCCGTCGCGGCCGACGTCGTAAGGACGCGAGGCGCCCTCGGGGTCGTCGTTGTTCTTGGACATCGCCATCATGTTGCCGAACGCGGCGATGGGCAGCGGGTGGATCGCCGCCTCCGTGCCACCCGCGACGACGACGTCGGCACGGCCGGTGCGGATCATCTCGATGGCGTAGCCGATGGCCTCGGCGCCCGAGGCGCACGCGGAGACCGGCGTGTGCACGCCCGCACGGGCGCCCACGGCCAGACCCACGTTCGCCGACGGGCTGTTCGGCATCAGCATGGGGACGGTGTGCGGGGAGACGCGGCGGACGCCCTTCTCCTTGAGCACGTCGTACTGGTCGAGCAGGGTCGTCACGCCGCCGATGCCGGAGGCGATGACCGCACCGAGGCGGTCGGGGTCGACGCTCGCGTCCTCCCCGGCCTTGGCTTCGAAGCCGGCGTCCTTCCATGCCTCCTTGGCGGCGATCAGCGCGAACTGCGCCGAGCGGTCCAGTCGGCGGGCCTGCGGCCGCGGGATGACCTCGGTCGGTTCCACGGCGATCTGAGCGGCGATGCGGACCGCCTGGTCGGCGGCCCACTCCTGCTCCAGGAGTTTGACACCGGACTTGCCGGCGATCAGGCCCTCCCAGGTAGAGGCTGCGTCGCCACCCAGCGGTGTGGTTGCGCCGATACCGGTGACGACCACGGTGCGATTGGTCGAGCTCACGGGAATTCTTTCTCCAACGGATACGAGGATTAAGCGGCGCCACCGCCGGGTGGCGGGGCCAGGCTCCGGGGCTTGAGGATCAGCCCTGGTGCTTGAGGATGTACTCGGTCGCGTCGCCGACCGTCTTGAGGTTCTTCACGTCCTCGTCGGGAATCTTGACGTCGAAGCGCTCCTCGGCGGCGACGACGACCTCGACCATGGACAGCGAGTCGACGTCCAGGTCGTCGGTGAAGGACTTGTCCAGCTGGACGTCCTCAACCGGGATGCCGGCGATCTCGTTCACGATGTCGGCGAGACCGGCGACGATCTCTTCCTGAGTGGCGGCCATGTCAGGCGCTCCTTCGTAGTGATCCAGAGGGTGTGGCACCCGCCGCGTGAGCGGCAGGCTGGTGCATTTCCCGCACCGGACCGCATGATCCGGCACGGAGTGCCTAGGGGAGGGTAACCACCGTCGCGGCGTACACGAGACCCGCCCCGAAACCGATGACGAGCGCGGTGTCGCCGCTCTTCGCCTCGCCGGTCGCCAGAAGCCGCTCCATCGCGAGCGGAATCGAGGCGGCCGAGGTGTTGCCGGTGGTGCGCACGTCACGCGCGACCGTGACGTGCTCCGGCAGCTTGAGAGTCTTCACCATCGAGTCGATGATCCGCTCGTTGGCCTGGTGGGGAATGAAGACGTCCAGGTCGTCCGAGCTGATCCCGGCCGCGTCCAGCGCCTGCTGGGCGACCTTCGCCATCTCGAAGACGGCCCAGCGGAACACCGCCTGGCCCTCCTGCGTGATCGCCGGGAACTTGGCGACCTCGCCGTCGCGGTAGTCCGTCCACGGCACGGTCTGCTTGATGGTCTCGGACTTGTCGCCCTCCGAGCCCCAGACCGTGGGGCCGATCGCGGGCTCCGGCGAGGGACCCACCACGACCGCGCCCGCGCCGTCGCCGAACAGGAAGGCGGTGGCCCGGTCCTCCAGGTCGGTCAGGTCGGACAGCCGCTCCACGCCGATGACAAGTACGTACTCTGCCGAGCCCTCGACGATCATGCCCTTGGCGAGGGTCAGGCCGTAACCGAAGCCCGCGCAGCCGGCCGAGATGTCGAAGGCGGCGGCCCCTTCGGTGCCGAGCTTGTCGGCGATCTCGGTGGCGACGGCCGGGGTCTGCTTGAAGTGCGAGACGGTCGAGACGATCACGCCGCCGATCTGCTCGGCGGAGATCCCGGCGTCGGCGATCGCCTTGCCGGACGCCTCGATCGACATGGCGGCGACGGTCTCCTCGTCGTTCGCCCAGTGCCGGGTCTCGATGCCGGAGCGCGAGCGGATCCACTCGTCGGACGAGTCGATCGTCTCGAGGATCACCTCGTTCGGCACGACCCGGACGGGACGGTAGCCGCCCACACCGAGGATCCGTGCGTACGGGGCGCCCTTGCTGGGCTTGATCTTCGACATGCTCTCCAGGCTCCTTGTCAGGCGCCCGCCGCGTCAGCGGCAGGTGTGGCTGTCTCGGCGATGAGCTCGCGAGCGGCGTCGAGGTCGTCGGGGGTCTTCAGGGCCAGCGTCTTCACGCCGGGCAGCGCGCGCTTGGCGAGGCCGGTCAGCGTGCCGCCGGGGCACACCTCGATCAGCGCGGTCACACCGAGCGCCTTGAAGGTCTCCATGCACAGGTCCCAGCGGACCGGGTTGGCGACCTGGCCGACGAGCCGCGCGACGATCTCGGCACCCGTGGCGACCGTCCTGCCGTCCTTGTTCGAGACGTACGTGACCTTCGGGTCGGCAGGCGTCAGGGCCTCGGCGGCCTTCGCCAGCGCGTCGACCGCGGGGGCCATGTGGTGCGTGTGGAAGGCGCCGGCCACCTTGAGCGGGACGACCTTGCGGACGCCCTCCGGCTTGTCCTCGTTCAGCGCCGCGAGCTGCTCCAGCGTGCCCGCGGCCACGATCTGCCCGGCCCCGTTGACGTTCGCCGGGGTCAGACCGAGCTTCTCCAGGTGCGCGACGCTCACCTCGGGGTCGCCGCCGAGCAGCGCCGACATCCCGGTCTCGGTGACGGCGGCGGCCTCGGCCATCGCCAGCCCGCGCTTGCGTACGAGGGTCAGCGCCGCGGTGTCGTCGAGCACCCCCGCGAACGCGGCTGCGGTGATCTCGCCGACGCTGTGTCCCGCGACGGCGCCGGGCGCGATGGCGGCGCCCGCCGCGTCAGCGGCTGATGCCACAGTACCGAGTGCCGCGGCGGACAGGATTCCGGCCGCGACAAGGAGCGGCTGGGCGACAGCCGTGTCCCGGATCTCGTCCGCGTCGGCCTGCGTGCCGTAACGGGCGAGATCCAGTCCGATGGCGTCGGACCACGCGGCGACGCGGTCCGCGGCACCGGGGAGTTCGAGCCAGGGGGTCAGGAAGCCGGGCGTCTGGGCGCCCTGGCCGGGAGCGACGAGTACGAGCACTCTCACACTCTCTCTTGTGGACGGCCACGGCCGCCCGTGGGGACAGGGACGAAGAACACGAAGGGGTTTTGTGGAGCCCCGACAAAAGACTAGAGCTGGAGATCGCCGTCGGCCAGACGCCCCAGGATCAGCGCGATGCGCAGCGTGAACGCCGAACGTACATCGGAGGGTGACCAGCCGGTGACGTCAGTCACACGTCGGAGCCGGTAGCGCACGGTGTTCGGATGGACGAAGAGCATGCGAGCGGCGCCTTCGAGACTGCTCGCCTGTTCGAGATAGACGGAGAGCGTCTCCAGGAGCGCCGAGCCGGCCTCCTCCAGTGGTCTGTAGATCTCCTCCACCAACTGCTCGCGGGCCGAGGGGTCACCGGCCATCGCCCGCTCCGGCAGCAGATCGTCGGCCAGGACCGGGCGCGGGGCGTCCTGCCAGGCAGAACACGCTTTCAGGCCGGCCGCGGCGGCCTGCGCGGACCGGGTCGCGGCCTGCAGATCGGGGACGACGGGACCCGCCACCACCGGCCCGGCGGCGAACGGCCCGATCAGCGACTTGGCGACGGCGAGCGGGTTGTCGCTGCCGCCCGCGATGACCACGAGCCGGGACCCGAGCACGCCGGTGAGGACCTGGAGCTTGGCGTGCCGGGCCGCCCGCCGGATGGCCTCGACGGTCAACTCGCTGTCACCGTCGGGAGCGTTGCCCAGCACCACGCACACGTGCTCGGGCGAGTTCCAGCCGAGTGCGGCGGCCCGGCTGACGGCGCCCTCGTCGGCCTCCCCGCTCAGTACGGCGTTCACGACGAGCGACTCCAGGCGGGCGTCCCAGGCGCCGCGTGCCTCGGCGGCCTGGGCGTACACCTGGGCGGTGGCGAAGGCGATCTCACGGGCGTACACGAGCAGTGCCTCACGCAGCACGTTCTCGTCGCCGGGGGCCGCCACCTCGTCGATGGCCGACTCCATGACCTCGATCGTGGTGCGCACCATCTCGACGGTCTGCCGCAGGGTGATGGCCCGGGTCAGCTCGCGGGGCGCGGTTCCGAAGACGTCGGTCGAGATGGCCTGCGGGGCGTCCGGGTGCCGGAACCACTCGGTGAAGGCGGCGATACCGGCCTGGGCGACGAGCCCGATCCAGGATCGGTTCTCCGGGGGCATGGCCCGGTACCACGGCAGCGTCTCGTCCATGCGCTGGATGGCCTGCGCGGCGAGACGCCCGGACGACTTCTCCAGCCGCTTCAGGGTCGCGGGGTGCGGGTGGGCATCGGGCGCGGCGGCTTCGCCGGCGTGGGATTCGGGTTCGGGCACGGGACAAGACTGCCTTATCCGGACGGGAGTACGCGTCGCCGGGTACCGGTGAGGACTACGGTGGTGTCCGTGATGGACGTACGGCGCGCCGCGGAGCGCTACCGAGGCGGCGACCCGGGGACCGGAATCCAGTCCCTGCACGCCTTCTCCTTCGGCCCGCACTACGACCCCGACAACCTCCGCTTCGGCGCGCTGATCGCCTGCAACGAGGAGCGGCTCGCCCCCGGCGCCGGATTCGACGAGCACCCGCACAGCCACACCGAGATCGTGACGTGGGTCGTCGAGGGCGAGCTGACCCACCGCGACTCGGCGGGCCACGAGACGGTGCTGCGCCCCGGCGACGTCCAGCGCCTGAGCTCCGCGGCGGGCGTCCGGCACGTCGAACGCAACGACGGCCCGGCCCCCCTGACCTTCGTCCAGATGTGGCTGGCCCCGCTGGAGCCCGGCGGCGACCCCTCCTACGAGATCGTCCACGGCATCGCGGACTCCACGCCGTACGCCGTCCCCGAGGCCGGCGCGATGCTCCACGTACGGCGTCTGGCGGTGGGGGAGCGGACCGCGATGCCGGACGGGGCGTACACGTACGTGCATGTCGTACGCGGCGAAGTGACCCTGGGCGGCGAGGAGTTCGGCCCGGGCGACGCGGCGCGCATCACGGACGCGAAGGATCTGGAGGCGGTGGGAGCGACGGCCGCGGAGCTGCTGATCTGGGAGCTGGCCGGTTGAACCGGCGGTCCGTTGCTGGGGGCTCCGCCCCCAGGTTTCTTGAAGGGGTGACCTCTCAACCGACCGAGTCGGGTGATGGGTGGGCAAAGGCCGGGGGTTCCACGGGCGGAGCCCCCTGGGGACGGGACGGGTAGGGGCGGGGGGGGCGGAAAGAAGCTCAGCCCCGCACCTCGGCCAGCACCGCGTCGGTGAACACCGGCCACGCCTCGACCGCCCAGGGCCCGAACGCCCGGTCGGTCAGCGCCACGCACGCCACCCCCGCATCCGGGTCGATCCACAGGAACGTACCGGACTGCCCGAAGTGCCCGAAGGTCCGCGGCGAGGACGAAGACCCCGTCCAGTGCGGGGACTTGGAGTCCCGGATCTCGAAGCCCAGCCCCCAGTCGTTCGGGTTCTGGTGCCCGTACCCCGGCAGCACGCCCTTCGTCCCCGGGTACTGCACGGTCATCACATCGGCGACCGTACGGGGATCCAGCAGCCGCGGCGCCTGCACCTCCGCGGCGAACCGCGCGAGCTCGTCCACGGTGGACACGCCGTCCTTGGCCGCAGAGCCCTCCAGTGTCGTCGAGGCCATCCCCAGCGGCTCCAGCACCGCCTGCCGCAGATACTCCGCGAACGGGATCTCCGCCGCCTTGGCGACGTGGTCCCCGAGCTGCTCGAACCCGGCGTTGGAGTACAGCCGCCGCTCCCCGGGCGGTGCCGTCACCCTGTGCTCGTCGAAGGCCAGCCCCGAGGTGTGCGCGAGCAGATGACGGACCGTCGCCCCGGGCGGCCCGGCCGGCTCGTCGAGTTCGATCGCCCCCTCCTCGTACGCGACGAGAACGGCGTACGCGGCGAGCGGCTTGGTGACCGAGGCCAGCGGAAAGCGCCGCCCGACCGGGCCGCGGGCACCCAACAGGGTCCCGTCCGCCCGTACGACGGCCGCCGCGGCGGTGGGAACCGGCCAGTTCTCGATCAGGGCGAGACTCTGCAAGGACATGCCGTCGAGCTTACGGGGGTGTCTTTCGGATCAGCCCTGGGCCCCTGAGCCGCTCACAGCTTCAATCCCATCGCGGGATCCGGCTTGCGGACGAAGCCGAGGGCGGCGTACAGCGGCTCGGCCTCCTTGGACGCGGTCAGCAGGACCTGGCCGGCGCCCCGCTCACGGAACCAGGCGAGCAGTTCCTCCATGCACGCCCGCGCGTACCCGCGGCGGCGGGCGTCCGGGTCGGTGGCGACGCTGAAGACGTACCCGCCGACCCCGCGCGGATTGCTCGCCCTGCCGATCCGGTACTCGATGGTGCCGACCACCAGCGCCGCCAGCGCCCCCGGCCGCTCCGGATGGTCGACGACGAACGCCGCGAAGTCCTCGTCCGGCCCGGCGAGCCGGGCACGCAGGGCGGGCAGGCCCTCCACGTGCCACTCCGTGTCCCCGGCGTCCGGCCCGGACATCGAATCGATCATCACCTGGCGCAGACGCAGAACTTCCTCCGCGTCCTCGGTCGTGGCACGACGTACAAGACTCATGCCCCGCACGCTAACGAGCCGACCTGTGCCGCGTCCTGCCGATTTCTTACCGGAACCGCTTGCTTCGAGTGCACTCCAAGGCCATAGCGTTGAGGCCATGACGGTGATGGAGACCACGGGTACCAGGACCGACAGCTGTGCCGCCCCGGAGCACCAACCCGGTCGACGTCCGGACGGCCAGGACAGCTACACGATCAGCGAGGTCGTCGCGATCACCGGCCTGACCGCGCACACCCTGCGCTGGTACGAGCGCATCGGCCTGATGCCGCACATCGACCGCTCGCACACTGGTCAGCGGCGCTACTGCAACCGCGACCTCGACTGGCTCGACCTCGTCGGCAAGCTCCGGCTGACCGGCATGCCGGTGGCGGACATGGTGCGGTACGCGGAACTGGTCCGCGAGGGCGACCACACGTACACGGACCGCTTCGAACTGCTGAAGGCGACCCGCGAGGACGTCCTCGCTCGGATCGCGGAACTCCAGGACACGCTCGCGGTTCTCGACCGGAAGATCAATTTCTACGCGGACGCCGGGCGGGCCCTGGCGTCGGAAAGGTCCTGATGACGGACGGCAAGATCCCCACGGTTCGGCTCGGCGACGACGGCCCCGAGGTCGGTGTACAGGGCCTCGGCTGCATGGGCATGAGCTTCGCCTACGGCCCCACGGACGCCGGCGAGTCGCGGGCCACGCTGGAGCGGGCCCTGGAACTCGGCGTCACCCTGTACGACACGGCCGACGCGTACGGCGACGGGGAGAACGAGAAGTTCCTCTCCCCGTTCTTCAAGGCACACCGCGACCAGGTGGTCATCGCCACCAAGTTCGCCCTGTCCATACCCCCGGACGACCCGACCCGGCGCGTCATCCGCAACGACCGGCCCTACATCCGCCAGGCCGTGGAGGCGAGCCTCGAGCGCCTCGACGTCGACGTCATCGACCTCTACTACATGCACCGGCGCGACGTGAACGTGCCGATCGAGGACACCGTCGCCGTCATGGCCGAGCTGGTGCGCGAGGGCAAGGTCAAGCAGCTGGGCCTGAGCGAGGTCACGGCCGAGGAGCTGCGCGCCGCGCAGTCCGTCCACCCGATCGCCGCCGTGCAGTCGGAGTGGTCCCTGTTCAGCCGGGACATCGAGGCGAGGGTGGTACCGACGGCCCGCGAACTGGGCGTGACCCTGGTGCCGTACTCCCCGCTCGGCCGCGGCTTCCTCACCGGCTCCTTCGCCAACGCCGACAAGGACCTCACCGCCGACGACTTCCGCCGCCAGCAGCCCCGCTTCACCGGCGACAACGCGGCCGCCAACCTCGAACTGCTGGCCCCGATCCGCACGGTGGCCGAGGCCCACGGGGTCTCCCTCGGGCAGATCGCCCTGGCCTGGGTCCAGCAACAGGCCTCGGTACACGGCCTGCCCGTGGTCCCGATCCCGGGCACCCGCAAGGTGAGCCGGATCGAGGAGAACACGGCGGCGACGGGGATCGAGCTGACGAAGGGTGAGCTGGAGCTCCTGGAGCCGATCGCAGCCCAGGTGGCCGGAGACCGCTACGCGGACATGACGTTCACTTCCGCCGGACGTGAGTAGACGTACGTAAGGGGCGGGGCTGTATCGATATGCGGCTCCGCCGCGTGGGCGCGACCAGCCACAGGCGGCCCGTACTCGACGACTTACCTCAGAGCTCGGCCAACAACTCGGCCTTCTTCACGGAGAACTCCTCGTCAGTCACCAGCCCCGCCTGATGCAACTCCCCGAGGTGCCGAATCCGTTCGGCGATGTCGGCAGGGTCCCGGCGCGGCATGGCCGCAGCCGGGACCGCCGGCACCGCCGACCGGCCCCGCACTGCCGCCAGCACCGCCGCGGCGAACGGCAACGACTCGTGTACGGGCCCGTATCCGAGCCCGAACAGCACAGCGGCGGGATCCTGGTCGGCCTGCACCGGCGAAGCCTCCCCGCGCATCAACCGCAGATGCCCCTCGAACACCTCCGGCGACCGCCACTGAACCCCGGTCAGCTCCGACACCGGAAAGCTCTGGTCCCCGGCCTTCCACTTCGCCGACGACGCCCCGGTCCAGAACCACCGGAAGTGCACGGTCCTGCCGTCGAAGGACGCCTTCCCGTCGTACGCCTTGAACTGCAACGGCACTTCGGGAGCCGGCACCAGAAACCGCTCGGCCGGCTCGTCGTCCTGCTTCAGCCGCGCACGCAACTCGTCGGCGTAGTACTCGGCGAGCGTCTCCTTCTCGGCCGGTAGCACCAGCCGGTACGGATCGCACCCCTCTTTGAGCTGCCCCTCGGCCGCCTCCATCAACGGATCGGCGCCGGGGCGCGGTTGGGCGTGCAGCACCACCGTCCCGCGTCTGCCGGGCGTGAGCGTCACCCCGGCGAGCGCGTCGAGGGGGATTCGCCGTTCCCCCAGCGCCTGGAAGAGCTTGGGTGTTCGAATCCCCCGTTCGTAGCGGATGAGCATGGAGTCGGACTCGAACTCCCAGACGGCATGAAATCCGGCCAGTACGTCACCCATGCGGCTCATCGTATGCGGCACGAGCTCCTTAGTCCCCTCCCCGCGCAAACCGCGGTTTCTTCGTCTCTACGCGCGTCCGGCCGACGCCGTCCCGGACAAACCCGTCCGGCAGGCTTCGGTATCGCCCGCGCACTGCACCGAGCGGTATGCGCCAATGCCGATCTCGGCAAGGTTGAACAGGCTCTCCGTACCCGGCTCGAAATAGCCGCCGTGCCCGTCCGCGCCCCGTGCCGACAGCACCCGCGCGCCGAACGCGGCGGACATCGGGTCCGCCCCGTGGCCGAGCCCTCCGACCTCCAGGTACGGCACGTCCTGGACCCAGTCGTCGGCGTCCCGCATCGCCCACACATGCGCGGAGGTGTGCAGGTGGGATGCCTTCGCGACCCGCATTCCGGGGCTGCCGGCCACCGCGATGTCGGCCACCCGGTCCGGCAGCGTCCGCGCGGCGAGGCCGCACACCACCGAGCCGTAGCTGTGGCAGAAGAGGGAGACCGGGGCGTCGCCGGGCAGGCCACGCACCAGCGAGTTCAGCCGGATCGCGCCGTCCGCCGCGCGCATCGCGGTGGCCGAGTCGATGCCGAGCCCGCTGGGCGCGGTGTAGTCGGCCCAGGCGATGACGGCCGTACGCGTCGACGGGCTCGCCGCGCGCTCGGCCTCGTACAGGGCCGTGGCCATGCCGAACGGTGCGGAGTACTGACGGGTGGTGCGCTGGAAGGTGAGCAGGGCGGTGTCGACGCCGGGAACGACGACCGAGACCCGCTCCGCCTTCCGCAGGCTGCCGAAGACCTCGGCGACCCGGCCCGAGCCGTCGGGGTCGAAGGCGAGGACGTGGCGGCCCTCGCTCATCAGCGACACGTAGCGGTGCATGCGCCGCCCGGCCTCCCGCTGCCCGTCCGGGGTGAGCCGCACGTCGTGCATGCGTTTCAGCTCCACCTTGCGGGCCTGCCCGAGGGCGATGCGGTTGGCGCGGTAACGCAGCTCGACGGGTGCGCCGTTCATGTTGCCGACGGCGAGCGGATAGCGCCGGGCGAGGCTGCTGCGCTGCTGTGCGGTGAGCGAGGCGAAGAACCGGGCGAGGCGGTGGGGGGGCGTCTCGTCAGGTTCGGGGAGCCGGTGCCCGGCGATGCGGCCGTGCTCCCAGTCCGAGAGGGAAGCCTGGATCGCGGTGCTGCTCGGCTGCCTGCGCAGTGCGGTCCAGCCGGTGGTCGCCAGCATCACGAACACCACGGCCAACGCGAGCAGTGCACGCCAGACGTTCAGTTGCGGGGAGGTGTCGAAGGAAGTCACTGAAAGGACACACTAGGAGAACGAGAGGGTCTCGCGTTAACCAAGTGGCGTGAATCACGTTTGGACAAAGCGGGGTCTTCGGTGCATAGTTCGGTCGTCTTCAGGCCGTTCGCCAGTTTCCGGTCAGCGTGTCTCCCACCTGTTCGAGGTACGTGACCGTCAGGGCGCGGATCGCGTCGAGGCTGAAGTCCTCGCCGGTACTCCACTGCCGTTCCGTCACTCGTATCACCGCGCTGAACACGGCCACTGTCAGCCGGGGGCGCGGGTCGGTGTCCACGTCGAGGCCCTCGCGCTCGGCGAGCACCCGCGCGATGGTCTCCTCGACCTCGGCGGAGCGGCGCAGATGGGCGGCGAGCAGGACCGGCGTCGACTCGATCACCCGGTACATGCGCAGATGCAGCTCCACCGGTACGACGGACTCGACAACCTCGTTGAGCGTGTCCCAGCCCTCCAGGACCGCCTGCCGCAGCGCCTCCATCGGCGCCTCGTGCGGCGGGCGCTCGCGCACCGACTCGACGAAGCGCTCCACCGTCATCTCCTGGACGGCGAGCGCGGCCTCCTCCTTGTTCGCGAAGTAGCGGAAGAAGGTGCGCTGCGAGACGTCGACCGCCTCGGCGATGTCGTCGACGGTCGTCTGCTCGTACCCCCGCCCGGTGAACAGTTCGAGGGCGGCCCGCAGCAGCGCGTCGCGGGTGCGCTGCTTCTTTCGCTCGCGCAGTCCCGCCGGCCGTGCCGCGGTGTCCATGGGTCTCTCCTCGCAGATGACGATCGTTGTCGTGACAGTTACCGACTTGTGAATTGGTTTGTCAATTGTCAGCTGCTGTCATTAGCCTCGAGCGCATGACTAGTCAGACCACCATCGACACGACGGGGCCGGGGGACAAGGCGCCATCAGCCCCGTCGGACCGGTCGCCTGCCTCCGGACTGCGCGGCCATCCCTGGTTCACCCTCATAACCGTCGCGGTCGGGGTCATGATGGTGGCCCTGGACGGCACCATCGTGGCCATCGCCAACCCGGCCATCCAGTCGGACCTGAAGGCGAGCTTCGCCGACGTCCAGTGGATCACCAACGGATACTTCCTCGCCCTCGCGGTCTCCCTGATCACCGCGGGCAAGCTCGGTGACCGCTTCGGCCACCGCCAGACCTTCCTGATCGGCGTGATCGGCTTCGCCGCCGCCTCGGGGGCCATCGGCCTGTCCGACAGCATCGCGCCGGTCGTCGCCTTCCGGGTCCTGCAGGGCGTGTTCGGCGCGCTGCTGATGCCGGCCGCGCTCGGCCTGCTGCGCGCGACCTTCCCGGCCGAGAAGCTCAACATGGCCATCGGCATCTGGGGCATGGTCATCGGCGCCTCCACCGCGGGCGGCCCGATCCTCGGCGGCGTCCTGGTCGAGCAGGTCAACTGGCAGTCGGTGTTCTTCATCAACGTGCCGGTCGGCATCCTCGCCGTCGCCCTCGGCGTGTTCATCCTGCTCGACCACCGCGCCGAGAACGCCCCGCGCTCCTTCGACATCCTGGGCATCGCCCTGCTGTCGGCCGCCATGTTCTGCCTGGTGTGGGCGCTCATCAAGGCCCCGGAGTGGGGCTGGGGCGCCGGCACGACCTGGACGTTCGTCCTCGCGTCCGTCGTCGGCTTCGCGCTCTTCGCCCTCTGGGAGACGAAGGTCAAGGAGCCGCTGATCCCGCTGACGCTGTTCCGCTCCCTGCCGCTGTCGGCGGGTGTCGTCCTCATGGTCCTCATGGCGATCGCCTTCATGGGCGGCCTGTTCTTCGTCACCTTCTATCTGCAGAACGTGCACGGTATGAGCCCGATCGACGCCGGTCTGCACCTGCTCCCGCTCACCGGGATGATGATCGTCGGCTCCCCGCTCGCGGGCGCGATGATCACCAAGCTGGGCCCGCGCGTCCCGCTGGCCGGCGGCATGGCCGCCGTCGCGATCGCCATGTTCGGGATGTCCACACTGGACGCGGGCACCGGCAGCGGCCTCATGTCGCTCTGGTTCGCCCTGCTGGGCCTCGGCCTCGCGCCCGTGATGGTCGGCGCCACCGAAGTCATCGTCGGCAACGCCCCGATGGAGCTCTCCGGTGTCGCAGGCGGACTCCAGCAGGCCGCGATGCAGATCGGCGGCAGCCTCGGCACGGCCGTCCTGGGTGCCGTGATGGCCTCCAAGGTGGACAGCGACCTCGCGGGCAACTGGAAGGACGCGGGACTCCCGGACCTCACGCCGGCCCAGCTCGACCAGGCCTCCGAAGCGGTCCAGGTCGGTGTGCCACCGGTCGCCAAGGGCACGCCCGAGGCGATCGCCGCGAAGATCACCGACGTCGCGCACGACACCTTCGTCTCCGGCATGAGCCTGGCGTCCCTGGTCGCCGCCGGAGTCGCCGTCGTCGCCGTCCTGGTCGCCATGCTCACCAAGCGCGGCGAGAACGCGGAGGCGGGCGCGGGCGTCGGGCACATCTGACGCCGGGGCGCGGGCGTCGGGCACATCTGACGCCGGCACCTCGCCCTTTCCGAACCCGGGGCCCTTTCCGAACCCCGTGGCCCTTCCGAACCCCGGGAGAAACAGGCGGAGTTCCCCTATCAGGGTGACAACGCTAAAGATTCCTCGCCCTCGGTACGCGCCGCAGGTCACAGTGGGTCAAGCCCGCCGGTACAGCATGTTCCCCAGGCAAGTTCGGGACGCTCGTACGACGTATGAGGGCGACCGGATCTGCGGCGCGCTGCCGGAGGGGGGCGGCGCGCCGCAAGGCCGGAGGATTGGGTGCCGCATCGGGGGTACTCGCATCGTGAACCCGAAAGAACCCAACCAACCTAGGGGTTCATGGAGTTGATGATGGCGGGCTTCGGACACGGAACGCGCAGGTACCCCCGCTCACGTAGCCGGACGTGGTCACGGAGCGGGCCGGATCGCGCGACGCTCGGAATCATCGGAGTCATCTGCGCGATCGCCGGATTCTTCGTGCTGGGGATCATCCTCGGCCCCGTCGCGATCGTCTGCGGCTGGCTAGCCATGGGGCGCAGTTGGGCGGGCACCCGCCCCGTCCCGGCCCTGGTCGCCCTCGTACTGGGCGCCATCGACACGCTCCTGGCGGTCATCTGGCTCGCCGGAGCGGCAACCCCGGGCACGGGCATGTTCTGACCCGGGGCGAGTGAGGGAAGGGCCCCCGGTGGGACGCCGGGGGCCCGCCCTTGTGCCCGGGCCCGCGATCCCGGGCGGGGCCTGGGCGCGCAGGTCCCGTGTTCCGGGCGCCCGGATCGTGGTGGGTGGTCGAGGCTGCCTCAGACCCGTTCCGACCGCTCCCGCATCGCCGCGATCTCCGCCCGGAGCGCTCGCACCTCGTCGGTCAGCACACGGATCGCCTCCGTCTGCCGCCGCTCCTCCACATCGTCCTTCTCGAACCGCGCGATGAACCACGCGGCGATGTTCGCGGTCACCACACCCAGCAGGGCGATCCCGGACAGCATCAGCCCCACGGCGATCACCCGCCCGAGCCCGGTGGTCGGCGCGTGATCGCCGTACCCCACGGTCGTCATCGTCGTGAACGACCACCACACCGCGTCACCCAGTGTCCTGATGTTCCCGTCCGCCGACTCCCGCTCCACCGACAGCACGGCCAGCGACCCGAACATCAGCAGCCCGACCACCGCCCCCGCCACATACGTCGTCAGCCGGATCTGCGAGGCCATCCGCGCCCGCCGCTGCACCAGCACCAGCGTCGACACCAGCCGCAGCAGCCTGAGCGGCTGGATCAGCGGCATCACCACCGCGCACAGGTCCAGCCAGTGCGTCCGTACGAACCGCCGGCGGTCGTGCGTGAGCGCCAGCCGCACCAGGTAGTCGACGGCGAAGGCACCCCACACCACCCACTCGACCACCGTGCAGGCGAGGGTCAGCGACTTGCTCGCCGGGTTGACCACGATGGGCACGGCGTAGGCGACGGCGAACAGCACCGCGAACGCCAGCAGAGGCCGCTGGGTGCGCCGTTCCCAACGCGCCTGCGCCGTTTGTTCCTTCATGACCGCATCGTAAAGAAGCGGTAAGGGCGGTGGGGACACCAGGCCCCACCGCCCTTCACCGATCAATGCACCGCTACGCGTCGCCGCCCGCGGCCCCCGGGTCCGCCGCCGAGACGTCGAGCAGCTGGTAGCGGTCGATGGCCTGCTTCAGCGCCGACCGGTCGACCTTGCCCTCCTTGGCCAGCTCGGTCAGCACGCCCACCACGATCGACTGCGCGTCGATGTGGAAGTAACGGCGTGCCGCCCCGCGCGTGTCGGCGAAGCCGAAGCCGTCCGCGCCCAGCGACTGGTACGCCCCCGGCACCCACCGCGCGATCTGGTCCGGAACCGATCGCATCCAGTCGGACACGGCCACGAACGGTCCCTGAGCGCCGGTCAGCTTCCGCGTCACGTACGGCACCCGCTGCTCCTCCTCGGGGTGCAGCAGGTTGTGCTCCTCGCACGCCACGGCCTCGCGCCGCAGCTCGTTCCAGGAGGTCGCCGACCAGACGTCGGCCTTCACGTTCCACTCCTCGGCGAGGATCCTCTGCGCCTCGACCGCCCAGGGAACGGCCACACCGGACGCCATGATCTGCGCCGGGATCGACCCCGAAGTGCCCTCCGCGAAGCGGTGGATGCCCTTGACGATGCCCTCGACGTCCACGTTGTCCGGCTCGGCCGGGTGCTGGATCGGCTCGTTGTAGACGGTGAGGTAGTAGAAGACGTTCTCGCCCGCTTCGCCGTCGGCGGTCTCGCCGTACATCCGGCGCAGACCGTCCTGCACGATGTGCGCGATCTCGAAGCCGTAGGCCGGGTCGTACGCGACGCAGCCCGGGTTGGTCGAGGCGAGCAGCTGCGAGTGGCCGTCCGCGTGCTGGAGCCCTTCACCGGTCAGAGTCGTACGGCCGGCGGTCGCACCCAGCACGAAGCCGCGCGCCAACTGGTCCGACATCTGCCAGAACTGGTCGCCGGTGCGCTGGAAACCGAACATCGAGTAGAAGACGTACACCGGGATGAGCGGCTCGCCGTGCGTGGCGTACGCCGAGCCCGCGGCGATCAGCGAGGCCGTGCAGCCCGCCTCGGAGATGCCGTCGTGCAGCATCTGCCCGGTCGGCGACTCCTTGTACGCGAGCAGCAGGTCGCGGTCCACGGCCTCGTACTGCTGGCCGAGCGGGTTGTAGATCTTCGCGCTCGGGAAGAACGAGTCCATACCGAAGGTGCGGTACTCGTCCGGCGCGATCAGCACGAACCGCTTGCCGATCTCCTTGTCCCGCATGAGGTCCTTGAGGAGACGGACGAAGGCCATGGTCGTCGCGATGGACTGCTGGCCCGAGCCCTTCCTCACGGTCGCGTACGTCTTGTCGTCCGGCAGCGCGAGCGGCTGCGCGCGCACGACGCGCGTCGGGACGTAGCCGCCGAGGCCGCGCCGGCGGTCGTGCATGTACTGGATCTCCTCCGAGTCCCGGCCCGGGTGGTAGTAGGGCGGCGGGCCCGACTCCAGTTCCTGGTCGGAGATCGGCAGGTGCAGCCGGTCGCGGAAGCCCTTGAGGTCGGCGACCGTCAGCTTCTTCATCTGGTGCGTGGCGTTGCGGCCCTCGAAGTTCGGGCCCAGCGTCCAGCCCTTGATCGTCTTGGCGAGGATCACGGTCGGCTGGCCCTTGTGCTCCACGGCCGCCTGGTACGCCGCGAAGATCTTCCGGTGGTCGTGACCGCCGCGGCCCAGGTGCAGGATCTGGTCGTCGGTCATGTTCTCGACCATCGCGCGCAGCCGGTGGTCGTCGCCGAAGAAGTGGTCGCGGATGTAGGCGCCGGTCTCGGTGGCGTACGTCTGGAACTGCCCGTCCGGCGTGGTGTTCATCTTGTTGACCAGGACGCCGTCGCGGTCCTGCGCCAGCAGCGGGTCCCAGGTGCGGTCCCACACCAGCTTGATCACGTTCCAGCCGGCACCGCGGAAGATCGACTCCAGCTCCTGGATGATCTTGCCGTTGCCGCGCACCGGCCCGTCGAGCCGCTGGAGGTTGCAGTTGACGACGAAGGTGAGGTTGTCCAGGCCCTCGCGGGCGGCGATGGACAGCTGGCCGAGCGACTCGGGCTCGTCCATCTCGCCGTCACCCAGGAACGCCCACACATGCGACTTCGAGGTGTCCGCGATCTCGCGCGCGTGCATGTAGCGGTTCATCCGGGCCTGGAAGATCGCGCCGATCGGGCCGAGGCCCATCGACACGGTCGGGAACTCCCAGAAGTCCGGCATCAGCCGCGGATGGGGGTAGCTGGACAGGCCGTACGGCGCCTTCGACTTCTCCTGGCGGAAACCGTCCAGGTGCTGCTCGCTGAGCCGGTCCAGCATGTACGCGCGGGCGTAGATGCCCGGGGAGGCGTGCCCCTGGAAGAAGACCTGGTCGCCGCCGTCGCCCTCGTCCTTGCCGCGGAAGAAGTGGTTGAAGCCGACGTCGTACAGCGAGGCCGAGGAGGCGAAGGTGGCGATGTGGCCGCCGACGCCGATGCCGGGCCGCTGGGCGCGCGAGACCATCACCGCGGCGTTCCACCGGGTCGCGTTCAGGATCCGGCGCTCGATCTCCTCGTTGCCCGGGAAGAACGGCTCAGCCCTGGTCGGGATGGTGTTGACGTAGTCCGTGCTGCGCATCTCGGGCACGGCCACGCGCTTCTCGCGGGCGCGCTCGATGAGCCGGAGCATCAGGTAGCGGGCCCGCTCCCGGCCCCGCTCGTCCACGGCGGCGTCGAGGGAGTCGAGCCACTCCTGGGTCTCCTCGGGATCGAAGTCAGGAACCTGACTCGGAAGGCCGCCAATGATGATCGGATTGCGATCGGATCCGGAAGCCACGCTGTTCCTTACCTGTCAGAGGGCTGCTTTGCGAGGGTTTTCTCGGGGTTTCCATGCCTGCACCGTTCCCCATCGTGTACCTCGGCGTCGCAAACGTCATCTCTACTGTGAGGTAATCAGAGCCTGGTAGGCACGGGCGCACTCAAGGAGGGTTCCCAAACGCACAAACAGGGCACATGGGTGTGGGTTGCGTCACCTCCATCCTGGGTGGTGTGCCGTAGGTTGCGGCGACACGGCCGGTATCGTCACCGTTTCGGCGGTCCGAACGGCCGGGTACTTGCGCGATCCGTCCCGCCCGTGTGGACTACGGCCAATGCTTCGCGCACGCGCGTGGCTAGACATTCACCAAGACATGATCAGGAGGCAACCCGTGAGCGCGACCGCGGACCACGCGGAGGAGCGGACGAACCCTGCCGTCAGGCTGGGGTTCCAGCCCGAGCAGGTGGTCCAGGAGATCGGCTACGACGACGACGTAGACCAGGAACTCCGCGAGGCCATTGAGGAAGTCATCGGCACAGACCTCGTGGACGAGGAATACGACGACGTCGCCGACGCCGTTGTGCTGTGGTTCCGCGACGAGGACGGCGACCTGACCGATGTACTGGTGGATGCCATCACGTACATCGAAGAGGGCGGTTCGATCCTGCTGCTGACCCCGAAGACCGGCCGGGACGGCTACGTGGAGCCGAGCGACATCTCTGAAGCCGCGACCACGGCAGGGCTGTCCGCGTCCAAGAGCGTCAGCGTCGGCAAGGACTGGAGCGGCAGCCGGCTGGTGACGCCGAAGGCCGCGAAGTCCAAGAAGTAGCCCGCAGCGCCGGACGGGCTGGATCGCACTCGGCAGTGGCCGAGACCCCCAGCCCGTCCGAAGGCCCTCGGTGATCGCTGCGTAGGGTGTTCTCACCCGAACAGCCCACGAAGGGACATCCGAGGCGATGGCGATCCAGGTCGGCGAAAAGGCCCCCGACTTCGAGCTCAAGGACAACCACGGCGCGACCGTGAAGCTGTCCGACTTCCGCGGCAGCAAGAACGTCGTACTGCTCTTCTACCCCTTCGCCTTCACGGGCGTGTGCACCGGCGAGCTGTGCGAGCTGCGCGACCACCTGCCGCAGTTCTCCGACCGCGACACCCAGCTGCTCGCCGTCTCGAACGACTCCATCCACACCCTGCGCGTCTTCGCCGAGCAGGAGGGGCTGGACTACCCGCTGCTCAGCGACTTCTGGCCGCACGGCGAGGTCTCCCGCGCGTACGGCGTATTCGCCGAGGACAAGGGCTGCGCGGTGCGCGGCACCTTCGTCATCGACAAGGAGGGCCTCGTGCGCTGGACCGTCGTCAACGCCCTCCCGGACGCACGTGACCTGAACGAGTACGTCAAGGCGCTCGACACCCTGTGATTCTTCGGCTCCATGCCATGCGTGGTGCGGGAACCCGTCACTAGGATCGGATCGTTGATCCGACATCGAACGCACGGCGGGGCTCCCAGCCCCTGGACACCAATGGAGGACTCGTGGGAGTCAGCCTCAGCAAGGGCGGCAACGTATCGCTGACCAAGGAAGCCCCGGGCATGACCGCGGTCATCGTCGGTCTGGGGTGGGACATCCGCACCACCACCGGCACCGACTTCGACCTGGACGCCAGCGCACTGCTGCTGGACGCGTCCGGGAAGGTCGCCAGCGACGCGCACTTCATCTTCTTCAACAACCTCAAGAGCCCGGACGGCTCGGTCGAGCACACCGGTGACAACCTCACCGGTGAGGGCGAGGGCGACGACGAGCAGATCAAGGTCAACCTCGCCACTGTCCCGGCCGATGTCGACAAGATCGTCTTCCCGGTGTCGATCTATGACGCCGAGAACCGCCAGCAGTCCTTCGGCCAGGTCCGCAACGCGTTCATCCGCGTCGTGAACCAGGCGGGCGGCGCCGAGATCGCCCGGTACGACCTGTCCGAGGACGCCTCCACCGAGACCGCCATGGTCTTCGGCGAGCTCTACCGCAACGGCCCCGAGTGGAAGTTCCGCGCCATCGGCCAGGGCTACGCCTCGGGCCTGCGCGGCATCGCCCAGGACTTCGGCGTCAACGTCTGACCGGCCCTCGGGTCTCAACGTCCGGTGCCGCACCGTTTGCGTGCGGCGCCGGACGTGCAGGACAGCAGAGAAGGAACATCTCGGGGAGGGACCAGCAACATGGGCGTCACGCTCGCCAAGGGAGGCAATGTCTCCCTGTCCAAGGCCGCACCCAACCTCACCCAGGTGATGGTCGGGCTCGGCTGGGACGCGCGCTCCACCACCGGCGCGCCCTTCGACCTCGATGCCAGCGCGCTGATGTGCAACAACGGGCGGGTGCTGGGCGACGAGTACTTCATCTTCTACAACCAGCTCAAGAGCATGGACGGCTCGGTCGAGCACACCGGTGACAACCTCACCGGTGAGGGCGAGGGCGACGACGAGTCGATCCTGGTCGACCTCTCCAAGGTGCCGCCGCAGTGCGACAAGATCGTCTTCCCGGTGTCGATCCATGACGCCGACAACCGGGGCCAGACCTTCGGCCAGGTCAGCAACGCCTTCATCCGCGTGGTCAACCAGGCGGACGGCCAGGAACTCGCCCGCTACGACCTCAGCGAGGACGCCTCCACCGAGACAGCGATGATCTTCGGCGAGCTCTACCGTTACCAGGGCGAATGGAAGTTCCGGGCCGTGGGGCAGGGGTACGCGTCGGGCCTGCGGGGCATCGCTCTAGACTTCGGAGTCAACGTTTCGTAAAGCCGAGTACGGCGAGGTAGTGACCCGTACTTACAGGATTGGGTAGCCAGTGGTTCTGAAAACCTTCGGCTGGTCGTTCGCGGTCACCGCGGTCGGCCTCGTCGCGGCGGTCTTCTACGGGGGGTGGACCGGCTTCGGTATCGTGGCGATCCTCTCCGTCCTCGAGATCTCGCTGTCCTTCGACAACGCAGTGGTCAACGCCGGAATCCTGAAGAAGATGAGTGCCTTCTGGCAGAAGATCTTCCTCACCGTCGGCGTTCTCATCGCCGTCTTCGGCATGCGGCTGGTCTTCCCCGTCGTCATCGTCGCCGTCAGCGCCTCGATGGGGCCCATCGAAGCCGTCGACCTCGCTCTCACCGACAAGGACCGCTACCAGCAGCTGGTGACCGACGCGCACCCGTCGATCGCCGCCTTCGGTGGCATGTTCCTGCTCATGATCTTCCTCGACTTCATCTTCGAGGACCGTGACATCAAGTGGCTGGGCTGGCTGGAGCGGCCGCTCGCCAAGCTCGGCAAGGTCGACATGCTGTCGGTCTGCATCGCCCTGATCGTGCTGCTCATCTCCGCGATGACCTTCGCCACCCACGCCCACCAGCACGGCGGCGCGCATGCCGACAAGGGGGAGACCGTCCTCCTCGCCGGCATCGCGGGCCTGATCACCTACATGATCGTGGGTGGCCTCTCGGGCTACTTCGAGGACCGGCTCGAAGAGGAGGAGGAGCGCGAACACGAGCAGGAGGAAGCAGCCGAACGGCAGGGCAAGCCACGCTCGGCGGTCGTCCTGGCCGGCAAGGCCGCGTTCTTCATGTTCCTCTACCTTGAGGTCCTGGACGCGTCGTTCTCCTTCGACGGCGTGATCGGCGCCTTCGCCATCACCAACGACATCGTCCTGATGGCGCTGGGTCTGGGCATCGGCGCGATGTACGTCCGGTCGTTGACCGTGTACCTGGTCCGCCAGGGCACCCTCGACGACTACGTCTACCTGGAGCACGGCGCGCACTACGCGATCGGCGCCCTCGCCGTGATCCTTCTGGTCACCATCCAGTACCAGATCAGCGAGCTCATCACCGGTTTCATCGGTGTGTTCCTGATCGGATGGTCCTTCTGGTCCTCCGTGCGCCGCAACAAGGCACTGGCAGCGGCCGAGGGAAAAGCGGGCTCGGACGACAAGACTGAGGTCTCGTCCGGGGTGTGACACCCCTCGGGGTGAGGAACGCTCTGTGCGGGGCGGCGTCGAGGCGACTCCTCGGTGCCGCCCCGCCGGTCTTTGACGTGAAGGTGGGGCGGGAATGGGTTTCTTCGACGGGCTCCGGCGCGGGCGCGAGTCCGAGTTCGACTCGGGCAACGCGGCGACCAATTCCATCGAGCTGACCAAAAGGCACAGCCAGGTGTCCCTCACCAAGCAGGGCGCCGCCACCGGGCACCTGCGCGTCAACCTGGCCTGGCGGATGCGGACGTCCGACCTCGGCGGCTCGCAGCGGGAGAGTCTGCTGCGGCACCCCTTCAGGGCGCTCAGGCCGCCGGAGGTCCTCGGGCACAGCCAGAGCATGGTCAACGTCGACCTCGACCTGGGGTGCCTGTACGAGCTCCAGGACGGCACGAAGGGGGTTGTGCAGCCGCTCGGGGGCTACCTCGGGGAGATCAACGGGGCGCCGTACGTGAAGCTCAGCGGGGACGACCGCTTCGGGTCGGCGTCCGGCGAGACGATGTACGTCAACCTCGACCACCGGGACGAGATAAAGCGGCTGCTGGTGTTCGTGTACATCTACGACCAGACACCGGCGTTCGACCGTACCCACGCGATCGTCACGCTGTATCCGAGCAACGGTCCGCGGATCGAGATAGGCCTCGACGAGCGCCATCCACAGGCCCGGTCGTGTGCGGTGGTGCTGATCGAGAACGTGAAGGGGGAGCTGGTGGTCCGGCGTGAGGTGAAGTTCGTCTACGGATTCCAGGCGGAGCTGGACCGGTTGTACGGGTGGGGGTTGCAGTGGGGGCGGGGCTATAAGGCGAAGGCTGAGCGGTGATGGTCGCCCAGCAGCTCGGGGTCTTGTGTTGAGTGGCGCGTGCGAGCTCGCCGGGCTGGTCGCGCCCACGCGGCGGAGCCGCATACCGATGCGGCCCCGCCCCTGGGGGCGTTGCCCTAGCGCCCGATGAACTGGGGGCCCTGGGGCGGCAGCCGGAACTCATGGGCAGCGACCGCCGTCACCGGTTGTGGATAGCCGTACGCCGGCTGGACCGTGGCGGCGGGCTGCAGGGGGTAGCCGTAGGCCGGCTGGGTCGGGACCATCGTGGACTGTTCCGGGGGCAGCGGCTGGGAGACTTCCGGTGCCGACTGGGCCACGGGCTCGTCGGGCGTCTCCTGCTGGTCCGACTCGTCCACCGCGATGCCGAAGTCGGTGGCGAGGCCCTGGAGGCCGTTGGAATAGCCCTCGCCCAGGGCGCGGAACTTCCAGCCCTCCCCGCGGCGGTACAGCTCGCCGCAGATCAGCGCGGTCTCCTCGCCGGTCTCCGGCTTGATGTCGAAGTGGGCCAGCGGCTCGCCGTCGGCCTCGGTGGCGTCGTACAGCAGGATGCGCAGGCCCTGTACGCGGTCGAAGGTGACGTCGTCCGCGGAAGCGACCAGCAGAATCCGGCTGACATCGGACTCGACACCGGCCAGATCTGTCTGGATCGTATCCGTGGGGCCCTCGGCGACGCGTTTCTTGCCGAGCAGCCAGACCTTTCCGGAGGGATGGCGGGGCTGGTTGTAGAAGACGAAGTCCTCGTCGGATCGCACACGACCGTCGGGGCCGAGGAGCAGCGCCGACGCGTCGACGACCGGGCTCCCCTGCCCGGGCGCCCAGCGCAGCACGGCGCGTACCGTGGTGGCTTCGAGCGGGACGTTCGACCCCTTCAGCATCGCGTGCGTCATGCGGTCATCCTGCCCTCTCGGTCCTGCTCACGACAACGCGGGGTCGCAGATCCATGGGGGCGGCTGTGTTTGGCTGTGCGTGTTCGCGTTACCTGAAATTCATGCCGTGCGGGAACCTATGACATGGATCCCTACGTACTATTACCGGCCACCTGTGGACAGCCCGCAGGAGTCCATCAGCGTCCACGGGGGAGTTCTATGCGTCATTTCGGGCACATCGCCCCTGAGGTGCGGCAGCGCCTCTTCCACCAGGAGCCGTGCGAGTTCGGCGCGGACTCCTCGGCCCGGCTGCTCTCCGTGGCCCTGGGTGCCACGCTCTACAGTCCGGCCACCCGGCCTCGGCTCGCCGACGACATCGTCAAGCAGACCGGACGCGGCGTGGTCTCGATGGTGCTGTGCCTGGAGGACTCGATCGGCGACGAGGACGTCGCGGACGCCGAGGAGAACCTCGTACGACAGTTCACCGACCTCGCCGCACACGACGGCATGGACCTGCCGCTGCTGTTCATCCGGGTCCGCACGGCCGAGCAGATCCCCGACCTCGTACGACGTCTGGGCCCCGCCGCCCGGCTGCTGTCCGGGTTCGTGCTGCCGAAGTTCACCGAGGAGCGCGGCATCCCGTTCCTGGAGGCGCTGGCGACCGCCGAGACGGCGAGCGGGCGGCGGCTCTTCGCGATGCCCGTCCTCGAGTCGCCCGAGCTGCTGTACCGGGAGTCGCGGGTGGAGACCCTGGAGGGCATCTCCCGCGCGGTCGACAAGTACCGCGAGCGCGTCCTGGCGCTGCGCCTGGGCGTCACCGACTTCTGCTCCTCGTACGGCCTGCGCAGAGCGCCCGACATGACCGCCTACGACGTCCAGGTCGTCGCCTCCGTGATCGCCGACGTGGTGAACATGATGGGCCGGGCCGACGGCACCGGATTCACGGTGACCGGGCCGGTGTGGGAGTACTTCCGCGTCCAGGAGCGCATGTTCAAGCCGCAGCTGCGCCGCAGCCCCTTCCTGGAGGGCCAGGCCGAGGAGCTGCGCGAGGCGCTCATCGAGCACGCCATGGACGGTCTGCTGCGCGAGATCACCCTCGACCAGGCCAACGGCCTGCAGGGCAAGACCTGCATCCACCCCTCCCACGTGCTGCCCGTGCACGCACTCTCCGTGGTCAGCCACGAGGAGTTCAGTGACGCTCAGGACATCCTGCGCCCCGAACGCGGTGGCGGCGGTGTGCTGAAGTCGGCGTACACGAACAAAATGAATGAAGTGAAGCCGCATCGCGCCTGGGCCGAGCGGACCCTGCTGCGCGCCGAGGTGTTCGGTGTGGCGAACGAGGACATCGGCTTCGTCGAGCTGCTTGCGGCCGGAATCCCCGAGTGACATCGCTTAACAACAAGGGACGCATGAACCACGCAGTGAACAACGCCGTCTGGTCCGGCAGCTGGGTCGCCGAGCGACTCGGTGTCGAACTGGTGGGCGACGACGAGCTGACCGACCTGCTGGGACTGGCACTGCGCCGCAACCCCAAGCGGGCGCACCTGCTGGTGTCGAACGTGCTCGGCAAGCACGTCCCGCAGTCGCCGTCCGTCGTCTACGGGCACGGCTTCGCCCTCGGCCGCCGCGTCCGCGACCTGCTCGGCACCGACGAGGCCCGCCGCGCGGTCGTCCTCGGCTACGCGGAGACCGCCACAGGCCTCGGCCACTCGGTCGCCGACGGCCTGGGCCTCGCCCCCTACCTGCACTCCACCCGCCGCCCCGTCCAGGGCCTTGCCCCGGCCGGCGGCTTCGAGGAGTCCCACTCGCACGCCACCTCCCACCTGCTGCTGCCGGAGGACCCGGCGCTGTTGGTCGGTAACGGGCCGCTGGTCCTGGTCGACGACGAGTTCTCCACCGGGAACACGGTCCTCAACACCATCCGCGACCTGCACGAACGCTATCCGCGCGGACGGTATGTGGTGGTCGCCCTCGTCGACATGCGCTCGGCGGCAGACGCCGGCCGTCTGGAGGAATTCGCACGGGAGATCGGCGCCCGGGTGGACCTGGTGGCGGCTGCCTCGGGGACCGTACGGCTCCCGGAAGGGGTGCTGGAGAAGGGGCAGGAGCTGGTGACCCGGCACGAGGCGGCGGCCGGTGCCGCGCCCGAGCCGTCGGCTGCGCATGGTGCCGCGCGCGAGCCGTGGGCTACGCATGGTGCCGCGCCCGAGCCTCCCGGGCGCGGGAGCGTGTCCGAGCCGTCCGCACATGCGACCGCTGACGCGTCCGAGTCGGCCGCCACCGCCTCGCGGTCGTACGGCCGCATCGCCCGCGTCGACCTGCGCTGGCCCCGGGGAGTGCCCGACGGCGGGCGGCACGGGTTCACTCCGCAGCACCGAATACGTCTGGAGGGCGCGCTGCCCGCCATGGCCGCCCGGCTGGCCGAGGCGCTGCCCGCGACGGCCCGGCGCGTACTCGTCCTCGGCTTCGAGGAGCTGATGTACGCGCCGCTGCGGCTGGCCCGCGAGCTGGAGCAGGTCGCGGACGCCGAGGTGCGCTACTCCACCACCACCCGCTCACCCGTCCTCGCGGTCGACGACCCCGGCTACGCCATCCGCAGCCGCCTCGTCTTCCCCGCCCACGACGACCCGGCCGACGGCCCCGGCGAGCGCTACGCCTACAACGTGGCGGGCGGCGGCTTCGACACCGTCATAGCCGTCGTCGACTCGGCCGCCGACACCCCCGAACTGCACGCACCCGACGGCCTCTTGCACCGGCTGGCCGCCCACACCCCGCACGTGGTCCTCGCGGTCGTCCCCTCGTACGTCCCCGAGCCTCTGTATGTCCCTGAAAGGCCCGCCATGCTGCCCGAGCCCCTCCGTGGCCCCGCCTTCTCCTCGTACCCGCCCGAGGAGGTCGGCTGGCTGCTCCAGGACCTCTCGGACGTGACGCTGGAGGCGCCGACCGAGGAGCGCGAGGAGGCCATCCAGAGCGGCGGCGCACACTACGCCGAGTCGCTGCCGGTGGAGTACCAGCCCAGCGAGCAGTACCAGGAGCTGTTCCACACGGCGCTGGAGGCGTCCGCGGGGCGGCTGGCGCTGGCGGTGGGCGCGGTCACCGAGCTCGTGCTCGCCGAGCGGTCGCCCCGGCCGGTACTCGTCTCGCTCGCCCGCGCGGGCACGCCGATCGGTGTGCTGATGCGCCGCTGGGCCCAGTACCGGCACGACCTCGAGCTGCCGCACTACGCCGTGTCCATCGTGCGCGGCCGCGGCATCGACGCCAACGCGCTGCGCTGGCTGGCCGCCCACCACGACCCGGCCGACGTCGTCTTCGTCGACGGCTGGACCGGCAAGGGCGCCATCACCCGCGAACTCGCCGACGCCGTCAAGGAGTTCGAGGCGGGCGGCGGCGCGGCCGGCTTCGACCCGGAGATCGCGGTGCTCGCCGACCCGGGCTCGTGCGTGCGGACGTACGGCACCCGCGAGGACTTCCTGATCCCGTCCGCGTGCCTCAACTCCACTGTGTCCGGCCTCATTTCGCGAACCGTCCTGCGCGCCGACCTCGTCGGCCCGAACGACTTCCACGGCGCGAAGTTCTACCGCGAACTCGCCGGCGCCGACGTGTCGGTGGCCTTCCTGGACGCGGTCGCCGCCCGCTTCCCCGAGGTCGTGGACGCCGTGGACGCGCAGGCCAAGGAGCTGCTGTCCGGCGACCGCGCCCCGACCTGGGAGGGCTGGGCGGCCGTCGAGCGGATCAGCGAGGAGTACGGCATCCACGACGTGAACCTCGTCAAGCCCGGCGTCGGCGAGACCACCCGGGTGCTGCTGCGCCGGGTGCCCTGGAAGATCCTCGCGCGGGCCGGGGCGGGCGCCGACCTCGACCATGTGCGTCTGCTGGCCGAACAGAGAGGTGTCCCGGTGGAAGAGGTCGCCGAACTTCCATACACCTGCGTGGGGTTGATCCACCCCAAGTACACGCGGGGCGCGACGGGTGCCGACGGCAGGGCGGTGACGGTCTGATGCCGGTGCTGGTGGCGAGTGACCTCGACCGTACGCTCATCTACTCCGCGGCGGCCCTCGCGCTGACCATGCCGGACGCGCGGGCGCCCCGGCTGCTGTGCGTCGAGGTGCACGAGAGCAAGCCGCTGTCGTACATGACGGAGACATCGGCCGCCCTGCTCGCCGAGCTCGGGGACGCGGCGCTCTTCGTCCCGACGACGACCCGGACCCGCAAGCAGTACCAGCGCATCAACCTGCCCGGCCCGCCGCCCACTTACGCGATCTGCGCCAACGGCGGGCACCTCCTGGTGGACGGCGTCTCCGACCCCGACTGGCACGCGCGGGTCACGGCCCGGCTGGCCGACGAGTGCGCGCCGCTCGACGAGGTGCGCGAGCACCTGATGACGACGGCCGACCCGCTCTGGGTACGCAAGCACCGCATCGCCGAGGACCTCTTCGCGTACCTCGTCGTCGAGCGCGAACTGCTCCCCGAGGAATGGGTGAAGGAGCTCGCCGTCTGGGCGGAGAACCGCGGCTGGACGGTCTCCCTCCAGGGCCGCAAGATCTACGCCGTCCCGAAGCCGCTCACCAAGAGCGCGGCCATGCGCGAGGTCGCCCGCCGCACCGGCGCCGAACTCACCCTCGCCGCCGGCGACTCCCTCCTCGACGCCGACCTGCTCCTGGCGGCGGACCGGGGCTGGCGCCCGGGCCACGGCGAGCTGGCCGACGCCGGCTGGAGCGCCCCGATGATCAGCGCGCTGCCGGAGCGGGGCGTGCTGGCCGGGGAGCGGATCCTGCGGGAGTTTCTGCGGGGGGCGCGGCAAGGGGCGGTCTGAGGGGCCTGAAGGGCCTGAGCGGGGGACGGGGCGCGGCTGGGAGCCTTGAGGCCACGAGTTGGCGCTCACGTCCCGGGCCTGCCTGCGGCGGCCCTGCCCCGGTGGTCCTGACTCTGGCCGCCGGGGCAGCCGTACACCGCTGAATGCGGTCAGCCGCAGTAGCCGTACGCGGTCAGCCGCAGCAGCCCCCACCGCAGCAACCGCCCCCGCCACCGCCGCCCGACCGGGGTGCCGGGGCGGGCGAGGCGGCCGAGCCGCCGACCGCCACTGTCGACAGGAGCTTCACCGTGTCGTCGTGGCCCGCGGGGCAGTCGGCGGGGGCGGAGGACTCCGCCATCGGACGGCTCAGTTCGAAGGTGTCGCCGCAGGTGCGGCAGCGGTACTCGTAGCGAGGCATGCGCACAGGTTAACCGGCGTCCACCCGATGTCGCAGGGACGAGTTACCGGCGTCCACCCGACGTCGCAGGGCGAGTCAGTGCCCGGACCCGCGCTCGTCCCTGATCTGGCTCACGACCCGCGCCACCGA
This sequence comes from Streptomyces sp. NPDC006602, assembly GCF_042870385.1. NCBI lineage: Bacteria > Bacillati > Actinomycetota > Actinomycetes > Kitasatosporales > Streptomycetaceae > Streptomyces > Streptomyces sp. NPDC006602. The sequence goes on along the minus strand of NZ_JBIAHG010000001.1, from coordinate 776,594 downwards.
CTGCCGCACCGCCTCCGTCTCGGTGAGGAAGTGCCAGTAGTCGGGGTGGCGGCCCTCCAGCGTGCCGATCGCGTGGTCGAGGCGGGCGACCGCGTCGTCCAGGGGACGCGCGTGGCGAGGGTCGGGGGTGTGGCGGCCGGCCATGGCCAGGCGCTGGGCGTCGCGGATGGAGAAACGGGTGCGGTCGATCTCATGCTGCGGATCCTTCTGCACGGCGTTCAGCCGGCGCAGCCGGTCCCCGGCGGCGGAGACGGACTCGTCGGTCGTGTTCAGCAGCGCCCGGACCGTCGACAGCAGGGCGGTCGCGTCCGGCCACCGCTGCTCGTCGCGGGCGGCACGGGCCTCGCGCAGCTTCAGCTCGGCCTGCGCCACGTTCTCCGCCGCATGGTCCGGCACGTGCTGCAGATCCTGCCAGCAGGCGGCCACGAAGCGCCGCCGCAGCTCGCTCAGGACCGGGTCGACCTGCCCGGCGCGAGTGGTGAGGGCCTGGGCACGGGTACGCAGGGAGACCAGCCGGTGGTCGATCTCCGCGGCCAGCTCCGGCAGCCGCTCGGCTTCGACCCGGACCGACTCGGCCTCCCGCGCCACGCGTTCGGCGCGCTCCAGGGTCTGTGGGACGCCGTGCGCCCCGGCGCCCTGGTTCAGCTTGGTCAGCTCGGGCCCGAGGGCGGCGAGCCGGGCGGCCAGGTCGTCCGCCTTCAGCCCCGATTCCCGTACGGCGTCGAGCGCGTTGGACGCGGCCAGCAGGCCCTGTCGGGCGCGCTCGACGGAGGGGGCGAGGCGGGCCAGCTGGGTCTCGGCCTTGCCGAGCAGCGGCCCGAGGCCGGCCGTGAACCGGTCCAGGTCCTGCTTGACCCGGCCCAGTTCGTCCTTGGCCTGGCCGAGTGCGGTGCGGGCCTGCGCGGCCGCCGAGGCCTCCAGGTCGTCCCGGTCGAGGTCGTGCGCGTCGACGGCGTTGATGTACTGGAAGCTGGCCTCGTCGATGCGGGCGCTGATCGCCTGGAAGTCGGCGACCGCGCGTCGGGCGGCGGGGGAGTCGTCGACGGCCGTGATGGTCTCTATCGAGATCCGCAGGTCCCGCTGGGCGGTGTCCAGCTCGTAGAACGCGGCCGCGGCGGCGTCCTTCGCGGCCTGCGCCTCCGCCCGCTGGCTCTCCGCCCGCCCGCCGAACCAGCGCCGGGTGCCGCTGCCCCCGCCGCTCGCGAAGGCGGTGGGCAGGGCGAGCGCGACCACGAGGGGCAGTCCGAGCAGGGCGAGGGTGTCCCGCAGCCCGTGACGCACAGGGTGGCGTGCGCGCGGCACCAACGGCGAGTACGGCTGCGAAGGTGTCGCCGTCACATCCCTCTCCCGTGCTGTGATTCGTCCTGGCCCGCTGTCATTCTCCCACCGGTAGAGGACGAACACACGGGCCGGTCAGTTCGCCGTGCGGACCGTTACTTTGCCGTCGCCGGTCTGCGCGGACACCACATGGGAGCTGGACTCGTCCCGCGGCACCGATATGTCCTCCGCGCCGTCGCCCGTCCTGCTCGTCACCCGGTAGGTGGCGTCGGGCAGCGCGATCGTCACGGACCCGTCGCCGGTGCGGGACTCCACCAGGTCCGGTACGGCGCCCAGTTCGAGGTGGACCGAGCCGTCACCGGTCTGGGCGCGCACCTCGCGGGAGGACACCTCGGCGCGCACCGAGCCGTCGCCCGTACGCAGCTCCAGCGGGCCGCTGGAATCGGTGACGCGCACGGAGCCGTCGCCGGTACGGATGTTCAGCGCGTCCTCGAAGCCCCGCGCGCGCACGCTGCCGTCCCCGTCCACGACGTTCACCGTGATACCCCGCGGCACCTCGATCCGGTGCTTGGCCGCGCAGTCGGCGACGACGCCCGTGCACTTCAGCCGCAGCTTCAGCCGGTCGTCCTTCATGGACCAGGTCACCTGGGGGTCCTTGCCGAGGGCGACCGTGCCCTGGAACCAGCGGGTGACCTCGACCGTGCCCGCCTTGTGCGCGTCGGCGGCGACGATCTCCAGCGCGGAGTCGTCGGAGTCGATCGTGAGAGTGTCGCCCCGCAGGGCGAAGGACCGCTGGTCGGGATCCTTGTCGTCCCCCGCGGAGGCGCCGCAGGCGGTGGCACCGGCGACGAGCGCCGCGACGGCACCGGCCACGGCGAGGGCACGGACGGGAACGGTACGGGCCATGACGATCTCCCCCTGGGACGAGCGCCGAAGCCGCTGCTCCGACACTCTTCGACCGTACGGATCCGGGGCCCGCGCGGGCATCCGGGCCGCTCCCGGATTCCGGGTGGGGATAACCCCCGGAGGTGGCCCCTACACAGATCGCTGCACAGGTCCGTATGAAGATCCCCGCACCGATACGGTTTGCGGGACAGTGCCTCGGGCAATGTAGGCTGTCGACTCGTCTCGGGTGCGTAGCTCAGGGGTAGAGCGCCTGCCTTACAAGCAGGATGTCGGCGGTTCGAAACCGTCCGCGCCCACACCAGCATGAGACCCCGGCCGATCCTGGCCGGGGTCTGCTTCTGTTCAGAACCTCTCTTCCACCGGCTTCCCTGGGCCCGCCGGACCCTCGTGCGCGTGCTTCAGCCTCATACGGGCATCCACCCGCTCCGCCGCCGCGACCTCCGCCCAGAAGCGGTGGCCGCTCACGAAGACCGCGAGTTCGTGCTCCCGTCGGCGGAGCTTCTCCACCGTGGCCTGTTCGTCGGCCGTCCAGCCGGGGGATGCGGGGCGCTCCACCTTGCGCCAGCCGCCCGAGTCACTGAAGCCGTCCAAGGGCTCGACCGACCAAGGAAGCCGCTTGAGCAGGGCCGACAGCTCGGCCCGGACCTGATGCAGCTCCTCCTGACCGGCAAGGAGGTCACTCGGAAAGTCATAGGTCGTAGCCACGGCGCAATGGTACGCCTGTTCGATTTTGGGTGGCGAGCTCCTTGGGGTGGTTCATGCGAACGAGTGTGTGCTCACTGTCCTGCGACATCGAAGTTTGATCAGCACGGAGTGCTGGTGGTCAGGGGTGGCGGTGAGGGAGCTCGCGGATGTGTGCGCGCATCCGGACCGGGCGGGGCCGGGTGGTGGATGTCCGGGCAAGGGCAAGCTCCGCGGCAGGCAGGGAGAAGGTCACCGGGGCGGCGAGAACCGGCCGCCCCGGTGTGTTCGCTCAGCCGGTGGCGGCGTACACGAACAGGTTGTACTTCCAGCCGTCCACCTGCTTCAGGGCGAGGGCCGCCGAGCCGTTGACCAGGACCGGGGCGATGCCGGGGCTGGTCGGGGCGTCCTCGCCCGTGCGGGCGTCCAGGGTGACCGGGCCGTTCTCCGTCTCGCCGTAGACCCGGCCGTGCCAGGCCGAGGTGACCTCGGGGGCGATGCGGTCGCTCTGCGCGTCGGGGAGCTTCCAGAGGACCTTGCCGCTGGTGGCGTCCAGGCCGTAGGCGACCGGCTCGTCCGTCTGCGTGCTCTCGCCGTGGCAGACGATGGTGCTCTTCTCGTCGTAACCGCAGGTGGACTCGCCGAGTTCGGCGGGCAGTCGGTGCTTGGTGGCGCCGGTGGCGGGGTCGACGAGGAGGAGGGTCTGCTCGTCGGTCTTGAAGTCCTTGGCGCGGGCGACGGCGTAGTGCGGGCCCGCCGTGGTCACGTCCGGGTCGATGTTCTCCGCACCCTGCCAGAGGCGCTTGCCCGTGGCGGCGTCGTAGCCGAGGGCTCGCCCTTCGCCGGTCCGGTTCCCGCCCGAGCCGACCGCGGTGCCGTCGGCGATCCCCGCGGCGGCGAACCCGTCCTGGGACCAGACCTGGCGGTGGGAGACCAGGTCGATCCCGTACGTGGCGGCGTTGTCGTAGGAGTCGTGGGCCGTGACGACCCCGATGTTCCCGTCGGCGCCGACGGCGTGGACGGTCAGGGCGGTGAGCGTGTCGTCGCCCCACTCCGGCAGTCGCAGGGTCATCCGCCACAGCACCTTGGCGGTGTCCGCGTCGCTGACGGCCATCTCGACCGCCTGGTGGGCGGCCTGCGTTCCCGTGCCGGCCTGCCGGACCAGGAACGGGGTCAGCAGAGTCGACTTGTCGCCGGTGGTCACCAGGGCGGGCGGCCCGGCGTCGTGCGTGATGCCGGTGCCCTCGACCGCTGCCGTGCCCTCGGGCTCGATGGTCGCCGTGATGTCCCCGGTGGCGGTGTCGACCGCCTGCACGTGATCGAACGCGGCGGCGTAGGCGGTGCCCCCGTGCAGGGTCACCGGGAGGCTCCTGATGACCCTGTGCTGGAGGTCTGTGCGGTTGTCGGTCAGCCCCTCGGGCATCGGAGCGCCGGTCGTGTCGAACTTCGCCGGCGGGTCGTACACGGGCCGGGACGCGGCGGCCGACTTGCTCGCGGCCGCCGCCGACGGAGTGTCGTCGGCGGCGGCCTTGGAGTCGTCGCCCGAGCCGCAGGCCGTCAGCGTGCCGCCGACGACCGCGGCGGCCGCGAGCAGCAATCCCCTTGAGCGCAGGGATATATGGGAGTTTCGCATTGGTGTCCCCCGTTCACTTCATTCCCAACGGCGATCACCTTAGTGCGTCCCGCCGACACCGGCCGCGACACGAGGCGGGGGCGCGTCAGTGCCCGGCGTCCCTCAACTCACGTACCAGACGGGCCGTTACGGGCACCGTCACCCCGTGGCGCTCGGCCGCGCGCAGCAACGCCCCGCCGATCGCGTCCAGTTCGAGGGGGCGGCCCGCCTCGGCGTCGCGCTGCATCGACGACTTCATCCCGGTCGGGAAGCTGTCGTAGCGGGCGAGTGCCTGGGCCGGGTCCGCCGGTCCGCCGCAGGCGGCGCTGACCTTGGCGGTCTCCTCCACCAGGGCCGTCAACTCCTCGCGGTACTTGGTGCGTACCTCACCCAGCGGGAGCGCGTGACGGGTGGTCAGCAGCGCGAAGGGTGCGAGGAACGACATCTTCGCCCAGAGCGCTGCCGACTCGTCCGGCAGTACGCGGGTGGTCGGGCCGGCGGACGTGAGTGCCTGGGCCAGTGTGTCGAGGCGCTCACGCGGGACGCCTTCGCCGGTGAGGTCGATCTCGGCGAAGGGGCTGCCGTGCTCGATCACGCCCGGTGCCACACGCGTCGACTCCACGCGGATGACGGCGGGGGCCACGCGGTCGGGGCGGTAGCGGGCGCGAAGGGTCGCGGGGTGTTCGACGCCGTTCAGGATCGGTACGACCAGACCGTCGCCGAGGGCGGTGGGCGGGACGCGGTCGAGGGCGGCGTCGAGGGCTGTGTGCTTGACCGCGACCAGGCAGACGTCGACCGGCTCGCGCAGCGTCGTGTCCGCCTCGACGGTGGCTGTGAAGTCGCCGAACCTCTCGCTGCGGACGCGGATTCCGGCCGTACGGAGGGTCTGTGCCGTGTCCTGGCCGGCCAGGCAGATCACGCGGTGGCCGGCGCGGGACAGGAGGGCGGCGAGCAGGCCGCCGGTGCCGCCGGGGCCCAGAACGGCCACGGTCGGTTTTTCATACGCCATGATGCGGGGTTCCTCTCATCGGTCGGCCCCGGGGACGGTGGCCGCCTCGGAGTGATCATCGCAGGCGGCACGTTCGCGGTGGGCGTGGTGGGTGGAATCGGGCGGAGGCCCGGCGGTATTCCCCGGCGGGGGCCAGACTGGAGGTATGTGCCGCAGTATCAAGACGCTTCGTCCGCCCGTGCTGCCCGAGGAGGCGACGGAGGAGGAGATCCGCGCCGCCGCCCTGCAGTACGTCCGCAAGGTCTCCGGGTTCCGCGCCCCCGCCGCGCACAACCGGGAGGTGTTCGACCGGGCCGTGGAGGTGATCGCCGAGGCCACGGCGGAGTTGTTGGCCGGGTTGGAGGTGCGGGGGGCCGCTGCGCAGAGGGCTGGGTAGGGCGGGGCGGCGTTCCGTGTGGGGGCCTGCGTTGCTGTCGGAGGTTGGATGCGCAGCCGGCGCTTCGGGATGCCGGCCGCTCCGGGCGTGCGCGCCGGGGTTGGTGCGGGCGGGTGGCTGCGCAGCCCGGCGCTGCGGGGTGCCGCTGCGCCCACCCGTGCCGCCCCGGCGGCACGACTGCCCCGCAGCTGCGTGTGGCGGCACGACTGCCCGCAGCTGCGGCTGCGGTAGCCAGGGGGGTGCGTGCAGGCCGGCGGTGTCAGTCGTCGTCGCTACGGTGCCGGTGCCGGCTGGCGGCGCATGACGAATGCCGCGGCTGCACCCGCTCCGAACAGCGCCAGTGCCGACACTCCCGTTGCGAGCCAGGTGGTACCGAGCCATTGGGCGCCGTAGTAGCCGAGGGCGACGCTGTAGGCGGCCCAGGAGAGGCCGGCGAGGGCGGACCAGGGGAGGAAGTCGCGGACGCGGCGGTGGGCGGCGCCGGCGCCGAGGGAGACGACGGAGCGGCCGGCCGGGGCGAAGCGGGCGAGGACGACCAGGGTGCCGCCGCCGCGGGCGAGGGCGGCGCCGAGACGTTCCTGCGCGCCGGTCAGCCGGCGGGAGCGGGCGATCGCGCGGTCCAGGCGGGCCCCGCCGCGCCAGGCCAGGCGGTAGGCCACGAGGTCGCCCAGTACGGACGCGGTCGTGGCGCAGAAGATGAGGGCGAGGATGTCGGGCACCTCGTGCGGCGAGACCTGGCCGGTCGCCGCGCCGGCCGCCGCGGTGGCGGCCGTGATGACGAGGACGCCGCTCGGCAGGACCGGCAGGAACACGTCCAGGAGGACGGATGCGGCGATCACCGCGTAGATCCATGGGCCGCCGGTCAGCAGCCCCACACTCTCCATGCTTTCCAGCACCGCGAACTCCCCGTGATCCCCCGTCATAACAGCCATACAGCGTACGCCTGGGGGCTGACAGGACATTCACCGGGGGCTCGTGTGTTCGGCACGGCATGTTCACCCGGCTGCCGCTCTCCGGGGCCGGTCCGGGCTGGTGTCCGGTAGCGACGGAAACGGCGCCCGTTCCCGCGTGAGCCACGCGGGAACGGGCGCCGTCGTGCACCGAGCCGCCGAAGATCAGGCCGCCACCGGCGTCTGCTCCGTGGCCGGGTTCTCCGCCGCCGTGGAGCGCCTGGTCAGCAGCCGGTCCAGGCCGAAGGCGCCGGAACCGGTGAAGACCAGCAGCAGGAAGGCCCAGCAGAACATCGCCGCGCCCTCGCCGCTGTTCTCCATGGGCCACAGGGCATTGGGCTGGTGGACCTTGAAGTAGGCGTAGGCCATCGCGCCCGAGGAGACGAACGCGGCGGCCCGCGTGCCCAGGCCGAGCAGGACGAGCGAGCCGCCGACGAGTTCGATCACGGCCGCGTACCAGTTGGGCCAGGCGCCGGTCTCGACCGTGCCGCCGCTGCCGTCGGCGCCGCCGAGGACGCCGAAGAGCGAGGAGGCGCCGTGGCAGGCGAAGAGCAGGCCGACGACGATGCGGAACAGACCGAGGGCGTATGGCTGGGCGCTGTTGAGACGTGCGGTCATGTGGGGGACTCCTTCGGTCGGGCCGGTCCGGTGGGGAAGGACCGGTCTGGGGGACAGAACCGAGTGAGTGGCCCAGGCTAGGTGCGCCTAATCAATGCTTGCAAGTTCAACATTTGGCCACTGGTTTACCTCCGTTTGGCCTTCCGTTTCGGCCGCAGCCGCACGTAGAGCCGCTCTCGCCACCGCATCCGCGTCCGAAAGCGTGACCGAATCCACACCCGGGCGGGCGCCCGCCGCGGTCACCCAGTGCACGCCCTCCGTGGGCACCCCGAAGGCCAACCGCCTTGCGTGCGGCCGACCTTGACGGTCGATCAGACGGTGCGGCCGCTGTGTCACGTCCAGCCCCCCGGTCTCGTAACCGTCCACGATGTGGGGCCGGCACTGTCCGGTCTTCAGCAGCCGGGCCAGCAGGTCGTCGGCCGTGCGTCGCAGATCCGGTTCCGGTAGCCGCGCCTCTATGAGGGTCGTCACACGTACCGCGGACCCCGGCACCTCCGGGGAGCACGCCACCCACGCCCCGTCCTCCTCGCGCACCTCCAGGCGCGGCCCGAGCACCTCCACCACGCCCGCCTCCACCAGCGCGGCCAGCTCCTCGATGCGGCGCCGGGGCGGGCCGATGGACAGGAAGGCGTTGAGCGGGGTGTACCAGCGGTCCAGGTGGTCCCGGCGGGAGGCGCCCGCGAGCCCGCCGTGGTCGACGATCTGGCGCAGCTCGTTGCGTATGTCGCGCAGCACGTCCTGGGCGGCCTTCAGCGGGCCGGAGACATTGCCGAGGGCGGCCTGGTCGGCGTCCTCGCGGAGGTGGGCGAGCAGCCAGTCCCGCCAGCCGCCGGGGTCGGGGAAGGACCGTCCCGCGTACGGGCGGGACATCCGGTCCCAGGACCAGCGGTCGGCCCGCGCGACCCCGAACTCCTCGAGTACAGCGGCCTCTTGATGGCTGCCGTGCGCGGTGGCCAGGAAACGGTCCCTGAAGTCCGGGGCCGGGGACTGAGAGGCCCCGCCCTCCGAGGGCCCGCCCTCCGTGGTCGCGAACTCCGTCGCCGCGAACGCCGTGATGCCGAACTCCATGGCCCCGACCAGCGCTTCGTAGTAGACCGTCTCCACCTCCTTCGCCACCAGCGGCCATATCTCCGCGAGGAAGTCCGGCGCCTCACCGGAGTCGGCGCGCTTGCGGAAACGGGCGATCACGTCGTCGGTGAGGACGAGCGGGAGATGGCGGCCGTAGGGACCCTTCGCGTTGTCGCCGCGGGCCTGGTACGGGACACCGCGCCGCGAACCGGCGTACAGGCGCGGCTCGCGGCCGGAGGGTATGTACCGCAGGCCGCGACGGCCGGGTACGAAGCGCCCGCCGCGGCCGCTCGTCAACAGGGCCGTGTGGTCGAAGAAGTTGAGGCCCAGACCGCGCAACAGCACCGGTTCGCCGGGGGAGACGGGGGACAGGTCGACGTCGGCCGGGTTGGCGGGCGGTATGTGGCGCAGGCCGTGCTGCTCGGCGTACGCCGCGAGCCGCCGTACGGTCGTGTCCGCGACCACCGGCAGATGGCCCTGCGCCAGGACGACGGCGGACAGGCCGGACAGGGTGCGGCCGTCTTCGAGGGTGAGGACCTGGAGGCCGTCGGGAGCGTCGTCGAGGCGTACCGCGCGCGCCGCGTGCGTCTCCACGCGCACCCCGGGCGGTGCCTCGCGCACCGTCCGCGCGAACACCCACTCCAGGTACCGGCCGTACTGGGCCCGGGTCGGATACGCGTCGGGCCCGAGCGCGCCGCCCGCCCACTCGTGCAGGCTCGGGCCCGGCCGGATCGGTCCCGAGCAGTCCACGCTCTCGTCGGTGAACAGGGTCACCTGCGAGGACACCGTGTTCATCAGCAGCTCGGGCGACTGCGTGGTCCGCCAGACCCGGCCGGGGCCGGGCGGCGCCGGATCGACGACATGGACCGTCAATTGGGCGCCTGGCGCGAGGAGTTCCGGCGCCGAGGCGCAGAGGCGTTCCAGAACGCTGGTGCCGCGTGGTCCGGCGCCGACCAGGGCGACGGAGACGGGCGTGTGGTCCTCGGTCGGTGCGGACAAGAGGGGGACTCCCGGGCGTGTGGGGCGCTAGGTCGCGACCACTGGAAGCGGACGGTCCGCCTCATCATGCCGTCGGGAACCGAGGGGGCCGAGACCAGGGTGCACAGACTGTGGGATGCATCACGAGCATCATTGGCCACGCCACAACAAACGGTCGGAAGCCGTTGATTACCGGGCGAGTTCGGACTCCGTGACGGTCGCCAGCCGCGGGTTTCCACCCCGCACCTCGCGCGCCTGCTCCAGCCGCAGGTGGGCCGAACGGCCGCGCAGGGTCAGGGTCATGAGCTGGTTGCCGAACCAAGGGCCGCCCTTCTTGCGCCAGCTGACCGGCGGGTGCGGGACGCCGGCGTGCCGGGTGAAGCGGCGGCCGAGGGCACGGGCCAGGGCGCTCCAGCCGAAGCGGAAGCCGAGCCGTATCGAGAGGGGGATGGAGTTGTGGACGGGGGAGCAGGTCAGTTGGAGGACCCGGGCGTCGGGGGACTCGGCACGCCACTGCGGCTCGGCCACGTACGCGTGGTGCACGTCCCCGGACAGGACGAGGATCGTCGCCGGCGCCTCGGGTCCCGAACCGGCCTCGGCGAACAGTTCCGACAGCGCGGCGAAGGACGCCGGGAAGGCCGCCCAGTGCTCCAGGTCGGCCCTGCGCCGCAGGTCCTCCCCGAAGCGGGCCCAGCGGGCGCCCTTCTCGCCCCGGCACAGCGCCGCGTTCCACGCCTCGGCGTCGTGCACCAGGTGCGGCAGCAGCCAGGGCAGGGAGGTGCCGACGAGGAGATGGTCGTACGATCCCGGCGCGTCCAGCGCCTGTTCGCGCAGCCACTGCGCCTGGCCGGGGTCGAGCATCGCGCGGCGCTCCTCGTCGAGGACGCGAGCCGCTCGGGTGTCCACCATCAGCAGGCGGACGCGGCCGAAGTCGCGGCGGTAGCTCCAGCGCACCGAGGCGGGGTCGGTGTCGGCCCGGGCGGCGAAGGCGCGCAGGACGTCGGTGCCGTCGGGGGTGTCGCGCACCGCCGCGTACAGCGGGTCGGCGGCCAGTTCGGCCGGGGACAGGTTCCCCAGGTGCTGGTGCACCCAGTACGACATCAGGCCGCTCAGCAGCCGCTCCTGCCACCAGCCGGTGGCCCGCATGTCCTCCAGCCAGGCGGCGGAGGTGTTCCAGTCGTCGATGACGTCATGGTCGTCGAAGATCATGCAACTGGGCACGGTGGACAGCAGCCAGCGCACCTCGGGGTCGAGCCAGGACTCGTAGTAGAGGCGGGTGTACTCCTCGTAGTCCGCGACCTCGTTGCCCGGCGGGTCGCTCAGGTCGCGGCGGGCGGCCAGCCAGCGGCGGGTCGCGGGGGAGGTCTCGTCGGCGTAGACCTGGTCGCCCAACAGCAGGAGCACGTCCGGGCGTTCGCCCTCGGGATCGCCCGCGATCCGGGCCGAGAGCGTGTCCAGGGCGTCCGGGCCGAACGGGTCCTTCTCGCCGGCCGGAGGCGAGGCCCACCGGCAGGAGCCGAAGGCGACACGGACACCGTTGTTGTCGTCAGACGTGTGGATGACCGAGGGCGGGAACGGGGAGTCGGGCAAGGGCCACACGCGCGTGCCGTCGAGGAACACCTCGTACGCCCGTGTCGTGTCGGGAGCGAGGCCGGTGACCGGAACGAGGGCGTAGTGGTGGCCCTCGACCTGGAAGGTGCGGGCCTCCCCGCGGGCGCCGTCCGCGCAGCGCACCTCGGCGGTGCACGGGCGGCTCGCCTCGACCCAGACGGTCGCGCACGAGTCGTCGGCGTACCTCAGCAGTGGCCCAAGGCGCAGTCCCGCCACGTGATCACCCTCCTCCGTCGCCCCGTACGGTACGGAACGACGGAGGGGAAGGGGGAGGTTCCGCAGATCACGGTTGTCGATCCTTTGTCGATCCCCGTGGAGCTCTTCCTGCGGAGCTTTCGGGCTCGCGGGATCAGCAGCTCGAGAGGTAGTTCGTGAGCGCGCTCTTCTCGGCCGAGTCGACCGAGAGGTCGTAGTAGTACTTCACCTGCACCCAGGCGCGGACGTAGGTGCAGCGGTACGAAGTGACCGAGGGCATCCAGGTGGCCGGGTCCTGGTCGCTCTTCGCCTGGTTGACGTTGTCCGTGACGGCGATCAGCTGGGGACGGGTGAGGTCGTTGGCGAAGTTCTGGCGCTGGGTGCTGGTCCAGCTGTCGGCGCCGGAGTCCCAGGCCTCGGCCAGCGGCACCAGGTGGTCGATGTCCAGGTCGGAGGCGACGGTCCAGGTGGCGCCGTCGTACGGGGAGTACCAACTGCCGCTGGTGGAGGCGCAGGCGGAGTCGGTGACGACGTTCGAGCCGTCACGCTTGAGGACGGTCTCACGGGTGTTGCAGGTGCCACTGATGGTGATCCAGTGGTTGAACAGGTCGCGGCTGTAGCCGGTACGGTCCTCCGTCGCCACGGTGAGCGAGGCGAGGTAGGTGCGGGCGGTGGCGGCGCTGACCGGGGTGGGGAGGGCGGCGGAGGCGGTCGGGCCGTTGAAAAGGGAGACGGAGGCTGTGAGAGCGGCGAGCGCGGCGAGTATGCTGACGCGTCGACGCGCGTAGAACTTCGACATGCGAACTCCCAGGGGGTGTGGGGGTGTTGGAGTGCGAGCGAGGGAATGCTCGCGACGCCGTGTTGCGGGGGGATGTGCGTCGGGTAAGAAGCTAATGACGTGTGCATGACACGTCTATGCCCGCGACGGGACTTTCGGCTCTGAGGGTCGGTTCATGCGGCTTTGAGAGTCGGTTCGCGCGGCTTTGGGAGTGCGGTTCGCGGGGACCCGAGGTTCGTTCGGCCGGCTCTGGGGGTGCGGTTCGCGCGGCCCTGAGGGTCGGTGCATGAGTCACGTACTATGGATGGCGCAGAAGGGGAGTAGCTCTTCGCCGGACCGTCGACATACTGCTCAGCCAGTCTGAGCCGGCGCCCGGAGGCGGATCCTTTGCGGATCGGCCGGCGAGACCTTCGGCAAGCAGTGCACGCCCGTGCCGTACGGCACGGGTGACCAGTGCGCTGCCGTGCCGAGGTGTCGCGAAGCGGTGGTCACTCTCGGTGGGGCAGCCCGACCGATTGAGGACCCTTGATCAGCTTCACCGTGACGGCGCTCGTCTTCGGCGTCGTCTTCCTCGCCGAACTGCCGGACAAGACCGCGCTCGCCGGCCTCGTCCTCGGCACCCGCTATCGCGCCTCCTACGTTTTCGCCGGCGTCGCCGCCGCGTTCGCGCTGCATGTCGCGCTCGCCGTCGCGGCGGGCACAGTGCTGACGCTCCTGCCGCAGCAGATCGTGCACGCCCTGACCGGTGTGCTCTTCCTCGGCGGCGCGGCCGTGCTGCTGATGACGAAGGACGGGGCCGATGGTGACGCGGAGGTCCGCAGGCCGGAGAACCAGTCCTTCTGGAAGGTCGCCGGGGCCGGCTTCATGCTCATCCTGGTCGCGGAGTTCGGCGACCTCACGCAGATCATGACGGCGAACCTCGCGGCTCGGTACGACGACCCGCTCTCCGTCGGCCTCGGCGCGGTGCTCGCGCTGTGGGCGGTGGCCGGACTCGGCATTGTCGGCGGAAAGGCCCTGATGAAGCGGGTTCCGCTGCGGCTGATCACCAAGGTCGCGGCACTGCTGATGCTCGGGCTCGGGGCGTGGTCTCTTTGGGAGGCCGTGGCCGGGTGAGGCCGCCACGCGAGCTGACCGTGAACTGAGTCCTGAGCTGAACGGTGAGTGAACTGTTGCGGGAGACGGTGGCGTGAGCCGGTTCAGTTTTGTACCGTGGAGGAACAAAGTGGCTCCCGCCCGTTTTCCCTGACCGGCGGGCGGGGCCGCCTTGTTCCCCGGGGCTCACCCACACGCCCCCCGCCCCGCGTCTGGAGCTGCCGATGACGGCCACCGCCGTGCTCACCGCCCGCGCCCTCCTGCTGGACATGGACGGCACCCTGGTCAATTCCGACGCCGTCGTCGAACGCATCTGGCGGCGCTGGGCCGACCGACAGGGGCTGGCCGGGGACGAGGTCATGAAGGTCGTGCACGGCCGCCAGGGCCACGCCTCCATGGCGCTGCTGCTGCCCGGCCGCCCCATGGAGCAGAACCACGCCGACAACGCGCGCATGCTCGCCGAGGAGACCGCCGACATGGACGGCGTCGTCGCGATCCCGGGCGCCTCCCGGTTCCTCGCCTCGCTGCACGGACTGCCGCACGCCCTGGTCACCTCCGCCGACGTCGCGCTGTCCACCGCGCGCATGGCCGCCGGGGGCCTCCGCCTGCCCGACGTCCGCATCACCGCCGAGTCCGTCGGCGCGAGCAAGCCCGACCCCGAGGGATTCCTCAAGGGCGCCGCCGAACTGGGCGTCGCCCCGGCCGACTGCGTCGTCTTCGAGGACTCCGGCGCCGGGATCCAGGCCGGCCGCGCCGCCGGGATGCGGGTCGTCGGCGTCGGTCCGCGGGCCGGCCTCCACGGGCCGGACGCCCTGGTGCGGGACCTGACGGAGGTGCGGGTGGAGGCTGTGGGGGACGGGACGATCAGGCTTCACGTCGGGTGAGAGCCGGACGGTTGGGAGCGTAGGTCGGGTGGGGCGTCCGGGCTGGATGGCGGCGGACGCCGTACGAGAACCGCTCGGCGGTTTTCTGGCGTTCCTCGGCTGAGCCCCGTCCCGTTTCCCGGGTACGTCGGTAAGGCGCCGGAGCCCGTCACGGCTCCGTCGTCTCCGACTCCAGCTTCGCCCGGGTCTCGTGGTCGTACACACCGAGGTTGTCGGTGCCTACGCCCCGGGACCACTGGTAGTTGCGCAGCGCGTCCTCGACCTGGGTGGTGAAGTTCCCGTCGATCGCGCCGTTGTAGAGGTACAGCTGGCGCAGGCGCTGCTGGAGTTCGGTGACCTCGGGGCCCTGGTCGCCGCGGCGCAGGACGGGGCTGCTGCTGCGATCGGCCTCGGACTCGTCCCCGGAGCCCGAGGCGTCGTCGGTGCTCGTCGGGGACTGCGTCGGCTCGGCCGACCGGGACGGGCTCGGCGAGGCGCTCGACGGGGAGGGCGACGGCGACGAGGTGGGCGACGGGCTGGGACTGGCGGACGCGGACGGAGAGGCGGACGTCGGCGCGGCGGACGTGGTCCGCGTGGACGGGGACGTGGACGCCGAGCTCGGTGAGGTGTCCGGCACGGCCGCCCGTACGTCCTGCGGGGGTGCGCCGTCCCGCGACGGCGTCTCGTACGCCAACAGCCCGCTCGCGATCCCGGCCGCCGCCACGACCGACACGACGGCTGAGCCGACACCGAGCAGGACGGTACGCCGTCGGCGTCGGCTCAGCTTCCCCTCGCCGTCGGCCGCCTCCAACAGGTGCAGGTCGGTTGGGCCGGGGTAGCCGGGCGGGTGCGCCAAGGGGGTCGGGAGCCCGGAGGCCGCGTCGACGGCGGGGAGTATGACGGTGGCGTCCTCGGCGGATGCGCCGGTACCGGATGCGGTCGTGTCCGGGGTGACCGGGCGCAGTGCCATGGTGGCCTCGACTTCAGGCACGTCAGGTATGTCCGGCGTGTCGGATGCGCCAGGCATACCAGACCCGCCCGGCATGCCCTGCGCGTCAGGCGCGTCAGGAGTCCCGGACGCGTCCGTCGCACCCGCCGCCTCCTCCAGCTCGACGTACGGCCGTATGCGCAGGGGGTCGAAGTCCTCCGCCGCGGCCGCCTCGGCCGTGCGGGCGTCGCGCAGGGCGTCGGAGGCCCTTTGGGTGCAGGCGCAGGACGGCGTGTTGTCGGCGCCCCTGGGGGCATCACATTCCGGGCAAAGGTGCCCTCTCGACTCGTCCACGCGTTCGTCCCTCCCCTCGCGTCTTCCCCTCGCGAACTCCAGAGATTATCCAGACCTCCTCCACACCATCACTCACGAGCCCCCGGAACAGCGGCTTCCGCAACGGCTTCCGGACGCTTTCCGGCAGGACTCAACAGGCCATAAGTGGTCACACCGATCACGATGGAACTTCGAACGAGAACCTCGGGAGGTTTTCATGGCCGGGGATGTTCACGCAGTGAAGGGGCAGACCCGAGACGCACGTGACGAGCACGTGACCGGCAATGTCCTCGTCTCGATCGGCGCCCTGCTTCTCGGGATGCTGCTGGCCGCCCTGGACCAGACGATCGTGTCGACCGCGCTGCCCACGATCGTCAGCGAACTCGGCGGTATGGAGCACCTGTCCTGGGTGGTCACGGCGTACCTGCTGGCGTCGACCGCGGCCACCCCGCTGTGGGGCAAGCTCGGTGACCAATACGGCCGAAAGAGGCTGTTCCAGATCGCGATCGTGATCTTCCTGATCGGCTCGGCGCTGTGTGGCGCGGCGCAGGACATGTCCCAGCTCATCGCGTTCCGGGCGCTCCAGGGCCTCGGCGGCGGCGGACTGATGGTGCTGTCGATGGCGATCGTCGGCGACCTCGTCCCACCGCGCGAACGCGGCCGCTACCAGGGGCTGTTCGGTGCCGTCTTCGGCGCGACCAGCGTCCTCGGCCCGCTGCTGGGCGGGCTGTTCACCGAGCACCTGAGCTGGCGCTGGGTGTTCTACGTCAACCTGCCGATCGGCGTCGTCGCGCTCGCCGTGATCGCGACCGTGCTGCGCATCCCGCGCAAGTCCACACCGCACGTCATCGACTACCTCGGTACGTTCCTCATCGCCTCCGTGGCCACCTGCCTGGTGCTGGTGGCGTCGCTGGGCGGCACGACGTGGGACTGGGGCTCGCCGCAGATCGTCGGACTGGCCGTCCTGGGCGTCGTACTCGCCGTCGCGTTCGTGGCCGCCGAACGGAGGGCGCCGGAACCCGTCCTCCCGCTGAAGCTCTTCCGGATCCGCACCTTCACGCTGGCCGCGGTCATCAGCTTCATCGTCGGCTTCGCGATGTTCGGCGCGATGACCTACCTGCCGACCTTCCTCCAGGTCGTCCAGGGCGTCAGTCCCACCATGTCCGGCGTGCACATGCTGCCGATGGTGCTCGGCCTGCTGCTGTCGTCGACCCTCTCCGGGCAGATCGTCAGCCGCACCGGCCGCTGGAAGGTCTTCCCGGTCGCGGGCACCGGCATCACCGCCCTCGGCCTGCTCCTCCTGCACCAGCTGGACGAGAACAGCTCGACGGGCCAGATGAGCGGCTTCTTCTTCGTCTTCGGCCTGGGGCTCGGCCTGGTCATGCAGGTCCTGGTCCTGATCGTGCAGAACGCGGTCTCGTACGAGGATCTCGGCGTCGCCACCTCCGGCGCGACCTTCTTCCGGTCCATCGGGGCCTCCTTCGGCGTCGCCATCTTCGGCACGGTCTTCGCGAACCGTCTCGGCGACAAACTGGCCGACGCCTTCAGCGGCACCCAGCTCCCGCCCGGCGTCTCCGTGGGCGCGCTGGAGTCCGACCCGCGCGGCATCGCCGCCCTCCCGGCCGCGCTGCGACCCTCCGCCGTGCACGCGTACGCCTCGTCCATCACCGACGTCTTCCTTTACGCCGCTCCCGTCGCCCTCGTCGGCTTCGTACTGGCCTGGTTCCTGAAGGAGGACCGGCTGCGCGGCTCTGTCACGGCACCGGACGTCACGGAGACGCTCGCCAGCAACCCGGTGGAGCGGTCGTCGTACGACGAGGTGTGCCGGGCGCTGTCCGTGCTCGGCACGCGGGAGGGCCGACGCGAGATCTACCGGACGATCACCGAGCGGGCGGGCTACGACCTGCTGCCCGCGGCGAGCTGGCTGCTGCTGCGGATCAAGAAGTACGGCAGTGTCGAGCCGGCCATCCTCGCCGAGCGCACCACGCTCCCGCTGACCGTCGTCATCGAGGCCGCCCGCCAGGTCGAGGAGCGCCACCTCGCGCTCCGGCAGGGCCTCGACCTCGCCCTGACCGACGAGGGCCGCGAGGTCGCCGACCGGCTCGCCCAGGCCCGCGAGGAGTCTCTCGCCGAGCTCCTCGGCGACTGGTGGGGACCGGACCGGCCGACCGACCTGATCCATCTGATCAAGGAGCTGAACACCGAACTGTGCGGCTCGGAGTCGGAACGGCCGCATGATGAGCGGGCGGTGACCCGCCTCACCTGAGCGCCCCTTTGATGGCTCGGTCGCCTTCGGGGCGCTGTGCTGGATGGCTCGGTCGCCTTCGGGGCGCCCGCGCCCGGGGGGGGGGGGGGGGGGGGGGGGGGGGGGCGGGGCGGGCGGGGGGGGGGGGGCCGGCCGGTGTCGCCGCGCCCCCCCCCCCGCGGGCCCCCGCGCCGCCGCCCCCCCCCCCCCCCCCCCCCCCCCCCCCCCCGCGCCCCTACGGCTCCCTCGCGGCCGGCGCGTGGGGACAGTGGGACTTGGTGGGCCGTGGCTCTCTGCTGGGGTGGGCGGGGCACTCGGGGATCTGTGGGTCGATCGGGCCTGTGCCGCATCGACACGGCGTCGCCGCGCATGCGCGGACCGTTTGAGCGGGGCCGCCCGGGCTACCCGGTCGGGGAACCGGCCCGTACGGAGGGCCGGTTGGGTCGAGAACCCGGAAGGCACTCATGTCCACAGGCGTGATCATCGCTCTGATCGTGATCGTGGCGGCCATCGTGATCGTCGCGGCCGTCCTGTCCCTGCGGGCCCGGCGCGGGCCCGGCGGCCAGAACCTGAAGCGGCGCTTCGGGCCCGAGTACGACCGGGCCGTGGCCCGGCACGACGGGGACGCCAAGGCCGCCGAGCACGAGCTCGCCGAGCGCGTGGAGCGGCACGGATCGCTGCGCGTGCGGCCGCTGGAACCCGCACAGCGCGAGCAGTACGAGGCCCGCTGGACGGCCGCCCAGGAGCGGTTCGTCGACTCGCCGCGGGAGGCCGTGGCCGAGGCGGACCGGCTGCTCGCCGAGCTGGCCGGCGCCCGGGGCTTCCCGGACGGCGCGCAGTACGACGAACAGCTCGACGCGCTGTCCGTGCACCACGCACATCATGTGCACGGTTACCGGCGTGTGCACCGCGTCGCCACGGCGGCCGGAAGCGGGGCGCAGAACGGCGACGGCCGGTCCGGCACCGAGGAGATGCGCGAGGCCATGGTCGAGGCGCGGGCCCTGTTCGAGGACCTGGTACGCCCGACCCGGCACCGGGAGGAGTCCCGGAAGGCCGTCGAGAGGTCGGAAGGCGGTGCGGAGCACGGCCGCACCCACCACCAGCCGTGGGGATTCACCAGGCGTCATGCGAAGGGGAGTTGAATGACATGACGGATGCGACGAGCGGCCCGGGCGCCGAGGGCGCCCCGCGCGACGGAATGCCCAGGGGGCGGTCGACGGTTCCGGCGGCGGCACCCAGCCGCGACCCGGTGACCGGCGAGAAGGTACCGGGCAACGTGCCGGCGGACACCGGCCGGGGGCGCGAGGAGGCGCCGGGCGGCGCTTCCGGAGCCGGCGGGCTCGGCGGCGAGACCGCCGCGGGCCGTGACAGCGTCCCGGGCGCGGCGGGCACCCCACGTACCCCCGCCCCGGCGGGCACCCCCGCCGGCCACGGTCCCTCCGGAACCTCCTCCGACTCGGCACCGCTGGTCACCGGCTCCGAGCAGAGCCACGGCAGCCACGGTTCAGAGCAGAGCCGGAGCGGCCACGGCAGCCACCTCCTCCCGCAGGACGAGAGCGACAAGCTCTCCCTGCGTCTGCAGCAGGCGGTCGCCGGGTTCGTGGACGGGCCGAAGTCGGCCGTCGAGGAGGCCGACCACGTGCTGGAGGAGGCCGCCGCCCGCTTCACCGACGCGGTCACGCAGCGGCGCCGTACCCTGCGCAACTCCTGGCAGTCCACCGACAGCGGCACCGAGGGGAAGCCCACGACGTCCACCGACACCGAACAACTGCGTCTGGCCCTGCGGGACTACCGCGAACTGGCGGAACGCCTGCTGCGTATCTGAGGCCGTCAGGCCGTCAGGCCGCGGGACCTTCGGGTCCCTGCGGACGCTTCAGTCCCTCCAGGTCCTTCATGCCTGAGCCGCCCGGCGCTCCCGCCACTGCCGTACGACGTCCTCGACGTCGTACGGCTTCATGCCCAGCGGGGGACCGGGCGGCGGTTTGAACATCATGTCGCTGATCTTGACGTTGACGTCCGTGATGATCTTCCGGACGATCCGCTCCGAAGGTGCCGCATACGCCGCCGCGAGGGCGTCCTCGGCTTCCTTGCGCAGCGCGAGCGTCGGTGGCAGCACGGCGAGGCCCTCGCGGGCCATCTTCTGTCTGATCCACCACAGTTCGTCGTACGACGTGTCGGTGCCCTCCGGCAACGGCTTGCCCGCGCCCGGGAGTTGGGCGAACTCGCCGCGGCGCTCGGCATCGCGGATCTGTTTGTCGACCCAGGACTCGAACGGAACTCCGGGTGGTTTTCGCTCGGTCATGAGCCCATTCTGCCGGACGGGCCCGGGTCGGGCGATCTATCATGCGGCGGCTGTGTAAGGAACTTCAGGAGGAGCGCACGTGCTCGAACTCACCATGGCCGCCGTCTCCCCGGCGGAGGAGGGTGCCACGGCCGGCATGCTCATGGCCGAATCGCCCAGCGAGCCGGGCGCCGTGCTGCGGGTGGGCCGGGACAAGTCCGTGTGCCGTCTGGCGACCCCCGACGACTGGCTGTTCGTCTCCCGGGTCCACCTGGAGTTCCTCTGCGGCCCCGACGGCACCTGGCACCTGACCTGGCTGCAGGGCTCGCAGCCCGACCCGTCCTCCGAGGTCCGCCTCACGGTCGGCGAGTACGCGCAGCCGCTCGCCTACGGCGGGACCGTGCCGCTGCCCAGGGGCGGCAGCGGCGAGATCGTCGTCCAGGACCGCACCGCCCCTCGCAGCGTCAACATCGGCTTCTACCACGAGGTGTGAGGGACAGAGGTGTGAGGGCCAGAGGTGTGAGGGGCAGGGTTCAGGCGAGGACGCGGGCCAGCGCGAATCCGTCGTAGCCCTTGCCGCCCACCGTCTGGATCGCCGTACCGCTGAGCCGCGGGTGCTTTCCGATCAGCTCGATGGCGGTCCGGGTGCCCTGGACGTCCGGGGCGGTGCTGTGGGCATCGGCGACCCGGCCGTCCCGCACCACGTTGTCGACGACGATCAGGCTGCCCGCGCTGGTCAGCCTGAGCGCCCACTCCACGTAGTGCGGGTTGTTGCTCTTGTCGGCGTCGATGAAGACCAGGTCGAAGGGGGCCGGGTTCTCGTCGGCCAGCTGGGGCAGCGAGTCCAGGGCCGCGCCCACCCGCACCTCGACCAGCTTGTCGAGGCCCGCGCGGGCGATGTTGCGGGTGGCGATCTCGGCGTGCCGGGGGCTGTACTCCAGGGAGATCAGGCGGCCGTCGGCAGGCAGCGCGCGGGCCAGCCAGATGGTGCTGTAGCCGCCGAGGGTGCCGATCTCGAGGATGGTGCGGGCGCCCTGGATCTCGGCGAGGAGCTGGAGGAACTTGCCCTGGGGTGCCGTGACGTTGACCGGCGGCAGCCCGGCCGCCTCGCTGTCGCGCAGGGCCGCTTCCAGAGCCTCGTCGTTCCGCGCGAGGTGGGTGGTGAAGTAGTCGTCGACGTCGTCCCAGCGCTGCGACTCGCTCATGCACCTGTGCCTTTCATAGGGCTCGTTAGAACTGCTAACTAGATGTGCTAACGAATATAGTCGCGCGTCGGTTCACTGTCAGGGACTTCATACGGGCGGGTTTCAGCCGATCGGCCCACAGGCGGGCCGGCGTCGCTCCATCGAAGGCGCCGAGCCCGGCAGCGGCCGTCCGGCCGACTCCGCCATGAACCACACGGCCACGCCGCCGATCGCGGCCGCGGCCGGCACATGAATGCCGTGTGGACAGGCCCGTACCCCGGCCCCGGAGCGGATGTTCGGAGGTCGCGCTGTGATCCTTCTTGCGTCCTGCGGAGGAAAGTGTGCCTCCCGCGCACTATCGTCATCCGGACAAAAGGAGAGTGGACGTCAGGTGGAGCAGGGGTTGCCCGCGTCTCTCTCCGGGGGCGATGCGAGCCCCCATAGGGTTCGCTGAGCGATCCGACGCACGGGACGCGTGGGACCAACGGGCGGGAGGCCGACGAGGCGTGGCGAATGCGGAGCACAGTGGGCGACCGGCGGAAGCTTTCGGAGCGACAGCCGCCGGCACGGCTACGGCTGCCCAGGCACGGCTGCGCGTGGCCCGGCTCGGCCTGTGGCTGGTCGCCGCGGTCCTCGCCGTACGACAGGTGGCCGTCGTCCTCAGTACACCCCGGGGGGAGCGGCTGACGGATCTGGAGACCTGGGTCGGTCCCGACGGCGTCCTGCATGTGAAGGGCTCGCTGTACGACTCGACGCGCTTCACCGGTACCCCTTTCGGCGGACTGGTCATGAAGCCCCTCACCAGAGCCGCCGAGCAGGCCCTCGGCTGGGGCTGGACCTTCGGCACGCTGCTGCTGGTCGTCGCGCTCGGCCTGGTCGCCGCCCGCGCCCTGCCCCAGCCGGTCAGCCGCCGCACCTCGCTGCTCGCCGCGCCGGTCGCCATCAGCCTGCTCATGCTGTCACTGCCGGTGCGCAACACCCTCTGGCTCGGCCAGACCAGCATCGTCCCGGTCCTGCTGGTGCTGCTCGGCTGCTTCGCCGTACGCGGCCAGCGCGCCAGCGGCCTGCTCATCGGCTTCGCGGCCGCCCTGCAGCCCACGGTCCTGCTGTTCGCCCCGCTTCTGTGGTTCACCGGCCGCCGCCAGGCCGCGCTGGCCGGCGGCGTGACGTTCGCCGGATGCACGGCGCTCGCCTGGGCGGCGATGCCGCACGACTCGTACACCTACTGGGTGCACCACATGGCCGGCGTCGGTCTCGGCGGCAAGGCCGACGACCTCGCCAACCAGTCCCTGCACGGGTTCCTGCTCCGCCTGGGCCTGTCCGGCCCGCTGGAGATCACCCTGTTCCTGCTGCTGGGCGTGGCGGTCGCCGCCCTCGGCGTGCGCCGGGCCGTGCGCTACGCCCGCGACGGACAGCTCCTGCTCGCCGTCGCGATCACCGGCTGCGCCGCGATCGCCGTCTCGCCGACCACCTGGCAGCACCAGCTGCTGTGGGTGCTGCTCGCGGTCGTCGGCCGGGTCGGCGAGCGGGCCTCCGACCGGTACGTGTGGCCGGTCGCCGTCGTCCTGGTGATGACGCTGCCCGCGAAGATGATGCTGCCGAACATGTCGGCGCTGTTCGCCCTGCGCGACAACGTGGTGCTGCTCGCGGCCGTGGCCGCGGCCACCGTCATCCCGTTCCTGTCGCGCACCTCGCCGCACTACCGGTCACCGATCCCGACGCACTACGCCGAGCCCGTCCCGGCACGCTTCAAAAAAGTCCCGCTCCTGCCCTTCCTGCGCCGGGTCCTCAGCCGCCCGAACCTCCTGCTGGAACTGCTGCTGATCCGCGTCACGTACGCCGCCTACCAGCGGGTCAGACTCGCGGCGACCGGTGGCTCCAACTCGGCCGGCCGGGCGCGGGCCGAGGAGCACGGCCACCAGATTCACGACATGGAGCGCTGGCTCCACATCGACATCGAGCACTGGGCCAACCACGCGGTCGTCAGGGTCGACTGGATCCGCAACTTCTTCGACTTCTATTACGAGTCGTTCCACTTCGTCGTCCCGCTGAGCGTCCTCGCCGTCCTGTACTGGCGCCGCCCCGTCGACTACCGCTGGGCCCGCTCCTCCCTCGGCTTCGCCACCCTGCTCGCCCTCGTCGGCTTCTGGCTCTACCCGCTCGCCCCGCCGCGCCTGATGCCGGGCCTCGGCATCATCGACACCGTGCACGGCGTCCAGGACTTCTCCAAGCCGGACTACGGGACGCTGACCGCCCTCACCAACCAGTACGCGGCGATGCCGTCCCTCCACTTCGGCTGGTCCCTGTGGTGCGGGCTCGCCATCGCGATCATCGCGCCGAGATGGTGGATGAAGGCCCTGGGCCTGCTGCACCCGCTCTTCACGGTCACGGCGATCGTGGTGACCGGCAACCACTGGGTGCTGGACGCGGCGGGCGGTGCGGTGGTCGTGGTCGGGGGGTTCGGGCTGGCGTATCTCTTCCAGGGGCCGCGGGCGCGGTTGACGACGACCACCGCCGTCAGCGGCGAGCCGGCGCGAGTGAAGGACCTGAAGGACGACCCGGCTCCCCGCCGAACCGGCGTGGGTGAAGGGGCTGAGGGCCCGGCGCCGAGCCGAACCCGTGTGGGTGAAGGGGCTGAGGGCCCGGCTCCGAGCTGAACCGGCGCGGGGACGGGCCGACGGCGCCGGGAAGCCGTCGGCCCGAGTGTCGCCGGTCAGCCCGTGCTGACCTGGAGTTCCTTCACACCGTTGATCCATGCGGAGCGCAGCCGGCGTGGGTCGCCGACCGGTTTCAGGGTCGGCATGGCGTCGGCGATCGCGTTGAAGATGAGGTTGATCTCGAGGACGGCCAGGGACTTGCCGAGGCAGTAGTGCGGGCCTCCGCCGCCGAAGCCGAGGTGGGGGTTCGGGTCGCGGGTGATGTCGAAGGCGTCCGGGTTCTCGAAGACGTCGGGGTCGTGGTTGGCGGAGGCGTAGAAGAGGCCGACGCGGTCGCCCTTCCTGATCTGCTTGCCGCCGAGTTCGGTGTCCTGGGTGGCGGTGCGCTGGAAGGAGTTGACCGGGGTGGCCCAGCGGACGATCTCCTCGGCGGCGGTCGCCGGACGCTCCGCCTTGTACAGCTCCCACTGCTCGGGGTGCGTGAGGAAGGCGTGCATGCCGTGGGTGATGGCGTTGCGGGTGGTCTCGTTGCCCGCGACGGCCAGCATCAGCACGAAGAAGCCGAACTCGTCCGAGTTGAGGTTGCCCTCGTCCTCGGCGGAAACCAGTGTCGTCACGATGTCCTTGGCCGGGCACTGCTTGCGGTCGGCGGCCATGTTCATCGCGTAGGCGATGAGCTCGGTGGCCGACTCGGCGCCGACCTCCTCGGTGATCGCGTACTCGGGATCGTCGTACGAGATCATCTTGTTCGACCAGTCGAAGATCTTGGCCCGGTCGTCCTGCGGGATGCCGATGAGCTCGGCTATCGCCTGGAGGGGCAGTTCGCAGGCAACTTCGGTGACGAAGTCGAAGGACCCGGTGCGGGCGCGTGCGTTCGCCGCGATCGCGAGAGCGCGGGTGCGCAGGTTGTCCTCCAGTGCGCGGATGGCCCTCGGCGTGAAAACTCGCTGCACGATCTGGCGGACCCTCGTGTGCTCGGGCGGGTCCATGTTGAGCAGGATCAGCCGCTGGGCGTCGATCGCGTCGCGCTCGATGTGCTCATTGAAGCGGATGATCGCCGTGTTGAGGTAGGAGGAGAAGAGCTCCGGGTGCGTGGAGACGTACTTGACGTCCGCGTGCCGGGTGACGGCCCAGTACCCCTCGTCCTGGAAGCCGGCGAGGTTCGAGGTCTGGGGGACCCAGTGAACCGGTTCGGCCCGGCGCAGCTCGGCGAACTCCGGGAGGGGGACGCGGTGTTGCAGCAGATCGGGGTCGGTGAAGTCGAACCCGTCGGGGAGAGCTGGACAGGGCATGGGCGACTCCGGCTGAGGGTTTGGACCGCGCCGCTTCTGACGGCCCATCAGGAATGAGGTCGCCGTGAACGTAGTAACGGGTTCTAGAAGTAGCAAGGGGCACGGCACCCCGAATTGACTGCACGCCCCTTGCGGTGGTGGGCGACCGGTCAGCAGACTGCAGGTGGAACTAGAACACGTACTAGTTCCGCGTGGCGGGCCGGGCCGGGACGCCCCTGCGCCGCGCGGGTATCGGAGGAGAGGAACTCCCCATGGCCGCGGAACCCGTGATCGTCGAGGCCGTACGCACCCCCATCGGCAGGCGCGGCGGAGCGCTCGCCAACCTGCACCCCGCCTACCTCCTGGGCGAGACCTACCGTGAACTCCTCGGCCGCACCGGCATCCCCGCCGACTGCGTCGAACAGATCGTCGGCGGTACGGTCACCCACGCCGGCGAACAGTCCATGAACCCCGCGCGCACGGCCTGGCTCGCGGTCGGGCTGCCGTACGAGACGGCGGCGACGACGGTCGACGCGCAGTGCGGGTCCTCGCAGCAGGCCTCGCACATGGTGGCCAACATGATCGCGGCGGGGGTCATCGACGTCGGGATCTCGTGCGGCGTCGAGTCGATGTCCAGGGTGCCACTGGGGTCCGGGTCGAAGCACGGGCCGGGAAAACCGTTCCCCGACGAGTGGAACGTGGACCTGCCGAACCAGTTCGAGGCGGCGGAGCGGATCGCCCGCCATCGTGATCTCACGCGCGAGAACGTCGACTCGCTGGGCCTGATCTCGCAGGAACGGGCCGCGGTGGCGTGGTCCGAGGAGCGGTTCAAGCGGGAGACGTTCGCCGTGCAGGTGCCGACGACCGAGGACGAGCAGCGGTCCGGGCAGGGCATGTGGCGGCTGGTCGACCGGGACGAGGGACTGCGCGACACATCGATGGAGGCGCTGGCAGGCCTGAAGCCGATCATGCCGACGGCCGTGCACACGGCGGGCAACTCGTCGCAGATCAGCGACGGTTCGGCCGCGATCATGTGGGCGTCGAAGCGGATGGCGCGGGCGCTGAAGCTGCGGCCCCGGGCGCGCATCGTCGCCCAGGCCCTGGTGGGTGCCGACCCGCACTTCCACCTGGACGGGCCGATCGACGCGACGCGGGCCGTGCTGGGCAAGGCCGGCATGTCCCTGAAGGACATCGACCTCGTCGAGATCAACGAGGCGTTCGCGTCAGTGGTGTTGAGCTGGTCCCAGGTCTTCGAGCAGGACCTGGAGAAGGTCAACGTCAACGGCGGCGCGATCGCACTCGGGCACCCCGTCGGGGCGACCGGGGCCCGGCTCGTCACGACCGCGCTGCATGAGCTGGAGCGCGTGGACAAGGAGTTCGCGCTCATCACCATGTGTGCCGGTGGTGGCTTGGCCACCGGGACGATCATCCAGCGGTTGTAGTCGGCCAGTTGACGAAGGTCCATGAGCGTTTTTGGTGGCGTAGCTCCAAGAAGTACATCCCTGAGAACGAGCGGTGGGAACACGGGCGGGGGCAAACGTCCGGTGCTCGCGCACTGCTACACCCTGAGGCCGCCTGTGCGGCGGAGGTATGTTCGGCGCATGCATCCGACGGGGAGACTGCTCGGCTCCGGGCGGGCCAACGACGTGTACGAGATCGACGAGGCGTGGGTGGTGCGCCGCAGCAGGGAGGGGCGCGGGGACGCGACGGCCGAGGGCGCGGTGATGGAGTTCGTGCGCGGCCACGGCTATCCGGTGCCGCGGGTCCGCACGGCCGGCTCCTCACGCACCGAGCTGGTGATGGAGCGGCTCTACGGGCCGACGATGCTGGAGGCGTTCGGCGCCGGGCAGGTCGACGCGGGCGAGGCGGGGGACGTCCTCGCCCGTCTCCTACGGCAGTTGCACACCGTTCCCGCCCGGCACTCGCCGGCCGCCCGGGTCCTCCACCTCGACCTCCATCCGGACAACGTCATCCTCACCGCGGACGGCCCCCGGGTCATCGACTGGACCGACGCGGAGGAGGGCGACCCGGGCCTGGACTGGGGCGTCTCCGCGATGATCCTCGCCCAGGTCGCCGTGTCCGACGAACCGCTCGCCGTCCCCGCCCGCACGATGCTCACCGCCCTGCTCGCCGACCCGTCCCCCCTCACCGAGGCCGGCCTGGCGCAGGCCCGGAGGCGACGCGCGGCCAACCGGACGATGAGCCCACAGGAGCTCGAACTCCTGGGCGAGGCAGAGGAGTTGATTCGCTCGGTCGCGTCCTAGTCGCCGGACAGGCCGGTCGCGTCCAGCACGTCCTTGTCGGCCGGAGGTCGCACACCCAGGGGTTCGTCGAAGGCGCTGAACGCGGTGGTGCTGTGATACTCGGTGCCCTTGTAGACGACCTTGAGGAGATACGGCTTGCCCTTGGTGGCGACGTAGAACGTGTACGTGCCGCCCTTGTCCGCCTCGTCGGTCACCACCAGCGCGATCGCCGGCCTGCCCTCGACCTCGGTCGGTTCGCCCTTCGTCGCTTTGCCGAAGGAGGAGAACGGCCGGGTGCAGTTGGAGAGTCCGGCCTCCTCCGTTTCCAACGCCGTCTCCTTGGCGGGGGATTTGACCCAGCGCTCCTGTTCCCCCTTGTCGGCCACGTCCTTGCCCGCCCGCTCCAGGTAGGTGCGATTCGGTCGGACGTAGTCCGCGTCGCCGATCCGGATCTGTTCGAGGCGGGCACCGTTGGTCCAGGTCCGACTGGATGTGCAGGTGCCCTTGAGGTCGGTCGTCAGACGGCTGGAGAAGCCTTCTCCGGTGGCCACGGTGGTGGTCCTGCCGTCCACGGTCACCGACTTGAGCGCCTTCATCGTGTCGTTCGCGTCGTCGAGCAACTGCTCGGCGGACGGCTCCTTGGCGGCGGAACTCCCCGAGCAGCCGGCCACGGCGCCCCCGGCCGCCACGCAAGCCAGCGCAGCCGTCACCACGGTGAACGTTCTTCTCACAAGTCCCCCCATTTCATGGACGGCTCAGATTATCGAACGCATGCGCGGGGTGGGGCTGCCGAAGGGGAGGTGAAGGGCTCGGGCGGAGAGCAGCCACGTGCCGTCGGGGCGGCGGTGGAAGGAATCCTCGTAGTGGCCGACCTGGACCGGCGGGCCGGACGGGACCGGATCCGTGCCGCCGTCGTGGCCGTCGATGCGGTACGTCGAGAAGTACGAGGTCGCCGTCGCCGTGTCCGGGGAGGTCACCGTCACCAGGATGTTGGACATCAGGCGGCGGGAGAGGCGGTCGGCGGGCCGGGAGCCGAAGTACTGGCGCAGTGCCTCCCGGCCGTTGATCAGGCGGCCGCCGGCCGGCCACTCCCAGCTGCCGTCCTCGGTGAACAGCTCGGCGACGGAGCCCGGTTCGCCGAGGTCGAGTCGGCGGGCGAAGTCGATGACCAGGCGCTCGCAGGCGCGCTCGGCGAGGAGGCGGTCGATGGGGTCCAAGGCGTCCAAGGGGTCCATGGGGCCGTTGGTATCAGTGGTGAGGCAGGCGGCGCGACCGTTTTACACGGCCATGTACGTCACCGGCTCGCTCCCCGTCACCGCCTCCGCCCGCCCCAGTTTCACCAGCCGCCGCAGATGGGCCTCGGCCTCCGAGACGGCGATGTTGCGTGAGCCGTAGGGGATGTCGGCCCAGGGGCGGTTCCACTCCATGCGTTCGGCGAGCTGCCAGGGCGTGAGGGGTTCGGTCAGGAGGGTCAGCAGGCCGGTGAGGCGGTCCTCGTGGTGGGTGAGCAACTCGCGTACGCGGGAAGCCGCGTCGGTGAACGCGTGCTGGTGGGCCGGGAGGACCTCGGCGGGGGCGAGGCGGCCGACGCGTTCCAGGGAGTCGAGGTAGTCGCCGAGCGGATCGGTGACGGTGGCGTCGTCCGGGTCCTCGTACAGGCCGATGTGCGGGGTGATCTCGGGGAGCAGGTGGTCGCCGGAGAACAGGCGGCCGTAGCCCGGGAGTTGGGCCGGATGGTCCTCCTCCAGGTGCAGGCAGACGTGGCCGGGGGTGTGCCCCGGCGTCCAGATCGCGCGCAGCCGGCGGCCGGGGAGGGTGAGGAGTTCGCCGGGGACGATCTCGCGGTCGGGCAGGGCGGGGGTCAGGCCGGGGACGGAGCGGGGGCGGGCGGTGCGCATCGGCGCCACGTGCTCCTCGGGAGCGCCGGCGGCTTCGAGTTTGGCGGTCATGTAGGCGAGCCAGCGTTCGGGGCGCGTCGAGCGGGCCCGCCGCACGATCGCGCCGTCCGCCTCGTGCATCGCGATCCAGGCGCCGGACGCCTCCCGCACCCGGCCGGACAGGCCGTGGTGGTCGGGGTGGTGATGGGTGATCACGACACCGTGGATGGCGTCCGGCGAGGTGCCGCACGCCGTCAGTCCCTCGGCGAGGGTGTCCCAGGAGGCCGGGTCGTCCCAGCCGGTGTCGATCAGCACCGGTCCGCGGTCGGTGTCGACGACGTACACGAGGGTGTGGCCGAGGGGGTTGTCCGGGATGGGGACCTGGAGGGATCGGACGCCGCCGCCGTGGTCGTACACCTGCGTCATGGTTCCCCAATCGCCGCGTTCCGGTCACTATAACTAGAACGCGTTTCGATGGGAGCCCGGGTCGACCATCTCGTCCGATGCCCCGCCCGACGACCTCCGGCGTCCCGCCCGTGGACTCCTCCCGGTGGAACTGGTATCAGTGGCCGTATCTGATGAACCGTCAGACGCAGTCGCTCCGGGGAGGCAGTCGCCATGACCGAGCTCGTGGAACACGGACAGCTGTTCATCGGCGGGGAGTTGACCGACCCCCTGGGCAAGGACGTCATCGAGGTCATCTCGCCGCACACCGAGGAGGTCATCGGACGCGTGCCGCACGCCTCGGCGGCCGACGTGGACCGGGCGGTCGCCGCGGCGCGGAAGGCCTTCGACGAGGGGCCCTGGCCGCGGACGAGCCTGGACGAGCGGATCGAGGTGGTCGGTCGGATCAAGGACGCGATCGCCGTACGGCACGAGGAGATCGCCCGCGTGATCTCGTCCGAGAACGGGTCGCCGTACTCCTGGAGCGTCCTCGCGCAGGCACTCGGCGCGATGATGGTGTGGGACGCGGCGATCACGGTCGCGCGGAACTTCACGTACGAGGAGACGCGCGACGGAGTGCTCGGCAGGATCCTCGTGCGGCGCGAGCCGGTCGGGGTCGTCGCGGCCGTGGTCCCCTGGAACGTCCCGCAGTTCGTGGCCGCCGCCAAGCTCGCACCCGCGCTGCTCACCGGCTGCACGGTGGTGCTGAAGCCGTCGCCGGAGTCGCCTCTCGACGCGTACATCCTCGCCGACATCGCGCGCGAGGCCGGACTGCCGGAGGGCGTCCTGTCCATCCTGCCGGCGGACCGCGAGGTCAGTGAGTACCTGGTCGGACACCCCGGCGTGGACAAGGTCTCCTTCACCGGCTCGGTGGCGGCCGGCAAGCGCGTGATGGAGGTGGCAGCGCGCAATCTCACCCGCGTGACACTGGAGCTGGGCGGCAAGTCGGCGGCGGTGGTGCTGCCGGACGCGGACGTGGAGACGGCGGTGGCGGGAATCGTCCCGGCGGCCTGGATGAACAACGGGCAGGCGTGCGTGGCCCAGACCCGCGTCCTGCTGCCGCGTGCGCGCTACGACGAGTTCGCCGAGGCCTTCGCGGCGGCGGCCGGCGCACTGGTGGTCGGCGACCCGCTGGACCCGGCGACCCAGGTGGGCCCGCTGGTGGCGAGGCGGCAGCAGCAGCGCAACCTCGACTACATCCGCATCGGCCAGGAGGAGGGCGCGAAGATCCTCACCGGCGGCGGACGCCCGCCCGGCCAGGACCGCGGCTGGTACGTCGAACCGACCCTCTTCGGCGACGTCGACAACTCCATGCGCATCGCCCGAGAGGAGATCTTCGGCCCGGTCGTCTGCCTCCTCCCGTACGGCGACGAGTCCGAGGCGCTGAAGATCGCCAACGACTCCGACTACGGGCTGAGCGGCAGCGTGTGGACGGCCGACGTCGGGCACGGCATCGAGATCGCCCGCCAGGTCCGTACCGGCACCTACTCGGTCAACACCTTCAGCCTCGACATGCTCGGCCCCTTCGGCGGCTACAAGAACTCCGGACTGGGGCGGGAGTTCGGCCCGGAGGGCTACGGCGAGTACCTGGAACACAAGATGATCCACCTGCCGGCGGGCTGGGAGGGCTGAGAGGGTGGGGATACCTCCCGCGCGAGTGAATTCGAGCATGGGGGCGGGCGACCGCTGGCAGATCGAGGTCGACCGCTCCCTGTGCATCGGCTCGGCGCAGTGCGTCCACCACGCCCCGGACGGCTTCCGCCTCGACACGGGCCGCCAGTCCCACCCCGTCGACCCCGAGACCGACGCCAACGAGAAGATCCTCGCGGCGGCGGAGGGCTGCCCGGTCGAGGCGATCATGATCTCGCTGCTGGGGAGCGGGGAGCCGGTGTTCCCTCCGGAGGAATAGCGGCCGCGTACGGAGGAACAGTGGCCGCGTACGAGAGTCGCCGACCGCGCTAAAAAAATCATGGTTCAGGGGGTTTTGTCCCTGCGTGAATGTTCTATTCTGGGAAGTGGCCTACGGGACGAGTGAGGGAGTTCGACCGGAGTAGCCGACTTTGGCGAGACGCTTCGGCATCCGCCAGTGGCCGACGTCGACGGTCGGGCTGAGAGGCCGGAAGGCAGTGGTCGGGCCGGAAGGCGACCCCCAGCACCTGATCCGGGTAATACCGGCGAAGGGAACCCGTCTCGTAGGTTCTTCGCGTGCCTGGGGCCTGTCTAGGCCCGGCTCTCGCGCTCCGGGTCCGTCAGGTCGATCAGGCGGCACACCGTCTCGATGTCGATCTTCACCTGGGCGATCGAGGCACGGCCCGACAGCCAGGTGATCAGGGCCGAGTGCCAGGTGTGCTCGATGACACGGACCGCGGACAGCTGTTCCGGCGTCGGATTTTCCAGCCCCATCGCGTCCAGGACGATCACCGTGGTCTGTCGGGACACCTGGTCGACCTCGGGACTCACACTGCGGTCCGCGAACGTCAGCGCGCGGACCATCGCGTCCGCCAGATGCGGCTCCCGCTGCAGCGCCCTGAAGGCCCGCATCAACGTCTCCGCCACCCGCTCCGCCGCCGTCTCGCCCGTCGGCGGCTTCTTGCGCAGTGTGCCGTGCATGTGCTCCAACTGGTCCTGCATCGTGGCGACCAGCAGATGGATCTTCGAGGGGAAGTAGCGGTAGAGCGTGCCGAGCGCCACCTGCGAGGACTCCGCGACCTCCCGCATCTGGACCGCGTCGAAACCGCCCCGGCTGGCCAGTTGCGCGCTCGCGTGCAGGATGCGCCGACGGCGCGCCTCCTGCCGTTCGGTGAGCGGCGGCGAGTCGGACCGCGGGGTACTGGCATCCACCTGGGCCATCTGGTTCACCTTGGCTTCCGCAGGCATGGGTCCCGCTCCGTGACAGTCGGTGAAGGCAAGTGATCGCACAGCATGGCAGGAGCGCCGGTCGTGGCGTGAATCACCTGATCCACTGCTCACGGTGCCCCTACCTGCCGGTAGATTCAGAGCCTCTTGAACGATCAAGTCTGAAACTTGTTCTAGATTAGCGTCCCGGCGTAATCTCGCGGGACAGTGCAGGCAGAAGGGGGCCCAGAGTGACCGCTGAGGCCAGTCAGGCAGGGTCCTCCGAGGGACCGGCCGCTGACGGCGAGCGACCGCTCCGCATCGCACTCCTCACCTACAAAGGGAACCCGTTCTGCGGGGGTCAGGGCGTCTACGTACGGCACCTCTCCCGCGAACTGGCCCGCCTCGGCCACACCGTCGAGGTCATCGGCTCCCAGCCCTACCCCGTCCTCGACGAGGGCCACGACGACAGGCTGAGCCTCACCGAGTTGCCCAGCCTCGATCTCTACCGCCACCCCGACCCCTTCCGCACCCCGAAGCTCGGTGAGTACCGCGACTGGGTCGACGCCCTCGAAGTCGCGACGATGTGGACCGGTGGCTTTCCCGAGCCGCTCACCTTCTCCCTCCGCGCCCGCCGCCATCTGCGCGCCCGGCGCGGCGAGTTCGACGTCGTCCACGACAACCAGACGCTCGGCTACGGCCTGGTGGGCGACGTCGGCGCCCCGCTGATCACCACGATCCACCACCCCATCACCGTGGACCGCCAGTTGGAGCTGGACGCGGCACAGGGCCTGCGGCGCAGGTTCTCCGTACGGCGCTGGTACGGCTTCACGCGCATGCAGAAGCGAGTGGCGCGCCGTCTGCCGTCCGTCCTCACCGTCTCCGGCACGTCCCGCCGGGAGATAGTCGACCAACTCGGGGTACGCGACGACCGCATCCATGTCGTCCACATCGGCGCCGACACGGACCTGTTCTCGCCGGACCCCTCGGTGCCCGTCGTGCCGGGCCGGATCGTGACGACGTCCAGCGCCGACGTGCCGCTCAAGGGCCTGGTCTTCCTCGTCGAGGCGCTGGCGAAGGTACGCACCGAGCGCCCGGACGCCCACCTCGTCGTCGTCGGCAAGCGGCCCGAGGAAGGGCCCGTCGCCCGGGCCGTCGAGCGGTACGGCCTCGAAGGCGCCGTCGACTTCGTCAAGGGCATCTCGGACGCCGAACTCGTCGACCTGGTGCGCTCGGCGGAGGTCGCGTGCGTGCCGTCGCTGTACGAGGGCTTCTCCCTCCCGGCCGCAGAAGCGATGGCCACCGGAACGCCGCTGCTGGCCACGACCGGCGGCGCGATCCCCGAGGTCGCCGGCCGGGACGGAGAGACCTGCCTCGCCGTACATCCAGGAGACTCCGGGGCGTTGGCGGCCGGCCTGAGCCGTCTCCTGTCCGACCCGGAACTGCGCGCCCGGCTCGGCGCGGCCGGCCGCGAGCGCGTACTGGCCCGCTTCACCTGGGCCCGAGCCGCCGAGGGCACGGTGGCCCGCTACCGAGAGGCCCTGGCCGCACCCGCCGCCGGTGAAGCCGCCGCTCGGATCCGCTCCACGACCACGCCTCCCGGCCGCTCCGCGGCCCCAGAAGTTGCCGACGTCGAATCCGATCGCGAAAGCAGGGCCACGTGCTGACCGTCGACTTCTCCCGGTTCCCGCTCGCCCCGGGCGACCGTGTCCTGGACCTCGGCTGCGGTGCCGGCCGGCACGCGTTCGAGTGCTATCGCCGGGGCGCCCGGGTCGTGGCACTCGACCAGAACGCCGAGGAAATCCGCGAGGTCGCCAAGTGGTTCGCGGCGATGAAGGAGGCGGGGGAGGCCCCGGAGGGCGCCACCGCGACGGCGATGGAGGGCGACGCCCTGGCGCTGCCCTTCCCCGACGAGTCCTTCGACGTCGTCATCATCTCCGAGGTGATGGAACACATCCCGGACGACAAGGGCGTACTCGCCGAGATGGTACGGGTGTTGAAGCCCGGCGGCCGGATCGCGATCACCGTGCCGCGCTACGGCCCCGAGAAGGTCTGCTGGACGCTGTCCGAGGCCTACCACGAGGTCGAGGGCGGGCACATCCGCATCTACCGCGCGGACGAGTTGCTGGCGAGGATCCGCGAGGCCGGTCTGAAGCCGTACGGCACCCACCACGCCCACGCGCTGCACTCGCCGTACTGGTGGCTGAAG
This sequence comes from Streptomyces sp. NPDC006602, assembly GCF_042870385.1. Taxonomy (NCBI): domain Bacteria; kingdom Bacillati; phylum Actinomycetota; class Actinomycetes; order Kitasatosporales; family Streptomycetaceae; genus Streptomyces; species Streptomyces sp. NPDC006602. Next base: position 742,072 of record NZ_JBIAHG010000001.1, on the reverse strand, counting down.
TGCGCGTTCGGCGTCGACAACGACAAGGCGCTGCCGGTGCGGGCGTACCACAAGCTGCTGGTCTGGGACATCATGAAGAAGCCGCTCGCGACCCGGGTCGCCGAGCAGGCGCTGAACCCGCTGATCGGCAAGAGCTTCGTGGCGTACGCGACGAAGCCGCACCTGCCACGTCTCTCCGAGCCCGAAGCAGGGATCGGGGCAGGGACCGAGGCAGGGACCGCAGCAGCACGCGAAGCCGAGACCGGCGTCAAGACCGAAGCCGAGGCGGCCACCAAGTGACCACCTCCCGGACAGAACACCTCGTCCTGCCCGGGGTCCTCACCGCCGAGGAGGCCGCCGCGACCGTCGCCGGCATCCTCGCCGTGCAGCGGGAGGACGGGGCGATCCCGTGGTTCCGCGGACACCACCTGGACCCCTGGGACCATGTCGAAGCCGCGATGGCCCTGGACGCGGCGGGCGAGCACGAGGCCGCCGAGCGGGCGTACAGGTGGCTGGCGCGACACCAGAACGAGGACGGCTCCTGGTACGCGGCGTACGCCGACGGGGCCTTCGACGACGTCCCCGACAAGGGCCGGGAGACGAACTTCGTCGCCTACATAGCCGTCGGCGTCTGGCACCACTACCTCTCCACCGGCGACGACACGTTCCTCGACAGCATGTGGCCGACGGTCTACGCGGCGATGGAGTTCGTCCTCCAACTGCAGCAGCCGGGCGGGCAGATCGGCTGGAAGCGTGAGGACGACGGCACGCAGACCGCGGACGCGCTGCTGACCGGCTCCTCCTCGATCCACCACGCGCTGCGCTGCGCGCTCGCGATCGCCGAGCAGCGCGAAGAGCCGCAGCCGGACTGGGAGTTGGCGGTGGGGGCGCTGCGGCACGCGATCCGCCGCCATCCGGAGCGGTTCCTCGACAAGGACCGCTACTCGATGGACTGGTACTACCCGGTGCTGGGCGGCGCGCTCACCGGCGCGGAGGCCAAGTCCCGTCTGGAGGCGGACTGGGAGCGCTTCGTCGTGCCCGGCCTCGGGGTGCGCTGCGTCGTGCCCAACCCGTGGGTCACGGGCGGCGAGTCGGCCGAACTCGCCCTCACACTCTGGGTGATGGGCGAGTCCGACCGCGCGCTGGAGATCCTCCAGTCGATACAGCACCTGCGGGACGCGGAGTCCGGCCTGTACTGGACGGGTTACGTCTTCAAGGACAAGGCCGTCTGGCCACGGGAACTGACCACCTGGACGGCCGGCTCCCTCCTCCTCGCGGTCTCCGCCCTAGGCGGCCACGAGGCGACCTGCACGGTATTCGCCGGCGACCGCCTGCCGAGGGGCCTCGACGCGGACTGCTGCGACTGAGTTCAGGCCGGGTCAGTGCCGGTGTACGCGGTTGGCGATGGCGTGGCCGACGAAGAGGTAGACGACCGCTGCGAGGCCGTAGCCCGCGACCACCCTGGCCCAGGCTTCGTCGAAGGTGAACAGGTCGTGGGACCAGCCGGCGAGCCAGCGGGCGACGTCATGGATGAACTGCACGAAGTCGTTCGCGCGGTTCGCGTCCAGCAGGTACATCAGGATCCACAGGCCCAGGATGAGGGCCATGACGTCGGCGACGACTGCGATGATCGTGCCGGCCTGATTGGCACCGTTGCGATATCGAGGGGACATGCCCATCGGGTTGCCGCTCAATCGTCGGTGAAACCTCAACATGCGCAGCCGGTCAGGTGTTGAGTTCGGCCAGTACCCGCAGCGTGTGCCGGTCCGGTGCCAGCGCCAGCAGGTCCGTCACCGGGCCCTTGCGCCACAACTCCAGCCGTTCCGCGATGCGTTCGCGCGGTCCGACGAGGGAGATCTCGTCGGCGAACGCGTCCGGCACGGCGAGCACGGCCTCCTCCCGGCGGCCGGCCAGGAACAGTTCCTGGATCCGTCGGGCCTGCTCCTCGTACCCCATGCGTGCCATCAGCTCGGCGTGGAAGTTGCGGGCCGCGTGTCCCATGCCGCCGATGTAGAAGCCGAGCATCGCCTTGACGGGGAGGAGGCCTTGGGCCACGTCGTCACAGACCTTCACCTGTGCCATGGGCGCGACGAGGAAGCCGTCGGGCAGTTCGCCCACCGCCTCCCCGTACACCTCGGGCCGGCTCGGAGACCAGTACAGCGGCAGCCAGCCGTCCGCGATCCGGATGGTCTGCGCCACGTTCTTCGGCCCCTCGGCGCCCAGCAGGACGGGCAGTCGGGAGCGGAGCGGGTGGGTGATGGGCTTGAGCGCCTTGCCGAGACCGGTGCCGTCGGCGCCCCGGTAGGGGTGGGAGTGGAAGCGGCCGTCCAGCTCGACCGGCGCCTGTCGCCTGAGGACCTGGCGTACGACGTCGACGTACTCGCGGGTCGCGGTCAGCGGCGACTTCGGGAACGGGCGGCCGTACCAGCCCTCGACGACCTGCGGGCCGGACAGCCCGAGCCCGAGCATCATGCGGCCACCGGAGAGGTGGTCCAGGGTGAGGGCGTGCATGGCGGTCGTGGTGGGGGAGCGGGCCGCCATCTGGGCCACCGCCGTGCCGAGTCTGATCCGGGAGGTCTGCGCGGCGATCCAGGTGAGCGGGGTGAACACGTCCGAGCCCCACGACTCGGCCGTCCACACGGAGTCGTAGCCGAGCCGCTCCGCCTCCTGCGCGAGCGGGACATGATCCGGGTCGGGGCCGCGGCCCCAGTATCCGAGGGCGAGCCCGAGCCGCATACCTGCCTCCTGACGAGTCGTCAGCCGAGGGGGCGACTGTACGACAACGGCCCCCCGCCCGGAAGGGGCGAGAGGCCGTACGTCGAAGAGCGGGAATCAGCCGCGCTGGATCCCCGACGTGTCCTGCAGCACGCCACGACGGCCGTCCTGCGTCTGCGCGACCAGCGCACCGCCGCGCTGCTCCACCGCCAGGTACCAGGTACCGGGCGCGAGTTCGGCGATCGGCGTCGGCGAGCCGTCCTCCCCGAACAGCGGCCGCGGCACCGGCACGGCGAACCAGAACGGCGAGAACTCCGGAGCCGACGGCTGGGGCTGCGCCTGCTGAGGCTGGGGCTGCGGCTGCGCGCCGAAGGCCTGGCCCGGCTGCGGCTGACCGCCGTACGGCGGCTGCTGGGCGCCGGGGTAGCCGTAACCGCCCTGGGGCTGGGCGCCGTAGGGCTGGGGGGCGGCCGGCTTGGGGGCCGGGATGAGGGCGGCCTGGAGGGCGGGGACCAGGGGGGTGGCGACGGCGCCACCGGCCAGCAGCAGCGCACCGATCAGGCCGAGGATGAGACCGACACCGGCGCCGATGTCCGCTCCGTCGAAACTGTCGCTGAACGCGCCCAGCGGATCGATGATCGTCCAGAACGAGGTCCACGCGGCGAAGATCGCCAGTGCGACACCCAGCTGCCCCAGGTCGAGACCGACGACCTTGCGCGGCTGCGGAAGCGCGCGGGCGACGACGATCAGGGCCGCCCCGACGATGCCACCGATGTACAGGCTCATCACCAGGCCGAGGTTTTCCCAGGCGTTGGGGATGTCGCCGCCACCGCTTTCGCTGGAGTACGTGTCGAGGAACGACGCGATGAACAGCAACACCGCTGCTCCGATCACCACGCCGTCGCCTCGAGTGAGGGAGCGGATATTCACTTCAGGGTCCTTCGTAGGTCGTCTCGTCGTCGGTAGAGGCGTCGCTGTCACCATGTCGCCGTCAGGCCCTGGTGTGAAGCGCGGGGGTGGCCCCTCATCGTAGGGACGACACTATCGTCCGCTCGAACAGGGTGTCCGCCCGGATCAGCACGCTGATCGCTACCCGCGCAAGAAACTCACCAATCCCTCAGAGATCCCTTGCGCCGCCTTCTGCCGCCAGGCACCACTGGTCAGCAGCGCCGCGTCCTTGCTATCGCGCATGTTGCCGCACTCGATGAACACCTTGGGAACCGTTGACAGATTGAGACCGCCCAGGTCCGTGCGGGTGTCGAGTCCGGTGCCGTCGCCGATGTAGTTGGAGGGCGCGCTGCCCGTGACGCGTACGAAGTTGCCCGCGATGCGCTCGCCGAGCTGACGGGAGGGGGCGACGATCGGGCGGGTGTCGGCGGCGCCCGCGTGCACGCTGCCCGGCAGGATGACGTGGAAGCCGCGGTTGCCGGCCGCCGAACCGTCCGCGTGGACCGAGACGACGGCGTCCGCGCGCGCGGTGTTGCCGATCCGGGCACGCTCGTCCACGCAGGGGCCGTAGGGCCGGTCGCCGTCCTGGGTCAGCTTCACCGTGGCGCCCTGCTCTTGGAGCAGTGTGCGCATCCGGTGGGCGACGTCGAGGCTGAACTTGGCTTCTTGGTACCCGGAGTTGGTGGACGTGCCCGTCGTGTCGCACTCCTTCCAGCTCGTGCCGATGTTCACCTTGCGGTTGATCTCGGCCGTGTGCTGGAAGTTGCCCGGATTGTGGCCGGGGTCGATGACGATCACCTTGCCCTTGAGGGGGCCGGAGGCGGCGGGCGCGGAGGCGGCGGGTGCCGAGGCGGTGGAGGCCGGGTTCGGGCTCGGCTGCTTGGCGTCGTCGGCGGCGGAGGTCGTCGGCGCGGATGTCTTCGGGGAGGCCAAGGCGCTCGACGACGCGGGCGTGCCGACCGCCCCCGCCGATCCTCCGTCGGATCCGCCCACCGCCTCGTACGCCACCCATCCGAGCAACGCGCCCGGCACGAGCGCGGCGACCGCGACGGTCACGGGGCCGCGCCTGGGGCGGCGGGGCTGGGAAGGTTCGAAGTCCGGGCCTACGTACGACACGACAGTCACCTTACGGTCCCGCCACGTGCTCCGCGGGGAGCCCCGCGCGACCCCGCGACGTGCCGCGGCCGAGGGATCAGATCCCGGCGCCCGTCCGCCGCAGTACCCGCAGCGAGTCCGTCGCCGAGACCTCCCTGAAGGCGCCGGAGGCGAGGGCCCGCAGGTACACGCGGTACGGGGCCTGGCCGGTGAACTCGTCGGCCGGGTCCGGGAACACGTCGTGGATGACGAGCAGGCCGCCCTCGGCGACATGGGGCGCCCAGCCCTCATAGTCGGCGTTCGCGTGCTCGTCGGTGTGGCCGCCGTCGATGAACACCAGCCCGAGGGGGGTGCCCCAGACCTTCGCGACCTGCGGCGAGCGGCCGACCAGGGCCACGACGTGCTCCTCCAGTCCGGCGCGGTGCAGCGTGCGGCGGAAGGTCGGCAGGGTGTCCATCAGGCCGATCTCCGCGTCAACCGTCTCCGGGTCGTGGTACTGCCAGCCCGGCTGCTGCTCCTCGCTGCCCCGGTGGTGGTCGACCGTCAGCGCGACGACCCCGGCCTCGCGGGCCGCGTCGGCGAGCAGGATCGTGGAGCGCCCGCAGTACGTTCCGACCTCGAGGAGCGGCAGCCCGAGACTCCCCGCCTGGACGGCCGCCGCGTACAGGGCGAGGCCCTCACCGGCGGGCATGAACCCCTTCGCGGCCTCGAAGGCGGCCAGGATCTCGGGCTTGGGTGCCGCGGTCATGGGCGGGGCCTTCCGGTCGTACGAGTCTCTGGGCGCCCCATGCTGCCGTACCCCCTGGTCGGCGGGCGACCAGGGGGTACGGCGGGGATGCGTCAGGGTGCGTCGGAGATGTCTAGCTTGTTCACCGGGTCGGGGCGTCAGGGGGTGACGACCTTCTCGCCCGGCAGCGCCAGGTCCAGGTCCACCGGCCGGTCGTCGCCCGCGTGGGTCGCGGCCGAGGCCAGCGGGCCGTGGCCGGTGGCGCGGGCGGCCAGGACGTAGGCGCCCTGGGCGGGGACGGCGAGGGTGTAGGTGCCGTCCCCGGAGGAGAGGGTCGCGCCCGCCTGGCGGCCGCGGTGGTCGATCAGGGTGACCTTGGCGCGGGCCACGGGAGTGCCCGTGGCGTCCAGGACCCGGCCCCGGAAGCCGCGCAGGACCTCCTCGGCGCGCTCGAGCACCGCGTCCTCCTCGCTGCTCGCGCGCAGCTGCGGCTTGGTCGCCGGGCGGTTGCGGGGCAGGAGAAGGGCCATCAGGAGGCCGATCGCCACCGCGCCCGTCGCGATCAGGAAGGAGACGCGGAAGCCGTGCATGGTCGGGATCGCGACACCGTTCACGTCGTTCGCGGTGTTGGCGAGGACCATGCCGATGACGGCGCTGGAGACCGACGTACCGATGGAACGCATCAGGGTGTTCAGGCCGTTCGCCGCGCCCGTCTCCGAGGCCGGGACCGCGCCGACGATCAGCGCGGGCAGGGAGGAGTAGGCGAGACCGATGCCCGCGCCGAGGACGACCGCGATGACGAGGCTCTGCCAGGCGGCGCTCATCAGGCCGAGGCCGGCGCCGTAGCCGATCGCGATGATCAGCATGCCGAGGATCAGGGTGACCTTGGGGCCGTACTTGGCGGACAGTCGGGCGTAGACGGGGGCCGTGACCATCATGGTCAGGCCGAGCGGTGCCACGAGCAGGCCGGCGACGACCATGGACTGGCCGAGGCCGTAGCCGGTGGACTTGGGCAGCTGGAGGAGCTGGGGAAGGACCAGCGAGACGACGTAGAACGAGACGCCGACCATGATCGAGGCGAGGTTGGTGAAGAGCACCGCCGGGCGGGCCGTGGTGCGCAGGTCCACCAGGGGAGCCTTGACGCGCAGCTCCATCACGCCCCACAGGAGGAGTACGACGGCGGACGCGCCGAACAGGCCGAGCGTGGTCGCGGACGTCCAGCCCCAGTCGCTGCCCTTGGTGATCGGCAGGAGGAAGAGGACGAGGCCGGCGGAGAGGCCGATCGCGCCCAGGACGTCGAAGGTGCCCTTGGCGCGCAGCGGCGACTCGGGTACGACGAGGAGGGTGAGCGCGATGGCCAGGGCGCCGACGCCGGCGGCGCCGTAGAAGAGGACGTGCCAGTCGGCGTGCTGCGCGACCAGGGCCGCGGCGGGCAGGGCGAGGCCGCCGCCGACGCCGATCGAGGAGCTCATCAGGGCCATCGCCGAGCCGAGCTTCTCGCGGGGCAGCATGTCGCGCATCAGGCCGATGCCGAGCGGTATGGCACCCATCGCGAAGCCCTGGAGCGTACGGCCCGCGATCATCGTGAGCAGCTCGCTGGTGAGGGCGCTCACCAGGGCGCCGACCACCATCACCGAGAGGCTGAAGATCAGCATGCGCCGCTTGCCGTAGAGGTCGCCGAGGCGGCCCATGATCGGCGTGGCGACGGCGCCGGAGAGCAGGGTCGAGGTCAGCACCCAGGTGGCGTTGCTCGGCTGGGTGTCCAGCAGCTGCGGCAGGTCCTTGATGACCGGGACGAGCAGGGTCTGCATCACCGCGACCACGATGCCGGCGAAGGCGAGCACCGGGACGACGGCCCCGCTCGCTCTGCGTACGGGCTGGTCGGTCGACGTGTGCGTCATGGGGTGGGGCCTCCGGGCCGGCGAGTCAGGTGGTTCCGTGCGGATATGTGGCGGGTGCGTACGCGGGATACGTGCACAGTGAACCCCGTCCGCCTGGGCAACTATTCCGGTGCTTTGGCTCACTAACGATTTCTTTATCTTCTCTTGGGGAAGTAGCCCCGGTCTTGAGGAAGGGGGCTCGGATGGACGGCCTGCGCGGCGGGGCCTAGGTCGAAATCCCGATGCAAGGACCGTCTGCCGGTTGAGAACATGACAGGCATGCTCGGAGCCGCTGACGTCACCCGCATGTCCCGCCGCCGCATCGCGCCGCCGACCTGGCTGGTCGTGGCGCTCGCGTGTGCCGGACAGTTCCTGGTCGTGCTCGACGTGTCCGTCGTGAACGTGGCACTGCCGTCGATGCGGACCGACCTGGGGCTGAGCGAGCAGGGGCTCCAGTGGGTCGTCAACGCCTACGTCATCGCCTTCGCCGGGTTCATGCTGCTCGGCGGGCGGGCCGGGGACCTGTACGGGCGCAAGCGGATGTTCCTGGTCGGGCTCGCCCTGTTCACGCTGGCCTCGTTGGGCGGCGGGCTCGCGCAGGAGGGTCCGGAGCTGCTGGTGGCGCGGGCCGTGCAGGGGCTGGGGGCGGCGGTGCTCGCGCCGTCGACGCTCACCATCCTCACGTCCGCCGTGCCGGAGGGGGCGGCGCGGGCGCGGGCCATCGCGACCTGGACGGCGGTGGGCGCGGGCGGCGGGGCCGCGGGCGGGCTCGTCGGCGGGGCGCTCGTGGACGGGCTGTCGTGGCGGTGGGTTCTGCTGATCAACGTGCCCGTCGGGGCGGTGGTGCTCGCCGGAGCCACGAGGTGGTTGGCGGAGAGCCGGAACGGGGACGGGCGGCGGCTCGACCTGCCGGGCGCGGTGCTGGTCACGGCGGGGCTCGCCACCCTCGCGTACGGGATCTCGCAGACGGAGGGCGAGGGGTGGACGGCGCCGGTTACGGTCGTGCCGCTGGCCGCCGGCCTTGCCCTGATCGCGCTCTTCCTGGTCGTCGAGGCGCGTACGGCGGCCCCGCTGATTCCGCTCGGACTGTTCCGGGTGCGGGCCGTGTCGTCGGCGAACGCCGCGATGTTCCTGTGCGGCTCCGCGATGTTCTGCATGTGGTTCTTCATGACGCTGTACACGCAGAACGTGCTCGGCTACACGCCCCTGGAGGCCGGCCTGGCGCTGGTGCCGAGCTCCCTCGCCGTGCTCCTCGGCTCCAAGGCGGCGCCCCGCTTCATGCCGGTGCTCGGCGCGCGCAACGTCGCCACGCTCGGGACGGTGGTGGCGGCGGTGGGCTTCGGCTGGCAGTCGGCGATGACGCCCGAGGGGGCGTACCTGACCGAGATCATGTTCCCCGGGATCCTGATGATGCTGGGCGCCGGGCTGACGGCGACCCCGCTCGCCGCGCTCGCCACGTCGGGGGCCGCGCCGGGAGAGGCCGGGCTGGTGTCGGGGCTGATCAACACCTCGCGCACCATGGGCGGTTCACTGGGGCTCGCCGTCATGTCGACGATCGCGGCGGCGCGCACGGCGGGGAGCGCTACGCCGGGGGCGCTGACGGAGGGGTACGCGCTGGTGTTTCGTACGGGGACCGGGGTGCTGCTCGCTGGTGCGGTGCTGATGTGGGTGTGGCTGCCGCGGAGAATTCCCGCGAAGTGAGGCAACGGTTCCGACCGCCCATGGACTCCTTCAGACATCTAGGAGGTGCCCATGGGGGATCGCAAGCAGGCTCGGGACACGGAGTTCCAGAGCTTCGTCATCGGCCGCTGGCCACGGCTGATGGGGACGGCATTTCTCCTCACGGGGGAGCAGCACGCCGCGGAGGACCTGGTCCAGTCGACGCTCGAGAAGGTCTATGTGGCCTGGCGCAGGGTCGGCTCGGCGGACGACCCGGAGGCGTATGTACGGCGCGTGATGATCAACGCCCACGCGCGCAAACACCGCAGAAGACTGCGGGAGTTCCTGGCGCCGAAGGACGATTCGGGCCTGGTGCGCGAGGTGGCCGACACCGGTGACCGCATCGCCCAGGCCGACGACCGCAACGCCTTGCTGAAGGCGCTGGCCCAACTGCCGGCGCGGCAGCGGGAGGCGGTGGTCCTGCGGTACTGGGAGGACCTCACCGAGACACAGACGGCTCAGGCCATGGGCTGTTCCGTCGGCGCGGTGAAGAGCAACGGCGCCAAGGGGATCGCGAAGCTCCGCGCCATACCGGGACTGGCGGACATGGTGACGAGCGGGGGAGGGCGTAAGTGATGAGCGCGAACCGGGAAGCGGGCCACGACATGACGGACAGGGACATCACCCTCCTGCTGGCCGACGCCGCGGACGGGGTCGAGGTCGGCATAGCCCCCACTCAGGCGATGATCCGCGGCGGCAGACGGCGCAGGGCGCGGCGCTGGGCGGTGGCGACGGCGGCGGCCGTGGCGATCGTCGGGTCGACGGGGACGATGGCCCTCGCGGGGCTGGCGGGCGGGGACGGCCACGGCGGGCAGCCGGCGGCCACGCAGCCGACGACGCGACTGCCGGACACGTTCGAGTACAAGCCGCACCGCACCGAACTGGCGACCGGGATCGAGGGCGGAAGGGACTGGCGGGTCTTCGTCGACGTGTGGGACGCGCCGCGCGACGAGGCGCAGGCACAGGCGCAGTTGACCGCGATGAGCGAGTACAAGGAGTGGCCCCCGGACGTAAGCACGGCCTCCGACCTGGTCGGCAAGAGCGCCTACTTCGTGAACCGCAGCTACGGCGAGGAGAGTGCGGTCGTGATGGAGAACGCGGTGCCCAAGGGGGGCACCCAGGCGGGCACGGACCTGGACGCCGGCGCCATCGGGCTGAAGCCCGGCTCGAAGGACTCGCGCCTCGTGATCGGCCGGATCGCCAAGACCGCCCAACAGGTCACCTGCTACTGGAAGGACGGCACGAGCACCGACCTGCACAGGGTCGCGGCGAACACCCATGTCGACAACGTGCTCCCGCAGGGCATCAGGTCGGCCGAGGGCTCCCCGGACGGCTGGTTCGCGTGCCTAGCGCCCGAGGGCACGGCCTTCAAGTCGGTGAAGGTGACGAAGTAGGGGGAGGGGAGGCGAGGGCGGGGAGCCGGGAAAAGCTTCCGTCGGCGTCACCGGGAACGGTGCCTGTAGGCCCTCGCACAGGGTGCCGCAGGCATTTCCCCCCGACCCTGGAGTGGCGGCCCATGGGCTCCCGCGCCGGCCCCGCACACACCGGCTGACGGCATCCACCGAACCCCCACCCGCACCCGCTCACCTGGGCTTTCCGCCTGCCCGAAGCTACGATCCCCGGACTCGGAAGGGGGCCCGGATGGACCGGAACATTCGCACCGTTGACGACGTACTCAGGCTCCTGGACGGACTGTTCGCACCGGACGCCGACCGGTGGACGGACCGGGGCGCATCCTGGTGGGACGGTTTCTACGCGGACCCGTCCAGGCCAGTGCCGTTCTTCGTGTCGAAGCCGGACGAGAACCTGGTGTCGTACCTCGACCGTGGCCTCCTCCCCAGCGGCCGCGCCCTCGACCTGGGGTGTGGTCTCGGCCGCAACACGCTTCACCTCGCGGCGCGCGGCTTCGAGGTGGACGCCGTGGACCTGTCGTCGGCGGCCATCGCCCGGGCGCAGGAGCGGGCTCGCGAGGCGGGGGCCGGAGCCCGGTTCCACCGCGGGGACGCCTTCGCCCTCGCCGGTACGGAACTGGCGGGACCGTACGACCTCGTGTACGACTCCGGCTGCTTCCACCACCTGCCGCCGCACCGGCGTGTCAGTTACCTGGACCTCCTCGACCGGATCCTGGCGCCCGGCGGCCACTTCGCCCTCACCTGCTTCGCGGCCGGAGGAATGGGATCGGAGCTGTCCGACGCCGACTTCTACCGTCAGGCGGGTCTGCAGGGCGGTCTCGCCTACACGCCCGAGTCCCTGCGCCGGATCTTCTCGGAACTCACGGAGGTCGAACTCCGCCGCATGCACGACGAACCGGCCGAGTCCCCGTACTTCGGGGAGGACTTTCTTTGGACGGCGTTGTTCAGACGGGAGTCGAACGGGAGTAAGACCCTCGACCCGACCTGATCGGGGTCCTGGAGCGACCCCTACAGCCACCCCTGCTGCCGGGCCTCCCGCAGCGCCTCCGTGCGGTTGCGGGTGCCTGTCTTGCCGATGGCGGAGGAGAGGTAGTTGCGGACCGTGGACTCCGAGAGGTGGAGCTTGGTGGCGATGTCGGCGACCGTCGCGCCGTCCGTCGAGGCGTTGAGGACGTCGCACTCGCGGGCCGTGAGGGGGTTGGGGCCTGCGCTGAGTGCGGCCGCGGCGAGCGCCGGGTCGATGACGGTCTCGCCGGTCAGTACGCGGCGGATCGCGGCGGCGAGGTCCTCCACAGGGCCGTCCTTGACGAGGAAGCCCGCGGCTCCGGCCTCCATGGCCCGGCGAAGGTAGCCGGGCCGGCCGAAGGTGGTGAGGATCAGCACGCGGCAGTCGGGTGCCTCGTCGCGGAGTCGGGCGGCGGCGTCCAGGCCGCTCATCCCGGGCAGTTCGATGTCGAGGAGGGCCACGTCGGGGCGGTGCGTCAGAGCCGCGTCCACGATGGCGTCACCGGCCGCCACCTGGGCCACGACCTCGATGTCCGCCTCCATCCCGAGCAAAAGGGCGAGTGCCCCGCGCAGCATCCCCTGGTCCTCGGCGAGCAGGACCCTGATGGATCTGGCGGCCCGGTGGTCGCGCGGCATCTCGTTCACCACCTAAGGGTAGGGCTCGGGGGGCGGCCGGGACCTGCACGGCGGCAGCGGCTGTATGTCGACCGCGACCTGCGGCGGTTCTACCGGCTCAGGGATGAGGCGCCCGCCGCGCCGGACGGTCATGGGGCCGACGTACGCCCCTCGCCGACCGTCCCCGTCAACTCCGCCGAATCCACCGGCGGTACCGCCGAATCCACCGGCGGTACCGCCGAATCCACCGGCGGTACCGCCGAATCCACCGGCGGTACCGCCGAATCCACCGGCGGTACCGCCGAACCCACCCGCAGTACCGCCGAACCCACCGGCAGTTCCGCCGTCACCACGAACCCGCCCCGCGCCCCCGCCCCCGAACCCGAACCCGAACCCGGACCAGGACCCGCCTCCAACGACCCGCCCGCCGCAGCGAGCCGCTCCCTCAGCCCCTTCAGCCCCGTGCCGCCGATCCGCGGGGCGGCGGCGAGTGGTTCCCCTGAGGCGGACACGGAGACGGAGGCGGACGACCCGCGGCCGTCGTCCGTGATGCGCAGGCGAGCCCGTTCCGGCGTGCTCTCCACGGCGATCTCGCACCGCGTCGCCCCGCTGTGCCGTACGGCGTTGGTCACCGCCTCGCGGACCACCCAGCCCAGCAGCACCTCGGTCTGGGCGGCGAGGGGCGGGCCGCAGCGGAGGACCACGGGTTCGATGCCCGCGGCCGGCAGCACCGAGCGGGCCCGGTCGAGTTCGGTACCGAGGCTGCCCTCGCGGTAGCCGGTCACCGCCTCGCGGATCTCGGTCAGCGCCTGCCGGCCGACGGACTCGATGTCGGTGATCTGGTCCAGCGCCGCCGTCAGGTCGCGGTCGGCCAGCCGGCGGGCCGCCTCCGCCTTCACCACGATCACCGACATGGTGTGCCCGAGCAGGTCGTGCAGATCGCGGGAGAAGCGCAGCCGCTCCTCCTCGACGGCACGCCGGGCCAGCTGCTCGCGGGCCGCGGTCAGCTCCCGTACGGCTTCGGAGAGGGAGAGGATCGCCGCCGTCACCATCGTCGAGATCCAGGTCGCGTACGCGGTGTCGAGGCCGCCCCAGCCCTCGCGGGTGACGGACACCGCGCCGGCGAGTACGGCCACGACCGCGCCGGCCCAGCGCAGCTGCGGCATCCGCACGACGGCGCCCGTCGCGAGGCCGAGCAGGGGGAAGAACAGCAGCCAGTTGCCGCCGTACCCGATGGCCAGAGCGCAGGTCACCAGGCCCATCAGCACCAGCGCCACCCGCGTCGAGGTGGCCTCCCGTGTCTCCTTCAGGAACGCGCGGAACGCCACGTAGACGTAGAGGGAGTTGAAGGTGAGCAGACCGAGGCCGCCGATCCAGGGGTTCGAGGCCTCGCCCTGGAAGAGGTTGGAGAGGGAGCCCATTCCCAGCAGCAGCCAGGGCAGCAGGGTGAAGCCGCTGGGGGCCGGGCCTCGGTGCTCGGAAACCAGGCCGGCCTTCCGGGCGGCCTTGCACTCTGCCTTGCGTCGGACCTTGTTGTCAGGCATGACCACGACGCTACGCACCGGACGGCCCGCCCGGCAGATGCGCTTGTACGGACCGTGGCAGGACAAATGTCATGGATACCGCTCGCCGATCCCCTCGCCGATCCCCGACCTGACACCCCGTCAGGAGCCTTCACAAGTGCCGACCGCTGGGCTATACAGGGGTCGCCGGACTGGAACGCGTTCTAGGTCGGCCCCGTGTCGACCTCGGTGCGGCCGACGGTGCGGACGGCCGTACCGAGGTCTCTGAGCCCTCAGGAGCAGGGAGCCCCATGCCCATCGACGCAGCCAAGGCCCTGGCGGCCGAGCCTCGTTCCGGCGAGATCGCCTGGAATGCCAAGGACGTCCAGCTCTACCACCTCGGCATCGGCGCGGCCGCGAATCCTGACAAGCACAGCCCCGCCACGGACCCCGACGAACTGCGCTACACCCTGGAGTCCCGGCTGCACGTCCTGCCGAGCTTCGCCACCGTCGCGGGTGCCGGCTCGCCCGGGGTGATCAGCGGTCTGTCCATGCCCGGCGTCGAGGTCGACCTGGCCCGTGTCCTGCACGGCGGCCAGAGCCTGGAGATCCACCGCCCCCTCCCCGTCGAGGGCAGGGCCACCGCGACCTCCCGCATCGCCGCCGTGTACGACAAGGGCAAGGCGGCCGTCCTGGTGATGCGCACCGAGGTCGCCGACGCCCACGGCCCGCTGTGGACCAACGACGCCCAGATCTTCGTACGAGGGGAAGGCGGCTGGGGCGGCGACCGCGGCCCCTCCGCCCTCCCCCACTCTCGGCTCCGCTCGAGCGGGGGGACCCCCACCGAACCGGTCGACGGCGAGCCCGACCGGATCGTCGAGCGGCCGATCCGCGAGGACCAGGCCCTCCTCTACCGCCTCTCCGGCGACTGGAACCCGCTGCACGCCGACCCGGAGTTCGCCAAGGTCGCCGGGTTCGAACGGCCCATCCTGCACGGACTGTGCACCTACGGCATCACGCTCAAGGCGGTCGTCGACACGCTCCTGGGCGGGGACGTGACCCGGGTGCGCGGGTACGCCACCCGGTTCGCCGGGGTCGTGTACCCGGGGGAGACGCTGCGGATCCGCATGTGGCGACGGGACGGCGAGATCCGCGTGGCCGTGAGTGCCGTCGAGCGGGATGACGCGCCCGTCCTCGCCGACACCATCGTCCAACACTCCTGAGTCAGCCACTCCTGAGTCAGCCAGCTTTGAGGGGAGCCGCACCATGCGCGCAGCCGTACTGCACGAGATCGGCCAGGACAAGCTGGAGGTCCTCGACGACGTCGAGGCGGTGGGTTTCGGCCCCGGCAGGGCGAGGATCCGGGTGCGGGCCACCGGGCTGTGCCACTCGGACCTGTCCGCGATGGGCGGCGTACTGCCGCAGCCGGCGCCGTTCGTGCCCGGGCACGAGGGCGCGGGGGAGATCCTCGAAGTGGGCGAGGGTGTCAGCCACTTGAAGCCCGGCGACCGGGTCGTCGTCTGCTGGCTGCCCGCCTGCGGCGTCTGTCCCGCCTGCAAGCGCGGCCAGACCGAACTGTGCCTGGCCGGGTTCATGAACGCGGGCACCCCCAACTTCCGGCGCCCCGGCGGTGATCTCTTCGGCTTCGCCGGTACCGGCACCTTCGCCGAGGAGGTCGTGGTCGACGCCGGCTGCGCGGTGCCGATACCCGACGACGTTCCCTTCGACATCGCCGCGCTCATCGGCTGCGGGGTGACCACGGGCCTGGGCGCCGCCCTCAACACCGCGGACGTGGAGGCCGGTTCGTCGGTCGCCGTCATCGGCTGCGGCGGGGTCGGCATCTCCGCCATCCAGGGCGCGCGCCTCAAGGGCGCCGCCGAGATCGTCGCGGTCGACCCGGTCGCCTCGCGCCGCGAGTCCGCGCTCAAGTTCGGCGCGACCAGGGCCGTCTCGCCCGACGAGCTGGCCGACGCCAAACAGCAGGTCACCGCCGGTGAGGGCTTCGACTACGTCTTCGAGGTCGTCGGCCGTTCCGCCACCGCCCGCACGGCGTACGACACGACCCGGCGCGGTGGCACCCTGGTCGTCGTCGGCGCGGGCGCCATGGACGACTTCCTCCAGCTCAACATGTTCGAGCTGTTCTTCGACGAGAAGCGGATCCTGCCGTCCATGTACGGCGGCGGGGACGTCCTGCGTTCCTACGAGCGGACCATCGCCCTGTGGCGGGCCGGCCGCGTCGACCTGGACGGCCTGATCACCCACCGGGTGCCGCTGAGCGAGATCAACGAGGCACTCGACCAGATGCGGACGGGGACGGCCCTCCGCACCTGCATCGAGATCTGAGGCCCCCTGATGCCACTGCCTCTCGAGGGACTCTCCGCGATCGTCACCGGCGCGGGTCGCGGCCTCGGCCGGGCCGAGGCGCTGGAACTGGCCCGGCTCGGCGCGGCCGTCGTCGTCAACGACTACGGGCAGCCCGGCCGGGACGGCTCGGGCGAGGCGTCGGCCGGTCCCGCCGAGGAGGTCGCCGCCGAGATCCGCGCGGCGGGCGGCAGGGCGCTCGCCCACACCGGGGACGTCTCCGACTTCCGACAGGCCGGGGAACTGGTCGAGTCGGCGACCGGCGAGTTCGGCCGACTGGACATCCTGGTCAACAACGCCGGCATCCTGCGCGACCGCATGATCTTCTCCATGACCGAGGACGAGTGGGACGCGGTGATCCGCGTCCACCTCAAGGGCCACTTCAACACCACCCACTTCGCGGCCGTGCACTGGCGCGAGCGGTCCAAGGCGGCCGGTCGGCCGGTGTACGGGCGGATCGTGAACACGTCGTCGGAGGCGTTCCTCGCGGGATCCGCCGGACAGCCCAACTACGCGGCGGCGAAAGGGGGAATCGTCGGTCTCACCACGTCGACGGCCCTCGCACTCGCCAAGTACGGCGTCACCGCCAACGCCATCTGCCCGCGCGCCCGCACCCGGATGACCGAGGACGTCTTCGCCGGTCTCGAGCGCCCCGCCGACGCCCTGGACCCGCTCGCCCCCGAGCATGTCGCCCCGCTCGTCGGGTACTTGGCCTCGCCTGCTGCCGCCCGGGTCAACGGCCAGCTGATCGTCGTACACGGCGGCATGGTGGCGATCGTCGAACGACCGCGTGTGGCCGCGAAGTTCGACAGCAAGCAGGAGACTTTCACGTACGACGAGTTGGACGCGCTGCTCACGCCGCACTACACGGAACGGCCGGACGGGGAGACGTTCGCGGCGGCCGAAGTGCTGGGCCTGAAACGGGAGTAGACGCGGAACGGCCCCGCCCCTTCACGTTCACGCGAGGGGCGGGGCCGTACGTCGTTCAGGTCGTAGCTCAGGCTGCCGACTCGGTCTGCTCGACCGGCTTGCGGTGACGGCCGCGGGGGACCGTCTGAGCCGTTTCGCTGTCGTGCTGTACCGAGACCGGACCCCGGTGCCGGCCGTGGCCGGTGGACTCCTGGACGTCGGCAGTGTGCTGGTTCTTGCTGGCGTCACTCATCGGAAGGAACTCACCCCGTCAACATGATCTTTTGCTCACAGCCGGGCGAGTTTAACCGGGCGCCCGCGGCCCGAATCCAGGCGGCCACGCGAACCGCCACTACTTCGTTACAAGACGCCCCAACGGCGCTTCCTGAAGCGGCACAGGACGGGGCGCGCCGAGGGCCGCAGGATCCGGGTCCGGTTCCTCCGGCTCGTCCGACGCCGTGTCCGACCCGGGCCCCGTAGCCGTTCCGTCCCGGACCGGGCCCGCCGCCCCCGCGTCCCCCGCGTCCCCCGCGTCCCCCGAGGGCGCCGTCACCCGCGCCACCCCGCACGGCGCCTCGGCCGTCGAGTACGGCAGGTGGAGCACCCCGTCCCCGGTCCACCGGCCCGCCCCCGCCAACCACCCCTCGGGTGCCGGGAGATGGTCCATCCGGCGCTGGGCGGGCCGCCACACGCCGACCCAGCTGCCGACCTGACCGTCGAGCCGCAGCGCCACCGCGCAGCTCTCCGGCATCAGCATCTGCCCGGGCTGGATCGCGAACGGCGTGACCGTGCAGTCGGGCACCCGCAGGCACTCCGGGAAGCGCACCGGAAGCGTGCTGCCCAGCACCCCCCAGCCCAGCCGGTCCTGCCCCGGGGAGGGCGCATCGGAGCGGATCAGCAGCAGTCCGCTGTCCGGGTCGGCGAGCAGCAGCCGGTCGTCGCTGTCCGCGGCGATCTGGAGCAGCGGCGAGACCTCGCCGCCGCGCTCCAGGTCGACCACGACGGCCTTCGTCCGGCCGCCGACCTCCCGGTCAAGGGCCAGCATCCGTCCCGCAGCGTCCAGCCACACCCCGCCCGCACAGCGCCCCGGGATCTCGGCGAGGTGCTCGGGACCGAAGGCGCCGCCCGCCACCAGCCACACCGCGCTGGAGTGCCGGGCCACGGCGAGGGCGTACGCCTTGTCGCCCCCCGGCGCGGGGGGCAGCAGCCGCAGACGGGTGCCCTCGCCCGGGCACTCCACCGCGCCCAGCGGCAGCTCGCCGGTGCCGGGGTCGGTCGGGTACAGCAGCGAGAAGAAATGCCGTCCGTCCGCCGACCGCCGGATGAGGACCCGTCCGTCGCCCATCGGCTGCACCTCGGTGCCGGGCTCCTCGGGCTGGTTGCCGGGCAGCGGCACCGCGTACGGTTCGGGGCCGTCCAGCGTCCAGCGCTCCGGGTACCAGGAGTCGCCGTCCAGCGTGAGGCGGGCCGCATAGGCGCCGTCCGCCGTGATGGTGCACTCCGGCCGCGCGGCACCATCCGAGTCGTCCGCCGCGGGCTCGATCGCACAGACCGTCATCGTCTGGTCACCTCCAGCGACGAAGCTAGTTTTTATACGCACGAACGTGGGACCGGCAGGCGGTCACTTCACACAAAGGGATGGCCCAGGAACGATTCTCCTGAGGAATCCGGGGCGACTGTGCTGGCGGGGCGAGCGGCGAGACGCGGCCCGGTGTCCGGCCCGGTGCCCGGTGCCTGCCTGGTGCGGTGTCCGGTGCCGTCGCTGGTGCGGTCGCCGGTTCAGCAGGGGAGAACAGCCAGGTAGCCTTTCCCCGTGCCCCGTCTGTCTGAAGTCATCACCGCGCTGGAGAACCTGTGGCCCGCCGCGCGGGCCGAGTCCTGGGACGCGGTCGGCACCGTCGTGGGCGACCCCGACCAGGAGGTCACGCGGGTCCTCTTCGCCGTCGACCCGGTCCAGGGGATCGTCGACGAGGCGCTGAAGCTGGGCGCCGACCTGCTGGTCACCCACCACCCCCTCTATCTGCGCGGCACGACGACGGTCGCGGCCTCCACCTTCAAGGGCCGCGTCGTGCACACGCTGATCAAGAACGACATCGCGCTGCACGTCGCCCACACCAACGCGGACAAGGCGGACCCGGGCGTCTCCGACGCCCTCGCCGGCGCGCTCGACCTTCGCGTCGTACGCCCCCTGGTGCCGGACCCCACCGACCCCGACGGCCGCCGGGGCCTCGGCCGGATCTGCGAACTCGACCACCCGCTGTCCTTGCGGGACTTCGCCGCCCGCGCCGCCGAACGCCTGCCCGCGACCGCGCAGGGCATCCGCGTGGCCGGCGACCCCGAGGCCGTGGTCCGCACGGTCGCCGTGAGCGGCGGCTCCGGCGACAGCCTGTTCGACGACGTCCGCGCGGCCGGCGTCGACGCCTTCCTCACCGCGGACCTGCGCCACCACCCGGCGTCCGAGTTCATGGCGGATCACGCCCACAGTCCCCTCGCGCTGCTCGACGCGGCGCACTGGGCCACCGAATGGCCCTGGTGCGAGCTGGCCGCCGCCCAGCTCGACGAGATTTCCGACCGCAAGGGATGGGACCTCCGCGTCCACGTCTCCAAGACGGTCACCGACCCCTGGACCGCCCACGCGGCGCCCGCCCACCCGTCGCCCGCCACCACCCCTCCAACGAGCGCTTCGCGCGCCCCCTCTTCTTCCACCGAAACACTGGGAGCCCCCAACTGAACGCCGCGCCCGCCGACCAGATTCGCCTGCTCGACCTCCAGGACCTCGACGTCCGTCTCCAGCAGCTCGCGCACAAGCGGAGGTCGCTGCCCGAGCACGCCGAGATCGAGTCGCTGACCAAGGACCTGACCCAGCTGCGCGACCTCCTCGTCGCCGCGCAGACCGAGGAGAGCGACACCGCCCGCGAGCAGATCAAGGCCGAGCAGGACGTGGACCAGGTGCGCCAGCGCGCCTCCCGCGACCAGCAGCGCCTGGACTCCGGCGCGGTCACCTCGCCGAAGGACCTGGAGAACCTCCAGCGGGAGATCGTCTCCCTCGCCAAGCGCCAGGGCGACCTGGAGGACGTCGTCCTCGAAATCATGGAGCGCCGGGAGTCCGCGCAGGAGCGGGCCGCCGAGCTGACCGAGCGGGTCGCCTCCGTCGAGTCGAAGATCGACGACGCCACCGCCCGCCGGGACGCGGCCTTCGAGTCCCTCGACGCCGAGGCGGCGACGGCGACGAAGGAGCGCGAGGTCATCGCCGGCTCCATCCCCGCGGATCTCCTGAAGCTCTACGACAAGCTGCGCGCCCAGCAGGGCGGCGTCGGCGCGGCCAAGCTGTACCAGCGCACCTGCCAGGGCTGCCGCCAGGAGCTGGCGATCACCGACTTCAACGAGGTCCGTGCGGCGGCGCCCGACACGGTCGTCCGCTGCGAGAACTGCGGCCGCATCCTGGTGCGGACGTCCGAGTCGGGTCTCTAGGGCCACGGTAATTCGGTAAGGGGCTTTGGGCGTGCGGGAGTTCATCGTCGAGGCGGACGGCGGGTCACGGGGCAACCCGGGGCCCGCGGGCTACGGATCCGTGGTGGTCGACGCGGCGACGGGGGAGACCCTCGCCGAGGCGGCCGAGTACCTCGGCATCACCACGAACAACGTGGCCGAGTACCGCGGCCTCGTGGCGGGCCTCCGTGCCGCCCACGAACTCGACCCGACCGCCCGGATCCACGTCCGCATGGACTCCAAGCTCGTCGTCGAGCAGATGTCCGGCCGCTGGAAGATCAAGCACCCCGGCATGAAGCCACTGGCGGCGGAGGCGGCGCAGGTGTTTCCGGCTTCCCAGGTGACGTACGAGTGGATCCCCCGGGAGCAGAACAAGCACGCGGACCGGCTGGCCAACGAGGCGATGGACGCGGGCAAGCGGGGGGAGCAGTGGTCGGCCGCGGCATCCACGGCCGAGCTGGACGCGCGCGCGGCGAGGGCGGCGCGTGCGGCGGCTCCTGAGCCGACGGGCCCGCCGGGGGACGCGGCTGCGGGTGCGGCGCGTGCGCGTGCGGCCATGGCGGGCGGGCGGGACACGGCGGCGACCGGCGTGGGTGGGGCGGCGGCGACCGCTGCGGCTGGGACGGCGGCGTCCACTGCGGTCGGGACGGCGGCGTCCGCTGAGGCTTCTTCTTCTCCTTCTTCTTCTCCTACGCCCGGTTCTTCCCGCCGCGGAGCGGCGGAGCCTACGGCGGAGTCTGTCGGCGGCGGAGCCGCGAAGGCCGACGCCGATGTGCGCGCCGCGCGGGCCGTGGCGTCGCCGGGGTGGGGGGCGGCCGACATGGGAGCGCCCGCGACCTTCGTTCTCCTGAGGCACGGGGAGACGCCCCTGACCCCCCAGAAGCGGTTCTCCGGCAGCGGCGGCAGCGATCCGTCCCTCTCCGACGTCGGGCGGGAGCAGGCCGAGAGGGTCGCCGCGGCGCTCGCCCGGCGCGGCACGATTCAGGACATCGTCGTCTCGCCCCTCACCCGCACCCGGGAGACCGCGGCCGCGGTCGCCGCACGCCTCGGCCTCGAGGTGACCGTCGAGGACGGGCTGCGCGAGACCGACTTCGGTGCCTGGGAGGGCCTCACCTTCGGCGAGGTGCGCGAGCGCTTCCCGGACGACCTGACCAAGTGGCTGGCCGACCCGGAGGCCGAACCCACCGGCGGCGGCGAGAGCTTCGCGGCCACCGCCACCCGGATCGCCGCCACCCGGGACAAGCTCGTCGCGGCGTACGCGGGCCGCACGGTCCTGCTGGTGACCCACGTCACGCCGATCAAGACGTTCGTACGGCTCGCCCTCGGCGCCCCGCCCGAGTCCCTGTTCCGCATGGAACTGTCGGCGGCCTCCCTGTCGGCGGTGGCGTACTACGCCGACGGCAACGCCAGCGTCCGGCTCCTCAACGACACGTCCCACCTGCGCTGACGCGGAGGCCCGCCGCCGCGCGGGCCAGCGCCTCGATCCGGGCCCAGTCCCGGTCGGCGATCGCGTCGTCCGGGAGCATCCACGTACCGCCCACACAGCCCACGTTGGGAAGCGCCAGGTACTCGGGCGCGTTGGCCGGACCGATCCCGCCCGTCGGACAGAACCGGGCCTGCGGCAACGGCCCCGCCAGCGACCGCAGATACGCCGTCCCGCCCGCCGCCTGCGCCGGGAAGAACTTCATCTCCCGCACGCCACGCTCCAACAGCGCCACCACCTCGGACGTGGTCGACACCCCCGGCAGAAACGGCACCCCGGACGTGCGCATCGCCTCCAGCAGTACGTCCGTCCAGCCCGGGCTGACCAGAAAACGCGCCCCCGCCGCCACCGACTCCGTCACCTGCTCCGGCGTCAGCACCGTCCCCGCGCCGACCACCGCGTCCGGTACCTCCCCGGCGATCGCCCGGATCGCGTCCAGCCCGGCGGGCGTCCGCAGCGTCACCTCGATCGCGGGCAGCCCGCCGGCGACCAGCGCCCGGGCGAGCGGCACGGCGTCGGAGGCGTCCTCGATGACGACGACGGGCACGACGGGGGCAAGGTCCAGGAGCGAGGGGGCCATGGCCTCATCCTGCCCTCGTCATGCAGCATGCGCAAAGCTCGTTGCACATGCTGCAATACATCTTGGAGCGGCTCAGTGAACCTCGTCCACCAGCACATCCAGCGCCCAAGCCGTCCCCGCCTTGGCGGGCGCCACCGCCTCCACCTCGTACCCGAGGTCCCGCAGCGCCGTCACCAGCTCCGCCGGACCCTTGGGCGCGATCCCGGCCGACAACAGACTCCGGACGATCCGGCCCTTCGTCGCCTTGTTGAAGTGGCTGACGACCTTCCGGGTCGGCGCGTGCAGCACCCGTACCGTCGCCGTCCGCCCGGCGACCTCGCCCTTCGGCTTCCACGCGGCCGCATACGCCGAGGACCGCAGGTCCAGCACCAGCCCGCCCCCGGCCGCCTCGGGAAGCGCCGACGCCATCGGCGTACGCCAGTGCGCGCCCAGCGCCCCGATCCCCGGCAGCCTCACGCCCATCGAGCAGCGGTACGAAGGGATACGGTCGGTCACGCGAACCGCGCCCCACAGCCCGGAGAAGACGAGCAACGATCGCGCGGCGCGCCTCTTCGCGGCAGCGTCCAGGGACGCCAGGCCGAGCGCGTCGTACAGCACACCCGTGTAGATCTCCCCGGCGGGCCGCGCCCCCGCCGTCCGCAGCTCCGCGTTCTTCGCGACCTCGCCCCGCAGCCCCTCGCTCAGCCCGAGCACCGCGCACGCCTTGTCCTCGTCGCCGACACACAGCTCGACCAGCTCGTCGAGCACGGCCGCACGGGCCTCGGTGAGCCCCGGCAGCGACAGCGACTCCAGCTTCAAGGGGGCGCCGCGGCCGGAGGACGCCTTGCCTTCGGAGGGCGGCAGCAGGACAAGCACGGGATCGATCTCCTTCGGTTGAGCTCCGAGACAGCGTACGGCGTGCCACCAGGCGACCATCGCCCTACGCTCGCTGTATGCCCCGCCGCCACATCCGCGTGTCCGGCGCCCCCGAAGCCCCCCTCCGGGCCGCCCTCACCGCACTGCGCACCGAGCTCGGCGTGCCCGAGAGCTTCCCGCCCGAGGTGCTCGCCGAGGCCGAGCAGTCGGCGAAGGCACCCGCCCTGCCTTCGTACGACGCCACCGACCTCCCCCTGTTCACCATCGACCCGCCCGCCTCCATCGACCTGGACCAGGCGATGCACCTGTCCCGGCAGGGCACCGGCTACCGCGTCCGGTACGCCATCGCCGACGTCGCCGCCTTCGTCGTACCAGGCGGTGCCCTGGACGCGGAGGCCCACCGTCGGGTGACCACGCTCTACTTCCCCGACGAGAACGTGCCGCTGCACCCGCCCGTGCTCGGCGAGGGCGCCGCCAGCCTCCTCCCCGGCCAGGTCCGCCCGGCCGCGCTGTGGACGATCGACCTCGACGCGGACGGCCGTACGCTCGCCGTCGACGTCCGCCGGGCCCTCGTCCGCAGCCGGGCCAAGCTCGACTACGCGGGCGTACAGAAGCGGATCGACTCCGGCACGGCCGAGGAGCCGCTCGCGCTCCTCAAGGAGATCGGCGAGCTCAGGGAGGCGCTGGAGGTCGCGCGCGGCGGGATCTCGCTCAACGTGCCCGAGCAGGAGATCGTCGACCGGGACCACACGTACGAGCTGACGTTCCGCGCCCCGCTCCCCGCCGACGGCTGGAACGCGCAGATCTCCCTGCTCACCGGGATGGCGGCGGCGGACCTGATGATCGCGAACGGCACGGGAATCCTCCGCACCCTCCCCGCCGCCCCCGACGGCGCCGTCGGCCGCCTCCGCCGCACCGCCCACGCCCTGCACATCGACTGGCCGCACCACGTCTCGTACGCCCAGCTCGTCCGCTCCCTGGACCCGGACAGCCCGCACCACGCCGCCTTCCTCCAGGAGTGCACGACCCTCCTGCGCGGCGCCGGCTACACACCCTTCCGGGACGGTGCGCTGCCGGACATCACCACGCACGCCGCCGTCGCCGCCCCCTACGCCCACTGCACGGCCCCCTTGCGCCGCCTCGTCGACCGGTACACGTCGGAGATCTGCCTGGCGACCGTTGCCGGCCACGCCCCGCCCGGCTGGGTGCTCGCCTCGCTCGACGTGCTGCGCAAGGAGATGGCCGACGGGGGTCGGCGCGCAGGGGCCGTAGAGCGCGGGTGCGTCGACATCGTCGAGGCCGCGCTGCTCAAGGACCGGGTGGGGGAGGTGTTCGACGGCTGCGTGGTGGACATCGAGGAGCACCAACCCACCATCGGAACCGTGCAGTTGGAGTCCCCGGCGATCATCGCCCGCATCGAGGGCGACGGAGCCCCGCTGCCGCTGGGGGAGCGGCTGCGGGTACGGCTCACGCAGGCGGATCCGGGAGCGGGCGCCCAGGGCACGAAAGTGCTCTTCGCGCCTGCCTGATCGCTCGCACGAGGTCATCGGCTTCGTCGGCGTGGAAGCGGACGAGGTGGATGTCGCGGTTCCGGCCGAGGAAGGTCAAGTGCGGTACAGGCTCGCGGAGTGCGAGCGTGACGGAGGTCTGCGCGCCCACGGCGAGGTCGAGTTCGCCGTCGGCGCGCTGGGGGGTGGCCCGCAGCTCACGGCGTACCACCGAGATCTTCTCCAGCGGTATGCGTAGATCCACATGCACGGCCCGGCGGATCCGCAACGAGCCGGCCTCCAGCACATGCGGACGGACCACGTTCGCGGCGTGCAGCGCGACGACGAAGAAGACGGTGTACACGTCCAGTACCAGCACCACCCGGTGCACGGCCGGGTAGTCACGCAGCAGCACGGACATCGTCAGCGTCTCGACCACGCACACGAACGCGAACCCGAACATCGTCGCGCCCTGCCCGCGGGCGTACCCGAAGGCCCGCCCGCCGTCAGCGGTGCCGTGGGTTCTTCTCGCCGCCCACAGGGCAAGACTCGCGAGCATGCGCAGCTCGTGCAGGACGAGCACGCGCGCGGTCCTCATCTTTTGTCCCCCTCTTTCTCCCCCTCGGTCAGGATCCGGAGCGTCCGTCGGATCGCCTCGGCCTGCGCGGGCGCGAAGTCCGCGTAAAGGGCGCGCAGGAAACTGTCGTCCGGATCGATGCCGGCCGTCGGCATCAGTTCGCGGGGCAGGCAGTCGGCGAGGGCGCGGGCGGCCTCGTCCACTCGTGGGTCGGCCGGGTCGGCGTCGGCGAGCGCGTCGAGCAGCGCGTAGGCGGCATGCGCCCGCTCGGCCCCGTCCGGGGTGGCGAAGGCGCTGCCGACCAGCCCGATCAGCTGCTCCCGCGCCTCCGGAGTCGCCGAGGTGTCGATCAGCGCGAGGATCTCGCGGTCCTTGGCGGCCATGGGCGAGTCGGACACCTGCCCCACCGCGCTGAACAGCGCAGCGAGCTCGGGCGAGACAGGGCCTTCGGCGGGCAGCGAGCCCTGCTGGATGAGACCGCGCAGCCGGGCTCGCTGCTCCCGGATCGCCGCCTCCTGCCGAGCAAGGTCCTCGTCGAGCTCGGTGAGCACCTCCACGAGATCCTTCCCCGCGTCCTCGGCGAGCACGTCCCGCACCTCTGCGAGCCCCAGCCCCAGTTCGGTCAGCCGCCGGATCCGGGCGAGCACGACGGCATGCCGCAGCGTGTAGTCCCGATAGCCGTTGCCGAGCCGCTCGGGCTCCGGCAGCAGGCCCAGGTGGTGGTAGTGCCGCACGGTCCGCGTCGTGACGCCCACGGCCGCGGCGAGTTCTCCGATCCGCATGGGACCAGTACAAACGCTGACGCTGCGGCAGGGTCAAGGACGCGGGCCGGTGCCTGACGTGGGCGGCGGTCCTGTGCCACGATCGAGGGAACGGTTCCCGATCTCACGGACAGGTGATCAGCCGATGCCCCAGTCTGGCGAGCGACCGAAGGAGGGGCGTGACATGACTGCCATGGCCCATGAGCCGCTCACGCAGGAAGAGGTCCTGCTGGAGGGGTTCCTCGCCTTGGACACCCCGGAGGGCTTCCGGGCGGAGCTGATCGAAGGGGAGATCGTTGTGACGCCGCCGCCGGACGGGGATCACGAGGACTACATCGGCCTGATCGTGGACGAGGTGATCAGGAAGTCGCGAATCCGTATGCAGTTCTCCGGGAACAAGGGGCTGAAGCTACCGAGTGGAGGCGGCTGCCCCAAGAACCATGTGATCCCCGACGGTACCTTCGCGCCCAGGGAGCTGAGGCTCTACCGGGGCGCCGATCCCTGGATGCCCTGCGACGGCGTCGCCATGGTATTGGAGGTGACGTCCACCAAGCCCCAGGCCGACCGCGAGGCCAAACGCCGCTGCTACGCCCGCGGCGGCATCCCTCTCTACCTGCTGGCCGACCGCGACACCTCCCAGGTCACGCTCTTCAGCGATCCGGAGAAGGACGACTACCGCCAGCACTGCACCCTCCCCTTCGGTAAACCCCTTGCCCTCCCCGACCCCTTCGCCTTCGAGCTGGAAACGACGGATTTTCTCTGAGCCGCCCGGCGTTACACCCTCAGAGCAGAAGGGGGTGCGAGGTGGGCGTAAGAGAACAGGCACTGTGGACCAGGGCACGCCTCGGCCGCTGCGGCCCCCCGCTCGACCTGCTCACCGCCCGCTTCGACCGACACGTCTACGCCTCGCACACGCACGAGCAGTTCACCATCGGCGTCTGCGTCGGCGGCTCCGAGGTCATCGACTACCGGGGCGACCACCTCCGCCCCGGCCCGGGCTCCATCGTCGTACTGGCCCCCGGCGAAATGCACACCGGCCGCCCCGCAGCCTCCGACGGCGGCTACGCCTACCGCGCCCTGTACCCCGACCCCGCCCTCCTCACCGAAGGCAGCCTCGGCGGCGGCCTCCCGTACTTCCGCGAGCCGCTCCTCGACGACCCCGAACTCGCCACCGCGCTCCGCCGCGCCCACACCGAACTCAGCGCCTGCCCCGACCCGTTGGAGGCCGAGTCCCGCCTCCCGTGGCTACTGACGGCCCTCGCCCGCCGCCACTCCACGGCCCGCGCGGCAAGCGACACGGTTCCCGGTGCCGCCCACATCGCCCACGCGGTACGCGACCGCCTCGCCGACGAGCTCCTGGAGCCCCCCTCCCTCGCCCTTCTCGCCGACGAGCTGGGCCTGTCCCGCTACCAACTCCTCCGAGCCTTCCGTACGACGATGGGGATACCCCCGTACGCCTGGCTGGCGCAGCACCGGGTGCACCGGGCCCGCGGACTGCTGGACTCCGGACTGAAGCCGGCCGAGGTCGCGAGCCTGGTGGGCTTCGCCGACCAGGCGCACCTGACCCGCTGGTTCCGGCGGGTCCTCGGGGTCACCCCGGCGGCGTACCGCAACAGCGTTCAAGACGGCCGCCGCTGACGTGGCGAACATGGCCGCATGACTGCACGCGGCTGGTTCTTGTTCTCCCTGATGGGAGTGGTCTGGGGCATCCCCTACCTGCTGATCAAGGTGGCGGTGGACGCCCCGCTCTCCCCATCGATGGTGGTGTTCACCCGCTGCGCGCTGGGCGCCGTACTGCTGATGCCCTTCGCGATACGGCAGGGCGGCCTGCCCGCCACCGTTCGGACCCACTGGCGCCCGATGCTGGCCTTCGCGTGCATCGAGATCATCGGCCCCTGGTGGACCCTGACCGACGCGGAACGCCACCTGTCCAGCTCCACGGCGGGCCTCCTCATCGCCGGCGTCCCGATCGTAGGAGTGGCCCTGGCCCGCTCCTTCGGCGACACGGAGCGCTTGGGGATACGCCGGATGACCGGCCTGGGCCTGGGCCTGGCCGGCGTCGGAGTCCTCACGGTCCCGCACCTGACGGGCGGGGATGCCCGCTCCCTGGCCGAGGTGTTGGTGACGGTGATCGGCTACGCAACGGCCCCCCTGATCGCCGCGCGCTACCTGAAGAACATCCCGACTCTCCAGCTCATCGCCCCCTGCCTGGTCCTCGCGGCCCTGGTCTACGCCCCCGCGGCGGCCGTGACCTGGCCGGCCGAGCTGCCCTCCGGCGAGGTCCTGGCCGCGCTGGCCGCCCTGGGTGCGGTCTGCACCGCGGTCGCCTTCGTGGCCTTCCTGGAGCTGATCAAGGAGGCGGGCCCGACCAGGGCGACGGTCTTCACCTACGTCAATCCGGCGGTAGCGGTGGCAGCGGGCGCGATCTTCCTGGACGAGCGGCTGACGGCGGGCATCGTGGCGGCGTTCACGCTGATCCTGGCGGGCTCGGTACTGGCGACGGCCTCTGGTCCGTCCCCCGGCACCCGCCCGGTAACATGGTCGACACGGCAGACGAGTCGGGCGGACGGCCGCGTGAAGTCCCTCAAGGGGCTTCCCGAGGAACGTCCGGGCTCCACAGGGCAGGGTGATGGCTAACGGCCACCCGGGGTGACCCGCGGGAAAGTGCCACAGAAAACAAACCGCCGGGGACCGCAAGGCCCTCGGTAAGGGTGAAACGGTGGTGTAAGAGACCACCAGTGCCCAGGGCGACCTGGGCAGCTAGGTAAACCCCACCCGGAGCAAGGTCAAAAGGAGCCGCCGTAAAAAGCGGCTCTGCGCGGACGTTCGAGGGCTGCCCGCCCGAGTCCGCGGGTAGACCGCACGAGGCCGGCGGCAACGCCGGCCCTAGATGGATGGCCGTCTCCCCGGCCGCCGCGAGGCGACTGGGCGACAGAACCCGGCGTACAGCCCGACTCGTCTGCCATCGGGGCTCTGACCTGGTCTTATGGCCCGGTCGGGGCCCTTTGTCGTGTCTGGGCACATCCCGCTTCTACCTGGGAGTTCCTGGGAGTTCCCGTGGAAGTGTGCACGCGTTGTGCACTGGGACGGGGTGCCGGGCGGTGGACTCGATGAGTGATGTCACCGGGCCTCAGGAGGGAACTGCGGGGAGCCGGGGTTTCGATCTGGATGCGTGGATCCGGCCTCTCTGCGCTCTGATCGTGGCCGGGGTCGCTGCCTACGCGTCGTATGTTCACCAGCGGGAGTTCGCGCTGCAGGGTGGGGCGGACGAGATCAGCGCGTCGTTGTGGCCGCTGTCCGTGGACGGCCTCCTGCTCCTGGCCACGGTCGGCCTGCTGAAGCCCCCTGGATCCAGCTCACGCCGGGCGCGGGGCTCCGTGTGGTCGGCGTTTCTGCTGGGGATCGTGGTCTCGCTGGCCGCGAACATCGCGGCGGCGCCGGCTCTGGCATGGAAGCCGGTGCTGGTCGCGGGGTGGCCTCCGGTGGCGCTGCTGTTGTCGGTGGAGCTTTTGGTGCACCGGCCGGTTGACCGGATCGTGGAGGCTGCTGACGACCTGGGAGGGGGGAGCGGTACCGGGAAAAGTAGGCGCCGGAACGTAGTCGAGGATCCGTTGCTGGCGCGGGCTCACACGATTGATGCCCGGCATCGGGAAGTGCATCAGAGGCCCGCATCGGCTGAGACCCTGCGGAAGGCACGCGTTCCTGGCCCGGCTTATCTGGACCAGTGTGCGATCGACCGGCTCACCGCGCGGATCGAGGAGGCGATGGCCCCCTTTCGCCCAGCCCTCGACCTGCTCGACACCATCCCCGGGCTCAACCAGGCAGTCGCCGAGGTGATCATCGCGGAGACCGGCGGCGACATGAGCCGGTTCACCTCCGCCAAACATCTCGCCTCCTGGGCGGGTGTCTGCCCCGGCCACCACGAGTCCGCCGGCCGCACCAGAACCACCAAGGTCCGCCCCGGCAACCCCCGCCCATCTACACCGCGCGCCGCACCGTGTCCGTCGTTCCCCTCGCACTCTGCTGCCGCGATCTGCATGTCCACTGCGACGCAGCGAGCTCCGACCCTCATCGGCGAACCATGCCCCCGTCCGGCTCCCGAGACGAGATATCGATGTACGAGAACCGCCGGGCCACAGGCGAAGACCGCCAGATGGCCCGCGAACGCCGAAGACGCTCGCCCGCAATCGCGCGGGAGCGCTCGCAATGCCCGCATCTCCCGGTCCAGTTGAGAGGCTGCCCCGGCCTGATCACGGAGAGAGTGACAGCCGCGGTTCGCACCCGGGCCCGACGGGGAGACGCACCGGGTCGTCGACGTGCGGGGTGTGTCGTACGACGGGCCGGGCATCGCCCGCACCCGGTTCAGCAGCCCCATGCGTCCCGCCGTGATGCCCAGCGCGGTGGCAGGTCCCGGGGATGCGGGTCAGCCGATGGCGATGCGGGGGTGGGCGGACGGGGTGATCCAGCCCATGATCCGGTCCATGGTGGCCCGGGGCACGGAGACGCAGCCCGCCGTGGCACCGCTGCCGTTGACGTGGAGGAAGATACCGGCGCCGCGGCCGGGAGTGGCGGGCCACCGGTTGAAGTTGATGACGAGCGCCTTGGCGTACTGCGTGGGGTAGTTGACCAGGTGCTCGCTGCCGCGGTCGCCGGCCTCGGTGAGCGGGAAGTCCGCTACCTGCTCGCCGTGCATGGAGTTGTAGAACTTCGACTCGGGGTCCTCCACCCACCAGTCGTCGCCCGTGACGACGTGGTACGGCATGGCGGTGCCGCCCGCCTCGACGCCGAAGCCCTCGGTGATCGTGTAGGTGCCGGTGGGGGTGGTGTAGGTGGCCTGCCGGCGGGTCGCCCCGTTGGACCCGACGCGGGCCGCGGCGGTGCTGAACTGCGCCTTCCAGCCTGAGGATTGCTTGGCCCAGGCGGTGACGGTGGCCTAGGAGCCGCTGGCCTTCACGGTGATCAGCTGGGTGGCGTCGCCCACCTCGACCGGCACCGGGAAGTCGGGCGCGGCGGGGGCCGCGTCCGCGCCGCCGGATCCGCTCCCTGCGGCGCTGTCCGAGCCGCTGGTCTCCTTCGCGGCACCGACCGACGCGGAGGTGGACGCCGGGTCCGACGCCGAACCGTGGTGTGAGGCGGACGGACTGACGGATGCGGAGGCACTGGGCGACGCGGAGCCGGAGGCACCGGTAAGCCTCCCCTCCGGCGTTGGGGGCACCTCGACCGAGTCCGCGGCCGCCGCCTGTCGGTCGTCGGGCCCGCCACAGGCGGACGTCACCGCCAGCACACCGAGGGTGGCGGTGGCGATCAGGACCTGGCGGGGGACAGCGCGCACG
Source organism: Streptomyces sp. NPDC006602 (assembly GCF_042870385.1). Lineage (NCBI taxonomy): Bacteria > Bacillati > Actinomycetota > Actinomycetes > Kitasatosporales > Streptomycetaceae > Streptomyces > Streptomyces sp. NPDC006602. The sequence goes on along the minus strand of NZ_JBIAHG010000001.1, from coordinate 710,640 downwards.
CTGAGCCCCTTGCAGAGGGGGCGGGTCGGGTGAGGTGGCCACGGTGGCGAGGCTCGCCGCGTGTCATGGCGCGGCGGCGGGACCGTGCGGACGCGTGCCGCACGGCCTGGGAGATGCCACGTGGAACCGGCCCTGGGTTGTAACGTGGCCAAACCAGCGTCAACCAAAGCCATAAAGGGGGCCGTCAGGAGCAAGTCGCCCCAACGGGACTGCTCACGTTCGGGGCAGGGTGCCCGAGCAGGTGGCGCGGCCGAACGTGCCGGTGGCGGTGGCGCTTTGGACGTGCTTGCCGCGGATGGCTAGGGCGCAGCGGGCCTGGCCGCCCTTCTCGCCGAGGACGATGCTGACGACCGGGTCCTTGCCGAGCGGGACGTTGACCGTCTTGCGCCATGGCAGGGTGGCCGCCGTGACGACGACGGCCTCTCCTGAAGTGCTGCGGGCCTGGTAGGTGATGTCGGCGGTGCCCTTGCCTGTCACTTCGTACGTCACCGCGGCGGTGGGGGTGCGGTGTTCCGGTTTTTTGTCGCCCTCGCCCGGGTTGAGCACGCCGTAGAGGACGAGGCCGCCGCAGGCGGCCAGGGCGGCGCCGGCGATGAGGAGCGCGGTGTGGTCGCCGGTCGGTTTTCTCAGTTTTTCGATATCCGTTTCCGCCGCTTCGAGTTCCTGGGTTTTGGTGCTCATAGGCGAACCCCCTCGACATTCAGAACATTGTCCGTCGGGTGCTTATACACGATGCCGTTCGTCGATGGCCAGCGAGCGGAAATATCGGACACTCGGCTGCCCCTGTTTGAGGTCAACTGTCCGCTAAGTCTTGACACTTGACACCACGTCACCGGAATGAATAAGAATCCGGGCCGCTGCCTGTGGCCTCTCCTCTATGCAGGTGAGGCCGGTTTGGGGCGGCATGTTTGGTCCGTGACGTACGAGGAAAGGTTTGGCGTGAGACCCAGACTGGGCAGGTTTATGGCGTGCCTTGTGGTGGCTGCGGTGACGAGTACCGCGCTGCCCCAGGCCGCCTATGCCGCGTCCGCCGATGACGGTGGCGGAAAAGGGATTGTCGACACCGTCAAGAGCTGGTTCGCGGATGACGACTCGGACAGTAGCAGGGAATTGGACAAACCCCCATCACATGATGAACTGGGGGTGGCCGACCGGCAGAAACTGCCGAAGGGGAAGAACGCTCCGAAAGCCCACCGGGTCAAGGAGTTGAAGAGCAGGCGCACTTCGACCGCTCGCTTCTGGGAGCTCTCCGACGGCCGCGTCGAGGCGGAGCTCTCCGCGCTGCCGACCTCCTACCGGGACACGAAGACCAAGTCCTGGAAGTCCATCGACACCTCGGTCCGGGAGTCGGAGACCAAGGGCTACGAGTTCGCCAACACGACGAACAACGGCCGCAGTTGGTTCGGCGGGGACAGTGACAGGCTGGTCCGCTTCCAGTCGCCGGACGGTCGCTCGGTTACCCTGGGCCTGGACGGCGCGAGCCGCGACCTGAAGCCGACGGCCAAGGGCTCGACCGTCACGTACAAGGACGCGGCACAGGGCGCCGACCTGCAGTACGCCGTCGGTCCGGGCCGGGTGAAGGAGAACATCACCCTCGCGAAGCGCCCGGACTCCCCGCTGAAGTTCACCTTCACGCTGGACACCGACGGCCTCACCCCGAAGGCCCGCAAGGACGGCTCGATCGCCCTGTACGGCGAACTGCCGCACACGCCCGAACTCGTCATCCCCGCACCGTACATGACGGACGCGAAGAAGGCCGACAAGTCGGTCTTCGGGAAGACCTACAGCACCAAGGTCACTCAGAAGCTCACCCGGGACGGCACGTCCTGGAAGCTGACGGTCGCTCCGGACGCGAAGTGGCTGGCGGCCAAGGGGCGCCAGTACCCGGTGGTCATCGACCCGACGATCACCATCGCGCCCTCGCCGACCGACTCCCAGGACACGATGGTCCTCTCGGACCAGGCGTCGACGAACTTCAACACCACCTGGAAGCTGTCGGCGGGCAAGACCGACACGGGCATCGCCCGCTCGCTGATCAAGTTCCCGCTGAGTGAGATCCCCTCGGGCACGAAGGTCGACTCGGCGCGCCTGGAGATGTACTTCGACCAGGCGCACACCACCAACGCCAACGATGTCACCATCGGCGCCTACCGGGCGACCGGGGCGTGGGACGAGACGTCGGCGACCTGGAACAGCACCAGCTCGTACGTCGGTGAGCTGTCCGGCACCAGCGTGCAGGTGGACGACGGGGACACGGGCACCACGGCGTCCGTCGGCACCTGGCCGACGACGTCGTCCTCGTCCGGGATCGGCTCCGACTACCGCTCCAACAAGGACTCGGTGGCCGGGGACGCCTACACCTGGCAGCCGAAGCTCCCGGAGACGGCTTCGTACCGGGTGGACGCGCACTACGTGGCGGGCGCGGACCGGGCGTCGAACGCGCCGTACACGGTCACGTCCAAGGACCCCACGGCCACCTACACGGTCAACCAGCAGTCGGGCACGGGCGGCGTGTGGTCGTCCCTGAACGGCGGCTCGCAGATCAACTTCTCCGCCGGTACGACGGGCAAGGTCGTCCTGGGCGACGGCCCGGCCTCGACGTCCACCGCGGTCGTCGCGGACGCGGTGCGCTGGGTGAACCCGGCGTCGATCGTGAAGAACACCGGCGAGTACAACCAGTGGCACAAGTTCCCGGTGACCGACACCGTCCAGCAGTGGGTCAGCGGCACCAACGCCAACAACGGCTTCATCCTGAAGGCCACGGACGAGTCGTCCACCGCCCCGACCGGCGGCCCGCGCTACGAGTCCGGTGACGGCGACTACGGTGGCGAGACGTCGACCATCCCGCGCCTGACGGTCACCTACGGCAAGGTCGGCACGACGCTGAACTCGCCGACTGTGGTGCACGGCACGGGTCCGGAGCTGTCGTGGAAGGCGTACTCCAACACCACCGGTGACAGCGGTCTGGACATCGCCGAGTACCAGCTGCACCGCTCCACGCAGCAGGTGTTCACGCCGTCCGCGGCCACCCTGGTGGCGCCGGTCGACAAGGCGGTCACGGCGTACACGGACACCACCGCGACCCCGACCCCGGACTCCTCCTCGGTGGAGATCGGCCGGTCGTACTACTACCAGCTGGCGGTGAAGACCAAGGACGGCCAGCTGTTGGGCTCACCGACCCGCATCGTCGGCGTCCCGAAGGCGGGCCGCACCATGCGGCTGGTCCAGGGCACCACCGGGGTGACGGACACGACGTTGTCCTCCGGGCAGCCGACCACGAACGAGGACACCATCGCCTCGTTCGGCGTCGGCCAGAAGTGGCTGGAGGTGGGCAACAACTCCACCACCTACGGCAAGGCCCGTGCGGCGATGAAGTTCGACACCGCCGCCATCCCGACCACCGCCACGGTGCTGGAGTCGCGCCTGTTCATGTGGGGCGCGGAGACCACCACCGGCACCAACGGCGCCATCTACGAACTCCACGGCCTGAACAAGGACTTCAACGAAACGCAGGCCACCTGGAACAACGCCACCTCCACCACCGCGTGGACCACGGCGGGCGGTGACTACTCCGGCACGGTCTCGGACACCGTCGGTTCGGTGTCGGAGGTGGGCCGCCACTGGTGGGACGCCACGTCCCTGACCCAGGGCTGGACCAAGACCCCGACGTCCAACCACGGCGCGCTGGTCAAGCTGAAGGACGAGACCTCCACCGGTCCCCAGGAGCGCACCCTGTTCCTGGCCTCGGAGGCCGCCGACCCGCAGCTCGGCCCGCTGCTGCGGGTCATCTACGTCGACTCCACCACGGACGACACGTACTACGCGCCGACCACCCCGGCCCGCATGACCCCCAACTCGACGTACACGGTCAACTTCACGGTCACCAACACCACATCGAGCGCCTGGGCGAGCGGTGAGCGGGTCCTGTCGTACACCTGGAAGCTCCCGGACGGCACGGACGTGACGACCGGCGGCAACCAGGCCTCCACGGCGATCCCGGCGCTGAACCCGGGCCAGTCGGCGACCATACAGGCGCAGGTCAACACACCGATCAACTCGGACTCGGGCAGCAAGCGCACCCAATACGTGCTGGGCTGGGACGTCAAGAAGGTCTCCGACGGCAGCTGGCTGTCGGCGACGAACACTTCGATCCAGCCGCTGAAGCAGAACGTGGCGGTGGAAGACCCCACCTCCAACGCGCTGGGCCTGGAGAAGTTCTACAGCTACACAGGTAAGAACACGGGCGCCGGCTCGACGGTGATGAACAACCTCGCCTCCGGCAACACCGTGTGGTCGTACAACGCGTTCAGCAACCCAGGGCGTGGGCTGACAACGTTCGCGCGGTTCGCGTACAACTCGCTGGACACCGACAACACAACAGGCGGCGCGGGTGCGGGCTGGTCGGCACAGCTGAGCGGGCCCATCCGGCTCGGTGCGGCACTGGACTTCCACCCCAACCCGGTTGCGAACGCGACGGAGATCCGTCTGCCCGACGGTGACGGCACCACCCACGTCTTCACCAAACAGGCCGACGGAAGCTGGAAGGCCCCGGCGGGCGTGCACTACCGCATCACCATGAAGGCGGGACTGGACTGCACGCCGGACAAGGACCCGGTGCCGGACGCGTGGACGCTGCTGCGCCCGGACGGCACGCGGTTCTACTTCGGCTGCGACGGTTATCTGACGTCCGCCGTCGACAAGAACGGCAACACGCAGACCTATACCTACGAGCAGCACAAGACCCAGGGCAAGGCGGCGAAGTTCCTCGCCTACATCACCGACCCGGCCGGGCGTCAGTCGCTGACGGTCGACTACTACAAGAAGGGCGACGCGTCGTACGACTACATTGACGGCACGGGCGCCAAGGTCACCGGCACCAACCTGACCGACCCGGACATCTACGACCACGTGAAGTCCATCACGGACATCTCCGGTCGCAAGGTCGCCTTCTCCTACACGGTCCAGGGTCTGCTGGGCCGGTTCACCGACGGTGACGGCTCGTCCCAGCCGAAGGTCTTCAAGTTCACCTACGACGCCACCCAGGGCAACAAGAACGTCAAGCTGGTGACGGCCACCGACCCGCGGGGCCACGACACCAAGCTGGTGTACTACGCGCCGCAGACAGGTGACGATCCGAAGTACCACTGGTGGACGAAGACGATCACCGATCGTCTCGGCGGTGACACGGGCTTCGCGTACACGGCCGACACGGCGAACACCAAGTTCACCGACACCACGGTGACCGACGCCGAGTCGCACGCCACGAAGTACGTCCTGGACGACTTCGGCCGCCCGGTCCAGACGACCAACGCCAAGTCCCAGACCACGAAGATGAGCTGGGACGCCGACAACAACGTCACCTACCTGGAGGAGGACAACGGCGCCAAGACCGCGTACTGCTACGACCAGAAGACGGGCTACCCGCTTTGGCAGCGCGACGCGGAGAACAACAAGTCGGGCGTGCCGGACCAGACGGCCACCTGCGTCTCCGACACCACCAAGTGGCCGGCGAACGCGGCGAAGTACGAGTACCAGACGCGGGCGGACGGCTACTCGGCGGATCTGTTCCGCAAGACGTCGCCTGGGGGCCGCGTCTGGCAGTTCGGGTACGACAGCTTCGGCAACGTCAAGACGGTCACGGACCCGAAGGGCATCGCGACCACGACGGTGCCGGACGACTACACCACGAAGTACGACTACGACGCGTACGGTGAGCTGATCAAGGCAACGGACGCCAACGGCAATCCGACGACGTACAGCGGCTTCCAACCGACCGGTTACCCGAACACGATCACCGACGCCAAGTCGAACGCGACGACGTTCGCCTACGACGAGCGCGGCCAGGTCACCCAGGTCACCGACGCCAACCAGAAGGTCACCACGCAGACGTACGACACCTTCGGCCGTCCGCTGGTCAACGCCGTGCCCAAGGACACAGGCGTCGTGATCACCACTCCGGCACCGGAGTACGACGCCAACGACAACGTCACCAAGTCGACGTCGCCGAACGGCGCGGTCTCCACAGCGGTGTACGACAACGCGGACGAGGTCAGTTCGGCGACCGCCCCGGCGAACAACCAGACCGCCCCGCGCACCACGTCGTACACGTACGACAAGGCTGGCGACCTGAAGACGACGACCGAGCCCAAGGGCACGGCGACGACGACGGATGCGACCGACTACGTCACGACGAACAACTACGACGAGATCTACCAGCTCACGTCCGTGGTCAACGCGAACACCGACAAGGTCTCGTACGAGTACGACAACGTCGGCAACGTCACCAAGGTCATCGACCCGAAGAAGAACGCGACGGCCGACACGACCGACTACACCGCCAAGACCGACTACGACCTGGACCACCGGGTCACGGTCGTCACGGATGCGGCCGGCAAGACGACGAAGAAGGGCTACGACAAGGACGGCCTGGTCACCTCGGCCACGGACGCCGAGAACAACACCACGCTCATCACCTACGACGAGCGCGGCAAGCAGACCGAGGTCAAGGCCCCGCGCGACGGCACGTCGACCATCACGTACCGCACGACGAAGTACGAGTACGACCAGGTCGGCAACACCACCAAGGTGATCACCCCGCGTGCCGTCGCGGCCGGTACGACCACCGCCTTCACCGCCCGTACCGAGTACGACGCGCTGAACCGCCCGGTCAAGCAGTACCAGCCGTACGACCCGGCGGACACCCGCTACAACAACCCCAACGTCTACACGGAGACCACCTACGACAAGGTGGGCCGGGTGGCGAAGACCTCGCTGCCGCCGTCGGACGGCGAGACGGTCCGCAACGACACCACCTACAGCTATTTCGACAACGGCTGGGTGAAGTCGTCGACGGACCCGTGGGACATCGCGACGACCTACGACTACAACGACCTGGGTCAGCAGACCAAGCGGACCCTGACCTCGGCGGGCGGCTCCTCGGACCGCACGATGACGTGGTCGTTCTACCCTGACGGCTCGCTGAAGTCCCGGTCGGACGACGGTGTCCCGGTGGGCAAGTCGGTCGTCCTGGTGGACAACTCGGACACCCAGAACACCGCCAAGACCGGCACCTGGACCAAGGGCGACATCGCCGGCCAGCAGGGCTACAACCACGAGACCCACACCGCGGGCACGGGCACCGACGCCTTCACGTGGACGCTCAACATCCCCAAGGACGGCACATACACGGCGTATGTGAAGTTCCCGAAGGTGACGGGCGCCGCGACGACGGCGAAGTACACGCTCACCCATGCGACCGGGACGGTCGACAAGACGATCGACCAGAACGCCACCGCGAACCAGAGCACCTGGGTCTCGCTGGGCTCCTACTCCTTCAAGCAGGGCAACGCGGCCAAACTGCAGCTGTTCCAGAACAGCGGCGGCGTGGTCGTCGCGGACGGTGTGAAGCTCGTCCGGGACACCAGCGGCGACCCGGCTGACACGGAGAAAGCAAACTTCGCCTACTCCTACGACCTCAACGGCAACCTCACGTCGATCGACGACACCTCGTCGACCGCCAAGATCGACGCGTACGCGATCACCTACACGGGCCTCAACCAGATCCAGAAGGTGACCGAGTCGCTGTCCGGCACGGAGAAGAAGTCCACGTCGTACACCTACGACGCGGACGGCCAGCCGGACACGGTCACACACCCGGACCAGTTCTCCAAGTACACGTACGACCTGCGTGAGCTGGTGAAGACGGTCTCGGTCGGCAAGAGCGCCACGGACGCGTCACCGAAGGTTACGTCCTACACGTACACCGACCGCGGCCAGAAACTCCAGGAGACCAAGGCCAACGGCAACACGGTCGACTACACGTACTACCTGGACGCGGCGCTGAAGTCGACAACGGAGAAGAAGCCCAACGGCACACTCGTCGACTCGCACACCTACGCCTACGACCCCAACGGCAACAAGGCGCAGGACGTGGCGAAGAAGATGAACGCCGACGACCACTCGGCGTACCTCTCCTCGACGACGGACTACACCTACGACCCGGCCGACCGGCTGAAGGAGGCGGTGAAGTCAGGCAACGGCTCGAACACGGAGAAGTACGTCCACGACGACAACGCCAACGTCATCAGCCAGACGGTCAACAACACCACAACCACCTACAACTACGACCGCAACCGGCTGCTGAGCGCCACTGTCGGTGGCGCCACTGCCAAGTACAACTACGACCCGTTCGGCCGCCAGGAATCGGTGACGTCGGCGTCCGACGGAAAAATAATCTCCCGGAGCGTGTACGACGGCTTCGACCACATCGTCGAGTCCCAGAAGATGGACTCCTCGGGTGCGATGAAGACCACCACGTACACCTTCGACCCGCTCGACCGCACCACCTCGAAGACCGCGGACGGCAAGACGACGGACTTCGAGTACCTGGGCCTTTCGAACGAGGTCCTGGACGAGAAGGTCGCCGGCACGCTGACCAAGTCGTACCAGTACAGCCCGTGGGGCGAGCGCCTGTCGCAGGTCAAGCACAACAGCGACGGCACGACCGAGGACGGCTACTACGGCTACGACAGTCACACCGACGTCGAAACGCTGACCGACAAGAACGGCGACACGAAGGCGACATACGGCTACACCGCCTACGGCTCCGACGACACCTCCGAGTTCACCGGCGTCGACAAGCCCGACGCCGCCGATCCGACGAAGGAGGCCTACAACCCCTACCGCTACAACGCCAAACGCTGGGACGCCCAGTCCGGCACCTACGACATGGGTTTCCGCGACTACAACCCCGGCCTGAACCGCTTTACGACTCGGGACATGTACGTCGGGGCGCTGGCAGACATGGACCTCGGCGCGGACCCATTCACGGGCAATCGATACGCCTTCGGCGGTGGCAACCCCACGAGTTTCATAGAACTCGACGGGCACTGCCCACGCGACGTCTGTGACTGGCTCGACACATCCCACACCTCCTCCAGCTCCAGCGACTCGGGCAGCACCGGCGGGTCCACCTCGAGCTGTCCTCTGATTCTCCTGGTCTGCGTCAATGGGGGCGCCACAGATTGGCACCCGCCCATGGCAGCCCTTACAGACTCGCAGATTCCGGCGAAGGGGAGCTTCTCGCTCCAGAGCGTCCTGAACAATCCGGACATGCTCAAGGGAATGACGCCGGAGGAATTCTTTTCCCGCTGGGACGGAGTGTTGTCTGACGGGTGGAAAATCGAAGCTCCCACCAAGGGGCAGCGTCAAACCGGCTTCAAGTTCCAGCAGTACATAACGAAGAAGACCCGAACTGGCGGCGAAAAGGAGGTCATCGGAAACGGGATGATCAAGTGGCAGCCCGGGGGACGCCACGGTACCGGATGGCGAGTCAACCAGGTGGGTGGCGGCCGTTCGGAACATCTGAGCGCTCCGGATTCAAGGGTATGGGTCGAGAGTGATCCACTCGAGAAGAACCTGGGGACGATCCAGAGGTCTTCGCCGTCCATCCCGAAGCCGCGTATCAACATGGCATCTGGAGCGCTTGGCGTACTGCAGGCGGCGGACTTCGGTGTCCTGGCGTACAAGTACGGGTTCTGGAATGCCGTGCAGATCCAGAATTCCTGGCTGTTCCCGCAGCAATCGGAGCCCGGATACTCCGAGTACATCGGCGTAAACGATGACGGATCAATATGTAATCCGACGTCCGGAAACTGCGCCTGAACCTAGGTGCGCGTGATGTGGGCCCGTGCCCGCCGGGGCATTAGAATGCCCCGGCGGGCCGGGGCTGTTGCGGTCCTTCGCTGCCGTGCGGCTTATTGACAGACGACGAGGAAGTGCCATGTACAGTCTGACCGTGCAGAGGTTTTTGAACCTGATGCGACTGCTCGATGTGATGTCGGCGGAACCCGCTTTCCAGGTCCGTTATCTGGAGTGGCGCAACTTCCCTGACCCGCTGGCTGCACTCGGGGAGTTGTTCGAAGATCTGCAGGGCTATGAAGGTCTCATTGAGGACATGAAAGAGAGCGGTGACCTTCGCGATGAGGAGGAGGCGATTTTCCGTCGCATTCTGTCACTCGCCGACGTCATCGACGAGGATCCCCGTTCCTATACGCGAGCAGAGGTCAACAATGGGGAAACCTGGCGGGAGGTGAGGGACGCCGCGATGGTGCTCAAGCTGTCACTCGCGTCGCTTGTCCAGCGCAATCCGGAGTTCTTTGCTGGCTGACGCGACCAGACGAAGGGCCGTCCCGTAATGATCTTTGGCCGGGTGTGGACATGGCCAGTGACCAATCTGGCCGCGCGCCTACCCGGCGAGGGTTTCGTTACGCAGCGACGGCGGTTGGTGGCTGCTGCCGGGGCCGCAGGCGCCGGGAGTCAGGGCAGCACACGGCCACGGTCCCTCTCCGTGACTACGGGTGCAGCTTCTCACCCTTCGCCACGTACTTTTCGATCCGGCGCGCCCGGGTCTCGGCCTTCTTGGCGTCTTGGATCCGGTACGGGATCGCGTAGCGGTTCCCAGTAGCGGGCTGCGAGCGAGGCCCGGTGCGCCAGGAGCACCGTACGAGGGCCCGCCTTCGTGGCGAGTGTCGTGCACCGGGCGGCGACGCGCTCGGCGGCGAGCCGGGTGTACGAAGCCAGCGCGGCGCTGATCCGGCCCGTGGTGGCGAATTTGGCGTCCGCCTTCAGCAGGGCTTCCCACTTCACCTGCTGCTCGTCGGCCAGCACGCGCAGGGCGGTCAGGAACAGCTCGTCCACGTCGACCGGCAGCACGTCGAAGTGGGTGGCGAGGCGCTGTGCCGTGCTGGGCAGTTCGATGGCCCTGACGGTCAGGGCGAGGAACCCGCCCCGGCGCACCGTCTCCTGAAGCCGTAGCTCCATCACGCGGCGTGGGTCGCGACCTTCCGCGAACTCACCTTGCGCGGCAGCCGGAGTGACGGGCGTCAACTCGCGGTGACCAGCTCGTCGAGTAGCTGCTCCAACAGATTGTTGTCACCGAGGAAGCTCTTCACCGAGGCGTCCTCGTTGCGCTGGGGGCCTATGCCCGACCAGTTCAGGTCGTATCCCACATCGTGGCCGAGTTGGGCCAGAAACGCCCGCTGGGCACGGCCGTTGCCCTCGCGGAACGGAGGGAGGACGTTCATGTCGCCGTACAGCGCGGCGAGTTGGATGACGAATTCCTGCCGGGGGAGATCCCGCAGATGACCGGAGGAGGCGAGACGACCGAAGACCTCTCCGGCGTAGGGCACCAGGTTTCTCGCCGGACAGAACGGTGTGCGCTTGGCGATGTTCACGCTGCGTAACTCGCCTGCCCACGGATAGATGTCACCGAAGATCGCGGCATGGAACGCTTGGAGGTGGCCGAGGTCGTACGCGCCGGGTAGGGGGGCGTTCGGCGAGCATGACGAGGCGCGCCCGGGTGATGTTCGCCTCCGCTGCCGCGAGCAGCTGATGGTCGGTGATGCCGAGCTTGTTGCGCAGCATCCCGTTGGGCATGGCGTACGGATCGTTCACCCTGCCCGCCGCTCCGAAGTCTGTCGGTGGCGGGCGATCGCGCGGGCGACAAGGGTGTCCGCGTCGAGGTCGCCCTTCACGTACGCCTCGGTGTCGTGGTCGGATGCCTCGGAGGCGTGGAGCCCCTCGGCCTCGATGGAGCCGGTGGCCCCAGCATCTGCAGGTGTGCGCGGCCATGGGCGACATCGACGGCTGCGCCCGGGCCCTCGACGAAGCCGAGAAGGTGCACTCCCTCGACGGCCACTCCCACAACGGCGGCTGGCTCCGCTTCGACGGTTCCCGCCTCCCCGAGGAACGGGGGCCTGCTATCGCACTACGCGGAGACGGTGCTTGGTCTGGCCGACCGGCCGAACTCGGGAGTCATCGGCAAGAAGCTGGACGGACGACCTGGCAGCAGGAGACGGACTCGGACATCTTCGAGTGCATCGAGCAGACCGTCTGAACTCCGAGAACGACGAAGCCCCCGTCCGGGCCGCTCCGGCGCGGGGGCGCCTCCTTACGTAGCCATCGAGGTAGCCACGGAAGCGCCCTCCTTGCACGTTTACGCAGGTCATAGCGTTTCGGTGATTCGCCCCGGCGTACAGCCCGACTCGTCCGCCGCTCGTCATGTCTGCAACTTCTCCCGCCGAGTCGCCCGCATCTGTCATGCCTGCGACTTCTGGGGGGCTCGAAATGCCTCGCTATCGCGAGCTCCTCGACATCGCCGGGTCAGCGGAGGGACGTCGAAACTCATCGATGTTGATCAAACAGATGCCCTCTGAGATCGCGGTGCCCTGCGACGCGTGGTGATCCGCCCCGCGTAGCCATCGGCAACCACACGCTACGGGCGCCTGTGCCAGAAGGCCTTGGCCTTCTGGCACAGGCGCCCGTCAGCTGTGCGGCGCCTCGTCAGGGACAGTTCTCGTTGATCTTGTACTCGAGGGCGCGGGGGTAGTCGTGACGGCTGAGGCGGACCTGGACCAGCAGCGGTCCCTGGTTGATCGAGTCGTTCGGCTCGCTGATGCGCTTCAGTACGGATTCCAGTTCCGTGTGGGTGGCGACCGTCATGCCGGTCATCGGGCTCTTGGTCGAGCCGAAGACCTTGGCCAGCTGGTCGTAGTGCCACTGGTGCAGATTGTTGTAGAAGTCGGCGCCGTCGGACGGCTTCTGCTGGTAATAGCACGGGTTGACCAGCATCTGCTCGATGCCGTAGAAGCCCTCGTTGTCCAGCACGAAGATCACCGAGTTCAGTCGGTGCCGGGTGTGTGTGGACAGTTCCTGGCACGTCTCCTGGAACGCGCCGTCGCCGACGAACACCATCGGCCGTTTGCCCGCGGCCTTCCGGGCCATCGCGACGCCGGTGGCCGCGCCGACCGAGTAGCCGATGGACAGCCACGCGTTCTGCGCCAGGTATCCGGCGCGCTCGACGCTGTGCAGGTTCATCGAGCCCAGGAGGGCGAACGCCGCGTCGGACAGGAGGGTGAACGGTGAGGTGACCTCAGTGCCCGTGCCCGTCGCCTGGCTGTCGAGGAAGCCGCTGATGTGCTGGAAGAAGCTGTCGTACGTCAGCTCCGCCTGGATGTCGGTGGCGCTGAGCTGGGCCTGGTAGGCGTCCGTGCTCTCGGGCACCGGCGCCCCTTCGGCGTGCGCCTGGGCGAAGTAGTCGGCGGCGAAGGCGCCCGGGCCGAACTCGGTCACCAGCGCCTCGCGCAGTGCCGGGATGAACCGTTCCAGCTGGACGTCGGGGTAGTAGGAGGCGCCGACGCTCACTCCTTCGCGGGCGGCCACGCACCAGTCGTCGCCGATGTCCTGCTCGCCGCCGAGGTTCTTCGACGTCGACCAGGTACCCAGCCCGATGCGGCACTTGGCCCGCTGGAACACCTCCCGTACGTACGGATCACTGGCCTTGCCGTTGTAGACGCCGACGAATCCCGGGGTGTTCTCCGAGACCACGGACTTGCCTCCGACGGTCGTGCAGAACGGCATCCCGGTGTCCTGCACGAGCTCGGTGAGGGGCTGGGAGAGACGGAACCGGTCGATCTCCTCGCCCGCCCACAGGATGGGCGAGCCCTGTACTCCCCCCTTCTGTTTGACGAGGTCGACGGCGGCGGCGACCGCCTTGGCCAGCATGGTCCGGTTCTTGGGGGTGAACGGGCGCTGCCTGGGAGTCAGATGGCCCTGGGGCGCATCGCATTCCGCGGCCCAGACGTCCTCCATGACCTCCAGATACACCGGCCGGCGCTCGGACAGGCAGGCGACGATGGCGCTGTCGATCTGCACGGGGGCCAGTCCCGGGTTGGAGATCACCTGCGCGTCGACCGTGACCTGGCGGTACACGTCGAGGTTGCTCTCCCGGCGCTGGCTCATGTGGGAGGTGAGCAGGCCGATGGCCTGGTAGTTCAGCCACTGCTCGTAGGTCGGGCAGGCGTTGATCGCGATGAGCGGAACATACTCGACGTAGGCGCCCCCGATGGGGTTGAGCAGGTTGAACGCTCCGACGCTGTAGGTGACGGCGACGGCGCCGACGCCGAAGCCGCCGTCAGGGGCGTCGGCGTGGCGGGCCCGCGCATAGGCGTCGGCCGCATACCCGGCCCCGACCTCGGTCGGGGTGCCCACCCACGTCACCTGCGGGTTGTGCTGCTTCATGATGGACAGGAACGGGCCCAGGTGGTTGCCGGGTACGCCGAACAGGTGCTCGATTCCGAGCTGTTCGAGTCGAGTGGCCAGGTACCGCGCCACGTTCCATGTCGAGGGCTGCTCCGTCACTGTGCCTTCACCTCCGTGAGCTGTCGCTCGTCCACCGCTTCGCGTCCCGCCTCGCGTTCCACGGGCACCGTGTACGACGGAGGCGACGCCTTCTCGTGCACCTCGATGGCGGCGCGGACCGCCGTCTCCACGGCGCCCTCGATCCAGGCGTGCTTCAGCGAGGTGTGCTCGCCCGCGAAGTACACCGGCCCTTCGGGCTTGACGGCGTCCAGGTGGAAGCTGGTCATCTGGTGCGGCGTGTAGATCGCGGCCTCACCGAAGGCGTACGGGTTGCGCAGCCAGCTCTGGGTCTGCCCGGCGCCCGTGTAGAACACCTCGATGCGGCGGCCGTGGACCAGTTGCAGGTTCCGCAGGGCGTGGACGTAGCGCTGCGCGTCCTCCATCGAGTCCCAGCGTGCCGCGTCGTCGGACCAGGAGTAGGTGGCCAGGACCACCCCGCCGCCCTTGCTGCCCGGCACCGGATGGGAGGGGTAGTACATGTACCGGTTGGGGTTGTCGGTGGTCGAACCGCCCCCGAACACATTGGTCGTCGGCCGAAGCGGTGCCCCGCGCAGCGGCTCCTGGCGGTAGTACTCGAGCTGCCTGGGGTCGATGAGCTGCTCCTGGACGCTGCCGTGGGCACCGAGCAGCCCCGTCGGCTGTGAACTCAGCTGGGACGGCAGGTCGTCCGCGGGCTCCGCGGGGGCCTTGGCGGACTGCTGGTAGAAGTCGTACAGGCCCGGATCGATGGACTCCAGCTCCCGGCGCCAGTCCTCCTCGGTGAACTCCCACCACCGCTTGGAGAACTCCAGCAGCACCTTCGTCGCCTGGTCGTAGTGCGTCTCGATGACGGCCCGCCGCTTCTTGTACGAGAACGGCGGCGACACCTCGACGAAGCGGAAGCTCGAGAAGGGGATCGTGACGATCGCCATGTCACCCCTCCACACCCGGGGCGGTCCGCTCAGGGAGTCCTCGGGCTCGGTGTGGATCGCGACGGTGCGCCCCGGCTCCGGGCCCACGTCTTCGTGCCGCTCACCGTCCCGGCGCGGGTCCCAGTACTCCAGGCGGACCATCCGGTGCCCCATCACCAGCTCGTCCTGAAGCCCTTCGGCGAGCTTGTCGGGCAGCATCTCTGTGCCGCCCTCGATCTCCCAGTAGGTGACGTTCGGGTTGATGTCGCTGCGGCCCAGGAAGCTGTGGAAGAACGACAGGTGGAGCCGCGAGGTGAGGTTCTCGATCGAGCCGGCGGCCTCGATGGCCTCGTCGCTCAGACCGGCGTGGTCGCGCAGGAAGTCGCCCATCGAGCAGCCGTCGAAGTCGTGGACCACCCTCGCCCAGCCTTCGAGCCACTCCTTGAACGGCTTGTTCACCCGTTGCTGCGTGCCGTCCTGGCCGGTCACGGAGTCGGAATAGTAGTCCCTGACCTCTTCCAGAGCATCGTTGATCATCTGGCTGGTGGTCAGCCGTGCTTCGTCCCCCGTCAGGTGGAAGCCCTCGTTGATCAGCGTGGGGTCGTCCGCGTACTCGGACCGGCGGGCCTGGACGGAGTTCATCTGGATCCAGGTGTCGTTCCGCTTGTGGGGCTGCCGGAAGTCGGGGCTGTCCTGTCCGTACCTCCACTCCTGACCGGCGAAGGACTTGTAGACCACCGGGGGTACGGGCGCCTTCTGGAAGCCCGTACGGGGGTCGACGTCGACGTTGTAGAACAGCCGGCGCTTCAGTCCGAGCTTGTCGATCAGGGCCAGGGTGAGGGGGTGGAAGTCGGGCAGCCGCATGGCTCCCGCCTCCGCGTACTGGGCCGGATCGGTGAACGGCCCCTGTTTCTCGCCCTTCCGGCGGCGGAAGGTCTTGATACGTCCGCCCACCCGGCTGGCGTTGGCCTCCAGAATCGTGACCTTGTGGCCGGCCTGCTTGAGCAGCGTCGCGGCCACCAGACCGGAAATCCCGGCCCCGACGATCAGTACCTCCTTCGGCCGCCTGGGCGGCCGTACGGGAGCCAGCCCCCGGTCGATGAGGACGTCGAGGAAGCGCAGCTTCAGGTCCTCGTTCTTCGGCTCGGGGCCGACCAGAAGCAGCTCGCGCGCCAGCTGCAGACAGGTCTCCCAGCGCACGCGGTTCTTCCAGAGGTCGGTTTTGGTGTTGTCCATGGGCGTCTGTTCCCTTCTGGGTGAAGCGAGAGCCGGGAGGCCCGACCGCTATGGCACGTCGGCCGTCCGTGGCCGCGAGGCCCGACCGCTACGGCCGACGTGTGCCGCATCACCACGCCGTGGGCATGTCGGGCAGGCCGTTGCTCGTGTTCCTGGATGAGCGAGAACCGGCCGGGTGGGCGCGGGCTCGCCGGGCGCAGGCTGGAGGCAGCATCGCGGAACAACTCCCTGCGGCATGTAGGCAGGAAGGGCAGCCCGCACATAACCGGGGCTGAGGTGGATGGACCGGCAATGGAAGCACTCTCGAATACGAAACGTGCTCAAACATGAACAATTAGTACTTTTATCGCCTGGATCCCGGGTGTCAACTCGAAGCCGGGAGACTCCCGCGGGAGCTTGATCCAGAGCAAGTACGTGGACGGTCCCCGCTGGAGGCCGAAGCCGACCGGGGCGTCGTCGACTGTCCGGGCGGAGAACCGAGCTGCCGGGTGACCCGGCTGACCTGCCAGGTCACCCGGCCGGCGCCCACCAGGTCTCAGAGGTCGGCGTGGCGCACGAGCCATCCCCCGTCCGGGTGGCGCCAGGGCGAAAGGCGGGCAAGGGCCGTCGTCACCGCCGCCGGGCCGGTCCGCGGGTCCGACCCGGGATCCGGCACCACAACAAGTGGATCAGAGCCGCTTGCCACGGCCGCCGTCAGACCAGCACGATCGGGCCGCCGAGCTGCTGGTGCGCGGCCTGGACCAGGGTCGCGGTAATCGGTCCAGGCGAAGCTCTTGCGGCCGTCCGGTCGGGCGTCGGTGCTCGGCCGGTAGATCAGCCGGGAGGGCCGCCGGGACGAAGAGGCCGCCGCCGGGAGAGCATCGAGCATCCCCCAAGCGGGCCCGGGGAGAGCGTCAGGAGCCGATTGCCTGTGGGTAGTCGAAGAAGCCGCTCGGGTCGTACTGCCGCTTCACGTGGACCAGCCGGGGGTAGTTCGCACCGTAGTACGCCTGGCGCCAGTCCTTCAGCTCTGGATCGGGAAAATTCTGGTACGAGCGCTCAGGGGGCGCGCCGTCAAAGATGGCGTCGTAGAAGTCCTGGAGCCAGCGCAGATTCACGGCGGCGACATCGGGGTGGTCGTAGTCCGCCCAGTTGGTCTCGGCGGCCAGGATGAACGCGCTGTCTCGGTGCACGAACGCGGTCGCCTCCGGTGGCACCTGGTTGATCTCCCCGCCGAGCGCGAACATCGCGAACCCGGCTCCTTCCTCGTTGCCGCTGCCCGGCCAGGCGAGCAGCTGTTCGGCTGCGGCGCTGACCTGCTCGTCGGTGAGGAGTGTCCGGGAGGTCAGGATCCCTGACTTGGAGGCGAACTTCTCCACGGGAGTAGTGGCGCTCAGCAGCGTAGTCGCCCGGGCCGGGGTGACCTCCCGGATGGCGGCGCGGTTCCGGGCACGCTCGTCGGCTGTGCCGATGGCAAGCAGCGGGGCGAGGATCGCCCGCAACTCATCGATGGTTCCGTAGTGCTGGCCGATCACATTGACGTTGGCGTTCGTGCGGATCTGGTCCCGGGTTCGCCCGTGGGTGCCGATTCCGAGGCGGCAGTGGAACCGCTTGTTGTCCAAGGTGTCCTGGACGATCTGTTGTGTGGTCGCCAACACCGGCAATACGGAGTCCAGGCTCCAGCGGAAGTGGTAGAACCCCACGTTGCCCTGGAACTGCTCGTACCGGAGCGTGAACGAGGTGTGCACCCCGAAGTTGTTGCCCGCGCCGCCCCGGCAGGCCCAGAACAGATCGGGCTCCGAATCCTCACTGGCCTTGACCACCCGGCCGTCCGCCAGCACGACGGTCGTGGCGACCAGCCGGTCGCAGGTCAGGCCGAACATCTTGTCGCTGAAGCCGATACCTCCGCCCAGCACCAGTCCCGCGACCCCGACCGAGGGGCAGCGGCCGGTCGGTACGAAGGTGCCCTGGTCCTCGAGCAGCGGGTGCAGGTCGCCGTTGGTGACCCCGGCCCCGACGGTGACGGTGCCCGCGTCGTGGACGACCTTGATCGGCCCGTATGCCCGAGCACGGGCGGCTCTCCGCTGCGGAGTGGACACGATGCTCTTCATCCGGCTCATGTTGAGCAGCAGGCCCGTGGTGGTGGAGTGGCCGGCGTAGTTGTGTCCCAGCCCGGTGCGAGGCACGGCGGGCAGCCCCACCGCGCGGGCCCAGCGGATCGCCTCGCGTACGTCCCTTGTGGTGGCGCAGGCGACGATTCCGGCGGGGTGGATCCCGGCGTACCGGTGGTTGAACGGGATCGCCAGCGGAGGGTAGTCCGGGTTTCGCGGCCGGTAGAGGGTGGCGCCGGGGGAGAGTGACGCAGCCAGCCGCTCCCAGTCCCGACGGCTGACCGACTTTGCTGCCTCGGTTGCCGCAGCCGCATCGGGCGACGCCTTCAGAGCCACCGCCCCGGCGCCGAGGGCGCTGAGGGTGCCTGCCCGCAATACGTCTCGTCTGTTGATCACTGTGGCCTGCCTTCGCGAAACCGTCGGAGGCTCGGTCGCCTCCGGAATGAGCGGTCAACCGATCGTCACCACGGCGGCCGCTCAGCGTGCCCCGCCCACAAGCCGGCCACTCGAAAGCGTGCCTCCCGCGCGGCCTGATGGCCGAGCAGGAGGCACGCAACCTGGATGCAGCTCCGCCCGTTGGAGTGTGTTTCTGATCAGCTGACCTGCCCATTCTCAAGTTCAAGTTCCATGCCGGTTGGCCCTACTTGAATCCGTCTGACTCGACTCGGACCCTCGATCAGTCTTCGAAAGGCAGACTTGTGCGAGTCGAAGTCAACGCACGTGGTGACGGCTGGACGGCCAAGGGTGAGGAAGTTGGCTTTTGTCCCAGCTCAGTTCGGCGTGCGGCATGCCGGTGCTGAAGCCGACTGGAGGCGGCCCCGGGACAGTACGTCGGCAAGTGCCAGGTCCTCGGCGAGGCGGAAGGGGCTCTCGTAGCCGATGGGGATGACCGCGGTGCCGAGCTCGATCCGCTCGGTGCGCTGGCCGGCCGCGGCGAGGAACACCGCCGCCGAGCCGACGCCGTGTTCGAGGTGGCGCTGGCGGATCCAGGCACCGTCGTAGCCGAGCCGTTCGCCGTATTCAAACAGCTGGAGGGTCTCCTCCAGGCCGGTGTAGGGGTCGTCGTCGGCGAAGTTGCCCGGGGTGAGAAAGGCCAGTGAGGTGATGGTGGGTGTGCTCATGCGACCGTGGTCCTCAGCTCGTGGTGGTCTCGGCGGCGGGGGTGGGGACGCGGCCTCCGGGAATCGCCGCGAGCAGTTCGCGGGTGTACTCGTGGCGGGGGCGGGTGAACAGTTCCTCCGGCGGGCCTGTCTCGACGACGCGGCCGGCCCGCATGACGGCGACCTGGTGCGCGATCTGCCGTACGACGGCCAGGTCGTGGGAGATGAACAGGTATGCCACCCCCGTGTCGGCCTGCAACTCGGCGAGTAGGTCCAGGACTTGGGCCTGCACGGACACGTCGAGCGCGGAGACCGGCTCGTCGCAGACCACCAGGTCGGGGGAGAGGGCGAGGGCGCGGGCGATGGCCACGCGCTGCCGCTGCCCGCCGGACAGTTCCGCCGGGCGGCGCTCCAGCGTCGCGGCGGGCAGGGCCACCCGGTCGAGGAGTTCGCGGGCCCGGGCGAGCCGCGAGGTACGGTCGCCGACCTTGAAGGCGCGCAGCGGTTCGGTGATCACCTCGGCGATGGAGAAGCGGGGGTCGAGCGAGGCGTAGGGGTTCTGGTAGACGAGCTGGGCGCGGCGGCGCAGCTGCCTGGCCTGGGCGCCCTTGGCAGTGGTGACGTCGGTGCCGTCGAAGAGGATCTGTCCGGCGGTCGCGTCGGCGAGGCGGAGCACCAGGCGGGCGGTGGTGGACTTGCCCGAGCCCGACTCGCCGACCAGGGCGAGGGTCTGGCCCCGGTGAAGGGTGAAGCTCACGTCGTCGACCGCGCGCAGGGTACGGGGCCCGTCCCCGGTGCGGGGCAGCCTGAACTCCTTGACCAGGTTGCGGACTTCGACCAGGGGCGCCGTATCCGGCTTGGGGACGGCGGCCGGGGTGCGGGGCCGGGCGGTGGTCAGGCTCGGGGCGCTGGCCAGCAGGTGCCGGGTGTAGGCGTCCTGCGGGTCGGCCAGGATGTCGCGGGTGGGGCCCGCCTCGACGACCTTGCCCTGGGACATCACCACCAGCCGCTGGGACCGGTCGGCGGCGACCCCGAGGTCGTGGGTGACGAGCAGGACCGCGGTACCCGACTCCTCAGTGAGGCGCTGGAGATGGTCGAGGATGACCCGCTGGACGGTGACGTCGAGCGCGCTGGTGAGTTCGTCGGCGATGATCAGCTCGGGCTGGGCGGCGATGGCGATGGCGATCAGGGCGCGTTGCCGCATGCCGCCGGACAGTTCGTGCGGGTACTGCCGGGCCCGGACGGCCGCGTCGGGCAGCCCGGCCCGGTCCAGCACGGCGACCGCCTCGGCGGGAGCCGATCGGCGAGTTGCCAGACCGTGGATGCGCAGCACCTCGGCGACCTGGTCGCCGATCCGCTTGACCGGGTTGAGGGAGACCGTTGGATCCTGCGGGACCAGTCCGATCCGCGCTCCCCGTACGGTGCGCAGTTCCGCCTCCGACAGGCTGGCCAGGTCGTGCCGGCCGAAGCGGACCGTGCCCGCGTCGATACGGCCGTTCGCCGACAGGAGCCGGGTGATCGCGTGCGCGGTCGTGCTCTTGCCGGAGCCGGACTCGCCGACCACCGCCGTCACCTGTCCCGGCCACACGTCGAGATCCACGCCCCGGACGGCCTCGACCGTGCCTCCCCGGGTGCGGTACGACACCGACAGGCCGCGTATCTCCAGCAGTGGTGTGGTCACATCCTCACCCCTCTCGCGTTCGTCGGTCATCGCTGCCGGGACCATTCGCCGTCCAGGGCCCGGGCGATGCGGTTGGTGGCCAGTACGGTCGTGGCGATCGCCAGTCCGGGCAGCGCGGTCAGCCACCAGGCGTTGGCGAGGTAGTTGCGGCCGTCGGAGATCAACGTGCCCCACTCCGGGGCCGGCGGGGGAGCGCCGTAACCGAGGAAGCTCAGGGCCGACACGGCCAGGATGGAGGAGCCGAAGTCGAGGGTGGCCAGGACGATCACCGGGCCCGCCGCGTTGGGCAGCACATGCCGGCCCAGCACCGAGTACCAGCGGGCCCCGCTCGCGCGCGACGCCTCCACGAACACCGCCTGCCGTACCCGCAGCACCTCCGAGCGCGCCACCCGGGCGAACGCGGCGACGCTGGCGATGCCGACCGCGACCGCCACCTTCACCGTGCCGTAGCCGAGCGCGGTGACCAGGGCCAGGGACAGGAACAGCGCGGGGATGGACAGCAGCACGTCGACGAAGCGCATCAGCACGTCGTCCACCCAGCGGCCCACGAACCCGGCGACCACCCCGAGCAGCCCGCCGACCACGAAGGCGACCAGCACGGCGATCAGCGTTGCCTTCAGGGACAGTTGGGCGCCGTGGACGACCCGGGAGAACACATCGCGGCCCAGCTCGTCGGTGCCGAACCAGTGACTGCCGCTCGGAGCGCGGAAGTTCTGCGACGGCACGCCCTTCAGCGGGTCCTGCGAGGTGAACAGGCCGGGCCGGAACGAGGCCAGCACCACCAGCACGAGGACGGCCACCGACAGCAGCAGGCCCGGGCGGCGCACCACGAAGCGCAGCAGCCGCCGTACGTCCACGCGGCGTCCCGGCTCCGGCCCTGGCCCCGTCTCGACCGGGCGGGCCAGTCCCAGTGCCGCCTCGGTGGGGTCGTCGACGAGGCTCTGGCTCATGCGAGTGCCGCCCTTCTGCCCGAGGACACGACGATCCGCGGGTCGAGGAGTGGATAGACCAGGTCGATGACCAGGTTCGTCGTCACGAAGATCAGCGCCCCGAACACCACCACCCCTTGGACCAGCGGGATGTCCTGGGCCGTGACCGCCGCCGCGGTGACGCGGCCGAGGCCGTCGCGGGAGAACACCGTCTCGACGACGACCGAACCGGCGATCAGCTGCCCCACCAGCAGGCCGACGACTGTCAGCGCGGGCAGGGACGCGTTGCGCAGCGCGTGCCGCAGATGGACCCGCCACCGGCCGGCACCCTTGGCCCGCGCGGTCTCCACATACGCCTGGTCCAGTGCGGTGAGCAGGCTCTTGGCGAGCACCTGGGCGATCTGCGCACCGGTCGGCACCGCCAGAGTCAGCGCCGGCAACACCAGCCCCTTGAAGCCGTCGTTGCCGAACGCGGGGAACCAGTGCAGCCGGAAGGAGAACGTCTCGACGAGCAGCAGCCCCACCCAGAACGTCGGGACGGACACCCCCAGCGGCGGCAGCGACAGCAGCAGCTGCCGCAGCCAGCGCTGAGCGGTGTAGGTCGCCAGCACCGCCAGACCGCCGCCGAGGAGCACCGCGAGCAGCAGGGCCGCGCCGGTCAACTGCAAGGTCTGCGGCAGCGCGTCGGCCAGCGTCGAGGTGACCGGGCGGCCGGTGGACACCGAGTCGCCGAAGTCCCCGCGCACCGCCCGGCCGAGGTACTCGGCGTACTGCGCCAGCACCGGCTTGTCGAAGCCGTACTCGTGCCGCAGGGCGGCGATCTGCTGCGGGTCGACCTGCCCCGAGTCCATTCCGGCACTGGCCATCGCCGTGACCGGGTCACCCGGCAGATAGTCCAGCACCAGGAACGAGACGGTGTACGCCGCCCACAGCACTCCGACCGCCTGGGCGAGTCGTTTGATCACATAGCGGCGCATGCGCTACCCGATCCAGGTGTCGTGCAGCTGGATCCGGCTTGAGGCGTCGAAGTTCAGGTCGTGCACCTTCTTCGCCACGCCCAGCTGGGTCTGGAGCTCGACGACCGGCACGTAGTAGGCGTTCTTTACCAGCAACTGCTCGGCCTGGGTGACCAGTTGCTTGCGCTTGGCTGCGTCGACGGTTGCGGCCTGCTCGGACAGCGCCGTGTCGAGGGAGCTCGCCGGCACGCGGTAGAAGTTGGCCAGCTTGGTGGAGAAGGAGCTGCGCAGGATGTCCGGGTCAGCACGGGTCACGTTCCCCCACACCGCGTCGTAGTCACCCGACTGGAGTGTCGGGGCGAACTGTGTGACCTGGAGCTGCTTGAGGACCACGTCAACACCGACGGCCTTGAGCTGTTGCTGGATCAGCTCCAGCGCGGGCTGGTTGGTGGCCGCGTTGGGAAACCACTTGATGGTCAGGCTCAGCTTCTTGCCGTCCTTGGCGCGGATGCCGCCGCTGCCGGTCTTCCAACCCGCCACATCCAGCAGGGACTTGGCCTTGGCCGCGTCGAAGGTCAGACCGGACGCGAGGTCGGTGTAGTCGGGCGTGGTGTGCGCGAGGACGCTGGTCGCCGCCTGGGTGCCGGTGGGGAAGACGGTGTCGGCGATCTGCTGACGGTCGACGGCCAACAGGATCGCCTGGCGCACCCTCGCGTCCTGCAGGAGCGGCCGCGAGTTGTTGAGCCCGAGGCCGAACACGACGCCGGGGTTGGCCCGTCGCTGGAGGCTGACCTGACCGCCCTTGAGGGCCGCCTCGTTGGCCTTGCCGACGCTGCTGATCGCGTCCACCTGACCGGACTGGAGACTGCCCGCCCGTACACCCGCCTCCGGTACGACCTTGAACACCAGCTTGTCCAGGTACGCCTCGCCCTTCTTGCTCCACCGCGAGGAACCCCACGCGTATCCCGCGCGCTTGGCCAGGGTGACCGACTGGTTCTGCACGTACTGCTTCAGCACGAAGGGCCCGGACCCGATCACCCCGTCGCTGCACTTCTGCTGCGGGGTCTTCTTCACGCTCGCCGACGACTCGATCCCCAGCGAGTGGGTCGAAGTGGCCTGCAGGAACTGGGCGTTGGGCTGGCTGAAGGTCACCTTGACGGTGAGCGGGTCGACCACCGTGGTGCTCTTGACGCCGCTCAGATAGCCCTCGGCGAGCGTCCCCAGGGCGCCGAGTTCCGGCACCGCGTCGAAGTTGTCCTTGACCACCTGCGCGGTCAGCTTCGAGCCGTCGCTGAAGGTGACGCCCGACCTCAGATGGAAGGTGAACGTCGTGGCGTCGGAGCTGATGTCCCAGCTCTTCGCCAGCCACGGCACGATCTTGCCGGTCTTGGGATCCTGGTCCGTCAGTGAGTCCACGATCTGGCGCACCGAGTAGATGGTCTCGTTGCTGGCGACCTGCTGCGGATCCACGCAGCCGGCGTCCGAACCCACCGCGAAGCTCAGGGTGCCGCCGGACTTGGGCTGTCCGGTGCCGCTGCCGGAATCGCCGCCGCCGGAGCCGCAGGCGGTCAGCAGAACACTGGTGGTCACCAGGGCGGTCAATGCCGCCCACCGGGAGGTTCTGACATCGACAAGTGCAGTCACGGAGGGCTTCTCCTACTCGTGTCACCAGGCACGGGTGTGGTGCAGGGCACGGCCGTGCGTGGGTGTGCGGCCCCGGTCGGCGCGACGCCGGTGCCGGGGAGCGCTGTGCAGACGGGGATCAGGGGGAAACGGAGATCAGGCGCAGGCGCAGGCGGGTGCGGCGACGGCAGATGCCGTACCGCGACCAGCGGCGGGAAGGCTCGTCAGGCCTGACAGAGACAGCTGGTCGAGCGCTTGAGGTCGATGTGGCGCCGACGCGAGAGCCGGGAGAACACGGTGGCGCCGACGAAGCGGGCGCTGAGGTCACCACCGTGCCGCATATCGGTCCTCCACATGTCCGGCCCCGGTCACGGGGCCACGCGCTTGCGGAGATCGTCGGTGATCCCGCCGGGCTTTCACCTGGAGCACCCCACCGCGTGGGAGGGTTGCCGATCAGCGAGCCAGGGCTTGACGCTGACACTCAATGCCGTTCGTGATCGTACGGAGCGGTCTTGTCGTACGTCAATGGCGCAAAAGGACGCCTTTTCAGAGGAGTCCGGGGCGAGAGTGCGTCCGGCTTCAGGAGCCGCCGCGCTCGCGGGGGATCTTCTGACCGGCCTCGATGGCCACCGGCAGCCGGTTCTCGGCCGGAGGCAGCGGGCAGGTGGCCAGGTCCGTGTACGCGCACGGCAGGTTCCCGGCGCGGTTGAAGTCCAGGACGACCGTGCCGTCGGCGGCGGGCGGTTCGAGGACCAGGCTCCGGTTGGCGGCGTAGGTGGTGACTCCGGAGGTCGCGTCGGTGAACAGCACCATCAGCCGGCCCGGGCCATGTCCCGGGAACGCGGTCAGCGACAGCCGGCGCCCGTCCAGCTCGAACTCGACCCTGCCCGGAGCGTCGTAGACATGCTCAAGGCCCTCGACCGCGGCGCCCACGGTGGTCGGCCGCGGTGTGTCGAAGGGGATGTAACGGCCCGTCACGGCCCAGCGCGGGTCGGGGGCGTAGGCGGGCGTGCCGGTGAAGGCCGTGCGCAGCGGCGCGTCCGGGTGCCGGGGGCGCACGATGTCGTGGCCGCCGCGCCTGGCGACCTCGATGACGGCGTCTCCCCAGACGGCGTCGACGCCGCCGCGCTCGGGAAGTACGCCGAAGCGGTGTTCACCGCGCACCGGCGTCCCGTCGACGGCCAGTTCCTCGCCGTCGTCGAGGTCTACGACGACGCCCTCGGGGCCGGTGCGCCACGCGCCGGGCGCGTCCGGGAAGCGCTGTGGCCGGTCTTCGAGCCAGTGCAGGCCGGTGATCGCCAGGAACCCGTGCGGGGCGGCGAGCCGGGCCTCCTGGGCGCGGTGCCACTCCAGCCAGGTCTCGGTGAAGGCGTGGAGGTCTGTTGTGGTGACCTCGGTGGTCATGGGTTCTCCTTCGTCACGGGTTCAGGGGGCTGGTCGGGCCATCGGTTCGACAGGCGTGCTCAGCGGGCCACTTCGCCGAGGAGCCGCCAGGTGCGTCGGCGGTCGGCCTCTCCCGCGATCTCGGTGCCCGAGAACACGACCTCGGTGACGCCGGCTTCGCGGTAACGGCGCACCTCGGCCTCGACCGTCTTCTCGTCACCGATCACGGCCAGGTCGGCGGCCCGCCGGCCACCGGAGAGTTCGATGACCCGCGCGTAGGACGGGATCTGTTCGTAGAACGCGAGGTTCTCGGTGGCCTTGGCCCGCACCGCGTCGACGTCGTCCGTGACCACGCCGGGCACCAGGGCCACGATCCTGGGCGCGGGGCGGCCGGCTGCCTCGGCGGCAGCGGTCAGGGCGGGCACGATGTGGTCCGCCAGAGCGCGCGGTCCCGCCAGGTAGGGCAGGATCCCGTCGGCCAGTTCGCCGCTGACCCGCAGCGCCTGCGGCCCCATCGCGGCGACCAGCAGGGGGACACCGCTCTCGGCACCCGGTACCCGCGCAGGGATCGGGGTGGTCGCGGTGAGCAGCTCACCGTGGAAGTCGGCCGTGCCGGTCTCCGTCAACTGCCGCAGCGCGGTGAGGAATTCGCGCAGCCGGGCGATGGGTCGTTCGAAAGGCAGGCCGAAGCCCGTCTCCGTCAGCAGTTTCGTGCCCAGAGCCAGACCGAGGTGATAGCGGCCGTGGGTCGCGGCCTGGGCGGTCTGGGCCTGGCTGGAGACCAACAGCGGGTGGCGGCCGAAGACGGGGATCGCGGAGGTGCCGACCTGCAGTCCGGGTACGGCTCGCCCGGCGATCGCCGCGAGCTGGGGCGAGTCGGCGCCGAAGGTCTGCCCGAACCAGGCCGACGTGAGACCGGACTCCGCGGCCTCCTGAGCCAGTTGTACGGTGGCGTCGACCTGGTTCGGCGCGTCGGACGCGTTGAGCGCTACTCCAACAGTCATGTCAGTTCAGAACGGGCGTCGGTCCAACCCGCATTCCGGTCCGTGTGTGACAGCTTCTTGTCAGTCATGTGTACAAGGGCCGTCCCGGGGGCTCAGCCCGCCTGTCGTCGGTCCGGTGCGGACCGGTGGGTGAGGGGTTGAGAACTGCTGGGGTGTAACTGAGCACGAGTGCGTTCTGACGTGTGGGAGTGAGCACGGAGGGTCCTGTTCGGCGGCTGGGTGATGCTGTCCCGGGAGGGGAATCAGAGTTCGTCCGTCGAATGTGTGACCTTTCCGGGTGGCGCTCGTTGGTTGTGATGAGCGGGTTTCCGAGCGGCTGCATGGGGGATGTGGGGTGGGCGGGTTGCGTGAGCTTGCGGAGTCGTTTGTCGTGCCCGGCCCCTCGGGGGTGGCGGTCCGCACCCGGCTGAAGCAGCTCGCGCCCGCCGATGAGAAGGTGCTCGCGCTGGTGGGCGCGCACCTCGGCTCGCTCGCCTCCGGTGATCTGAGGGCGCGGTGCGCGGATGGGCTGGAGCACTCCGCGGACACGTGGGCGGCCCGTAAGCGGGGTCTGACGCCGGTGTCGTCGTCTCGCTGGGCCGGGTCGATCACCAAGGCCACGCATGATCAGTGGGCGCTCGCCCGCCGCTGCCAGTTCGCCCACATCCAGTCTCTTGATGCGGGGGTCCGTACGATCGCGCACCGGCTGTCGCTGCCGGTGGGGGAGAAGGGTTCGAAGAGGGCGCCGGGCGGCTACCGCAGTCAGCGGGAGTGGCACGCCAAGTCCCGCCGTCTGCACGCGCTGGAGGAGCGGTTGGAGCGCGAGCGGGCCGACCGTGAGGCCGGGATCGTGCACGTGGTGCGGGGCGGCAAACAGCTGGCCCGCACCCGGCACCATCTGCCCGCAGCCCAGCTCACCGAGGCCCAGTGGCGTCAGCGGTGGGAAGCTGAGCGGTGGTTCCTGCAGGCCGACGGCGAGTCCGGGAAGCGGTACGGGAACGAGACGATCCGTGTCAGCCCGGACGGCGAGGTCAGCATCAAACTCCCGGCTCCGCTCGCCGAGCTGGCCAACGCGCCACACGGCCGGTACGTGCTCGCCTGCCGGGTCGGCTTCCCGCACCGGGGCCAGGAGTGGGCGGACCGGGTCGAGGCGAACCGGGCGGTGGCCTACCGCATCCACCTGGATGTGGCCCGTGGCCGCTGGTACCTGACGGCCTCCTGGCAGATCCCGGCAGCCCGGACCATCCCGATGGCCACCGCCCTCGCCACCGGTGTGATCGGCGTCGACATGAACGCCGACCACCTGGCCGCCTGGCGCCTCGATGTCCACGGCAACCCCATCGGTCACCCGCGCCGCTACTTCTTCGACCTTACGGGTACCGCCCAGCACCGTGACGCCCAGGTCCGCCATGCCCTCACCCGGCTGCTGCACTGGGCCAGGACCTGCGGCGTGAAGGCCATCGCGGTGGAGGACCTCGACTTCAGCGCGGAGAAGACCCGCGAGAAACACGGCCGCCGCAAACGGTTCCGGCAGCTGATCTCCGGCATGCCCACCGGCAGGCTCCGCGCCCGGCTGACCTCCATGACCGACGAGACCGGAATCGCCACCATCGCGGTCGACCCGGCCTACACCTCGAAGTGGGGCGCCCAGCACTGGCAGAAACCCCTCACCCACGACCACAGGAAGACGACTCGCCACGAGGCTGCCGCCGTGGCGATCGGACGGCGCGCCCAAGGACACCCGATCCGGCGACGGACGGCACCGCCCCGTGCACACCAGAGCGATGTGCACGGGCATCGGACCGTCCAGGCCGACCGGCGTGTCTGTGGGCGTGAGGGACCCCGCCCTCCCGTTCCCGGACCACGGACACGATCCGTGCCGCCGGACTGCGGAGTGAACGCGGGCAACCAGAACGCCCAACACCGTTCGGAGCGTTCGGCTGAGCATGAATCCTGGCAACAGGACTCACTCCCGCTCAGTCTTTAGGAACGGTGCGCGCAGGCCGAGGTTCTCGCGCAGGGTGGTGCCGGTGTATCACTCCCACTCAGTCTTTAGGAACGGTCAGGTGTGTACGGAAGCGGCGGAGGAGGTGCGGCAGTAGTCGACGTGCCGCCGGGTGATCAGCCGCGCACCAGTGCACGCACCTTGCGGTGCCGCGCCCAGTACGTGCATCAGACCCTCCGCCTGTCAGCAACTTTCCCGTTCAACGTGTGTCGTCCGCCCCTGTGAATGTCAAGGTCGACCATGGGCGCTGGAGCGTCTCGCCCGCTGGGACGCATGGTGGACGCATCTTTTTGGGTGTGCTTTGATCCGGCCATGGAGACCACTGGCACGGCACGCACGGTGCTGCTCGACCCGTTCTGGGCGAGCCGCCGCGCCGACCAGTTCGACCAGGTCTGTTGCTGATCGCCGTTCGACGGCTCGCGATCTCGCTCTTCTCTTTCTGCCTGCTGCTTTCCTTCGCCCGCAACCAGCCCTCACTCGGGCCTGGTTGTGAGGCGCGCGCGTCCGCCCTGCCGTGAAGGAACCTCCCATGGCCCAATCCGCAGCCCTGCCCGTCATCGACATCTCCGGCTTCCGTGCCCCGGACGCGGACCGTGACGCCTTTGTCGCCGAACTCCGCTCCGCCGCCCACGAGGTGGGCTCAACCGAAGGAGATCACGTGAGTTCGACCAGATTGCGGCCCGCCCTCGTAGTCCTGGGTGCGGCGGCGCTGTTGACCGCGTCCGTCGCCGTTCCCCAGGCCTCGGCGGCCGGCCGTACGTCCACGTCCCTCGCCTGGTACGACGCCACCGCCGAGACCATCGCGACGGCCGGGGCATCTACCCAGATCACCAACAGCCGTACGTGGGCCGTCAGTTGGCTCGCGGCCGCCAGGGCCACCCGGAGCGTACCGACGGGCGTCGAGCGCGGCGCGTATCAGGAGGCGGCGCTCGCCGGGGCCGTACACCGTGCGCTGGTGACGCTGGTCCCGAGCCGTGCGGAGCAGCTCGACGCGACGTACAAGGAGACCCTCGACGCCATCCCCGATGGCCCGGCTGAGGAGCGGGGTGTCGCGGCGGGGGAGAAGCAGGCCGATCTTGTCCTGAAGTCGAGGGAGGGCGACGGCCTGGACTCTGCCTCGGTCAACGCGCCCTATCCCGTGAAGCCCGCGGCGCCGGGCGTGTGGCAGCCGACGCCGCCCGCGTACGCACCGGCGGCCCAGTACGGCAATCGTCTGGCCAAGCCGTTCCTGCTCAGAACTCAGAGCCAGTTCCGGCTCGGCCCGCCGCCCGCATTGGACTCCGAGCGCTACGCCGCCGACCTCGCGGAGGTGCGGGCGTACGGCGCCGCGGACAGCGCGGTGCGCAGCGCCCACCAGACCGAGACGGCCACCTTCTGGCTGGGCTCCTCCCTCACCCTCTACACCGAGCCGCTGCGGGTGGCGCTCTCGCGCACGGACCAGGGGATCGCCGGGCAGGCGCGGCTGGTCGCGCTTTTCCACGTGGCGCTGGTGGACACACAGATCGCCACCTCCGACAGCAAGTACGCCTACGAACGCTGGCGTCCCGTCACCGCGATCCGCACCGGCACCATCGACCCCGACCCGGACTGGACGCCGCTGCACACCACGCCCGCACATCCGGACTATCCGAGCGGTCACAACACCTACGCGGGCGCCGCACAGACCGTGCTGTCGGTGCTGGTCGGGCCCCGTACCGCCCCGTTCGACCTGACCAGCCCCACCGCGCCCGGGGTGACCCGGACCTACACCATCTGGAAGCAGCTCTCGGACGAGAACGTGGACGCCCGGGTCTTCTCCGGCATCCACACGAGGTCGGCCGACGAGGCGGGGATCACGCTCGGCACGAACGTGGCACGGTACGTCCTGCAGAACGCGGGACGGCTCCTCGCCCCACGCTGACCCTGCGAGCGCTCACCGGCAGCGCGGCGCCCACTGCGTAGTGCCGACGCACCGCAGGCCATAACCGTATCGAGGCCCCGCCGTCGTGTGGGGCCTCGGTGGGCGGGGCTCATTGGAATGCCGCCGTGTCGCGCCGGGCCTGGGCCACGGCTGCTGGTGAGTCCGGCCCCCGGTGGGATCGAGCCGCGAGAATGCCTCGTACCAAGGCTCAGGTCCGTCCCGTCTGCCGTGCGAGGCGGGTGCGCAGGCCGGTGAGGCGGTCGATCTCGGCGTCGATGGCCGCCAACCGGTGTCAGGGGCAAGCGCCGCGGCCTGTGCGACCTCCACGAACACGCGGAGAAGTTCTTTGTGTCCGCAATGCAAGACCTGTCCGGAAAGCCATTGACCGACGTGGTGGACCTCTGCTGAACTCCCGTCTTATGAACCCGCGCGTGGACCTCACTCGGCGGCGCCACATCGATCTGGCGCACGTCTCCAGCGCGTTTTGTTGTCGCTGACGCGGCAAGGGATCGTCGTATCCACCTCCTGAGGGCTCCCCTCTCCGCTCATCTCCTTCTCGTATGAGCCGGGAGCCTGTTCGCGCACGCCGACGCGGTCGCTGAGAACGCGGCTGTAGCGGTCCTGCGACCACGCGTCTTCTCTCCGGCCGGCCCAGTCCGGTGTTCCGCGTGGTCGATCAGCCCCGCGCAGTACCCAACCCCCTTCACTCGACTCCCCGTTCCCCGGCACCCCTTGGTGTGCCCATCTGTCCGGGAGGGATCCCCTCATGCCTGTATCCATCCGTAAGCTCACCGGCCGCATCGGCGCGGTCGTCGAGGGGGTCGACCTCGCGGCGCCACCCGATTACTCGACGGTCACGGCGCTGCGTGACGCCCTCAACGAGCACAAGGCGATCGTGTTCGACCACGTGAACCTCGACAGCGCCGGTCAGGAGCGTGTGGCCGGGTGGTTCGGTGAACTCACCACCGCCCACCCCAACGTGCCGGCCGCCGACGGCACGACCAATGTCCTCGCCGTCGACAGTGAGACGTCCAAGGCCAACGAGTGGCACACGGACGTCACCTTCGTGGTCAACCCGCCGCAGCTCACCACGCTCCGGTCCATCGTGACCACGCCGTACGGCGGCCAGACGCTCATCGCGAACGCGGCCACGGCCTACCGCGACCTGCCCGAACCGCTGCGCGCCCTCGCTGACTCGCTGCGCGTCGTGCACACCAACCAGTACGACTACGCCCGCTCCGCAGCCACGACGGCGCAGCGACAGGAGTACGACCGGGCCTTCGTCTCGACGCCCTACGAGGCCGAGCACCCGGTCGTGCGAGTCCATCCGCTCACTGGCGAACGCGGGCTGTTCATCGGCGGGTTCGCCAAGCGGATCGTCGGCCTGTCGAGCAGCGACTCGGCCGATCTGCTGCGGGTCCTCCAGTCGTACGTGACCCGTCCGGAGAACATCCTGAGCTGGACCTGGTCCCCGAACCAGCTGCTGATCTTCGACAACCGGATCACCCAGCACTACGCGGTGGACAACTACGACGACCACCCGCGCCGCCTCAACCGGGTGACTGTCGCGGGAGAGGTGCCGACCGGTGTCGACGGCCGCCGCAGCGAGCAACTGGTCGGCGACGCCTCGCACTACAGCAGCGTGCTGGCGGTGGCGGCATGACCGAGCTCAGCCTGAAGGCGCCTGCCGTCACCGAGGGGCCGGCCGCCGCGACGACGGGCGCGCGGGAACGCGAGGTGTTCCTGCCGCGCGACGCCCGTCGCCGGGCGCCACTCAGCACACTCCGCGAGCGCCTGCGCTGGCCGCTGGGCATCTACACGACCCCGGTCGCGATCCTCCTCGCCTGGGAGGCGCTCGCACAGGCCGGAGTGGTGTCGAAGACCTACGCCCCCGCGCCGACGTCGATCGTGAACTCCGCCGCCGATCTTTGGCAACAGGGCGTCCTCGGGCCGGACGTGGCCATCTCGCTGCAGCGGGCCGGCATCGGTCTCGCGATCGGTCTGACAGTGGGCATCGTCACGGGGGTACTCGGTGGGCTGCTGCGCAGCGGTGAGTACCTGTTCAACGGCGTCGTGCAGGTGCTCAACACCATCCCCCTCCTCGCGGTGCTGCCGCTGATGATCGTGTGGTTCGGTATCGACGAGCTCACGAAGGTGCTGCTGATCTCCTTCGGTGCCGGCGTCCCCATGTATCTCAACCTGTTCGCCGCGATCCGGGGTGTCGACCAGCGGCTGATCGAGATGGCGCGCACGACGGGCGCGGGCACCTGGCGACTGGTGACGCGCGTGCTGGTGCCCGGAGCCCTGCCGGGGTTCCTCGTCGGCCTCCGGTTCTCCCTCGCGTACAGCGTCCTGGGCCTGGTCGCCGCCGAAACGGTCAACGCCGACAAGGGACTTGGCTTTCTCATCACTCAGGGGCAGACGTATCTCCAGACCAACCAGGTCTTCGTGGGGCTGGTGATCTACTCGCTCCTCGGTCTGCTCGCCGACCAGTTCGTCCGGGCTCTCGAGCGGGTGCTGCTGCGGTGGCGACCCAGTTATGAGGCGTCATGAGCAGCACGATTGCGACGGAGCCCCGCCGTCAGACCGGGGCCGTCGTCGAGCAGGTGGTCCGTCGGTTCGGTGACCGGGTCGTGCTCGACCACCTCGACCTCACCATCGCTGACGAGGAGTTGGTGGTCCTGCTCGGCCCTTCGGGCTGCGGCAAGAGCACCCTTCTGCGGCTGCTCGCCGGCCTCGACCGGCCCGACGGCGGGCGCGTGGAGGTCCCGGCGCGGCGGGCGATCGTCTTCCAGGCCGACCGGCTGCTGCCGTGGCAGCGCGTCCTGCGCAACGTCACGCTCGGCCTGCACGGACCCGACGCGGACCAGCGGGCCCGTGACGTGCTCGCCGAGGTCGGCCTCGCGGGCCGCGAGAAGGCATGGCCCAAGGAGCTCTCCGGCGGCGAGGCCCAGCGGGTGTCGCTCGCGCGGGCCCTGGTCTCGGAGCCCGAACTCGTGCTGCTCGACGAGCCGTTCGCGGCCCTCGACGCCATCACCCGGCTGCGCATGCACGACCTCGTACGCGCGCTGCGGACCAAGCACCACGCCGCCATGCTGCTCGTCACCCATGACGTCGACGAAGCGATCGCCATGGCGGACCGCATCGTCGTCATGAGCAACGGCCGCATCGGCACCTCGCACCAGGTGGACCTCTCCGCCGCGGACCGCGAGGCGAGCGTCGCACGCGAGGAACTGCGCGCCACGCTCCTGGCGGACCTCGGTCTCGCCGGCCAGCACTGACCTGCTCGAACACCCTCACCCAGCACAGAAAGCACGACAACCCATGCGAAAGAGAACCACCAGACTCATCGGCGCAGTCGGCTCGCTCGCCCTGGCGGGCACCCTCGCAGCCTGCGGATCATCGTCGGACACCGCCGCGCCGCTGAGCAACGCCGCCGACGCAAGCGACGCCAAGCACCCCGAGTGGAGCAAGTACACCTTCACCATCGGCGACAACGGCGGTGACGGCAGCCAGGAACTGGCGAAGATCACCGGCGTGTTCGACAACGCGCCCTACAAGGTGAAGTTCGCCCGGTTCACCTACGGCCCGCCGCTCGTGCAGGCCGCGGCCTCGGGCGACATCGACCTCGGCAGCGTCGGCGACGTACCGCCGATCACCGGCGCCGCGAAGGAGTACGGCTTCAAGGTCGTCGCCGTCAACCGCTCGCTCACGCCCGACCAGGCGGTGGAGAACATCATCGTGCCGAAGGGCTCGAAGCTGAAGACGGCCGCCGACCTCAAGGGCAAGAGGATCGCTGTCCCGCAGGGCAGTTCGGCCCACGGTCTGGCCCTGAACGCGCTGAAAAGCGTCGGTCTCACGCCCAAGGACGCGAAGCTGGTCTTCCTCGACCCGGCGGCCGGCGCCACGGCGTTCAACACCGGCAAGGTGGACGCCTGGTCGATCTGGAACCCCCAGTCGGCGATCGCCGTCAAGAACGGCGCGCGGATCCTGGTGAAGGGGCTACCCCCGATCGACCAGACGAGCAGCTACTACGTCGCCAGTGACACGTCACTGAAGGACAAGACCAAGCGTGCGGCTCTCACGGACGTTCTGAAGAGGCTGTCGCGAGAGTTCGCCTGGGCCGTCAAGAACCCCGACAAGTACGCGCAGGCGCTCTCGAAGGAGCAGGGCATCCCGCTGGCCGACGCCAAGGCGTCCCTGGCCGCCTACTCGAACCGGGTGACTCCGGTGGAGCAGCCGGACATCGAACTGGAGCAGAAGCTCGCCGACGCCTTCCTGGAGGCAGGCCAGATCACCAAGACGGTCGACGTCAAGTCGATCACGGACAACCTCCTCCCGGCCGGTTACGACAGCTCGAAGCTGAAGGTCACGTCATGAGCGCGGGACGGCGGCGGCTCCACCTCAACGCCTTCCTCATGGAGGCGGGCCACCACGAGGCGGCGTGGCGGCTCCCGCACAGCAACCCCCGGGCGGACTTCGACCTACGGCACTGGATCGAGCTGGCACAGCTGGCCGAGAGCGCCAAGTTCGACTCGCTGTTCCTCGCGGACGGCCCGGCCCTCATCGGCACCGGCGAGTTCCGGCCCCCGGGTCAGCTCGAGCCGCTGACACTGCTGACCGCGCTGTCCCAGGCGACCAGCAGGATCGGCCTCATCGCGACCGTGTCGTCGACGTACAACGAGCCGTACAACCTCGCCCGCCGGCTCGCGTCGGTCGACCATGTCAGTGGCGGCCGGGCCGGCTGGAACATCGTCACCTCGGCAGGGGCCGACGAGGCCGCCAACTTCGGCCTCGACGACCGCCCCGGCCACGCCGAGCGCTATGCCCGCGCCGACGAGTTCCTGAAGGTCGCCAAGGCGCTCTGGGACAGCTGGGAGTCCGAGGCCGTCGTCGCGGACAAGGCCGCCGGACGCTACGCCGACCCCGCACGCCTGCACCGGCTCGGCCACCAGGGCAGCTACTTCAAGGTGGCCGGCCCGCTCAACGTCGAGCGACCGCCGCAGGGTTACCCGCTGCTCGTCCAGGCCGGCTCCTCGGAGGACGGCAAGGACTTCGCGGCCCGCCACGCCGAGGCCATCTTCACCGCGCACACGACCTACGAGCGTGCGGCCGACTTCTACGCCGACATCAAGGCACGGACCAGGGCGGCGGGGCGCGACCCGGACGGCGTCATCGTCCTGCCGGGCATCGTCCCCTACATCGGCTCGACCGAGGAGGAGGCCCGGGCGCTTGCACGGCAGTTCGACGAGCTGCGCGTCCCGGAGTACGGGCTGCGCCAGCTGGCCGCCGTGTTCGAGACCGAGCCTTCGGTCTTCGAACTCGACGAGCCTCTGCCGGACTTCATCCTGGCGAAGCCGAAGCTGGAGGGCACACAGAGCCGCTCCGACCTGATCATCGATCTCGCGGCGCGCGAGCAGCTGACGGTCCGGCAGATCATCTCCCGGCTCGGGGGCGGACGCGGCCACTTCGAGTTCGTCGGCACGCCCGAGCAGGTGGCGGACACGATCATCGCCTGGTTCGAGGGCGGGGCGGCGGACGGGTTCAACATCATGGCCCCCGCGCTGCCGTCGGGCCTGGCGGCCTTCGTCGAGCACGTGCTGCCGATCCTGCGCGGCAAGGGCCTGTTCCGCGAGGAGTACGAGGGCACGACGCTGCGCGAGCACTACGGGCTTCCGGTCCCCGCGAACCAGTTCCATGCCTGACCCGCTTTCCGGGCCTGATCCGCTTCCCACGGCCAGCCCGCTTCCCATGGCTGACCCGCTCGCGACTCCCGCCGCTTCCACTTCCCGAAGCGGCGGGAGTCCGCCCGCGCTGCGGGTCGAGGGCCTGCGCAAGACGTACGAGGACGGCTTCACCGCGGTGGCCGGGCTCGACCTGGAGATCCCCGACGGCGCCTTCTTCGGGCTGCTCGGCCCGAACGGCGCCGGGAAGACCACGCTCATCGGCTCGGTGTGCAGCATCGTCCGCCCCACCGCCGGCAGCCTCTCCGTCTTCGGCCACGACCACCGCAGCCGTCAGGCCCGCAGACTGCTGGGTCTGGCCGCGCAGGAGATCAACGTCGACCGGTTCCTGTCCATCCGGCAGATCCTCGTCTACCACGCCGGGTACCACGGCATCGGCCGGAAGGCGGCAGCCCGGCGCGCGGACGAACTGCTCGCCCTGTTCCGCCTCGACGACAAGGCCGACCAACGCGCCTACGAACTGTCCGGCGGCATGCAGCGGCGCCTCGTCCTCGCGCGGGCCCTCATGCACCGCCCCCGCCTGCTCATCCTCGACGAGCCGACGGCAGGCGTCGACGTCGAACTGCGCTCGGAGATCTGGCGCGTCGTGAAGGGCCTCAACGCGGCAGGCACCACGGTCCTGCTGACGACGCACTACCTGGAGGAGGCGGAGACCTTGTGCGACGAGATCGCGCTGCTGCGCGCGGGCCGGATCGTCGACCGCGGCTCCGCCGCCTCGCTGCGGGAGCGGTACGCGGCCCGGGACATCTCGGAGGTCTACGACCGGGTGATCACGGCGGAGGAGGTGGCCCCGTGAGCGGTACCGAGACCCCGGCCCTCCCGGCCTACGACGAGCCCTTCCGGGCAGAGCGCTCACCGTTCCTGTGGCTCCTGGAGCGCGAGGTCCTGCGCTTCCTCACGATCTGGCGCTACAGCGTCGTCGGACCGGTGCTGTCGACCGTGCTGTTCGTCGTGGTCTTCGGATCGGCCCTCGGCTCGCACGTCGACACGATCGACGGCGTCGGCTACGGCAGCTTCATCGTGCCCGGCCTCTTCGCCCAGGCGATCGTCAACGTCGGCTTCTTCAACGGGACGACCAGCCTGTTCGAGGCCCGCCGGGACCAGTACATCAACGACGTGTTCGCGAGCCCGCTCAGGTGGTGGGAGATCAACGCGGCACTGGTGGGCGCCGGCGTCGCCCGAGGCGTCGTCGTGGGTGCGGGCGTCCTGGCGGTGGCCCTGCCGCTCACCCACGGCGGCGCCCCGGCCCGCCCTCTCGTCCTGCTGTTCGGCACACTCGGGCTGCTCCTGGTCGCCGC
Source organism: Streptomyces sp. NPDC006602 (assembly GCF_042870385.1). NCBI lineage: Bacteria > Bacillati > Actinomycetota > Actinomycetes > Kitasatosporales > Streptomycetaceae > Streptomyces > Streptomyces sp. NPDC006602. The sequence continues at coordinate 672,623 of NZ_JBIAHG010000001.1, read as the reverse complement.
GCAGGTCGGCGTGATCGCGGGCGGTCACGCCAAGTCCCTCGACCATGTCTACTCCATGGAGTCGATCATCCTGCTGCCGCTGGGCTTTCTCGGCGGTGTCTTCTACTCGGTCCATCAACTGCCGCCGTTCTGGAACTACGTGAGCCGCCTCGACCCCGTCTTCTGGCTGGTCCAGGTCGAGCGGATCGGGTTCCTCGGCCAGGGCGACGTCAGCGCCGGCTGGGCCCTTGCCGTGGTCTGGGGTCTGGCGGCGACGCTGACGGCCTGGTCGGCCGCGATGTTCGCCACCGGCCGTCTCAAACCCTGAACCGTGTACGTGCAGGAACACAACGCCATGACGAGCACCGAACCCGAACAGGCCCTGTCCACCGAGGTGTTGGTGATCGGCGGTGGCCCCGCAGGCACCTGGGCCGCGATCAAGGCCGCTCAGGCGGGAGCCGACGTCGTCCTCGCCGACAAGGGATACACGGGCGCGAGCGGAGCGACCGCATCCGTCGGCACCGGCATCTGGTACGTGGACGACGTCCCCGAGGGCCGTCAGCTGCGCGGCGACCTCCAGGGGCCGGAGTACATGCGGCGGCAGCGGACCCGGGTACGGCGGCTCGGCGTCCGCATCCTCGACCACACCCCGGCGCTGGAACTCCTGACCGACGCCGACGGAGTCGTCTCGGGGGCGCGGGCACTCGACCGTGTGACCGGTGCGACCGTCCGCATCGAGGCCGGGGTCGTGGTGCTCGCCGCCGGGGGATGCGCGTTCCAGTCCAAGACGCTCGGCTGTGACGTCAACACCGGGGACGGCGCCCTGCTGGCCGTCGAGGCGGGGGCGCGGCTGTCCGGAACGGAGTTCTCCAACGCCTACGCCATGGCCCCGAAGGGCACGTCACTGGTGGGAAGGGTGTGGTGACTGTGTCGAGCGGGGGCCGCCGTCCATCGGGGCGTCCGCGATGCGGGACGGCCCTCTTGACGCCGATGTCGGTCGGATCGACACTCACTGAGGGAATCCTAGTGAATAGGTAGGGAAAATATGAGGCGCCTGGAGCCGGTCACCGTCCGAGTGAGCCGTTCGCCTCTTCTGACCTCCCGCCGTCACATCGATCTGCTGCGTGTCTGCAGCGCGATCGGCCCCCAGGGCTGAGCCGCGCCATCCCGTGCCGGCGGCACCCCGCGAGCGGGGCTTACGCGTCCGGCGCGCACGGATGAGCCCCGCTCCCTCACCCGACGTCGCTTCCGCCGCGCGTACGTCCGCGCCCGCTCCCGGGGAGAGTCATGACCGTCACACCGCTGGCCGCCCACACCTCCGACCGACCCGCGCCCGCCTTCCGGGGCAGGATCGGCCGGGACGCGCGCAGCGGCCACTACGCCGTTCCGGGCCGCTACCGCCTCCATCTGTCGACCGCCTGTCCCGACGGCCTGCGCATCGCCATCACGCACGGCCTGCTGGGCCTGGACACCGTCTGTCCGGCCACCTTCCTGCCGGCCGTCCCCGACTGCCCCGAGGGCGGCCACTCGGCCCTGCGGCCGCTGTTCGAGGCCAGCGCCCACCGGTACACCGGTCCGGCCGTCGCGCCGGTGCTCAGCGACGACTGGTCCGGGCGGATCGTCAGCACCCATGCCCCGGACATCATGCGCGACCTCGACCGCCGGTTTGGCGGGGGCCGTCTCTCGCTCTACCCGTGCGGCGCGGAGTCGGAGATCGAGGCGGTCGAGCGGATGTGCGCGCAGGGCATCGAACAGGCCGCGCAGCGCGCCGGATCGGCCGGTGGCGAGCCGGTGGAACGTGACATGGCACTGACCACGCTGCTGGAAACGCTCGGCGCCCTGGAACGCCGGCTCGAAGGACGCACGTACCTGATCCGCGACGAAATCACCGCCGCCGACGTCGAGTTGTGGGTCGCCCTGGTCCAACTCGACACCGTGCACCGCAACCACCTCGACGCCTCCGCCGTCCAGCGCATCGCCGACCACCCGACCCTGTGGGCCTACGCCCGCCGCCTGGCCGCCCACCCGGCCTTCGGCGGCCAGCTCGACCTCGGCGGCATCGCACGCCGTCACCACGCCCGCTGCCAGGGCCTGGAGGCCGCCGGAGCAGCCGTCCAGATCCTGGACTGGACGGCACACTCAGCCCATTAGCTGTTCCACCTGGTGGACCGGCGTTGACATTCGTTCGGGCAATTGTCTTAACTACGGCCCAGAACGGTCATGAGCGTCAGCGACAAGCCCTGGCTAGCTGACCGGCAACCCTCGCACCGCGGTGGGGTGCCCCAGGTGACGACCGGACCGAAAACACTTCGGTAAGCGCGAGGCCCACAGGGCCGGAACAGTGACGGTGACGCCATGTACGCAGCTCCCAGGACGGCGATGCGCCGCCCGCAGGGCTGCGTACGGCCGTACCCGAACCCTCTCGTCGCCGATCGTGCCGTCGATCTGCTCCGCGTGAACAGCGCACTGTGTACCGCACCGGGCTGTGCCCGCTGTCGGGGCTGACCTCTCCCCGCAGCCCCCGCATCCCCTGACGAACACCGCCCGTGTCGGTGTGCCGTTGTCCTCCCCCGCCCCCGGTACCTCGCCGTCGTGTGCGCCCCCGCATGCCGCCGCGCTTCCGCAGTGTTCCCACCCAGCCGGAGCCCACCATGAGTGAACCCCCTGGCGCCACCGTCACCCTCCCCGAGACGGCCACCGCCGACGAACCGTCGAAACCCCTCACCGCCCAGCGAGTTCTGCCGCTGAGGCGCCCCGGACGCTGGATCGCCACCGCGGTCGTGCTGGTCCTGGTCGCCCAGTTCGTGCACGGGCTGGTGACCAACCCCTTCTACCAGTGGGACCGCTGGGGCTACTGGTTCGCGCGCCCCACCATCCTCGACGGCCTGCTGATCACCCTCGAAGTCACCGCCTACAGCGCGGTGCTGGGCCTCCTCGGCGGCATCGTGCTCGCCCTGGCCCGGCTGTCGAAGAGCCCCGTGCTGCGCGCGGTCAGCTGGACGTACGTCTGGGCCCTGCGCTCCATCCCGCTCATCGTGGTGCTGATCCTCCTCTACAACTTCAGTGCCCTGTACAAGACGTTGAGCGTCGGCATTCCCTTCGGCCCGGCCTTCTTCTCCTTCGACGAGTCGAAACTCGCGACCGACATGGTCGTCGCCGTCATCGGCCTCAGCCTCAACGAGGCCGCCTACGCGGCCGAGGTCGTCCGCGGCGGCATCCTCTCCGTCGACCAGGGCCAGCAGGAGGCCGCAGCAGCCCTCGGCCTGCCGAAGAGCTACCAGTTCCGGAAGATCGTTTTTCCGCAGGCGCTGCGCTCGATCATCCCGAACTACGTCAACCAGCTCATCGGTCTGATCAAGGGCACCTCGCTGGTCTTCTACGTCTCCCTGCTCGACCTGTTCGGCTCCGCGCAGACCATGGGCTCCACCTACCCCGGCGACATCGTGCCGCTGCTGCTGGTCGTCACCGTCTGGTACCTGATCCTCACCAGCGTCGTCTCCGTCGTCCAGTTCTACGTCGAGCGGCACTACGCCCGCGGTGCCACCCGCAGCCTGCCGCCGACGCCGCTGCAGAAGCTCCGCACCGGTCTCACCGACCTGCGGGCCCGCATCCGCCAGGAGGCCGCCGTATGACCGCCGAGACGCTCGAAGCCCTGGCGGACGTCGAGGCCGCCACCGTCGAGGTGCACGACGTGCACAAGTGGTACGGCACCCACCGGGTGCTGGACGGCGTCGACCTGACCGTCCGCCCCGGCGAGGTCACCGTCATCCTCGGTCCGTCCGGCTCCGGAAAGTCCACCCTGCTGCGGGTCATCAACCACCTGGAGAAGCCCGAGATCGGCTACGTCAGCGTCAACGGCGAGCTGATCGGCGTGAAGCGGCAGGGCGATCGGCTGAAGGAGCTCAGCGAGCGGGCCATCCTCACGCAGCGCGGCCGCATCGGCTTCGTCTTCCAGAACTTCAACCTGTTCCCGCACCTGACCGTCCTGGACAACGTGGCCGCCGCCCCGGTCGCCACCGGCCGGCTCGGCAAGCCCGAAGCCCGTGAGCTCGCCCGGGCGTTGCTCGGCCGGGTCGGCCTCGCCGACAAGACCGGCGCCTACCCGAGGCAGCTCTCCGGCGGCCAGCAGCAGCGTGTCGCCATCGCCCGCGCCCTGGCCCTGCGCCCCGGCGTCATCCTCTTCGACGAGCCCACCTCCGCCCTGGACCCGGAACTGGTCGGCGAAGTCCTCGCCGTCATCAGGGACCTGGCGACCAGCGGTACCACCCTCGTCATCGTCACCCACGAGATCGGCTTCGCCCGCGAGATCGCCGACCGGGTCGTCTTCATCGACGGCGGCAAGATCATCGAACAGGGCCCGCCCTCCGAGGTCCTCGACAAGCCCCAGCACGAGCGGACCAGGGACTTCCTCAGCAAGGTCCTCTGACCCGCCGCCCCCCTCGACCTCCCCCCACTCCACCCTCATCACCTCCAGCGACAAGGAACGGCCATGCCCACCCACTTCACCCGACGCAGCCTGATACGCGGCATCACCGCGGCGACCGCCGTCGCCTCCCTGGCCACCGGGCTCGCCGCCTGCGGTGGTGACAGCGACGCGGCCACCTCCACCGACACCGCCGCCAAGTCCGGCGAGGTCGTCATCGGCCAGGTCTCCAACGGCGCCGCCCAGCAGACCACCATCAAGGTCTCCGAGGTCAAGTCCATCAGCGCCGAACTGCCCGCCGCCGTCAGGAAGAGCGGCAAGCTGGCGATCGGCATCGGCGCCCTGCCGGCCGGTTTCCCGCCGCTGGCCTACGTGGGCAGCGACCAGAAGACCCTCACCGGTGCCGAGCCCGACTTCGGCCGCCTGGTCGCCGCGGTCCTCGGCCTTCGGCCCGAGGTGAAGAACTCCACGTGGGAGAACCTCTTCGTCGGCATCGACAGCGGCAAGGTCGACGTGGCCTTCTCCAACGTCACCGACACCGAGGAGCGCAAGAAAAAGTACGAGTTCGCCTCCTACCGGCAGGACAACCTCGCCTTCACCGTGCCGAAGAAGAGCACCTGGAACTTCGACGGCGACTACGAGAACCTCGCCGGCAGGACCGTCTCCGTCAGCTCCGGCACCAACCAGGAGAAGATCCTCCTGGAGTGGAAGGCGAAGCTGGCCAAGGAGGGAAAGAAGCTCACCGTCAAGTACTTCCAGGACAGCAACAGCGTCTACCTGGCCCTTTCCAGCGGCAAGATCGACGCGTACCTCGGCACCAACCCCGGCATCGCCTACCACAACCGCCAGGTCGCGAACACGCCCAACGCCACCCGCACCGCCGGCACCTACTCGGGGGCCGGCGCGAGCCTGCAGGGCCTGATCGCGGCCACCGCGAAGAAGGACAGCGGCCTGGCCAAGCCGCTCGCCGACGCCATCAACCACCTGATCAAGAACGGTCAGTACGCCGAGTGGCTCAAGGCCTACAACCTCTCCAACGAGGCCGTCGCCAAGTCCGAGGTCAACCCGCCCGGACTGCCGCTCGACAACTCCTGACCATCGCGTGCCGGGGACTCCACCGCCGCCCCGCGGTGGAGTCCCCGCGCGCCGGACACCTCGAGCCGCACCCCGGAGACCGCCACCCCATGTCCGTCACCACCCTCGATGCCAGCTCCTCGCACATCCTGGACAACCCCGCCTGGGCCGCGCTCACCGGCCCGCACGCCCACTTCGCCCAACGAATCGGCCGCGCCGCCCGCTACCACCAGGACGTGGCTCCCTTCTACGCCGTCTCCGACGAGGACGACCCGCGCGCCTGGGCCGACCTTGCCGCGCTCGTCGGTCCCGGCGGCACCGCCTCGGTGCGGGGCGTGACCGAGGCGCCGGAGGGCTGGGAGGTTGCGCGCACCGGGCACGGCGTCCAGCTCGTGGACACCTCCCTGCGTGCCGAACCGGACCCCCAGGCCGTACGGCTCGGTCCCGACGACGTGCCCGAGATCCTCGACCTGGTCGCCCGCACCGAGCCGGGCCCCTATCTGCCCCGCACCGTCGAGCTGGGCACCTACCTCGGCATCCGCCACCGCGGCCGGCTGATCGCCCTGGCCGGCGAGCGGCTGCATCCGCCCGGCTGGACGGAGATCAGCGCCGTGTGCACCGACCCCGACCACCGTGGCCGGGGCCTGGCCACCCGTTTGGTCCGCGCGGTCGCCGCCGGCATCAAGGAGCGCGGCGAACGCCCCTTCCTGCACGCCGCGGCCACGAACGCGAACGCGATCCGGCTGTACGAGTCGATCGGGTTCACCCTGCGCTGTCGTACGGCCTTCTCGCTCGTCCGGCACACCGGGGCCGCCGCTCTGGAAGAAACGGCATAGCCGTGCCGTTGTCCTTGTCGAAGGCGAGTGCTTGGACCGCTCGGACGGAGGTGCGACACGTGACACGTGTACTGCGTGCCGTCCGCCTCCACACCCGGCCCCATATCGACCTGCAGCGCGTGGCCGGCTCCCTCTGTAGCTCCTGACCCCGTTTCCCCAGCCGCCGCGCGCCCCGATTCCCGCGGGCCGGCGATCTCGTACGGACCTCCAGGAAGGCACCCTCGTGTCCTCAACTCCCGCTTCCCACCTGCACCTCGCCGTCGCCCTCGACGGCACCGGCTGGCACCCCGCCTCCTGGCGCGAGCAGGTCGCCCGCCCCCGGGACCTGTTCACCGCCGGCTACTGGGCCGACCTGGTCGCCGAGGCCGAGCGCGGCCTGCTCGACTTCGTCACCTTCGAGGACGGACTCGGCCTGCAGTCCTCGCACTACGGTGAGCTCGACGGCCGCACCGACCAGGTCCGCGGCCGTCTCGACGCCGTACTGACCGCCTCCCGCATCGCCCCGCTCACCCGGCACATCGGCCTGGTGCCGACCGTGATCGCCACCCACACGGAGCCGTTCCACATCTCCAAGGCGATCGCCACCCTCGACTACGTCAGCACCGGCCGCGCCGGCCTGCGGGTGCAGATCTCCGCCCGACCGCACGAGGCCGACCACTTCGGCCGCCGCACCTTCCCGCCGCTGAGCCTGGAGGAGCTGCGGACGCCGGCCGGACAGGAGCGGCTGACCGACCTCTTCGACGAGGCCGCCGACCACGTCGAGGTCGTGCGCCGACTCTGGGACAGCTGGGAGGACGACGCCGAGATCCGGGACGTCGCCACCGGCCGCTTCGTCGACCGCGACAAGCTGCACTACATCGACTTCGAGGGCAGGCACTTCAGTGTCAAGGGCCCCTCCATCACCCCGCGTCCGCCGCAGGGACAGCCGCTGGTCACCTCCCTCGCCCACCAGACCGTCCCCTACCGGCTGGTGGCCCGCCAGGCCGACGTCGGCTACGTCACCCCGCAGGACGCCGCGCATGCCCGCGCGATCGTCGCCGAGATCCGCGCCGAGCAGGAGGCGGCCGGGCGGGCCGGTGAACTCCTGCACGTCTTCGGTGACTTGGTGGTCTTCCTGGACGACGAGCAGGCCGCCGCGGAGGACCGACGTGCACGCCTCGACGCCCTCGCGGGGGAGCCGTACACCAGTGATGCCCGCATCTTCGCCGGTACGCCCGCCCAACTGGCCGATCTACTTCAGGAGTTGGCGGCGGAAGGCCTGAGCGGCTTCCGGCTGCGGCCCGCCGTCGCCGGACATGACCTGCCCGTCATCACGCGGGGCCTGGTCCCCGAGCTCCAGCGTCGGGGCCTCTTCCGCACCGCCTACGAGGCCGACACGCTCCGCGGCCTGCTGGGTCTGCCGCGCCCCGCCAACCGCTACGCCGCTGCCACCGCCTGAGCCGGAAGGACCCGTACCGACATGACCAGCAAGCCGCTGAAGCAGATCCATCTGGCCGCGCACTTCCCGGGCGTCAACAACACCACCGTGTGGAGCGACCCGAAGGCCGGCAGCCACATCGAGTTCAGTTCCTTCGCGCACTTCGCGCGGACCGCCGAACGCGCCAAGTTCGACTTCCTGTTCCTCGCCGAGGGCCTGCGCCTGCGTGAACAGGGCGGGGAGATCTACGACTTGGACGTCGTCGGCCGCCCCGACACCTTCACCGTCCTCGCCGCGCTCGCCGCCGTCACCGAGCACCTCGGCCTGACCGGCACCATCAACTCCACCTTCAACGAGCCCTACGAGGTGGCCCGCCAGTTCGCCAGCCTCGACCACCTCTCCGGCGGCCGCTCCGCCTGGAACGTCGTCACCTCCTGGGACGCCTTCACCGGTGAGAACTTCCGACGCGGCGGCTTCCTCCCGCAGCAGGAGCGCTACTCCCGCGCCAAGGAGTTCCTGGCCACCACGAACGAACTCTTCGACTCCTGGCACGGCGACGAGATCGTCGCCGACCAGGCCACGGGCGTCTTCCTGCGGGACGCGAAGGCCGGCTCCTTCGTCCACAGGGGTCAACACTTCGACATCCACGGCCAGTTCAACGTCCCGCGCTCCCCGCAGGGCCGCCCGGTGATCTTCCAGGCAGGCGACTCCGAGGAGGGCCGCGAGTTCGCCGCCTCATCCGCCGACGCCATCTTCAGCCGCCACGCCACCCTGACCGACGGCCAGGCGTTCTACACGGACGTCAAGAACCGCCTCGCCAAATACGGCCGCCGCCACGACCAGTTGCTGATCCTGCCCGCCGCCTCCTTCGCACTCGCCGACACCGATGCCGAGGCCGAGGAACTCGCCAGGGAGGTGCGCCGCCAGCAGGTCAGCGGCGCCACCGCCATCAAGCACCTGGAGTTCGTCTGGAACCGGGACCTGTCCTCCTACGACCCGGAGGGCCCGCTGCCCGACATCGACCCCGACACCGGCGACAACCACATCTCCAAGGGCCGCGCCCAGGTGCGCATGTACCGCGACCCGATCGCCACCGCCCGCGAGTGGCGCGAGCTGGCCGCCGCCAACAACTGGTCCATCCGCGACCTGGTCATCAACACCGGCAACCGGCAGACCTTCGTCGGTTCACCGACGACCATCGCCAAGACCGTCAACGACTACGTCCAGGCCGATGCCTCCGACGGCTTCATCCTCGTCCCGCACATCACCCCCACCGGCCTCGACGCCTTCGCCGACAAGGTCGTCCCGCTGCTCCAGGAACGGGGCGTCTACCGCACCGACTACGAGGGCCCCACCCTCCGCCACCACCTGGGCCTGGCCCACCCGGACCAGGTGGCCGACGATGAGCGGGCGGCGTCGTGAAATTCCTCGCCATCACGCTCATCGTGCACCACCCGGACACCATCACCGGGGTGCAGAAGTCCACCCACGACCGATTCCGCGAGGTCCTCGACAACGCCCTGCTGGCCGAGGAGTTGGGCTTCGACGGCTTCGGCGTGGGGGAGCGGCACGAGCGGCCGTTCATCTCCTCGTCCCCGACCGTCGTACTCAGCCATGTGGCCGCCCTGACGAAGCGGATCCGCCTGTTCACGGCCGTCACGACGCTCAGCCTCCTGGACCCGGTCCGGGCATACGAGGACTACGCCACCCTCGACCACCTGTCCAACGGTCGCCTCGACCTGATCATCGGCAAGGGCAACGGTGCCGCCCAGCGCGACCTGTTCCATGTCACGCCCGAGGACCAGTGGGACCGCAACGCCGAGAGCTACGAGGTCTTCCGGAAGATCTGGCGCCAGGACAAGGTCACCGCCGACACCCGCTTCCGTCCCCCGCTGACCGACGCCGAGGTGTGGCCACGGCCGTACCAGCGGCCGATCCGGGTCTGGCACGGCAGCGCCACCAGCAAGGAGTCGGTCGACCTGGCCGCCCGCTACGGCGACCCGCTGTTCTCGGCGAATGTCACCAACCCCATCGAACCGTACGCCGAGTTGATCCGCTACTACCGGGAGCGCTGGGAATACCACGGCCACGACCCGGCACGGATCGCGGTCGGCGCCGGCACGGCCGGCATCTACGTGGCCCGGACCTCCCAGCAGGCCCTTGCCACCTATCGGCCGATCTTCGAGGCCAACCGAGCCTTCTTCAAACAGGCGGGCCTCCCCGTGGTCTTCGAGACCCTGGAGGACTTCGTCGAACGCAGCTCCGCCCTGATCGGCAGCCCGCAACAGGTCATCGACAAGGTGCACCGCTACCACGAACAGTTCGGGCACACCGTGCTCCACCTGCATGCCGACGCGAGCGGGCTGACGGACTCCCAGCACCGTGCCTCCCTCGAGCTGTTCCAGTCCGAGGTCGCCCCCGTGCTGCGTCGGGAGATCCCGGATCCGCCGTTCGCCTGGGGCCCCGTGCTTACTGCGCCACCGATCACTCAGGAGTCCGCCCGTGTCTGACATCTCCCTCGGCGTCCTCGACCTGGCCCCGATCCCGTCCGGCTCGACGGCAGCCGATGCCCTGCGCAACTCCATCGACCTCGCCCAGCAGGCAGAGCGCTTCGGGTATGCCCGCTACTGGTTCGCAGAGCACCACCTCAATCCCGGCGTGGCCGGCACGTCACCCGCCGTCGTCCTGGCTCTGACCGCATCCGCCACCTCCACCATCCGGCTCGGATCCGGGGCCGTACAGCTCGGGCACCGCACGGCGTTGTCCACCGTGGAGGAGTTCGGCCTGCTCGACGCGCTGCACCCGGGCCGCTTCGATCTGGGACTGGGCCGCTCGGGCGGCCGCCCGCCGGGACAGCCGACCGCACCGTTGCCGACGGCGACCCCGGTCGTCGACGGCCGTACCCCGAACGGCCTGCTGATCCCACCCCGCTTCTCCTTCGAGCACCTGCTCGGCTCACCCCGCATCGCGCTGCAACGCAGGCTGCTCCTGCTGCCGGGCGCCGAGTCACAGGACTACGCCGAGCAGATCGGCGACATCCTCGCTCTGCTGGCCGGTACCTACCGCTCCCCGGAAGGCGTCGAGGCGCACGTCGTGCCGGGAGAGGGCGCCGACGTGGAAGTGTGGATCCTGGGCAGCAGCGGTGGGCAGAGTGCCGAGGTCGCGGGCGGGAACGGCCTGCGGTTCGCGGCGAACTACCACGTCAGCCCGGCCACGGTCCTGGAGGCGGTGGAGGGCTACCGGGCCTTCTTCCAGCCCTCCGACTCGCTCGACAAGCCGTACGTCAGCGTCTCGGCGGACGTCGTCGTCGCCGAGGACGACGCCACCGCCCGCGAACTCGCCACCGGCTACGGCCTGTGGGTGCGCAGCATCCGCACCGCCGAGGGCGCCATCCAGTTCCCGACGCCGCAGGAAGCGCGTGCCCACAAGTGGACCGAAGAGGACCGCGCCCTCGTCCAGGACCGGCTCGACACCCAGTTCGTCGGCTCGCCGGGCCGGGTGGCCGACCAGCTCGAAAGGCTCCAGGAGGCGACGGGCGCGGACGAGTTGCTCATCACGACGATCACCCACGACCACACGGACCGGGTCCGCTCGTACGAACTGCTCGCGGAGGAATGGCGCCGACGGGGTCACTCCTTGCAGCCGAGCTGATGCTCGGCGTCCCGATGACGAGGTGCTTGAATCGCCGACACACGCGCAGTACTTCGGCAAGCCGGTGCTGCCCCTGGTGCGCGAACTGGAGAAGCAGGAAGCCGAGTCAGAGCCCGTCACCGCCCACGCCTGATCGCCCGCACACGAAACGACGAACCGAAAGGTCCTCGCATGGCCACCGTCCTGTCCGTCTCCGGAAGCCCCTCCGCCACCTCACGCACCGCTCGGCTGCTGCGCCACCTGGATGAGCGGCTCATCGCGCAGGGGCACGAGGTGATCCCGCTGGACGTTCGTACGCTCCCCGCCGAGGCGCTGCTCGGGGCCGACTTCGGGCACCCGGCGATCGTCCGCGCCACTGCCCTGTTCGAGCAGGCGGACGGGGTGATGATCGGTACCCCCGTCTACAAGGCCGCCTACTCCGGTCTGCTGAAGTCGCTGCTCGACCTGCTGCCGCAGTACGCCCTGGCGGGCAAGACGGTCCTCCCTCTGGCCACCGGAGGCAGCACCGCCCACGTCCTGGCCATCGACTACGCCCTGCGCCCGGTCCTTGCCTCCATGGGCCCTGCGCACATCACGCCGGGCTGGTTCACGCTCGACAAGGACATCACGGTGGGCGAGGACGGCACGCTGACCGTCGCGCCGGGCTCGGCCGAGGCTCTGGCGCAGGTCACGGACCAGTTCTCCGCGGCGCTGGGTGGCCGTACGACGCTGCTGGCGGCGGCCGGATGAGCGTCGCGCACGTCATCGCGGACGACGCCGAGGCCCTTGCCGTCGCCGCCGAGTTGGCCGCCGGCTCCCCCACGCGGAGCTGGAGCGGCTGTCCTCCTCCGGGCTGCTCGCCGTGACCGTGCCCGCCGAGTTCGGCGGCGCGGACATCCGTGCGGACACGCTCGCCGAGATCTTCCGGCTGCCGGCCGCCGCCGACGCCGGCCTCGCCCAGATCCCGCAGAGCACCTCGCCTACGCCACCATCCCAGGCACCTTCGCCGACTTCGTTGACCTCGCCGTCCCAGAAGCGCGCAGCCGCGGCAGGTTCCCGGCCCCGTCCGGCGGCGCCACGCTCCGCGAGCACCTCCACGGCCCGGGACCACCCTGCCGCCCGCCATCGCGAACTCGCCATCCGGGAGCGTGAATCAGCCGGAGCGCACCCGTATCCCTAGTTTTCCTATCGAATTACTAGGGAAGTGTTGACGGTGGTCGAAGAGGAGAGTGAGGATGATGAAGCCGACGCCTCACCGCGCACCGCTGCACTCCCACGCCGCCTCGCCGGGCACCGCGTCGTCCTCGGTCCCCTGAAGGAAGACGCCATGACAACAGCACTGAGGTGCAGTGACAGCCGCAGTCGCATGCGGGTCCGGATATGACGGTGACGGCGGACGAGGTGACCGACGCGGGAGCCGGGCGGGTCGACTGGCTGCACATAGCCCGTGAGATGGCGGACGACCTGTCGACGGACGCGGTCGAGCGCGAACAGGCCGGCAAAGCACCGCTCGACGAGGTCGCACGGCTGCGCGAGTCGGGGCTGCTGACATTGTTGGCACCGGCCGAGCAGGGGGGAGGGGGCGCGGACTGGCGCACGGCCTACGCGGTCGTCCGGACCGTCGCCGCGGCCGACGGGGCCATCGGCCACCTGCTGGGCCACCACTACTTCCTGTCTTTCAGCGCCCGTTTTTTCGCCGGCCCTGCAAGTGCCGCCCGTGTCGAGCAGGAGTCGACGGAGGGGCAGTGGTGCTGGGGAGGCGGTATCGCCTCACACGAACCGCCGCTCATCCTGACCCCCGCGGCGAACGGCTATCTGCTGAACGGCTACCAGAGGTACGCCACCGGCGTCGGGATCGCCGACCGGCTCGTGGTCCGAGCCGCCAGGTACGGCACCGGTGAGCCGCTGGCCGTCCTCGTCGACCCCACCCACCCGGGTGTCGTGAGCGGCAGCAGCGGGGACACCTTCGGCCAGCGGCTGGCAGCCGGTGGCGCCGTGGAGTTCGACTCCGTGCCGATCGCGGCGGACGACGTGTTCGGCTCGCTCTCGCCGGACGAGGGCGTCCTGTCACCCTTCGCCTCTCTTGCCGCGCCGACCGCGCGTCTGGTCTCCGCCGAGTTCTGTCTCGGCATCGCCGAGGGACTGCTGGCCGAGGTCCACGAGCACGGAAGGGCCGCGCGGTCGCCCTGGCAGCCCTTCTCGCCCCAGCCCTGGCCGGGTAGCTCCCCGCAGGATCCGTACGCGCTGACCGTGTACGGCGAACTCGCCGTCGTCGCACGTGCCGCGTCCGCCCTCGCCGACCAGGCGGTGGATGCCCTGTTGCGCGGCCTCGCGCAGGGCAAGGATCTCGACGACGAGGAGTGCGCGGAGATCGCCGTCCTCGCGAGCGTGGCCGAAGCCGCAGCCTCCCGGGCCGCGCAGGAGATCACCACCCGTGCCCTGGACGTCGTCGGCGTCGACGCCGCTTCCACGCGGCACGGCTTCGACCGCTTCTGGCGCAACGCCCGGACCCACACCCTGCGCGAACCAGCCGCCCACAGACTGCGCGAGATCGGGGACTACTTCCTCAACGGTGCGCACCCGCCCTTCACCCTTCCCGCCTGACGGCGCAGCCGGTGACGGGCGGACACGGCAGTGATGGATAATCGCGGCATGCGGATCTCGGCGCGGGCGGACTATGCGGTGCGGGCGGCACTGGAGCTGGCCGCGGCAGGGAACGAGGCCTCGCTCAAGGCCGAGGCAATCGCCGCGGCGCAGGGGATCCCGCACAAATTCCTGGAGGGTATCCTCGGCGACCTGCGCCGGGGCGGTCTCGTGGTCAGCCAGCGGGGCGGAAAGGGCGGCTACCGGCTCGCCCGCCCGGCGGACTCGATCGCCATCGCGGACGTCATCCGTGTGGCGGACGGCCCCCTGGTATCGGTGCGGGGGGTGCGCCCACCCGAGCTCTCCTACGGTGGTCCCGCGGAGTCCCTGCTGCCGCTGTGGATCGCGGTACGCGCCAATGTTCGCAAGATCCTCGGCGAGGTCACCCTGGCCCACGTGGCCGCGGCCAAGCTGCCTGACGAGGTCCTGAGCCTCGCGGAGGACCCCGAGGCCTGGACGAATCCCTGACCGGCGTCCGGTCAACAAACAGATCTCCGAGACGGACAAGCTCATCGAGGGGTTTCGCGAGCGTGAACTGCCCGACATCGTCCTGAGCATCCCGGGCATCGGTACCGTGTTCGGTGCGGAGTTCCTCGCCGCTGTCGGCGGCAGCCTGGACGAGTTGGACTCCCCGGACGCCCTGGCGGGCCTTCGCCGGCGTCGCGCCCGCCCCACGCGACTCGGGCAACATCAACGGCAGACTCCACCGGCCGATCAGCCAGCACCCCAGACTCCAGCGCGTCCCATACGGGACGCCTCCTGGCCGCACGGTAGGTCGCGGTCACAGCGCCCGCGCCGCATAGGCCCTGACGTCCGCATCCGCGTCCGTCGTCGCGGTGGCCAGGGCGGCTCGGGCGTCCTCGACGGCACGGTGACGGGTCAGGGCCAGTACGGCTGCCTTGCGGACGTCGGCGTTCAGGTCGGTGAGGGCCTTGGCGAGGGCCGGCACGGCCAGGTCGGAGTCTGCGGCGGACAGAGCGGTGGCGGCGCCGGCCCGTGCCTGCCAGGCCAGGTCGGACAAGGCTGCCTCGGCGCGTGTGGCCAGGGCTGCCGGGCAGCCCGTCGTGCCGAGAGCCTCGTAGGCGGCCCCACGCACCAGGGCGTCGGGATCGTCGACGAGCGCGGCGAGGGCCGAGCGGGCCATGTCCGAGCCTGTGCCCAGGGTGGCCAGGGCCTTGGCGATCCTGACGCGGACCTCGCGGGACGGATCGACGGCCGCCGCGCGGGCCACCTCCGCGGCGGCGTCGACCGACACGAGCGCGCGCACGGCCGCGATGCGTACAGCGATGTCGGAGTCGGACAGCGAGTGCGCGAACAACTCGGCGTCACCAAGCCGCAGGGCGCGCAGCACCTCCAGTGCGGCGGCACGGACGGCGGGGTCCGCCGCGGACAGGGCGGCGGCGAGACCGTCGCGCAGGGCCGGTTCCGGCGGCAGCGTCTCGACCAGTTCGCGCAGTGAGGCGACTGCGGCGGCGCGGACGCCGGCGTCGGGATCGGCGAGCGCCGAGGCCAGTGCCGGGCCGGTGCCCGGCGGCACGGTCTCCGTCAGGACCGTGACGGCCGTCCGGCGCACGCTGGGGTCGGGGTCCGTCAAGTAGGCGGCGAGCACGGACAGATCAGGCTCGTCCTCGACGAGGGAGAGGAGTTCGAGCAGGCGAGGCGAGGCCGGCGCGTCCGCGTCGACACGGGGGTGGGCGGCTGTGTCGGCCACGGCGGGTACCCGCCGCAACGCCACCGGCGCCGCTTCCCGGGCCCCCGCCGTCGCCACCTGTTCCGGGTGGACCCCGCCGAGGCGCCGGGCGGAGCCGCCGGCCGGGGTGAAGCCGTCGACCGGGACCAGATAGGGAGCCACGGGACGGGCCGTGAACTTCATCGCGCCAGAAGGGGACTTGTACAGGTCCAGGTGGTGGAACCAGGAGGCGTCGTCGCGACGCGGATGGTCGATGCGGTCGTGATAAAGGCCCCAGCGGGACTCGGTGCGGGCCAGCGATGCGCGTGCGGCCATCTCCGCGCAGTCGCGGATGAAGGTGACCTCGGCGCAGCGCATGAGTTCGTGCGGTGTGCGGGCGCCCATCGCGGCGATGTCAGTGTGCATCCGCTCGAAGGCCTCCAGGGCGAGGGAGAGACGGGCGCCGGACTTCGGCGGCGCCACGTAGTCATTCACGAAGCGGCGCAGTTTGTACTCGACCTGGGTCTGCGGCGGGCCGTCCGGGTTGCGCAGCGGGCGGTAGATCAGTTCGTGCGCCTCGCGGAGCTGGTCGGCGGGCAACTTCCCTTCGTACGGCGAGTACTGGGCCGCGTCCGCGCCGGCCAGGTCGCCGAAGACGAACGCGCCGATCATGTAGTTGTGCGGAACGCAGGCCAGGTCCCCGGCCGCGTACAGCCGGGGGACGGTCGTACGGGCGTGGTCGTCGACCCGTACACCCGAGGCCGAGTGGCCGCCGCACAGGCCGATCTCGGAGATGTGCATCTCGACGTCATGGGTGCGGTAGTCGTGGCCGCGGCCGGCGTGGAAGGTCCCCCGGGTGGGTCGCTCCGTGGAGTGCAGGATCGACTCCAGGGCGGAGATCGACTCCTCGGGGAGGTGGCTGAGCTTCAGGTACACCGGCCCCCGGTCGGAGGCGACCTCCGCCGCGAACTCGGCCATCATCTGGCCCGACCAGTAGTCGGAGTCGACGAAGCGTTCGCCGTGCCGGTTGACCTGGTAGCCGCCGAAGGGGTTGGCGACATAGGCGCAGGCAGGGCCGTTGTAGTCCTTGATCAGCGGGTTGATCTGGAAGCACTCGATGCCGGTGAGCTCGGCTCCCGCGTGGTAGGCCATGGCGTAGCCGTCGCCCGCGTTGGTCGGGTTCTCGTAGGTGCCGTAGAGGTAGCCGGAGGCGGGCAGGCCGAGTCGGCCGCAGGCACCGGTCGCCAAGATCACGGCGCCCGCGCGGATGGTGACGAAAGCGCCCGTGCGCGTGTGAAGGCCCACCGCTCCGACGGCCCGCCCTTCCGTCGTCAGCACCCGCACCGGCATCACCCGGTTCTCGATCCGGATCCGCTCTCGCATCTCGCGTCGCCGCAGCTGCCGGTAGAGGACCTTCTTGACGTCCTTGCCCTCCGGCATCGGCAGCACATACGACCCCGAGCGGTGGACCTGGCGGACCGCGTAGTCGCCGTGCTCGTCCTTCTCGAACTTCACGCCGTAGGACTCCAGCCGCTGCACCATGGCGAATCCGCGGGTGGCGGTCTGGCGGACGGTGGACTGGTCGACGATGCCGTCGTTGGCGCGGGTGATCTCGGCGACGTAGTCGTCGGGCTCGGCGCGGCCGGGGATGACCGCGTTGTTGACGCCGTCCATGCCCATGGCGAGCGCGCCGGAGTGCCGGACGTGGGCCTTCTCCAGGAGGAGCACGTTCGCGCCGTGCTCGGCGGCAGTGAGCGCAGCCATGGTGCCGGCGGTGCCACCGCCGACGACGAGGACGTCGCAGCGGAACTCCTCGGCGTCGGTGAGGGCCGGGATCTGCAAGGGGGTGTCCACCGGGGTGCCTTTCAAGAACCGAGTGACGTAAGGACTTCGCGCCGCAGGGCGACGCGCGCCGGATCGTCGTGCGCGGCGCGGTCGCGCGGGCACGGTACGTCTCGTACGGCGATGAGGCGGCCGGAGCCGAGCAGGGCCACCCGGTCGCCGAGGAACAAGGCCTCGTCCACATCGTGGGTGACGAAGACGACGGTCGCGCCCGTGCCCTGCAGCACCTCCACCAGCAGGTCCTGCATGCCGGCGCGGGTCTGGGCGTCGAGGGCGCCGAACGGCTCGTCCATCAGGACCGCGTGGGGCGCTCCCGCGAGGGCGCGGGCCAGCTGGGCACGCTGACGCTGCCCGCCGGAAACGCGGTGCGGCAACTGCCGGGCCTGTTCGGTGAGTCCGACCCGGGCCAGCCACGCCTCCGCCTGCGTGCGGCGTTCCGAGCGCGGCAACCCGCGTATGGCCAGTGGGAGTTCCACGTTGGCACGCAGGGCGCGCCAGGGCAGGAGGGCGTCCTCCTGGAAGACCAGGGCGCGGTCGGCGGACGGGCCGGCCAGGAACCGCCCGTCCTGGCTGATCTCTCCGGCGAGCGGGGGCAACAGGCCCGCCAGGGTGCGCAGCAGGGTCGACTTGCCGCAGCCGGACGGACCGACGACGGTGAGGATCTCGCCCGGCGCGATGTCCAGGTCGACACCAGCGAGGACAGGGGCGTCGGGGCGGCCGAGCGTGGCGGCGTGGAGGGTGAGCCGGGTGCCGCGCACGGGGGACGGCGCCCGGTCCACCGTACGGAGGTCGGGCCTGGTGTCAGACGAGGTGCTCATCGCGTGCCTCCTCGGCATCGGAGGGCTGGTCGGTGCGTGCGGCGGTGAGGGCCGGCCGGGCGGGCGTGAGCGCGCGCGGTGCCGCCGGCCGGGCTCCGGGGACGTACGACGTACGCGGCAGCCACCGGGTCAGGCGTCGGCCCAGGAGTTCCACCGCGGTGGAGGTGAGCCAGCCGAGGACGCCGATCGTGACCATGCCGACGAAGACACCGGGGTAGTTGACGATCGTGTAGTCCTGCCAGGTGCGGTAGCCGACGCCGTACTGGCCGGAGATCATCTCGGCGGAGATCACACAGATCCACGAGACGCCGATGCCGACCGACAGCCCGCTGAAGATGCCGGGCAGTGCGCCCGGCAGGACGACCGAGCCGAGAATCCGCCACCGGCCGCCGCCCATCGTGAGCACGGCCTCCTCCCACACGGGGGTCAGCGCGCGGACGGCGTGACGGGTGGAGACCAGGACCGGGAAGAAGGCGGCGGTGAAGGTGATGAAGACGATGCCCTGTTCGTTGGAGGGGAAGAGGAGGATCGCGACGGGGACCAGGGCGATCGCCGGGATCGGGCGGACCACTTCCAGCAGCGGGCCCAGCAGGTCCTCGGCGAGACGGGAGCGGGCCACGAGCACGCCCACCGCTATGCCCAGCACCGCCGCCAGCAGGAAGCCGGTGATGATGCGGGTCAGGCTGTCGGTGAGGTCCGTCCAGTAGTCCGCCCCGGAGAGGCGGTCGGCGAAGGCGTGGGTCACGTCGGTGACCGTGGGGAACTGCGAGAAGCGCAGCCACAGGTCGACGTCCAGGCCGGTCAGGAGCTGCCAGAGGCCGAGGGCTGCCGCGACGGCGGCCACCCGCAGCGCATACCGGCCGATCGGCGGGAGCGGCCGCCGGTAGCGGCCCGCTCGCGGCGCGGGCCGGCTCACGCGGCACGCTCCAGGGCGTCGGCATACGTGATGACCCGGGCGCCGCCGTGCGCGGATACGTACGCCTGCGCGGTCGCCGGGGCGACGAACGGCAGGAGCTCGCCGCCGTCGGCCACCCACACCGCCTTGTCGGCGAACCACAGGGTTCCGGTAGTGGCGTCGGGGACGTAGGCGGCGCGGATGCGGTCGCGGTGGGCGGCCACGTACCTCAGGAGCTCCGCCGGGGACTTGAAGGCCTCGGTCTCCTGGGCGCCCTTCGGCCACGCCTCGCTCGCGGCCGCCGGGGGAGCAGCGGCGAACTGCTTCGCGTACGACGCCCCGAGGGCCCCCTTCACGTACTTGTCGTCGACGAAGGAGTCCACGTCCACATCGCCGGTCAGCTTCGCCGCCTTCAGGACCGACACGTCCTGCTTGAGGGCGGAGACGAGCTGCGGCTTGACGGCCGGGTCGAAGGTGGAGATGCCGTGCGCGCCGTTGTAGAGGTAGACGACCTCGGGGGGCAGGCCGGTGGCCTTGGCGACCTTCTCGGCAGCGGTCACGGGATGGGCGTTGAGATAGTCGGTGGCCTGCGCCTGGGCCTTCAGGAAGGCCTCCAGCACGGCCGGGCTCTTCTTCGCGAAGTCCTCGCGGGCGGTGACGCCGTGGAAGGTGGGCAGGTTCAGCTGGGCGCCGTCGTACAGGGCCTTCGCCTTGCCCTGGAAGGCGAGCAGCCCGGGCCAGGCGACGAACTGCGAGAGCGCGTCCGTGCTGCCCGCGACCAGGGCCGACGCGCCCACGGCGGGCTGCTGGTTGAGCTTCTCGATGCCGTCGTTCGGGTCGATGCCGGCGCGCTGCAGGGCCCGTACGAGGGTGCCGTCGGCGGCGGAGCCGACGCTCGTGGAGACCTTCTTGCCCTTCAGGTCCGTCAGGGAGGTGAGCTTGGAGTCGGGGGCGGTGACAATGGTGTTGAGGCCGCCGCGGAGGTTGTAGCCGGTGACGGAGACCAGGTGGGTGGGGCGGTTCAGCTGCTTGCCGCGGGCGGCGTTGATGAGCAGCGGGAAGTCGCCCATCGAGCCGATGTCGATCTTCCCGGCGGTCATCTGGGCGGTGATGGGGGCGCCGGTGGCGTAGTCCTGCCAGTCGACCTTGTACGTCTTGCCGTCGTGGAGGGAGTTCAGCTGCTTCTCGAAGTAGCCGAGCGAGCGCAGGAGCGTCCCCGCGGTGACCGTGTTGATGGTCTTGGACTGATAGCCGACGGTGACGGTGACCGTGGCGCCGTCACCCGCCTCGGCGCTGCCGCCGCAGGCGGTCAGGGGAAGGAGGAGCAGGGCAGCGGATACGGCAAGTGCGATGGGTTTCATGGGAGTTCGGGGCCTTTCACCGGAGCAGGTAGGGCATGTTGACCGTGACGGCTCCGGTGGGACAGCGGGCCGCGCACGGGCCGCAGTACCAGCACTCGTCGACGTGCATGTAGGCCTTGCCGCTGCTGTCGTCGATGGCGAGGGAGTCCAGCGGGCACATGTCCACGCAGAGCGTGCAGCCGTCGATGCACTTCGACTCGTCGATGGTCACGGGCACGTCGGCCCGCTGGGGCGCCAAGGGCATGGCTGTCTCCAGGAATGTGCGCGAGCGGGGGTGTTTACAGGGACCGGTGCAGCAGACCGCTCATCGAGATGCGGTCGCCGCGGAAGCGGATGAACTCCAGGTCGACGGGTCGGCCGTCGGCGAGGTACGTGAGACGTTCCAGCATCAGGACGGCCGCACCGCGCGGTGCCTGCAGTACGGCGGCGGAGTGGGCGTCCGCGTTCACCGCCTCCAGGCTGATCTCGGCGTGGCCGAGAGGTCGGCCGGTGAGGGACTCCAGGAGACGGAAGATGTCGGTGTTCTCCAGGTCCTCGCCGAGCAGGGCGGTGCCGATGTCGAGAGGGATGTACGTCAGGTCGAGGGACAGGGGCAGGCCGTTCAGCCGGCGCAGACGTTCGATGTAGAGGACGTCGGTGCCGGGTGGGAGGTGCAGGCGGTCGGCCACCGGGGCCGGGGCGGGGACGGGGCCCACGGTGCGGACCTCGTTGGTGACATGGCCGTGTTCGCGCAGGGTTTCCGCGAGACCCATCAGGCGGTCGAGTCCGTGGGGGTACTTCTGGGCCACGACGACCGTGCCGACGCCGGGGAGGCGTTCGACCAGGCCCTCGGCGCGCAGGAGGTCGAGGGCCTGGCGAACGGTGTTGCGGGAGGCGCTGTAGTCCGTGGCGAGGGTCGTCTCGTGAGGAAGCGCGCCGTCCGGGAACCCCCCGGCCAGGAGCTGGTGGCGGAGCAGGTCGGCGAGCTGGCGTGCCCGGTCCGCACGCAGCCGCCGCCGCGCACGGTGGGCGGCGACGGTGGTCGCGCCCTGGCCGGCGTGGTCTCGGATGCGGTCGGTGGGTGACATGTTTCGGACCATACCTATCCAGTAGGGAAAGGGGTGTTGCTGGAGTGTTGCGCCACCTGACACATGACCAGATATTCGCCTGAACTGGGGTTTCGTCGGACGGACGGGAAGATCTGCCAGCGCCGGGGACTACGGCCCACGAGAACCGACGAGGCGCTCGGCGCGAGATTTCGCAAGGCTGACTCTCCCCACGCGCCCCAACGCGGGCCGGGCCCGCCTCCTCCGCACACGACAGCACCGGCTCCGCTGTGAGGCGATGACGCCTCTGCGGGCCGGTGCCGTGTGCGTGTGCGCCGGTGGCTGACGGCATCGGGCGCGCATCCCGTATCGATCGGGATCCGTTCGTTCAGCGGGTGACCAGCAGGCCGCGGCTGCGCAGCACCCACCGCTCAAGCGGGCTGAAGATCAGCAGATCGATGGCGATACCGACGAGCAGGATCAGGAAGATGGCCAGGAACACCTGCGGCATGCTGGAGTTGTTCCGCCCGTTCTCCAGCAACTGGCCCAGGCCGACGCCCAGATCGGGCGAGGAGGCGATGATCTCGGCGGCCATCAGGGACCGCCAGGAGAACGCCCAGCCCTGCTTCAGCCCGGCCAGATAGCCGGGCAGCGCCCCCGGCATCACGATGTGCCAGGCCCCGCGCAACCCGGTCGCGCCCATCGTCCGGCCGGCCCGCAGGAACAGCGGCGGGATCTGGTCGATGCCCGCGACCAGGCCGTTGGCGATGGACGGGACCGCGCCGAGCAGGATCACGGCGTACATCATCGAGTCGTTCAGGCCCAGCCAGATCACCGCGGGCGGCACCCAGGCCACCGACGGCAGCGACTGCAGGCCGGACAGGATGGGGCCGATGGCCGCCCGGACGAACGCCACCCGGGCGACCAGCAGGCCGAGCGGCGTACCGATGGCGAGCGCCAGCAGGAAGCCGAGCAGACCACGCGAGACGGATGTCCAGATGTAGTCGAGCAAAGTGCCCTGGACCCAGGCATCGCGCACCTCGCCCCACACGTCGGAGGGCGCGGGCAGCTTGTAGTCGGGGGCGACGTTCGCCCACACCAACAACTGCCAGATGACCAGCACCAGTGCCACGGCGGTGACGGGGGGCAGGACCTTGCGCATCAGGGTCTCGCGCAGCGGCGTACGGCCGGACTGCACCGAGTCCAGGGCGTCGAGGCCGGCTTCCAGTCCTGCCAGACCGTAAGCGTCCCGGGTCTGCTCAGCCACCGTGGAGCCGTCCTCCTCGGTGTCGACGCCGGTGTCAGTGCTGGCCATGGCGGCGGATCTCCCCACGCAGTTCTTCGGTGATCTCGACGGACAGCTCGGCGACCGCGCTGTCCTCGATGCGACGTGGCTGCGGAATGCCGACGGTCCACTCACGGGCGATGCGGCCCGGGCGGGAGGACAGCAGCACCACCCGCTGGGCCAGCCGTACCGCCTCGCGCACGTTGTGCGTCACGAACAGCACCGACAGTCCCGTCTCACTCCAGATGCGGGTCAGCTCGTCGTGCAGGACGTCACGGGTGATGGCGTCCAGCGCGGCGAACGGCTCGTCCATCAGCAGCAGTCGGCTGTCCTGGGCCAGCGCCCGGGCCAGCGCGACCCGCTGGCGCATACCGCCCGACAGCTCATGCACCCGCTTGCGGTGGGCGCCCTGCAGCCGTACGAGTTCCAGCAGCCGTTCCGCCTCCGCGCGGCGCTCCGGCCCCGCGACTCCGCGCAGCTTCAGGGCGAGTTCGATGTTCTTGCCCGCGGTCAGCCATGGGAAGAGGGCGTGTTCCTGGAACATCAGGGCGGGCCGTCCGTCCGTGGCGATCGTGCCGGTGGACGGCTGGTCCAGTGCCGCGACCAGGTTGAGCAGCGTGGACTTGCCGCAGCCGGAGGCTCCCAGGAGGGTGACGAACTCGCCCGGTGCGACGTCGAGCGTGATGTCGTCCAGCACGAGCTGCCGTCCGCCGGGTGTGCCCGGTGCGGGGAAGGACTTCGAGACGTGCTCGATACGGGCGGCGTACGTCACCGCCGTGGCGTCCTCGGCAGCCTTGGCAATCGTGGTGGCCATGGTCGTCACCTCCTGGGGACTCATCGGGTCCGGTTCCTGGTTACTCGGCGCCGAGACCGGCGTTGTCGACCTCGCTCTTGCCTTCGGCCTTGAGGACCTTGTTGAGGAGCGTGAGGTCGTAGATGCCCTTCAGGTCGGGCTTGTCCAGCAGACCGGCCTTGACCGCGTGCTGCGCCTCGGTGTTGAGGGTGGGGGCCAGCGGGTCGTCGAGGAAGGTGACGGACTTCCAGGCGGGGTCGATGACGTCGGCGGGCAGCGCCTTGCCGGACAGCTTTTCCAGCGCCTTGTTGGCGGAGGCCTTCGCCTCGTCCGGGTTGGCGTTGATCCACGCGTTGGTCTTCACCGAGCCGCGCAACACGGCCTCGACGACGTCGGGGTGCTCCTTGAGGAACTTCTGCGACACGATGATGTTCGTGATCACGAACTTCTTGTCGGGCCACAGCGTCGACTCGTCGAGCAGCACCTCGCCGCCCTCGGCGACCAGCTTGGACGCGGTCGGCTCCGGCACCCACGCGCCGTCGATGGAGCCGGACTTGTAGGCGTCCGGGGTGACCTTGTTGTCGGTGCGGACGACGGAGACGTCACCCTTGCCGCTTTCGGCGTCGACCTTCCAGCCCTGGTCCGCGATCCAGTTGAGGAACGCCACGTCCTGGGTGTTGCCGAGCTGAGGCGTGGCGATCTTCTTGCCCTTGACGTCCTTCAGGGACTTGATCTTCTTCGGGTTGACGACGAGCTTGACGCCGCCGGAGGCGGAACCGCCGATGATGCGCAGGTTCTTGCCGTTCGACTTGGTGTAGCCGTTGATGGAGGGGGAGGGGCCGATCCAGCCGATGTCGATGGACCCGGCGTTCAGCGCCTCGATCTCGGAGGGGCCGGCGTTGAAGGTCGAGGCCTTGATCGTGGTGCCGCCGAGCTCCTTCTGGAACAGGCCCTCCTGGACACCCACCAGAGCGGTGGCGTGCGTGAGGTTGGGGAAGTAGCCGATCTTCACTTCGTCGGCGGAGAGCTTCTTGGCGCCCGCCGCGGCCGCCGGGGTCTGCTTGCCGTCATCGGTGGAATTGGAGCCGTAGCCGCAGGCGGTGAGCAGGAGGGGGAGCGCGGCTATGACGGCGAGGGTGCGCAGGGTGGTGAGCGGTCTTGCGGCAGACACGGAGGTGTCCTCTCAGGGAAGAAGGGGTGATCGAAGCGGTGTGGAACGGCGTGCCGAGGTCTCAGACCGGACGACAGATAGCGCTGGACGTACGGCCGAAGTCGATGTGACGACGCGAGGTCAGCACGGGCAGCACCCGGTCCGCACAGCAGAGCGCACCCACGGCCACCCCTCGATCCCTAGTTTTCCTACCTGGCTGCTAGGGATCGTGACAGAAGGCGGCATCCACCCCAAGAGGGCGTTCACATGATGGACGCGACTGTCTCAATCCTCGGGATCAGTGGCGATTTGCCCAGCGTGTCAGCGGTTTTCGCAGGCAGTCGGGATCTCTCACGCTGCTGCCTCCAGGCTCACACGTCCGCCGAGCGCGGCGAGGAACTGATCGGCGACCCGCTCGAGTGCCTCCCGTGCGGCGGGCTCTACGACGACACCACCCGAGAGGGCTTTGTCCTGGTTGAGGATGTGGTGTGGGTCGAAGGCCGCCTTGATGCGGTGCTGCAGGGCGGGCTGCTCGGGGCCGAGTTCCTGGGCGGACCGGCTCCGTTTGAGCGTGCCCACCCCGTGCTTTCCGGTGAGGGTGCCACCCAGGCGCAGCGCGGAGGTGAAGATGTCGCCGGCCGCTTGCCAGGCCGCGTCCGGGACTCGTCCTCGACGAGGGCCGGATAGTCCAGGAGGGCACCTGCACCACCCTCCTCTCCGACCCCGACGGCCTCTTCGCCCGCCTGGCCGGTCCGCAGCTGTCCTGGCAGGCCCTATCGCTCCCCCCTCGCCACTGACAAGATCGGAGCCGCCCAATGTCCCGACGCGCCAAGCCACTTGAAACAAGGAGCAGAGATGGCCACCCCCACCAGCGCCCTCAAGAACACCAACGTCCTCCTTCCCGCCCTCTACGGGGTCCTCGTCGTCCTGACCGCCGTGTTCGCCTCCGGCACCGTCACCACGATCGTGGCCGTAGCGGGCGCCGTCCTCCTGGGCGCCTACTACGCCACGACGTCCCGCAGAACCAACCGCTGACAGCAAACGGACTGGGGTGGGAAACCCGTCGAAGTGCCGACCGCCCTGCTCCGGGGCGCGAACCACGGCTCCTCGACGGGGTGGACGGTGCGCAGGGAGGGACGGTGGACGTGCCTTCTCAGCCGGCTCTCGGGCCTTCTTCAGCCGGGCATGCCGCTCGCTGGGCGTCACCGACGTCTGCTGTTGAGCTGAAGCAGCCGGCCGAGTCACGTCCGGAGGAATGGAGATCCGCAGGAATCGACGTGACGATCAGACCTGCGGATCCACTGAACGCAACAGTTCGAGGAGCCCCTGCGCGGGGAGTAACTGGGCATCGGTGATGGGGTCGGGGCTGAAGTGCGTCAGGTCGTTGCGGAAGTAGCCGCGCCCCCGCCCCGGAGCAGCGCCGCGCAGTGCTCCGGCGGACCCGGCGCCCGGATGCCGGGCGACCGCCTCCCGCACGTGCCCACGGCCGCCTGGCGCGCCCGAGGATGTCGCCCGGCGCTGGGGCCTCGGCGGGGTGCCTCGCCCGCACACAGGTTCTCGTTACCGCAGCCCGATCTCCGCGCAGTCCGCCGCGTACTCCGGCGTGCAGATGTCCTTGACGGTGTAGACGCCGTCCTGGATCACCGTGTCCTTGATGTTGTCCTTCGTGACGGCGACCACCTGGACCAGGTTGGACCGGATGTCCTTCTCCGTCGGGCTGGCGACGGTGTCGGGGGTCAGCGCGTCGAATTCGAGGGAGCGGCCCTGGACCTTGGACACGGCCAGCTCCGCGGCGTTGTCCGCCTCCAGGAGGAACGGCTTGTAGACGGTCATGTACTGCTCGCCGGCGACGATCCGTTGCAGTGCGGCCAGATCCGCGTCCTGTCCGGTCACCGGTGGGATCTTGCTCGCTCCGGCCTCCTTCAGCGCGTCGATGACGGCACCCGCCATCCCGTCGTTGGCCGAGTAGACGGCGGCTATGTTGTCGAGCCCGACGGCCTGGATCGCCTTCGCCATGTTCGCCTTGGCGACCGACGGCAGCCACTCCCTGGTGTCGTACTGCTTGGCGATGATGACGTTGCCGTCCAACTCGCTGTGCGCGCCCTGCTTGAAGAGTGCCGTGTTCGGGTCGGCGAGGGAGCCGTTCATCATGACGATCTTGCTGGTCTTGGACTTGTCGCCGAGTGCCTGGACGATGGCGCGGCCCTGCACCTGGCCGACGAGCTCGTTGTCGTGCGAGACGTACGCGTCGATCGGCCCCTGAGCGAGCCGGTCGTAGGCGATGACGGGGATGTCCGCGTCCTTGGCCTTCTGGACGTCGGACGCGATCGCTTTGGCGTCGACCGCGTCCACCAGGATCACGTCCACCTTGGCGTCGATCATCTCCTGGAACTGTTGGCTCTGCTTGGCCGCGCTCGCACCGGCGTTGGCGTAGCGGACCGTGCCCTTCTTCTTGGTGAGGGCGGCAACCCGTTCCTTGATGAGGGGGTAGTCGAACTTCTCGAAGCGTCTCGTGTCCTTGTCGGGCAGGAGCAGACCCACCGTGATGTCCTCGCCCTTGTGCGGGCTCACGGAGCTGCTGCTGCCGGCGATGTCCTCGATGGTGCCGCACGCGGCGAGCAACAGGGCCGACATGGAAGCGGCCACGACAACGGGGAAACGACGCGCGGCGGAGCGGAGGATGGGTGAAGCGTTCACTGCAGGTGCCTTCCGGGGCTCGAGAGCAGCCTGGCGGCCAGGTGGTGAAAGCCAACGCGTAAGCGCGTTCAGCGTCAAGTGTTCCGGTTAACGAGATCGCAACAGCAATCACACGGAACATCCGGCGGGGTCAGGTCCGTCGGCCGGGGCGGGCTCGTCGGCCGGCGGTCCCCAAGTGCGGGAGAACAGGCCGCACTTGCCAGTCCACCTGGTCGGCCGGCGACAGCTCGGGCTTCGTGAAAGAAGCCGCCGACGAGCCTGCGCACTGTGCGGTCCGTGGCAACGAGCGCTCGACGATGGTGCTTTGGCCAATTCCTCTGCCATCAGCGCGAGTACGTTGCACTGACGGGCCGTCGCTCTCCGCGGCCGCCCTGGACCTGGACCCGGGCATCCCGATGCTGCTTTTCGGCTCCGCGGTGTCCGTCAACGGCCCCGATGGGCTCTCCCAACGGCCCCGATGGGCTCCGCCAACGGCGTTCACGCCTCGGTCGGCCGGTACGAGTAGTGGCCCAGGAACATCTCCACCCCGTGTGCGATCAGTCGGTCGGTGAGGTCCGTGCTGGGTTCCGTGCCGTATGTGCTGAAGACCAGGTGCGGGAAGAGCAGGAGTGAGTAGAGCTGGATGATGGCCACTTCGATGTCGGGGATCGTGAGTCGGCCCTTGGCGACGAGTTGTTCCAGGGCGCCGGCCATGGCGGGGTGGTGGCCTGCGGGGGCCTGGTGCTGCCAGGCGGCGCCGAGGTCGGGGAAGCGGTGCAGCTCGCGGGCGACGAGGTTGCGCATGGCCAGGACGTCGGGGTTCTCGCGGACTGCCCTGACCCAGGCGTGGGCCGCCTCGGTGAGGGCCTTGCGCAGGTCGTCGGTGTCGGCGAGCTGATCCATGGCGGGCACCAGGGTGCCGCCGAGCGGGGCGTCCAGCGCGTCGGCGATGACGGCGGTGAACAGCGCTTCCTTGCTGCCGAAGTGGTTGTAGACGGTCACCTTGGACACGCCTGCCTGCGCGGCGATGAGGTCCATGCCGGCCGAGAAGCCCTCCTTGAGGAACGTCTCGCGTGCGGCCTTGATGATCGCCGCCCGCTTCTGTTCGGCGCGCGCTCCGGAAGGGGGGCGCTTGGCGCCGGCCGCTGCCTCGTGGTTCATGACCGTATCCTAGCTCCAACTGAACTGAACGGTTGAGTTCAGTTCGAATGAACTGTACTGTTCAGTTCATGACTCATGTACCGGAAACCTCTCATCCTGATCCGCACCAGCAGGGGCGCACGCACGGAGCCGGCGTGCCGGCCGAGCATCCGCAGCGGTGGCGGCTGCTGGCCCTGCTCTGCCTCGCCCAGTTCATGCTGATCGCGGATGTGACCGTGATCAACGTCGCCCTTCCGACGATCGGTGAGGACCTCGGCCTCGACGGCTCGGGGCTCACCTGGGTCGTCACCGCGTACACCCTGTTCTTCGGCAGCCTGCTGCTGCTCGGCGGGCGGCTCGCGGACGCGGTCGGCAAGCTGCGTGCCTTCCTTGCCGGGCTGACCGTGTTCACCGCCGCGTCCATCGCCTCCGGGCTCGCGGTCGGCGGCGAGATGCTGATCGTCGCGCGCTCGGCACAGGGTGTCGGCGCGGCGCTGATGTCGCCGGCCGCGATGGCCCTCGTCACGGCCCTGTTCCACGGGCCCGACCGCAACAAGGCCCTCGGCGTCTGGGCCGCGATCGGCGGCGCCGGATCCGCCGTGGGAGTACTGCTGGGCGGCGTGTTCGTCTCCGGGCCCGGCTGGGAGTGGGTGTTCTTCATCAACGTGCCGGTCGGGCTGGTCGCGCTCCTCGGCGTGCCGGCGCTGCTCGGCAACTCCCGTGACCTGGTGGCTCCTTCAGGCGCGGGTGGCTCGCTCGACCTGCCGGGTGCGCTCACCCTCACGGCCGCGCCGGGCCTGCTCATCTACGGACTGGTCCAGGCCCGCGACCACGGCTTCGACGCGCCGGGAGCCTGGCTGCCGCTGCTCGGTGCCCTGCTGTCGGCGGTCGCCTTCGTGGTGGTCGAGCGCCGGGTGCGCGAACCGCTCGTACGGCTCGCGATCTTCGCGCGGCGCACGCTCGTCGGTGGGAGCGTGGTCATGCTGGCCGCGTCCGGGCTGCTCATCGCGAGCTTCTTCCTCAGCTCGTTCTACGTCCAACACGTCCTCGGATTCAGCGCGTTGAAGACGGGGCTCGTCTTCCTGCCGGTCGCCGTCGCCATCACACTCGGGGCGCACGCGGCCTCTCACCTCGTGGCTCGGCTGGGCTGGCGTCCCGTGGGCGTGGTCGCCTTCGCGCTCACCGCTGTCGGTGCCGCCCTGCTGACCCGCCTCGATGCGGACAGCGACGTGTGGACGGACCTCGTGCCCGGGTTCGCGCTGTTGTCGCTCGCCCTCGGTACCGCCTTCGTCTGCGCCACGACGGCCGCGATGAACGGGCTGCCGCACCAGGACATGGGCCTGGCCTCCGGTCTGGTGAGTACCTCGCACGAACTCGGCGCTGCGCTCGGCGTCGCCGTGATCTCGACCATCGCCGGGGCGAGCCTGGAGGGCGGTGGCGGTGGCGGTGGCGCGGGTGTGGGTGCGGGTGTGGCGGGAACGGGCGGTTTCGACAACGCCTTCACCGCGTGCGCGATCATCGCCGCCGTGGTTGCCGCCGTGGGTGCGCTGCTGTTGCCCGCGGGGCGGCCGGATCCGGCGCAAGGGCCGGTCATGGCCCACTGACGGGCCGGTGGACAGCTGTGCCCTCAAGGGAGAGAGCCGTCACCCCGCCAGTGCGTCCAGGACAGGGCCGCCTGCGAGGCCGAGTCCGAGGGAGACCGCGGTGGCCGCGTACGCGACGACGCGGGCCGCGCGGTCACCCTCGACAGGCCCCGGCGCCCCGGTCCGGGAGACCGCGGGCACGATCCAGCGCAGGTAGTAGAAGAGCGAGGCCACGGTGTTCGCGGCGGCCAGGGCGGCGAGCCAGGCGTAGTCGCCGTCGAACGCGGCGCTGAACGCCTCGAGTTTGCCGAGGAAGACCGCTGTCGGCGGAGTGCCGACCAGCCCCAGGAGACAGACGACCAGACTCGCGGCGAGCAGCGGACGTGCTGCCGCCAGTCCTCGGTAGTCGTCCAGGGTCCGCGCACGCGGAAGGGCACAGACGACGGCGAAGGCGCCGAGGTTGGTGACCGTGTACGCGGCGAGGTAGTACAGCAGCGCCTGTTGGGCGAGGTCAGATCGTCCGGCGACGGCCACCGGCATGAGCAGGTAACCGACCTGGCTGATCGTCGAGTAGGCGAGCAGCCGCTTGACGTCCTGCTGGAAGAACGCGCCGAGGTTGCCGAGCGTCATGGACGCGGCAGCGAGGACGGAGACCAGCGCGGGCCAGGGCAGCGTGCTGTCCGCGAAGACCGACTCACCGAGCCGGAAGAGCGCGGCGAGTGCTCCGATCTTCGGAATGGTCGTGAGGAGAGCGGCCACCGGAGGGCTGCTGCCCTGCACGGCGTCGGGCACCCAGAAGTGCGCGGGCACGGCGCCGGCCTTGAACAGCACGCCCGCCAGCAGCCCGATCGCCCCGGTGGCCAGCAGTGCCTCGGGCGCGTCGCGGAAGGCGTCCCCGAGCATCGGGTAGCCGGTGCCGCGCCCGGCGGCGTACAGGACGGTGATCCCGGTCAGCAGGAGTACGCCGAGCAGGGCGCCGATCACGTAGTACTTCAGGGCGGCTTCGGTGCCCGGCCCGTCCTTGCGGAATCCCGCGAGGGTATAGGCGGGGATGCTCGCCAGCAGGTACGCGGCGGCGAGCAGGAGCAGGTCCTGTGCTCCGGCCATCATCAGCGCGCCCAGGGCGGCCAGTTGCAGCAGGACGTAGAACTCGCTCTCCCGCGGGTCCCCGCGCAGGGGGCCGAAGGAGAGGGCGAGGACGAGGAGCGTGCCGCCGAGGACCACGATCCGGGACGTACTCGTCACCGGGTCGACGGTGAAGGCGTCGCCGAACGCGGTCGTGGCGGGCTCGGCGGCGGCCACCGAGGCGGCGACGATCCCCGCCGCGCACGCGAGGGCCGCCAGCAGTCCGACGGCCCACTGCCGGGCGCGCGGCAGCCAGGAGCCGAGCAGCAGTCCGAGCACGGCGGACGCGGCGAGCAGGACCTCGGGCAGGAGGTCGAGCGGGTTCTCGTTCATCTCGGTCATCGGGCCAGCAGCTCCAGGACGGACCGGGAGGCCGGCTCGATGACGTCGAGCAGGAAGCGTGGTGCCACACCGAGGACGACGGCCAGGACGAGCAGGGGTACGACGGCCAGGGCCTCGTGCGTGCGGATGTCGGGGAACACGCGGGGCGTGCCCGGCGCGTCCGGGAGGCGCAGTGGCCCGGTGAGCACCTGCCGCAGCGCGCGCAGGAACAGTCCGGCCGTGAGCAGGATGCCGAGCACCGAGAGTGCTGTGGCCACGGGTCGTGGACCGAGGCTGCCCGTGAAGATCTGGAACTCGGCGATGAAGCCGGAGAACCCGGGCAGCCCGAGGGAGGCGAAGGCCGCGACGCCGGTCAGGGCCGCGAAGGCCGGGGCCGCGGCGGCGAGTCCGGAGTAGGCGGCCATGTCGTACGTCCGTCCGCGCTCGTAGAGCACCCCGGCGAGCAGGAACAGCGCGCCGGTGAGCAGTCCGTGGCTGACCATCTGCGTGACCGCTCCGGTGACGGCGAGGGAGCGGGCCTGCTCGGAGCTGTCCGCCGTGGCCGCGGCGGCGCCGACCGCGAGGACGACGTAGCCCATGTGGTTCACGGACGTGTAGGCGACCATCCGCTTGAAGTCGGTCTGGGCGAGCGCGACCAGGGCCCCGTGGAGGACCGAGATGACGCCGATGACGACCAGGACGATCGCGTAGCGGCGCCAGGCCCCGGGGAGCATGGGCATGGCGATGCGGACGAAACCGTACGTGCCCATCTTCAGCAGCACCCCGGCGAGGATGGCCGAGCCGGCGGCGGGCGCCTCGACGTGGGCGGGTGGCAGCCACGTGTGGAAGGGCACCGTCGGGGTCTTCACCGCCAGGCCGACGACGACCGCGAGGAGCACGAGCGCGCCGTAGACGGAGCGCCCGGCGAGCGGGTTCCGCTCGGTCAGCTCCACCATGTCGAAGGTGTGCGGCGACGCGGCGAGGTACAGGCCGATGAAGCCGAGGAGCAGGGCGAGGGAACCGACGAAGGTGTAGAGGAAGAACTTCAGCGCGGCGCGGGCCGCGTGCCGGTGGCCCCAGCCCGCGATGACGAAGTACATCGCCACGATGGACAGGTCGAAGAAGACGAAGAACAGGATCAGGTCGAGGGCCGCGAACAGCCCCAGGCAGGTGGTCTCCAGGAAGAGGAACAGCGCGGCGAATTCGCGGACACGGCGGTTCTCGCGCAGTGAGTACAGCGCGCAGGCCAGGAAGAGCAGGCAGGTGAGGGCGAGCAGCGGCAGGGAGAGCCCGTCGACGCCGACGTGGTAGCCGACGCCGGCGCTCGGGATCCAGCGGGCGCGTTCCTCGTACTGCATGCCGCCGCCGGAGTCGTACCCGGCCCACAGGGCGACGACCAGAGCGAGCTCGGCGGCGGACACCGCCACCCAGACGGCGCGGAACACCGCCGGCGTCGTACGGCGGGGGAGTGCGAACAGCAGCAGCGCGACGGCCGTGGGCGCGAAGACGAGGGCGGTCAACAAGGGGTCACCTCACGAGGACGAGCACGACGGCGAGGACGGTGAAGGCGGCGACGGCCTGGGCGAGGTACTGGTGCAGTTGGCCGGTCTGCGGGAGGCGGGACCAGCGGCCGAGCGCGCGGGTGCCGGCGGCGAGGGCGGTGACCGTCCCGTCGAGGGCACGCTCCACGACGCCGTCCGTCCAGCGGGCGAACCGTAGGGCCGCCGCGGCCGAACCGTCGACGGCCCGGTCCAGGACCCGGTCGTCGAACGCGGCCGCCACGTGCGCGAGCCGCATCGCGGGGGTGACCAGGAGGATGTGCGCGGCGCGCTCCAGGTGCAGCCAGTCCGCGAGGGCGGACTTCGCCCGCTCGGGCAGGGGCAGCGGATGGGCTCCCCAGGCCCACGTGGCGAGGGCGGCCACGAGCGCGAGAGCTCCGGAGAGCACGAACTCCCAAGCGAGTGGGTCCGGTTGGGTGGGATGGGCGAGTACGCGGCCGACGCTGTCACGGAGGGGAGGCAACGCCAACGGCGTCAGTGCGACGCACGCGAGGGCCAGCAGGAGCAGGGGCGGCACCGCACCACCCGGGATGCGGCGGGCGTCGGGCCGTGGCATTGCGCGCTGCCACACGTACCAGAGGGCCTTGGCGCTGTAGACCGCGGACAGGAGGGCGGCGGCCAGCCCGGCGGTGTACAGCCAGGGGCTGCGCTCCAGGGCTCCCGCCAGCAGTACGTCCTTGGCGGCCCACAGCGAGAGCGGCGGGAGCCCGGCCAGGGAGAGCGCGGCCACGGTGAAGGCCACGCCGACGGTCCGGCTGTGGCGGGCGGCGCCGAGCAGCTCGGGGAGCCGCTGCGTACCCAGTGCCGTGAGCCAGGCGCCCGCGGCGAGGAAGAGCAGGCTCTTCGCCGCCGCGTGGGCGATGAGTTGGAGGGTGCCGCCGGAAGTCGCGTCGGCACCGGCGGCCAGCACCATGAAGCCGATCTGCGCGCAACTCGACGCCGCCAGCAGCTGCTTGAGGTCGGTCTGTGCCACGGCGACGAGCCCGAGGCAGAGCGCGGTGGCGGCGCCGGTCCACGCGACGACGTCGTCGCCCCAGCCGGAGGCGTCCAGGAGCGGTCCGGTGCGCAGCAGCAGGTATGCCCCCGCGACGACCATCGTCGCCGAGTGCAGCAGCGCGGAGACCGGGCTCGGTCCCTGCATGGCCTTCGACAGCCAGAAGCTGAAGGGCAGTTGGGCGGACTTACCCAGGGCGGCGACGATGATGCCCGCGGTGACGAAGGACAGCCACGGGTCGGCGGCGCGTGCCAGGCCGTCCAGCGAGAGGGTCGGGTCCTGGCCGCTCGCGAGGGCCGCGCCCGCCGCCAGATACAGACCGAGGTCCGCGGTACGGGTGGTGAGGAACGCGGTGTCGGCCGCGCTCGTACGCTCCGGGTCCCGCCACCAGTAGCCGATCAGCGCCCATGAGGTGGCACCCATGACCTCCCAGCCCATGAGCAGGACCGGCAGGGTCGCGGCGGTCACCGTGGCGAGCATGCTCCCGGCGAACAGCAGCATCAGGCCGAAGAAGCGCGCCCGGGCCTCGTCGGCGCCGAACTCCGCCGCGCTGAAGAGGAGTACGGCCAGGGTGACGGCGGTGACCGTGATCACCAGTACCCCCGACAGGCCGTCCACGGCGAACCGCATCGGCAGTCCGTCGAGGAACGGCGCCCGTACGGCCGGGTGCCGCAAGGCCGCGGCGATCGCGAGACCCAGGGCGGCGGCGGTTACGGCGAGAGCCACGGCCGGCGCCGCGCGATCGGCCCGACGCCCCACGCCGAGCAGCAGCACCCCGGTGCCGAGCGGCAGGGCGACCAGCGCCCACAGCAGGGTGCTCACTCCTTCAACTCCGCCGCCATGTCGGTCATGTCGATCTCGCGCGACCGGAACAGGGCGGTGACCACGGCGAACCCGATCGCCATCTCCAGAGCCATGGCCGTGACCGCGAGGACGATCAGCACCTGCCCGTCGGCCGCCGCCGGAGCGACGTAGTGCCAGACGGCCCCGGCGCCCAGGATGACCCCGCCCAGCATCAGTTCGAGGCCCATCATCAGCATCACGATCGACTGCTGCGTGAGTGCTCCGAAGAGCCCGACGCAGAACAGCGCGGCGGCGAGCAGGAGAAACAGTTCCAGAGTCACCGGCCGACACCGCCTCGTACGGGATCGTCCGCGCGCCGCGCCCGCAGGTCGTCGCCGAGCCGGTCGTACCGTCCCCGGCGGGTGGCCAGCACCACGGTCGCGACGATCGTCGCGAACAGGGCCATGCCCAGCGTCATCATGGTCAGCATCTGCGGACCCATGAGGGACATGCCGAGGTCCATGGTCGGATCGGCCGACGCCTTTCCGCGCCGGGCGGGCCAGGGCGCGAACAGGATCCCGGCGGCGAGGAGCAGGAAGACGAGGCCGCAGACGACGGCCGCGCCCTTCTTGTTGTGCATCATCGTCATGGGCATCAGCCCGGCCGGATTCATCATGTACATCACCATGAAGACCGCCATGATGGCCATCTCGATCGTCATCATCAGCACGATGACGATCCCCAGGTAGTCCAGCCCCAGCAGCACGACCAGACCGCCCACGCACAGCAGCGAGGTCAACAGGGAGAACGTCGCCCGGGCCATGGAGTCGAAGCGGAACACCATCACGCCGCTGACGACCGCGAGGACGGCAAGCATCCAGAACACCGCGACATCCATTTACGTACGACACCTCGCTCTCGTCATCGGCCTCATCGGCTTCATGGCCTCATCGGCTTCATGTGCTCCATCTGCTTCATCGATTCAGGACTACGACGGCCACGACCAGCGCCTGCAGGATGGCCAGCGGGGTCAACACGACCCAGGCCAGCTCCAGGTAGCGCTCCATGCGCAGGGTCGGCACCCGGCGCCGGGCCCAGACCAGGAAGACCAGGACGGCCGCCGTCTTGAGGACGGTCCACGCCCAGCCGGGCAGCAGCGGCCCGTGCCCGCCGCCGAGGAAGAGCGGCACGCTGAACGCCGCCGCCACGACCAGCAGCAGCCACCGGCCACCGAGGAACAGCACCCGGTCCGTTCCTGACAACTCGGAGGCCGCGCCACCGGCCACGTCCTGTCCGACGGGCTGGTCGAACGGCCCCCAGAACGCCATCGCCATGGCACTGAGCAGATAGATCCCGAAGGCCGCCGGCATCCACACCGCGAACCACAACCCGGCCTGGGCATCGACGACTTCGCCCACCCTCAGCGACTCCGCACCCAGCGCGGCCGTGGTGATCGCGAGCATGTGCGGCAGCTCGTACGCCAGCCCCTGCGCCAGGAACCGGTACCCGCCGATCAGCGACAGCGCCGAGTTCGGCCCCCAGCCCGCCAGCCACACCGCCGCCCAGGCCAACGCCTCCATCGCGTTGAACCAGACGATCCCCTCCGGCAGATCGCTCACCGACCGGAAGCCGAGCGGCAGGACGACGGCGGCCAGTACGGCGGCGACAGGCAGGAGAGCCGCTCCGATGCGGGCCAGCGGTACGTCGGACGCCCGGGTCCGCCGCGGCTGTTGCACGAGCTGCCGCAGTACCGTGCGACCGGGCCCGGTCGCCCGTACCGCCGCCTCACGCAGGGACTCCGGCCGACCGTTCCGCGCGCCGGCCGCGAGTACGGCATCCAGGCCCGCCGTCACCAGAGCGACCGCGATCAGCAGCGAAGGCAGGACGAAGACCGCCCACAGCGGGGTGCGTTCAGCCATGGGGCGCCGCCCCCGCCGCCGGAACGTACGCCGGCTCGTCGAGGTCCGGGTCCAGGCTCGCGACGATGATCCGCGCGCACGCGAACTCGGTGCCTTCCAGCAGGCCGGGCAGTGCGTCGAGGAGCGGTCGGGAGGGCGGCGGCGCCGACCTGTCGATTCGCCCGCGCGGGCCGATGGCTTCTGCCTGGTCCAGGGTGCCGGCGTCGTCACAGGCGGCCGCACTCCGCCCGACCGCGTCGAGCCACACGAGCATCCGGCTGTGCGCGTCCCCGTCGGCGACCAGGGCGGGACCGGTGATCCCGAGATGCGCCGCGTGCTCGGCAGCCAGCGGCCCCAGCCCGGCGGTCAGCCATCGCAGGGACCGTGATCTCTCGGCCCGACGGATCAATGGGCGGGTGAGAGCCGAGAGTTCGGCGGCGTCCGCCCCTGCCAGTGAGCTGTCCCGTACGTGCCGGGCACGGGCGGCCATGTCTGCCCACCCCGCCACGGCGAAGAACCTGCCCAGACTGTCCAGGTGCGCCGCGCACAGCCGCCGCGCCGCATCGCCGCGGGTCACCCGCTCGCCCTCGACGGCACGGATCCAGGGCTCGCTCCAGAAGGGCGGACGCGGGGACGCGGGAGCCATCGACTCCGCCGACTCGACACCGACCTGCTGGATGACATCGCCCTGCAGCACCAGACGCAGGACCAGCCCCGCGGGCCAGTCGGCGAGGCCGGGGCCGAGCGGCACGTGCAGCCGGTCGAGCCTCAGCCCGTCCCTGTCATCGGCGCGATCCGCCATGGGCAGCCCGGCCACGACGCCGCCCATGTCGTGGCCGGCGTGCCCACCGTGCCCGGCGTCGTGGCCACCGTGGCCACCGTGCGCGTCGTGGCCACCGTGCCCGGCGTGCGTGTCGTGGCCACCGTGGCCACCGTGCGCGTCGTGGCCACCGTGCCCGTCGTGCGTGTCGTGCCCCTCGTGCCCACCGTGCCCGCCGTGTGATTCGTGTTCGTGGTGGCCGCCGTCCTCAGGGTGCTGGTCGTGCTCGCCGTCCATGTGGTGTTGGTCGTGTCCGTGCGACGCGTGCCCCTCGTGCTCGCCGTCCATGTGGTGCTGGTCGTCGTGTGATGCGTGTTCCTCGTGTCCGCCGTGGCCCTCGCTCAAATGGGTCTCGTGATCGCGCCGGTGAGGCATTCCGTCCCGGAGTGCGGCCAGCCCTTGATCGAGGACCGTGGCGACCTGGTCGGCGTTCGTGAGCAGCGCCCGTGCCTTGGGTGCCGACATGGCCTGCCAGAGATTCATGACCCAGTCCGGGTCCTCCGCGTGGCCGGGGTTCAGGACCACGAGGAGATCGGCCTCCGCGGGCGTGCTCGCGGTCGGCCACTCACGCCGGACGAGCTCCGCTTCGAGGGCCAGCCGTTCGCGCGTGGCTCCGGGGGACACCGCGAGCAGAACTCCCGGACGGGACAGGGCCGTTCTCGCGACCCGACGTCTCAGCTCCATCGGAACGCCCCCTCCCGCCAGGCGTATCCGACGCCTGCCAGCAGGATGCCGAGGAAGAGGAACATCTCGACGACCGCGGACGTACCCACCGCCGAGACGACCTTCGTCCACGGATACATGAAGAGCATCTCCATGTCGAAGGCGAGGAAGACCATCGTGACCGGATACCAGCGGACGTGGAACCGGGACAGCGCGTGCTCCCGCGGTTCCAGCCCTCCGCCGAACGGCCCGGTGTCCAGCGGCTCCCGGACCGCGCGTATGGCGAAGGAGAGAGCGTGGAGCAGTACGACGGCTCCGGCAACCAGCACCAGGAGGGCCAGGACCGGCTCCCAGTCCGATGTCTGCACGGGTCCCCTTCCATGAATCGTTCTCCACCGCCGGCACGCGAGGGATCATGTCAGTCCGTGGACGGTTACGGCATCCTCCAAAAGTCGCGCGGCGCGCAGCTCACTTGAAGGACCGCAGCCGCAGGCTGTTGGTCACCACGAACACCGACGAGAAGGCCATCGCCGCCCCCGCGATCATCGGGTTGAGCATGCCGAACGCGGCGAGCGGCAGCGCGGCGACGTTGTAGCCGAAGGCCCAGAACAGGTTGCCCTTGATGGTGGCCAGGGTCCTGCGGGACAGACGGATCGCGTCGGCGGCCACCCGCAGGTCACCGCGTACCAGGGTCAGGTCGCCGGCCTCGATCGCCGCGTCGGTGCCCGTGCCCATCGCCAGGCCCAGGTCGGCGGTGGCGAGGGCGGCCGCGTCGTTGACGCCGTCGCCGACCATGGCGACCGCACGGCCCTCGCTCTGCAGTCGCTTGACCACGTCGACCTTGTCCTGGGGCAGGACCTCGGCGATCACTTCGTCGATGCCGACGGCCCTGGCGACCGACTCGGCGACGAGCTGGTTGTCGCCGGTCAGCAGGACGGGCTTCAGCCCCAGCCTGCGCAGCTCGGCCACCGCTTCGGCGCTGGTCTCCTTGATCGCGTCGGCGACGGTGAGGACGCCGCGCGCTTCGCCGTCCCAGGCGACGGCGACCGCCGTACGTCCCTCGGCCTCCGCCGTGGCCTTGGCCTCGGCCAGCTCCGCCGGGAGTTCGATGGACCACTCCTCGAGGAGCTTCTCGCGCCCGACGAGGACGGCGTGTCCGTCGACGACGCCCTGGACGCCGAGGCCCGCCACGTTCTCGAAGTTCTCCGGCACCGGCAGGCTTCCGGCCCGCTCGACCGCGCCCGCCGCGATGGCCTGGGCGATCGGGTGCTCAGAGGCGTGCTCCAACGCGCCCGCCAGCCGCAGCAGTTCGGTCTCGTCCACGCCCGGTGCGGTGAAGACGTCCTGGAGCCGCATCCGGCCCGTGGTCACGGTGCCGGTCTTGTCGAGGACGACGGTGTCGACGCGGCGAGTGGACTCCAGTACCTCGGGGCCCTTGATGAGGATGCCGAGCTGGGCGCCGCGCCCGGTGCCGACCATCAGCGCCGTCGGTGTGGCCAGGCCCAGTGCGCAGGGGCAGGCGATGATCAGGACGGCGATGGCGGCGGTGAAGGCGGACACGGTGTCGCCAGTGGCCCCGAGCCAGGCCCCGAAGGTCGCGACCGCGATGAAGAGGACCACCGGCACGAAGATCCCGGAGATCCGGTCGGCGAGGCGCTGCACCTCGGCCTTGCCGTTCTGCGCGTCCTCGACCAGCTTCGCCATCCGCGCGAGCTGGGTGTCCGTGCCGATGCGGGTCGCCTCGACGACGAGCCGCCCCCCGGCGTTCACGGTCGCGCCGGTCACGGCGTCCCCGACGCTCACGTCCACCGGCACCGACTCGCCGGTCAGCATGGCGGCGTCCACCGCCGAGGAACCCTCGACGACGGTGCCGTCAGTCGCGATCTTCTCCCCGGGCCGTACGACGAAGTGGTCACCGACGGCCAACTGGCCGACCGGGATGCGTACTTCTTTGCCGCCGCGCAGCACCGAGACGTCCTTGGCGCCCAACTCCATGAGCGCCCGCAGCGCCGCGCCCGACTTCCTCTTGGCGCGCGCCTCCAGATAGCGCCCGGCGAGGATGAACGCGGTCACACCGGCCGCGGCCTCCAGGTAAATGGAGGAGGCGCCGTCCCCACGGGAGACGGTGAACTCGAAGCCGTGGCGCATACCCGGCATCCCGGCGTCTCCCCAGAACAGCGCCCACACCGACCAGCCGAGCGCCGCGAGCGTGCCGATCGACACCAGGGTGTCCATGGTCGCGGCGCCGTGCCGGGCGTTGGTGAACGCCGCCTCGTGGAAGGGGAACGCGCCCCAGACGACGACCGGAGCCGCCAGAGTGAGCGACAGCCACTGCCAGTTCTCGAACTGCAGCGCGGGCACCATCGCCATCAGGACGACCGGCACGGTCAGCACCAGCGACACGTACAGACGCTCGCGTAGGGACAGCAGCTCGCCGTCCGCGGCCGGAGCGGTCCGAGCCTCGCCCTCGTCTCCCGTGTCCGACGGGGGCGGGGGCGGCTCCTCGGCGGTGTAGCCGGTCTTCTCGACCGTCGCGATGAGGTCACCGACCTCGACGCCTGCCGGGAACGAGACCTTCGCCTTCTCGGTGGCGTAGTTGACGGTCGCGGTCACGCCCTCCATGCGGTTGAGCTTCTTCTCGATGCGGGCGGCGCACGAGGCGCAGGTCATGCCGCCGATGGAGAGCTCGACCTCGGAGGCCGGCGCGGACGCCGTGCCGGGGAGGGTCTTTTCGGGAGCCGTGCTGGTCATGCGTATCTCCAGGGGGAGGCCGGGACGTACGGCGTCCGTATCAGCGGAGCGGTACGTCCCGGCGCGGGAGGAATTCGCTTGTCCGGGGCCGCCCTGGCCCCGAAGGGCTCGTCAGGCCTTGCCGACGAGCTCGTAGCCGGCCTCGTCGACGGCGGCGCGAACGGCCTCCTCGTCGAGCGGGGCGGCGGAGCTGACGGTCACCTCACCGGTGTCGGCGACGGCCTTGACCGCGGTGACGCCGTCCAGCGCGGAGATCTCCTGGGAGACCGCGCCCTCGCAATGGCCGCAGGTCATGCCGGACACCTTGTAGACCGTGGTGACGCCGGCGACGCCGACGCCCTGGACGTCGACCGTGCCGTCGGAGCCGCAGGAGTGAGAGCCGCAGCAGGAGCCGGATGTCGTCTCGGTGGTCATGGCTACTTCCTCAGGTGTGGATGCGTGGGTCGTTCTTCGGGAGGGTGTGGTTCCCTGGCCTCCCTGAGACGTCAACACTATACCCCCTAGGGGTATTCCCGTCACCTGTGGCGCCGCTCACATGGCCCGTCCGGCGAATCCTTCCGTCGTCAACCCGCTTAGTGGTGGCCGCCGCTCACGCGGCCCTCACGCAAGCCTCACACGGCCATCATCAGCAGCATCGCGGACATGGTCCCGCCCATGCCGATGTGGGCCGCCAGGGCCGCGTCCGGGGCGGCTCCGAGTTTGCGGCGCCGCCCGTGGCCGGTCCGCTGTGCGCTTCGCGTCCTGTCCCACACCAAGATCGTCAATGACGCCAGGAAGACGAACACCGTGTCCGGCATGGCGAGCAACCAGCGGCCCCAGCCGACCCCGGAGTCCGCACTCCGGCCGCCCCCGCCGGCGCCCCGGATCCTGGCCCACACGGAGGCGCCGATCGACAGCACGAAGTACACGGCGAGCCCCACGATCAGGAGCCGCCACAGGGAGGCGGACCCCGCGGAAGCGCCGGCGTCGGCCGCGGCGTGCGTCATGCCGGGCATGTCCGTCCCGTGCCCGGACCCCATACCCTCCATGGACCCCATTCCCTCCATGGACTCCATGCCCCCCATGGGCTCCATGCCGGCCATCTCGTGAGAGTCCGTCGTGTCCGTCGTGCTCGCGGTGCTCTCCATGCCCGGCATGTGCGCCATGGAGGAATGGCCCAGGGCGAGTACCGGTCCGGACGACGTACTCGTCATGGCGAGCGTCATGATCACCATGCCCGCGCTGCCGACGATCAGGTGCACCCAGTGTCGGCCGTGCCTCCACCCTCGCGTGCGGGTGTGCTTGACGGCCATCGCCACGCCTCCGAGCCCGAGGAGGGCGAACACCCCCGACCACCACATGCCGTAATGCGCGTACCAGGCGACCGTCGCCGGCAGGGCCATGGCGACCATGCACAGGCCCATCAGGAGATCGCCTCCGGCCACGAACCGGGGTTCACCGCTGGTGGTCACCACTCGTACCGCGCTGACGGCGGCCACCAGGGCGGCGACCGTCGCGATGGCCCAACTGAGCGCCAGAGTTCCCATCTTCACCTCTTCCGCACGTCTCTCGGGTGGTCAACTGCTAGTGCCCTTAGTACGTGGTGAGGTTGGTGAGTGTTCAGGATCGGCGGGCCCCTTTTACCCCCACGGGGTATGATCAGATCAGTGGTCCGAATCAGGATTCGGGTTCGGGGCCGGGGTCCGGCAAGAGCACGGCACAGGTGGAGCGCATGGCGATTGGGTCGGCTACCGGCGGCGGCACAACCGTCCGCTGGGTGTACGGGGTGCTGCTCACCCTGTGCGTCACGCTGGCCGTGCTCGTCCACCACGAGACGTTCGCGATGGACTCCTCCTCGATGGCGAGCGCGGTGCACGCCACTCACGCGATGCCTGACGAGACGGCACCGACGGCCTCGCACGACTCCTCGCACAGTGCCGATGACGACGGCGGGTGCGCCACGCCCTGGATGCAGCACTGCGCCACGGCGGGCGTCGACTCCGTGCAGCTCGCTCCACCCGCCCAGGCCGCGTTCGATCCGCCGGCGGACCTGCGGCAGGCCGTGGTCGCACGCGCACCCGGTGCCACGGTCGGCCGAGCCCCGCCCGATCTGTCGGTCCTTTCTCAACTGCGTATATAGGCCGCGCCGGACGGCGCGCGATGTGCCGTCCC
The DNA here is from genome assembly GCF_042870385.1 of Streptomyces sp. NPDC006602. Taxonomy (NCBI): domain Bacteria; kingdom Bacillati; phylum Actinomycetota; class Actinomycetes; order Kitasatosporales; family Streptomycetaceae; genus Streptomyces; species Streptomyces sp. NPDC006602. The sequence goes on along the minus strand of NZ_JBIAHG010000001.1, from coordinate 629,319 downwards.
TCCGCGACCACATCGGCAGTGACGAGAACTGAGGACACAAACCATGAACAGCATCAACCGTCGCCACGCCCTGCTCGCGGGGCTGGGAATCGCCGGCGCGGGCGCACTCGCGGCGTGCAGCCCCGGCTCCGGCTCCGGTTCCGGCAACAGCGCCCTGGTCGGCCCCTCGGGCTCGGCGGTCGCCGCCGCCGAGAAGAAGCGGACCAGTACCGGACGGCAGCAGAAACTCACCCTGACCGCGGCGCCCGCCATGATCGACCTGGGTGGCGGCGTCATGCCCAGGACCTGGGCCTTCGACGGCCGTGCCCCGGGCAAGGAGGTCCGCCTGTCCGTCGGCGACACCCTCGTCGCCGAGCTGACCAACCAGCTCCCGGACAAGACCTCGACCTCGATCCACTGGCACGGCATCGCCCTGCGCGACGACATGGACGGCGTGCCGCCCACCACCCAGGCCGCCGTCCGGGCCGGCTCCACCTTCACGTACAGGTTCATCGCCGACGCCCCGGGCACGTACTTCTTCCACCCGCACGTCGGTGTCCAGCTCGACCGCGGCCTTTACGCCCCGCTGATCGTCGAGGACCCCAAGGAGACCCTCGACTACGACGACGAGTGGGTCGTCCTCCTCGACGACTGGGTCGACGGCGTCACCGGCACCCCCGACGAGGTCTTCGCCGAGCTGAAGCAGGGCATGGGCGGCATGGGCATGGACGGCATGGAAGACATGGGCGGCATGTCGATGAAGTTCATGCTCATGGGTGCCGAGAGCGACCTGCTCGGCGGCGACGCCGGCGATGTCAAGTACCCGTACCACCTGGTCAACGGCCGGGTGGCGACCGACCCGAACGTCTACTCGGGCAAGCCCGGCAAGAAGGTACGGCTGCGGATCATCAACGCCGGGGGAGACACGGCCTACCGGGTGGCCCTCGGCGGCCACAAGCTGACCATCACGCACACCGACGGCTTCCCGGTCCGGCACCAGGAAGTGGATGCCCTGCTGGTCGGCATGGGCGAGCGTTACGACGTCCTCGTCACCCTGGCCGACGGGGTCTTCCCGCTCGTCGCCCTGGCCGAGGGCAAGAACGCGAACGGCCTCGCCCTGGTGCGTACAGGCTCGGGGAGCGCCCCGAAGGCGACGGTCCGCCCGAAGGAACTCGACGGCGTGATCATGACGGCCTCGCAGTTGCGAGCGGCCGACGGCGTGCGCCTGACGTCCGCCAAGACCGACGTCACGCACCGGATCAAGCTGACCGGAGGTATGCACAAGTACAACTGGGGCATCAACGGTACGCCGTTCGACATGAACGACCCCGACGCCCACCCGATCCTCGTCGAGGAGGGACAGCGCGTACGGCTGGACTTCGTCAACGACACCGACATGTGGCACCCCATGCACCTGCACGGCCACACGTACCAACTCGGGGCCTCGGGCCCGCGCAAGGACACCGCGATCGTGCTGCCCAAGAGGAAGCTGTCCGTCTTCTTCGACGCGGACAACCCGGGCCAGTGGATGCTGCACTGCCACAACGCGTATCACGGCGAGGCCGGGATGATGGCGAACGTGGCCTACCGCGAGAACTAGTGTCGCGACAGGCAACGTTCGCCCCGTCGCGGCGCCCGGCACGCTCCCCCACTGCTTAGAGCTCCGGACAAACGTTGCCTGCCGCGGCACTAGTGGGCCGAGCGCCCCGTGTGATGGCCGTCATGCGCATGCCGACGCGCCGGCTTCCGGTCGTCCGGTACGGCACCTCCTTGACGCAGTCCGGACAGGGTGACCGTGACCAGGCGGTCGGCCGCCGCGTCGGAGGGCAGAGCGGCCGCCGCCGTGAGGGCGTGCAGGCAGTACGTCGCGAGTTCGTCGGGCGCGACATCGCCGCGGAAGTCCCCGGTCCGCACGCCTGCGGCCAGCAGATCGCGGATCATGTCGTGGAGCTGCCGCTGGGCGTCGGCCACCCGCTCGTCCCGATGAAGGAGCGCCGCGAGTTCGGTGCCATGGTGCCCGCCGGAATGGCGCGAGATGTGGGCGAACGACCTGAGGACCGCCTCCAGCCGGTCGCCGGCCCCGTCGGTCCGGTCCCGGATCTCCGCCAACTGTCCCAGGTGCTCGGTGATCTGACGGTCGTGCCAGGCGAACAGGATCGCCTCGACGTCCGGGAAGTACTTGTAGAGCGTGGCCCGCCCGATGCCGGCCTGCTCGGCGATCTGCGACATCGTCACCGACCGTACGCCGTGTTCGGCGGCCAGCTCCGCGGTGGAGTTCAGGATCGCGTCGCGCACGGCGCGGCGGTGCGCCTCGATCGTCTCGTCCCACAGCTTCGGCACCAGGTCAGTGTACGCGGTGGCGTTGTCGATACACCCTGCTTGACGTCGTAGACACTATGTCTCGTAAAATGGGGATCGCGCGGCATCGCGCACCACCCCGCACCGTGAGGGACACGCACATGGCCGACTCGCCCACTCGCCCCGACGACGCCGGTCATGGACCGGCTTCCGCGGCGCATCCCGGCATGCCGCGCTGGGCCAAGACCCTCGCGATCACCGCCGTCGCAGCCCTGCTCGTGGCGTTGGTGCTCATGCACACGCTCGGCGGCGGCATGGCCGGCCACTGATCGCGATGACCATGAACCCTCGCCTCCGCAGGCTCGCGCTCACCGCGCATGTCACCTCGTCGGTCGGCTGGCTCGGTGCCGTCGCCGTCTTCCTCGCCCTCGCCATCGCGGGGCTGACCAGTGAGAGTGCTCAGACAGTTCGTGGCGCCTACCTGGCGATGGAGGTGACGGGCTGGTTCGTCCTGGTCCCGCTGAGCTTCGCCTCACTGCTCACGGGCCTCGTCCAGTCGCTGGGGAGCGCATGGGGTCTGTTCCGCCACTACTGGGTGCTGTTCAAGCTGCTGATCAACGTCGTCGCCACCGTTCTCCTGCTCGTGCACATGCAGGTGATCGGCCATGTCGCCGACGCCGCGGCCGATGCGAGCCTGTCCGGTGGTGACCTCTTCGGGATGAGGGTCCAGCTGCTGGCCGATGCCGCCGCGGCGCTGCTGATACTGGTGGTCGCGGTCACGCTGTCGGTGTACAAGCCGAAGGGGCTGACCCGCTACGGGTGGCGCAGGCAGCGGGAGTCGCGAGCGGGGCAGCAACCGGCGGCCGTCCGGAATGACCGGGCGGCTGGCCTGGGCGCGCGCTAAGCGGGTACGAGCGGCGGTGCTCACGGCCGGGACGCGGCGAAGAACGGCATGGAGTCCAGGGGGACGACCTCGATGTTCTTGCCGGTGCGCGGCGCGTGGATGGCCTTGCCGTTGCCGACGTACATGCCGTTGTGCTGGTTGTCGTTGTACCAGTAGATGATGTCGCCCGGCTGCAGGTCCGACTTGGACACCTTGCGGCCCGCGTCGTACATCTGCTTGACCGTGCGGGGCAGGGACACACCCGCCGAACGCCAGGACGCTCCCACGAGTCCTGAGCAGTCGTAGGAGTTGGGGCCGGTCGAACCCCACTCGTACGGCTTGCCGAGCTGCGCGTACGCGAAGTCGAGGGCGGTCTTGGCGCGGCCGCTCGCGGGGCCGTTGTAGGTGGCGGGGGAGTCGCTGGCGCCCGCGGAGGCGTCGTCGCGCTCCTGGGCGGCCTCCATCCTGGCGCGCTGCTGGGCGGTCAGGCTGTTCAGGAGCTTGCGCGCCTCGGCGAGCTTGCCCTGGACCTCGTCCTTCTTCTCGGCGGCCTTGGCGCGCGTCTCCTCCAGGGCCTTCAGGCGCTTCTGGGCGTCCGCGCGTTCCTGCGTCAGTTCGCGCTGCTTGGCCTGCATCGCCCGCAGGGCGTCGGCCTGGCGGCTGCTCGTCCGGTCCAGCATCTCGGCCTGGTCGAGGTAGTCGTCCGGGTCGCCGGACAGGAACAGCTGCACACTCGCGTCGATGCCGCCGCTGCGGTACTGCGCGGCGGCCAACGGGCCGATCTGCTCCCGCAGTTCATTGAGCTCCTGCTGCTTGCGGGCCAGCCGGTCCCGCGCGCCGTCCACCTCGCGCCGCAGCTTCTCCTGCTTCTCGCTGACGGCGTTGAACTCCTCCGTGGGAGCCTCGGCCTCCTCGTAGAGCTCCTCGACCTGCTTGCGCACGTCGTCCACCGAGGGGTTCGGCGCGGCCTGGCTCTGCGTCGGCAGGAGGCTGACGGCGCCGGCGGCCATGCCGAGGGTGGCTATCCGGGCACGGCCGGGCGGCTTCGGCCGACGGTGGGTTCCCATCGTGGGGTGACTCCTCTGCGCGGTCTGTGTACCAGGCGACGGGCCGGCGGCCGTCGTACCGGCGCCCGGGGCGCCGACGGTCGAGCGCTCTAGAACTTAGTAGCTTAGTAGTTCGTATCGCAAGTGAGTACGAGTCACATACGTCTCGCGGGGCGCCTCGCGGGGCTGTCTCACACGCGTCTCACAGGCGTCCCACGGGAATCGGTCAGCCGAGCCCGTGCGGGCAGGCGACCAGCAAGGGCAGCAGCACAACCGCCACGGCCACGGCGGCGACCGAACCCCACAGAGCCGGGTGGGGCGCCTTGCGCGGACCGAGGATGCGCGTCAGGCGGATGAGGACGGTGTGGCCGCCCGCGGCGAGCGCGCCCTTGGGGGCGCGGGCCGCGGCCATTTCGTACATGGCGGTGGCCAGCACCTCGTGGGAGTGGCTGCGCAGGGCCCGGTCGTCCGCGACCATCTCCAGCAGCAGCGCCGTCTGTTCGCGGGCGTGGCGGGCCAGCGGGAGCCGGCGGAACACCGAATGGAAGGCCTCCACGGAGGCCAGGACCAGGTGGTGGCGGCCCGCGATGTGCGCCTGCTCGTGCTCCAGTACGGCACCCAGCTGATCCGGCGACAGTTCGCGCACGGCCGCGTCGCTGATCACGATCCGGGGACGGCGGCCGGGCAGGCAGTACGCGGCGGGGATGTCGTACGGCAGGACGGTGGCGCTCAGCCGTGGCGAGTGACGGCCCACCAGGTCGAGGGCCCTTCGGCGCACGGTGCGGGCCCGGCGGGCGCGCATCGAGTGGAAGGCGAAGCTGCCCGTCAGGGCGATCGCGACGGCGGCCGGCACACCGACGGCCAGTCGGTGCGCCGTGTGGGGGTCGGCCTCACCCGCTCGCACATGAAGCCCGCAGGAGTGCAGCAGGCCCACCAGGCCCGCGTGCAGGTGCTCGGTCGGCATGGCGAGGTTGTACGCGGAGAGCGCGACCCCGATCGAGAAGGCGACCGCGAGGGCGTGCCACACGGCGGCGGCCAGGGCGGGCGCCTGGTGCGGCCAAGCCGCCCGCAGCATCAGGCGCGGGGCGACGAGACCCACCGCGGCCGTGTAGCCGATGAGGACGGGCGCCGCGTTCAAGACTTCGCCTGTCGACCGACGTTCCGCAGTGCCTTCCGCAGGGCGGCCACCTCTTCCTCGGACATGTTCTCGACGAAGTGGACCAGCGCGGCCGGGCGGTCCTTGCTCTCTCCCAGGCCGTCCTCCATGAGCGCGGCGGCGTACGCCTCGCGACTGCGGACGGGCGTGTAGAGCCAGGCGCGGCCCTGCTTGCTCCGGAGCAGCCAGCCCTTGGTGTACAGGATGTTGGTGACGGTCATCACCGTGGTGTACGCGACAGGCCGGGTTTTGTTGATGTCGTCGACGACCTCGCGCACCGTGGCCGGACGGTTCCACGTCCAGAGACGGTCCATGATCTCCGCCTCGAGCTCCCCCAGCCGCCGCATGGACCTGACTCCCTTTCACCACCGAATGCGCGAGCGAATACGCAAGGTCACATGGTAGACGGCTGGTCTCCCGGACCTACTCGGGTGCGCCCGGGATGCGAGGGAGCAATGGCCTGTGCCTACCATGGCGCCGTGACGCGCCTCGTACAGTTCGCCCCTCGACCGCAACCGGTGTTGCGGTCCTGCGGGCTGCTCGTGGGCGCTCTGCTGCTGGGCCTGCTCGGTATGCACGGTCTCGGACCGGTGCCGGAGGCCGCGGCCTCCGGGGGACACGACCGGACGGTGGCGGCCGCGGGTGCGGACATGGGCGTCATGGCGTCCATGCCCAACACGTGTGATCACGACGGCGACTGCCAAGGTCATGCGCACCACGCGGATCCGACCTGTGCCTCCGCGTCGGTGGCCGGGGCTCCCGGTGTGGTGCCCGTGTTGCTGCCCGATGTGGTGGCCGGGGCCGCAGCACCACTCGCGCGTACCTCGCCGGGCGGCAGTGGACCCGACGGCGGCCGGGCGCCGCCTTCGCTCTCCGAACTCCAACTCCTGCGGATATAGGGCGATCCGCGTGACGCCGCATGCCCATCAGGGCGCGGCGCCGCGTATCCGCACGCCCTTTTCGGATCCATCCCAGGAGTTCCAGCATGACCGCACGCCGCACGTTCGTCCGCCGTACCGCCCTCGCCGCCACCACGGGAGTGGCCGCTCTCGTGCTCGCCGCCTGTGGGGGTGATGACGGCGGTCACGACATGGGCTCCATGGAGTCCGGCTCCGGCGCGTCCGCGTCCACGTCAGCGTCCGCGTCGGCCGAGGCCGGCGAACACAACGACGCCGACGTCGACTTCGCCACGGAGATGATCCAGCACCACCGCCAGGCCGTCGAGATGGCCGACCTGGCCGCCGACCGTGCCTCCTCGCAGGAGGTCAAGGACCTCGCCACGAAGATCAAGGGGGCGCAGGACCCGGAGATCAAGACGATGTCCGGCTGGCTCACCTCGTGGGGCGAGGAGGTTCCCGAGGACATGTCGTCCTCCATGCCGGGCATGGACCACGACATGTCGTCCTCCATGCCCGGCATGATGGGCAGCGAGGACATGGGCAAGCTGGACAAGGCCTCCGGTGCCGAGTTCGACGAGATGTTCCTCGACATGATGGTCCAGCACCACGAGGGCGCCGTCGAGATGGCCAAGACGGAGAAGGCCGACGGCAAGTACAGCCCCGCCGTGAAGCTCGCGGACGGCGTGATCACGGCCCAGACCGCCGAGATCGGGCAGATGAACAAGATGCTCGGCAAGAGCTGACGCGGTGCCATGAGGCGGTGGGGGGCCCGGGGGGGGCCCCCGGGGCCCCCCCCGGGGGGGGGGGGGGCCCCCCCCCCCCCCCCCCCACCGCTGTCGTGCGCTTCGCCCGCTCCCGCTCCCGCTCCCGCTCCCGCCCCGAACCGGCCCCGGCCCCGGCTGCCGTCGTGCCGACTTCCGGCGCGGATGCCCTGCCGACGGTCAGTTACGGGAAGCCTGTTGTGGCCCCAGGGAGCGTTCCGTCACCCGGGTCAGATGCCGGGTGAAGACCTCGCGGGTGTCCGGGGTGAGCGTGCGCAGGGCCACCAGGGCCGTGATCACGACGTCGCACAGCTCGCCCTGGACGTCCTCCCAGGTGTGGGTGACACCCTTGCGCGGGTTCTGACCGGTCGCCCCGATCACCGCCTGGGCGACCTCGCCGACCTCCTCCGACAGCTTCAGCATGCGCAGGAGCAGCCCCCGTTCGCCGTCGATCGGACCGCTCGCCTCCAGCCAGCTCCACAGGTCGTCGACGGAGCTCCAGAGGTCCGGGTTCGCGCCGGTCGTGCGGTCGATCCCCGCCGTGCCGGTCGTGTCGGTCGGGCCGACGATCCCGGTCGGGCCCGGCGTCCCGGCGATCCCGGTCGTGTCGGTCGTGCTCGTCGTCCCGGCGATCCCCGTCGTGCCGGTCGTCTCGGGAGAGGTGGCCTGATCAGTCATGCGGGAAGCCTGTCACGCGGTCGTGTCGCGGGACACCACGCGTCTCCCCGAACCTCTACTCGCCTCTCTCGCCTCTACTCGCCGAACGTCTCCTCGAACAACGCCTCCTGCTCGCCCTCCGACGCCTTCCGCAGCCGCCGGTTGCGGGCGCCCACGACCAGCGCCGTGACCAGCCCGGTCGCCGCGAACGCCGCCGGGATCATCCAGTTCCGGTTGACCGCGTGGCCGAGCGCGTGGTCCAGGGAGAGCCGGCCGGGCCCGGTCACGGCGAGACTGGCCGCGGTCAGGCCCAAGGAGGCGGCGTACTCGTAGCCGCCGCTCGCGTTGAAGAAGCCGTTCGGTGTGTGCACCGCGGCCGCGCCCGCCATCGCCCCGGCCGCCGCCGCCCCGGCCGCCGGGGTCGCCAGGCCCAGCGCCAGCAGTGTGCCGCCGCCGGCCTCGGCCAGCCCCGCCGCCGCGGCGCTCTGCTTCCCGGGCGCGTACCCGACGGACTCGAAGAACTGGCCGGTGCCCTCCAGACCGTGTCCACCGAACCACCCGAACAGCTTCTGTGTGCCGTGCGCGGCCAGCACGCCGCCGGCCCCCAGCCGGAGTAGCAGCAGGCCCAGATCACGTCGGTCGTAAAAGCTCACGATGACTCCCGGAACAGACAGAAGGGATGCCCCACGCCTATCCACCGTCGCATCGCTCACACCCCCCGGCCCCGCCCGAGGTGCCGTTCGGGTGGCGCGCCCCCGACGGCGGTGTGAGTCTGACTGCCATGACGATTCAGACCGCCAGACTGAGTGACCCGGCCGTCCGCGCCTTCGTCACCGCCGTCAACGCCCATGACCGCGAGGCCTTCACGAATCTCCTCGCCCCCGGCGCGACCATGGCGGACGACGGTTCCGAGCGCGACCTCGACGAGTGGACCGACCGGGAGATCTTCACCTCCCACGGCCACATGGAGGTCGACAACGAGTCCCAGGGCGGCCGCACCCTCCTCGCCCGCTACAGCAACGACGCCTGGGGCGAGATGCGCACCCGGTGGAGCTTCACGGTCGAGGACGACGGCAGGATCTCCCGCTTCGAGACCGGTCAGGCATAACGCGCGCAGAAAACGCTTGCCCTCGCGTGCACTCCAACTCCTAGCTTCTACGGCATGGAGACCACACGGACACTGGGCCGCACCGGCATAGAGGTCAGCGCTCTCGGCTTCGGCTGCTGGGCGATCGGCGGTGAGTGGCAGGACACCGACGGGCAGCCGCTCGGCTGGGGCAAGGTCGACGACGAGGAGTCGGTACGGGCGGTCCGGCGCGCCCTCGATCTGGGCGTCACCTTCTTCGACACCGCGGACACCTACGGCGCCGGCCACAGCGAACGCGTCCTCGGCCGGGCCCTGGGCAAGCGCCGGGACGACGTGGTCGTCGCCACCAAGTGGGGCAACGTCTTCGACGAGGAGACCCGCACACTCACCGGCGGCGACGACACCCCGGCGTACGCCCGCCGCGCACTGACCGCGTCCCTGAAGCGCCTCGGCACGGACCACATCGACCTCTACCAGCTGCACCTTTCGGACGCCGACCCGCAGCGCGCGGCCGAACTGCGCGACACCTGCGAGGAGTTCGTGCGCGACGGGCTCATCCGGGCCTACGCCTGGAGCACCGACGACCCGGCCCGCGCCGCCGTCTTCGCGGAGGGGGAGCACTGCGCGGCCGTACAGCACGCGATCAACGTGTTGCAGGACGCGTCCGACATGCTGGCCCTGTGCGAGGAGTCGGACCTGGCGAGCATCAACCGCAGCCCGCTCGCCATGGGGTTGCTGACCGGGAAGCGGCACGGGCCGCTGGAGGCCGGGGACATCCGCAGCCGTCCGCCGCAGTGGTTGCAGGGATTCGAGGAGGGTTCCGGTGCCGCCTCCGACTGGGTCGCCCGCGTCGACGCGTTGAAGGAGATCCTCACCAGCGACGGCCGTACGCCCGCCCAGGGCGCCCTCGCCTGGCTGTGGGCCCGCAGCCCGCGCACCGTCCCGATCCCCGGCTTCCGCTCGGTCGCCCAGGCCGAACAGAACGCGGGCGCGATCGAGAAGGGACCGCTCACCGCCGGGCAGATGGCCGAGGTCGACCGGATCCTCGGGCGCTGAGCGGCCCCTCCGCGCGCATCAGAGGCGCACGGCCTGTCCGGTCAGGCCGGCGATGGGCGCCGGAGCCGACGTTCATGCGGCAGCCGTTCCATCGCACCGGTGCGTACCCCGCGATCTCTCGCGGGCGTCCACCCCCACCCGGTGCGGCGGAACGGCTGCCGCCTCCCCCCTCGGGAGTGGTCGGCGGAAGACCTCTCCTCCAACTGTGAAGCTCTTGTGGAGGAGGTGAAGAGCATAAGCCTGTGATCGGCCCGAATGGGGCGGAGGGTCCCATTCCGCTTGTGCAGGTTGAGCCCTTGAGCACCTGAGCCGATCGCTCAGCCGCGCCCCACGTACGGCATCGCCGTCGCCAGCACCGTTGCGAACTGCACGTTCGCCTCCAGCGGCAGCTCCGCCATGTGCCGCACGGTCCGCGCGACATCGGCGACGTCCATCACGGGTTCGGGCGTGATCTCCCCGCCTGCCTGGAGCGCCCCGGTCCGCATCCGTTCGGTCATGTCGGTCGCCGCGTTGCCGATGTCGATCTGCCCGACAGCGATGCCGTACGGCCGCCCGTCGAGGGACAGGGATTTGGTGAGACCCGTCAGCGCGTGCTTGGTCGCGGTGTAGGCGACCGAGTGCGGCCGGGGCGTGTGCGCCGAGATGGACCCGTTGTTGATGATCCGGCCGCCCCGCGGGTCCTGCTCCTTCATCTGGCGGTACGCCGCCTGCGCGCACAGGAACGCCCCGTTGAGGTTGGTGTCCACCACGTGCCGCCAGGCGTCGTACGGCAGTTCCTCGACGGGCACCCCGCCAGGACCGAACGTCCCCGCGTTGTTGAACAGCAGGTCGACGCGCCCGAAGCGGTCCACGGTGGCGGCGAACAGCGCGGCCACCTCGTCCGGCCGCGACACATCGGTGCGTACGGCGATCGAGGCGCTTCCGGTGCCTTCGGGCGCCAGCGCCGCCGTCCCCTCCAGCGTCTTGGTCCGGCGGCCCGCCAGCGCCACCGACCAGCCCGCGCGCAACAGCTCCACGGCGACCGCGCGGCCGATGCCGGAGCCCGCGCCGGTCACCACCGCGATCCTCGAATCTTTCGCAGTTTGCATGGCATTCATGGGCCCGCAGCGTACGGGAGGGCCCGGGCGGGGTCCGCCATGCGGAACTCATCCGTCCGCCATCTGGGTGTTGTGTACGTGCCAAGCGGTTGTCGTTCCCGGCCACTCCAATTGCCTCCTGCATCCATCAGTCAGGGGAGGACCGGATGACACTCGACACCCGCCCGTCACAACACGCCCCCGAACTGCGCGCGGTAGCCCGGCACATGAGCCGCCGCCGCTTCCTGACCGTCACCGGCGCCGCCGCGGCGCTCGCCTTCTCGGTGAACCTGCCGGCCGCCGGCACGGCGAGCGCCGCCGAGCTCGACGCCGCGAAGATCACCGTGAACCCCTTCACCCTCGGTGTCGCGTCGGGCGACCCGTTGCCCGACTCCGTGCTCCTGTGGACCCGCCTCGCCCCTGTCCCGTTCCAGCCCGACGGCGGCCTCCCGGCCGAACGCGTCCTGGTTCAGTGGGAGTTGGCGCACGACGAGCGGTTCCGCCGGATCGCCAGACGTGGCACGGCCGTGGCGCACCCCGAGTTCCACCACACGGTCCACGCCGAGGTCGGCCATCTCGACTCCGACCGCGTCTTCTACTACCGCTTCCGCGCGGGCAGTTGGATCAGCCCCACCGGCCGCACCCGCACCACACCGGCCAGCGGCAGCCGCACCTCGGCCCTCACCTTCGCCGCGGTCTCCTGCCAGGCGTACACCGACGGCTACTTCACCCCGTACGGCCATCTCGCCGCCGAGGACGTCGACGTGGTCTTCCACCTCGGGGACTACCTCTACGAGTACGCGGTCAACTCGGTGGGCGGCTACCGCAACTACACCGACCGCACCCTCCCCGCGGTGTTCAACCGCGAGACGGTCACCCTGGAGGACTACCGCCTGCGCTACGCCCTCTACAAGTCCGACCCGGACCTGATGGCCGTGCACGCCGCGCACCCCTTCGTCGTCACCTGGGACGACCACGAGACCGAGAACAACTACGCCGACGACATCCCGGAGAACAGCGTCCCGCCGGAGGAGTTCCTGCTGCGCCGCGCCGCCGCCTACCGCGCCTACTGGGAGAACCAGCCGCTGCGCAGCCCGCAGCGGCCCACCGGGCCGGACATGCGGCTCTACCGACGCCTGCACTGGGGCCGGCTCGCCCAGTTCGACGTCCTCGACACCCGCCAGTACCGCTCCGACCAGGCCTACGGCGACGGCCTCGACCTGCCCGGCCCCGAGATCGACGACCCGTCGCGCACGATGACCGGCGAGACCCAGGAGCGGTGGCTGCTCGACGGCTGGCGCGACTCACGGGCCCTGTGGAACGTCGTACCGCAGCAGGTGAACTTCTCGCAGCGCAAGCTCGACCTCACGGACCCGGCACGGCTGTCGATGGACGCCTGGGACGGCTACCGGGCCTCCCGCCGCCGGATCCTCGACGGGGCCAAGGCGGCCGGGCTCGACAACCTGATGGTCCTCACCGGGGACGTGCACGTCGCCTACGCCTACGACATCAAGGACGACTTCGACGACCCGTCCTCCCGCACCCTCGGCACGGAGATCGTCGGATCGTCGATCTCCAGCGGCCGGGACGGCGCCGACAGGCCCACCACCTGGGACACGTACACCCGGGCCAACCCGCACATGAGGTTCTACAACGGGCTGCGCGGCTACGTGACCGTCGAGCTGGGCCGCGAGCAGGCGCGGGCCGACTTCAGGAGCGTGCCGTACGTGACCACGCCCGGGGCGCCGATCGCGACGGCCGCGTCCTTCGTGACCGAGGTAGGGAACCAGGGGCTCACGCCGGCGTGAGCCCGGCCGCGAGGTCCTCTCCCGGATAGCGGACGCCGACGCGCTCCCGTATCGCGTCGAGCGTCCGCATCACGGCCAGGGTGCCGTCGAGCGGGACGAGCGGGGACTCGCTCTCGCCGGCCCGCAGGGCGCGCATGACCTCGAGGGCCTCGTGCCGGAGGCTGCCGCGGGAACCGTCCGCAGGGTCGGCCGCGAACTCCTCGGGGTCGTGGCCGTCGCGGTGCAGCACGAAGCGGTCGGTGTGGAAGAAGCCGTACGGGATGTCGATGCGGCCCAGCGAGCCGGTGACGGACGCGGTGGTGGCCGTACCGCCGATGAGGGAGCAGTGCACCGAGGCGAGCGCGCCGCTGTCCCAGGAGAGCAGGGCGCCCGTCTGGAGGTCGACGCCCTCGGCGGACAACGTGGCGCGCGCCGCGATGTCCGACGGCTCCCCGAGCAGCAGGTGGGCGAACGACACCGGGTAGACGCCGAGGTCGAGCAGCGCGCCGCCGCCCTGCGCAGGGTCACGCAGCCGGTGGGTGGGCGGGAAGGGACCGGCCAGCCCGAAGTCGGCGTGCACACTGCGCACTTCGCCGATCGCGCCGTCCCGCACCAGGTCGGCGAGGCGGCGGATCAGCGGGTTGCAGTACATCCACATGGCCTCCATCAGGAAGCTCCCGCGTTCCTTCGCCAGCGCGACCAGCTCCTCGGCCTCGCGCGCGTTCAGCGTGAACGCCTTCTCGCACAGCACGTTCCGCCCGGCCGTAAGGCACAGCCCGGCGGCCGCCCGGTGTGCCGAGTGCGGGGTGGCGACGTACACGACATCGATGTCCCCGTCCTGGGCGAGCGCGTCCCAGCCGCCGTACGCCCGGGGGATCCCGAACCGCTCCGCGAACGCCTTCGCCGACTCCTCGGTCCGCGAGGCCACCGCCACGACCTCCGCGTCCGGCAGATCCACCAGGTCCGCGGTGAACGCCGCCGCGATCCCGCCCGTCGCCAGAATCCCCCAGCGCACCCTCTGCTCCGTCGCCATCCCGGCCCCACCCTCGTTCACGTGACCCTCGGCACTCTGTACGAGCTGAGAGCATAGGTGCCGGATCACTCGGAGAGGGAGGGGCACATGCCCGAGCACGGGGCAACGACACCGGACGTGTCACGGGCGGCCGTACCGACGAAGGAACCGGCCGCCCGCGCGCTGCGCCGCACCGGCCTGCTGGTCACGCTCATCCTCGGCGGCCTCACCGCCACGCCCCCGCTGGCGATGGACATGTACCTCCCCGCCCTCCCGGAGGTCACCGACGCCCTGCACGCGCCCGCCGCGACCGTCCAGCTCACCCTCACCGCCTGCCTCCTCGGCATGGCACTCGGGCAGCTGGTCGTCGGCCCGATGAGCGACCGGTGGGGCCGCAGGCGCCCCCTGCTCGTCGGCCTCGCGGTGTACGTCGTCGCCACCGCACTGTGCGCGCTCGCGCCCACCGTCGAGCTCCTGGTCGCCTTCCGGCTGGCGCAGGGACTCGCGGGCGCGGCCGGGATAGTGATCGCGCGGGCCGTCGTACGCGACCTCCACGACGGCATGGCCATGGCCCGCTTCTTCTCCACCCTCATGCTGATCTCCGGCGTCGCCCCGATCATCGCGCCGCTCATCGGCGGGCAGATCCTGCGGGTGACGGACTGGCGGGGCGTGTTCGTGGTGCTGACAGTCGTCGGCGCGCTGCTGGCCGGGGTGGTGTGGGCGAAGCTCCCCGAGACCCTCGCCCCCGCCGAACGCCACTCCGGGGGCGTCGGCGAGGCACTGCGCGCGATGCGGAGGCTGCTCGCCGACGGCGCCTTCTCCGGCTACATGCTCACGGGCGGCTTCTCCTTCGCGGCCCTCTTCGCCTACATCTCCGCCTCGCCGTTCGTCATCCAGGAGATCTACGGCGCCTCCCCGCAGACCTTCAGCATGCTGTTCGGGCTCAACTCCGTCGGCCTGGTGATCGTCGGCCAGATCAACGGCAAGGTGCTGGTCGGGCGGGTGAGCCTCGACCGGGTACTGGCGGTGGGCCTCGGGATCGTGATCCTCGCGGCGACCGCCCTGCTCCTGATGGCGCTGGGCGCGTTCGGCGAGGTCGGTCTCGCCCCCGTGGCCGCCGCCCTGTTCGTCCTGATGTCGGCGATGGGCGTCACCCTGCCCAACGCCCAGGCGCTCGCCCTCATGCGCACCAAGCACGCCGCCGGCTCCGCGTCCGCCCTGCTCGGCACGTCCTCCTTCCTCATCGGAGCGATCGCCTCCCCGCTCGTCGGCGTAGCCGGTGAGCGCACCGCCGTCCCCATGGCCGTCGTCCAACTGGCCGCCGCGGTGGTGGCACTGGCCTGTTTCGTGGGAATGTGCCGTCCTCGGAACGGACGTGCGAAGCCGACAGTGGGGGAGGAGAACTGAGCGCACCGAGACTGCGCGGCGACACCCCGGAGCGGGCCGGGCTCGACCCCGACGAACTCCGACACCTGGCCCGGCAGGTCCACGACCTCACCGCGGGCGAGCGCCCCTGGGCGGCGGGCGCCGTCGTGGTCGCCGGGCGCGGCCCGGTGATCGCCGTCGAGGAGGCGGCCGGCTGGGCCGTCCGATACGCGTCCTACGACCCCGAGGCGGACGCGGGCGTGGAACTGCCGCCCGGGTCCCGCGTCCCGATGACCGTCGACACCCCCTTCGACCTGGCCTCCCTCACCAAGCTGTTCACCTCGGTCGCCGCCGTGCAGCAGATCGAACGCGGCACACTCGGCATCGACGCGCGCGTCGGCGCGTACCTCCCCGACTTCCGGGCGGCCGCCGAGCACGGCATCACCGTACGAGAGCTGCTCACCCACACCTCCGGCCTGCGCCCCGAACTCCCCCTCCACGACTGCGCCGACGACGCGGAACGCCTGGCGATGCTGCGGGCGGAGCTGCCGGTGGGGGTGCCCGGCACCTACACCTACTCGGACCTGAACCTTCTCCTCCTCCAGCACGTCCTGGAACGCGTCACCGGCCGTACCCTCGACGTCCTCGTCCACGACGGCATCACCCGCCCCCTCGGCATGACCTCCACCTGCTTCGGCCCCTGCCCCGGCGCGGCGGCCACGGAGGACCAGCGCCGGCCGTGGGCCAAGGCCGACCGCGGGATGCTGTGGGGCGTGGTCCACGACGAGAACGCCTGGGCCCTGGGCGGCGTGGCCGGCCACGCGGGTCTGTTCTCCACCGGCCGGGACCTCGCGGTCTTCTGCCGTACGTTGCTGGTGGGCGGCGCGTACGGACCGGCCCGCATCCTCGGCCCGGACTTCGTGGAACTGATGCTGACCCCGCCCGGGCTGGGCTTCGCCCTCGACCAGCCGTGGTTCATGGGCGAGCTGGCGGGGCGGGGAGCGGCGGGCCACACGGGCTTCACGGGAACCTCCCTGGTGCTGGACCGGGCGACGGACACGTTCGTGGTCCTGCTGGCCAACACGGTCCATCCCCGACGACGCGTGCCGGACAGCAGACCGCGGGCGCGGGCGGCGACGTGGGTGGCGCGGGCGGTGCGGGGCACGTAGCGGGATCTGGGGGCGCAGACCCCGGGAGGCCCACCTCTCGACCGACCGAGACGGGTGGTGGGTGGGCGTAGGCCCGGGGGTCGGGGGGCGGAGCCCCCAGCGAGGTCCGCGCCGGCGCCCAGCACTCGTAGACTCGCCTGGTGAACGACCCCGCATCTCCGGCGGACGCCCTCCGCGCAGCCCTCGCCGCCCTGCTCGACGGCCTCCCGCCCCGTCAGGCCGCGCAGGCGGTCGACCGCCTGATCGCCAGCTACCGGGGAGCCACCCCCACCGACGCCCCGATCCTCCGGGACCGCGCCGACGTGGTCGCGTACGCCGCCTACCGGATGCCCGCGACCTTCGAGGCGGTGCACTCCGCGCTGGAGGCGTTCGCCGAGGCCGTACCGGACTGGGCACCCGGCAGCCACATCGACGTCGGCGGCGGCACCGGTGCCGCGACCTGGGCCGTCACCTCGACCTGGCCCGGCGAGCGCCCCGTCACCGTCCTCGACTGGGCCGAACCCGCCCTCGCCCTCGGCCGCGAAGTCGCCGTCGCCAACCCCGCGTTGCGCACCGCGAACTGGCGGCGCGCCCGGATCGGCCCGGCGCTCACCCTCGACGCCACCGACCTGGTCACCGTGTCCTACGTCCTCAACGAGCTCACCGCCCCCGACCGGGCCGCCCTCGTCGACGCCGCCGCGACCGCCGCGCAGGCCGTCGTGATCGTCGAAGCCGGCACCCCCGACGGCTACGCCCGCGTCATCGAGGCCCGCGACCGTCTGATCGCCGGCGGCTTCCAGGTCGCCGCGCCCTGTCCGCACAGCGCCGGCTGTCCCATCGTCCCGGGCGAGGACTGGTGCCACTTCTCGGCGCGGGTCAGCCGCTCCTCCCTCCATCGCCAGGTCAAGGGCGGGTCCCTGGCCTACGAGGACGAGAAGTTCGCCTACGTCGCGGCCGCGCGCTTCCCCGTCGCGCCGGCATCCTCCCGCGTCGTCCGGCGACCCCAGATCCGGAAGGGGCAGGTGCTTCTCGACCTCTGCGAGCCCGACGAGCGCCTGACCCGCCGCACGATCACCAAACGCCACGGCGACCTCTACAAGTCGGCCCGCGACGCGAACTGGGGCGACCCCTGGCCCCCGTGACGCCGACCTTTCCTCGCCCCCGCCGCCCCTTCCCGTCCCGTCCCTGGGGGCTGCGCCCCCAGGCCCCCCTGTCGCGCTTCGCGCTCGTCCTCAAACGCCGGACGGGCTGAAATCAGCCCCTCCGGCGTTTGAAGAGCGGGGGTTTGGGGGCGGAGCCCCAGGCGAAAGAGGCCGCGAGACGCGCCGTCTCACCTGGCTGCTACCGTCGACCCATGGTCAAGCAGCCCGCCCCCGACACCACCCGCCGCAGCGAGAAGTCCCGCCGCGCGATCTACGACGCCGCCCTCGCGCTCGTCGCCGAGGTCGGCTACCCCAAGACCACCATCGAGGGCATCGCCGCCCGCGCCGGCGTCGGCAAGCAGACGATCTACCGATGGTGGTCCTCGAAGGCGGAGGTCCTGCTGGAGGCGTTCCTCGATCTGAGCGACCAGGCGTCACGGGAGGCGGGCGCGCAGGACGCGTACGTCATCCCGGACACCGGCGACCTCGCCGCCGACCTCAAGGCCGTACTGCGGCTCACCGTCGACCAGCTCAAGGACCCCCGTTTCGAGGCCCCGTCCAGGGCCCTGGCCGCCGAGGGCGTGGTCAACGAGGACGTCGGCCGGACCTTCATGACCAAGCTCCTCGAACCCTCGCTCCAGCTGTACGTCGACCGGGTGCGCGCCGCGCAGGAGGCGGGCCAGGTCCGCGAGGACATCGACCCCCGTATCGCCCTCGAACTCTGGGTCTCCCCGCTCGCCCAGCGCTGGCTGCAGTACACCGGTCCGATCTCCTACGAGTACACCGACACCCTCGTCGACTACGCCCTCCACGGACTCGCGCCCAGATGAGCTCGCCCGGCGGCCCGCCGTGCCAGCCGCCCCGGCGCGTCCGTGATGATCCCGTCGCAGCCCAGCGCCAGCGCCCGGTCCCGCTCGGCGGGAGTGACGACGGTGTGCGCCCACACACGCGGGATGCCGGAGCGCACCGCCCGCAGCAGGTCGGCGTCCCGCGCCCGGTGGTCGACGTCGAGCAGATCGACGTAGGACCGCCAGCGCTCGGGTCGGTCCCGGCGCAGTTGCGCCGCCGAGCGCCACAGCTGGGCGAGCAGGCCCAGACGATGGACCCGCCGTGCCACCTCCGGGTCGTTGGAGTTGACGAAGACCGAGCGGGTCAGGCCCCGGGCGCGGATCATCCCGGCCAGCGGGCTCACGCTGCGCGGGTCCTTCGCCTCCAGCATCAGCACGATCCGCCCGCCGAAGCGGTCCAGGACCTCCGCCACCGTCGGCGGCCGCTCCGACCGCCAGCTCCCGGGCAGCGAGGCCCGCGGCCGCAGCCGTACCCCCTGCCATTCCCGCACGTCCAGCCCGCGCACCTCACCGCCGAGGAACGTCGTCCGGTTCAGGGTCGGATCGTGCAGCACGACGAGCGTGCCGTCGCGCAACATCCGCGTGTCGGCGTCCAGCACCTGCGCCGTGCCGCGCCGATAGGCCGCCATCAGCCCCGACATGCTGTTCTCGGGCACCTCGCGGGCACCGCCGCGATGGGCGACGTACGTCACGTGGGGCAAGGAGCCCACGGTCAGCGGCCCGGCACCCCACTCCAGCGGGTTCGTCGGCCCCGTGAGAGTCAGCGAGACCACGGAGGCCGCCGAGGCCAGACCGGTCAACGCGATCCATGTGACCATGGCGACCACGGTAGGGGGGTAAATCGCGACAAAGCGCGCAATGACACTCGATCCATGTGACAGGCCTCCCTCGCCCCACCCATCCCTGTTGTCGGCTCCGCCCCCCCGGAGCTCGGGAAAGTGGGACCATGGGGCATGCTGTTCCGCACAACAGCGAGGCGAGGGGATAGATGAGCGCGGAGTTCGGCGGTCGCACCGGTCGGCAGGGCAAAATCTCCCAGTGGCTGCGTGGTCGCCGCCCGAAGGAGGCCGTCGGCGACGACGGTCGTGAGGCCCTGCTGCTCGCCGCCGCCGGAGCGGGGCTGCCGCTGGCGCCCGCCGCGTATCCCGCGCCCGGCTACGGCTGTTCCTGCGACCGCGTCGGCTGTCCCACCCCGGCCCGGCACCCCGTGTCGTTCGCCTGGCAGACCCAGTCGACGACCGACCGCGGGCAGATCGAGCGCTGGGCCCGGCACCAGCCGCAGGCCAACTTCATCACCGCGACCGGCATGGTGCACGACGTCCTGGACGTGCCGCTGGAGGTGGGCCGGGAAGCGCTGGACCGGCTGCTCGCCTCCGGCATCGAGGTCGGCCCGGTCGCCGAGAGCGGCGACGGCCGCCTGCTGTTCTTCACCCTCACCCGCGGCACCCCCGAGGAGGAGGACGAGTGGTGGCCGTGCCAGCTGGACTGCCACCCCGAGACGATGGACGAGCACCCGGGCCTGCGCTGGCACTGCCGCGGTTCCTACGTCCTCGTGCCGCCCTCCCGGCTCCCCGGTGACGACCAGCCGGTGCACTGGGTCCGCGGCCTCGAACATCCGCTGCCCGACCCGCTGACCCTCCTGGAAGTGCTCACCGACGCCTGCGCCCGCTACGTCGGCGAACCCGACCACGCGACCTCGGGCTGGCCCTCGCGCCGCTGACCGGGCCCGTCGCGTCCGCCGCCTACTCGCCCTGCGCCGACGTCATCCCCTGGATCCGGCTCAGCACCGCCACCGCCTGGTCGCCCGACCCCTTCGCCGGGTCCAGGGCCACCTCGTTGGAGACGAACTGCATGGTGAGCGACTGCTTGATCTCACCGGTGGTCAGGGCGAGGACGTCCTTGTTGGGCGCCGGGACCGACGTGCCCGGCGCGGCCGTCCGCTTCTCGTAGTGGTGGGTGGTGAAGAACACCAGCGCCCCGCCGTCCGCCGTGCGCAGCGCCAGCGGCGCGTAGTCGCCGCTCGTCAGGGGCTCGTCGATGTACTGCGTGACCATGCCGGGCCTGCGCTCGTTCTCCTCGCGCGCCGCACGCCACTGGTCGGTGTTCACGCCGTCGGCGAAGGTCTCCCCGCCCGCCTTGAGGTACGACGCGTAGCTCTTGCTCAAGTCGCCCGGCGCGACGGCCAGTTCGGTCGAGTTCACCGGCACGGGCTCGGCGAAGCCGTCCGCGTCCTTCTTGAACTCCGGCACCTTCCCCGGCGGGACCAGCGTCAGGTACGCCACCTCCCACGGCTCGGCGAGGCCGCCCCGCGTGAACACGAGCAGCCAGCGCAGGGTGCCGCCCTTGTTGCCGGCCGCGTCCGCGACGAACCAGCGCGGCCAGCCCGCCTTCTTCGGGATCGTGTACTTCGCGTCCGTCAGCTTCAGCGGGGTGTGCGCCGGATTGCCGTCCGGGTTGTTCGCGGCGCCCGCCTTCAGCCGGGCCCGGTCGATGTCCTCCAGGGCACCGGTGACGAAGTCGGCGTCCAGGGAACTGTCGTACTCCTTGTCGGCCTTGTTGTACGCGTTCGTGAACTGCTGGAGAGCCTTGGCGGCCTCCGCCCGCGTCGCCGCGGGCAGCACCTCCCGCTCCCCGTGCACCACCATGCATCCGCTCGCCGTCAGCGACAAAGCGGTCACCGAGGTTGCTATCCGTGCGCTCCGGTCAAGACTGCGGAGCCTTCGAGGGCCGCGATCCCTGCTCATCAGGTTCCTTCACCTTCCCCTTCCCGGAGGCGAACCCTACCGGGGCGAGGAAAAGCGCGAGCGTCGGGATCAAGTACAGCAGCCACACCGTGACCTGAAGGACCGTCGGATCGGGCTGGAAGTTGAAGACGCCCTTGAGGAGAGTGCCGTACCAACTGTCCGGGGGGATGGTCCCGGTGATGTCGAAGGCCTTGTCGGTCAGCCCCGGCAGCCAGTCGGCCTCCTGGAGGTCGTGGAAGCCGTACGCCAGCACGCCCGCCGCCACCACGACCAGCATGCCGCCGGTCCAGGTGAAGAACTTGGCGAGGTTGATGCGCACCGCGCCCCGGTAGAACAGCCAGCCGAGGAACACCGCCGTCGCGATGCCCAGGCCGACGCCGACCAGCGGGCGCGGGGTGCCGTCGCTCGCCGCGTGCACCGACGCCCATACGAACAGGGCGGTTTCCAGGCCCTCCCGGCCCACGGCGAGGAAGGCGGTGGCGACCAGGGCGCCGGTGCCCATCTGGAGGGCGGCGTCCAGCTTGCCGTGCAGCTCGGACTTGAGGTGCCGGGCGGTGCGCCGCATCCAGAACACCATCCACGTCACCAGGCCCACCGCGAGGATCGACAGGGAGCCGCCGAGCGCCTCCTGCGCCTCGAACGTCAGCTCCTGGGAGCCGAACTCGAGGGCGCAGCCGAACCCGAGCGCGAGGGCGATCGCGACGCCGATGCCGATCCAGATGGGCTTCAGCGCGTCCCGGCGGTCCGTCTTGACCAGGTAGGCGATGAGGATGCAGACGACGAGGCTGGCCTCCAGCCCCTCGCGCAGGCCGATCAGGTAGTTGGAGAACACGGCTCAGGCCTCCTCGGTCAGCAGTGTGCTGCCCCACCAGTCGTCCTTGCCGCGGACGCCGGGCGGGACCGCGAACACCGCGGAACCCACGTGCTGGATGTACTCGTTGAGCGCGTCCGTGGCCAGGTTGCGCTGGACCTGGACGAAGCCCTTGCGGACGTCCCGCTGGTAGGCCAGGAAGAACAGGCCGGCGTCGAGGCGGCCGAGGCCGTCCGTGCCGTCGGTGAAGGAGTAGCCGCGGCGCAGGAGGGTTGCCCCGTGGTTGGAGTCGGGGTGCGCGAGCCGCACGTGCGCGTCGGGCTTCATCGCCTTCAGGAAAGGCTTGTCGCGTTCCTTGGCCTTGCCGACCGGGGCGCCCTCGCCCTTGTCGCGGCCGAAGATGTCCTCCTGCTCCTGCAGCGAGGTGCGGTCCCAGGTCTCGATGTGCATCCGGATGCGGCGGGCGACGAGGTAGGAGCCGCCGGCCATCCAGTCGGGGCCGTCCTTCGGGTCCACCCAGACGAACTTCTTCAGGCGGTCGGCCTCCGTGCCTGCGATGTTGCGGGTGCCGTCCTTGAAGCCCATCAGGTTGCGCGGGGTCTGTGCCTCGGGTGTCGTGGACGAGGTCTTGCCGAAGCCGAGCTGCGACCAGCGGATGACGACCTTGCCGAAGCCGATGCGGGCCAGGTTGCGGATCGCGTGCACGGCGACCTGGGGGTCGTCCGCGCAGGCCTGGATGCACAGGTCGCCGCCGCTGCGGTTCTTGTCGAGGTTGTCGCCGGCGAACTTGGGCAGGTCGATCAGGGCTTCAGGGCGCTTGTCCTTGAGCCCGAACTTCTCGAACAGCGACGGCCCGAACCCGATCGTCAGCGTCAGCCGCGACGGCTTCAGCCCCAGCGCCTCGCCGGTGTCGTCCGGCGGAGCCTCGGCGAGACCGCCATACGCGCCCTCGCCGACCACGTGCCCGGCGGTCATCCTCCGCGCGGCCGCGGTCCAGTCCTTCAGCATCTGCACGAAGGCGGCTCGGTCGTCGGTGGTCACGTCGAACGCGGCGAAGTGCAGCCGGTCCTGCACGGGTGTCGAGATGCCCGCCTGATGGGTGCCGTGGAAGGCGATCGCGGCGCCCATCGAGGCGCCGGCCGGGTCGGCGTCGTCGGCGAAGTCGCCGGCGCCGGTCATCGCGACCGTGCCGCCGGCCGCGACGGCACCGAGCGCGAGCCCGGCACCGCCCCAGCCGATCAGCGCGCGCCGGGAGGGAGTGGTGGCTTCCGCGGAGTTGTCCGTCATGACCGTCTCCCCTCTACTACTTCGCTACGACGGCGGCGGCGAGCTTGGACAGCGGCTCCGCGAGCGCGTTCACCGCGTCCGACAGCTCCTTCTGCTCTGCCTTGCTGACCTTGTCGTACGAGGTGAAGTCGTACGACGACGTGTTCGGCCGGTACTTGTCCAGCCGCGTGTTCAGCGCGGAGAACTGCTTGTCCAGCTCGGTGACCAGCGCCGCGTCGTTCTCCTTCGCCACCGGCTTGAGCAGCTCGTACGACTTCTCGGCGCCCTCGACGTTGGCCTTGAAGTCGACGAGGTCGGTGTGCGAGTAGCGCTCCTCCTCGCCGGTGACCTTGCCGGTGGCGACCTCGTCGAGGAGTTCCTTGGCGCCGTTGGCCATCGAGGTCGGGGTGATGTCGGCCTTGCCGACCCGCTCCTGCCAGTCCTTCAGGTCGGCGATCAGCTGGTCGGCGAGGGTCTTCTCCTCGGCACCGATCTTCTTGTCCTCCCAGAGGGCCTTCTCCAGGCGGTGCCAGCCGGTGAACTTCTGGCCGTCCTCCAGGCCGTCCGCGCGGACGTCGACCTTCGGGTCGATGTCACCGAAGGACTCCGCGACCGGCTCGGTGCGCTCCCAGCCGATGCGCGAGGGAGCGTAGGCCTTCTTGGCGGCCTCGATGTCGCCGTCCTTGACCGCCTTGGCGAAGGTCTCGGCGAGCGGCAGCGTCTCGTCGGCCTGGGCCTGCACATACGCCCGGTAGGAGGCGACGGCCTTGTCCAGGCGCGGGTCGCGCTTGGCGACCGTGCCGCCGGTGGCCTTGACGTTCTGGCGGATGCCGTCGCCCTTCATGCCGGGCTTGCAGGCGATCGTGTAGTCGCCGGCCTTCACCTCGGCGGTGACCTTCTGCTTGGTGCCAGGGCCGATGTTCTCGCGCTCGGTCACGATCCGGTCGTCCGGGAACAGGACGTAGACCTCGGTGACCTTGGAGCCCTTGTTCTCGATGGCGAGCTCGATGTGCCCGGCCGGGAACTCCTTCTTGGACACCTCGCACTTGTCGTCCGTCGCCGTCACGTCGATGACCCGGTCGTCGCTCCCCGAGCTGCCCTTCTCGGTGCAGCCGGTGACGGCGGCCAGCGCCGCCGCGGTGGCGACAGCGGTGAGGGCGGAGAATCTGACGGCTCGCATGCGGGCTCCAAGGAATGGCCGAAAAATACGCGTGACGGGCCTCACGTAAGGTGAGGCTCGCCTAACGTACCTAAGCTTTTCCTGTGTCTTACCCGCTCAATCGGTGATTCAGCTCTCATGGACGCTGTATGAGCACGGCATGATCACGGTGTCCAAAAATGGATCTCACGAGAGGGTCAAGGACCGGTCAAGCCTCCCGCGGGGATCTGGGGCCGGCGGCCCCCGGCGACGGTCACCTCTCGACCGAGAGGCCCGCGGCCACGCCGACCCGCCACTCAGGGCACAATGCCCCGCGTGACTGACTACGACCTGCTCCGTGTCTTCTGCGGAGCGAACGGCGGATACGGCAACGAGCTCGCCGTCGTCCGCGAGGGCTCTGTGCTGCCGGCCCCCCAGGAACGACAGGCGTTCGCCGCGAAACTCGGCTTCAGCGAGACCGTGTTCGTGGACGACCCCGAGCGCGGCGTCATCGACATCTACACGCCGACCCTGCGCCTGCCCTTCGCCGGTCACCCCTGCGTCGGCACGGCCTGGCTGCTCGACGTACCCGAACTGGTCACGCCGGCCGGCCTGGTGGGCGC
The DNA here is from genome assembly GCF_042870385.1 of Streptomyces sp. NPDC006602. Classification (NCBI taxonomy): domain Bacteria; kingdom Bacillati; phylum Actinomycetota; class Actinomycetes; order Kitasatosporales; family Streptomycetaceae; genus Streptomyces; species Streptomyces sp. NPDC006602. Next base: position 604,537 of record NZ_JBIAHG010000001.1, on the reverse strand, counting down.
CCGCCTGGACGGCGAGTTCAGCTGGATCGAGGCGCTGGCGGAGTGGGTCCCGCCGCGCACGCTGCGCCAGTACGCCACCGCGGCGGAGGTCGACGACCTGCCGATCCCGCCGAAGGGGGAGTGGATCTACGCCTGGGCGTGGGAGGACGAGGCGGCCGGCCGCGTCCGTGCCCGCGCCTTCCCCGGCCGCGACGACGGCATCGACGAGGACGAGGCGACGGGCGCGGCGGCACTGCTGCTGACCGACCGGCTGGGCCGCGCCCTGAACATCACGCAGGGCGCGGGCTCGCAGATCCTCACGGCGCCACAGCCGGGGGGCTGGGTGGAGGTCGCAGGGCGGGTGTTCCTGGAGCGCTGACCCTCAGGCGCTCAGCCAGAACATGAGGCAATCCGAGGACAGGGCTACGGCAGCGTCAGGATCTCCGCCCCCGTCTCCGTCACCACCAGCGTGTGCTCGAACTGGGCCGTGCGCTTGCGGTCCTTCGTCACGACCGTCCAGCCGTCGTCCCACATGTCGTACTCGTGGGTCCCGAGCGTCAGCATCGGCTCGATGGTGAACGTCATCCCGGGCTGGATCAGGGTCGTCGCGTGCGGGCTGTCGTAGTGCGGGATGATCAGCCCGGAGTGGAACGACGAGTTGATCCCGTGGCCGGTGAAGTCCCGCACCACCCCGTACCCGAACCTCTTCGCGTACGACTCGATGACCCGGCCGATGATGTTGATCTGCCGGCCCGGCTTGACCGCCTTGATGGCACGCTCGAGGGACTCCCGGGTCCGCTCCACCAGCAGCCGCGACTCCTCGTCGACGTCCCCGACCAGGTAGGTGGCGTTGTTGTCGCCGTGCACCCCGCCGATGTACGCCGTCACGTCCAGGTTGACGATGTCGCCGTCGGCCAGGACCGTCGAGTCCGGGATGCCGTGGCAGATGACCTCGTTGACGGACGTGCACAGGGACTTGGGGAAGCCGCGGTAGCCCAGCGTCGACGGGTAGGCGCCGTGGTCGCACATGTAGTCGTGTGCCACCTTGTCCAACTCGTCGGTGGTGACACCCGGCGCGATCAGCTTCGCGGCCTCGGCCATCGCCCGGGCGGCGATCCGGCCGGCGACACGCATCGCCTCGATCGTCTCGGGAGTCTGCACCTCCGGCCCGGTGTACGGCGTCGGCGCGGGCTTGCCGACGTACTCGGGGCGGCGGATGTTTCCGGGCACGGAACGGATGGGGGACAGCTCCCCTGGGACGAGCAGCGACTGGCCAGACATGCCGACGAGTCTATCCAGCGGCGATGGGGGAACATGTCGGTGGCGAGAGGAGCTGGTCATGGCCCTGTTCAAGAAGCGGACGGTCGGCAAACCGGGCGAGTGGTACTACTGCCTGCAGCACAAGAAGGTGGAGGAGGGGCCGGAGTGCCCCGCCAAGGACCGTTTCGGTCCGTACGCCACTCGCAAAGAGGCCGAACACGCGATGGCGACGGCCCGCGAACGCAACCTCGAGTGGGAGAACGACCCCAAGTGGCACGACGCCCCTGCGGCGGGCCGGGACGACGACTGACCGATCACGCTCCGCCGGGTGCGGCTGCCGCGCGCTGTCCGCGCAGCCGCACCGCGTGCTCACCCCCAGGCAGTGGCCGGTCACCAGCGGGCCGGGGGTGGTGCCATGAGGTCGTGGGCCAGTCTGGCGAGGCGGTCCCGGAAGCGGCGATGACCTCTCGGGGCCGGCAGCGCGTTCTCGCCGGCCGCCGCGCTGACCAGGTGCTGCACACTGTCGAGGTCCAGCTCCGCCCCGTCCGGCACGGGGAGTGCCTCGTGTGCCATCGCGGTCAGTTCGCTCCCGCCGTCGCCCAGCGCCAGGACCGTCGCCCCCGCCCGCCGGGCGTCGTGGACCTGCTCCAGCAGTGGAGCACCGGGCCCCTGGGGCGAGACGATCAGCAGGGTCTCGCCCCGCCGCGCGGCGGCCAACCGCCCGAGCCCGACCGACAGATGAGCGGGGTCGGACGCGCGCGCGTCATGCCGCACGAGCGTCGGGGCCAGCTCCGGCGTCCCCGACCACGCGGCCTCGTCCACCAAGTGGGCCGCGAGATGCCACGGCTCGTACTCCGCCGTGCCGACGAGCAGCAGCCCGCCGCCGTGCGACACCACGGACCCCCGCAGCGCCCCCGCGAACCGACGCGTCGCCCCCAACCACTCGGTCCCGGCGAGCACTTCGCGCAGCAATGCGACCCGTACGGCATCCATGCGACCGCATCCTGCCGCAACCGGTGCCTCACGACCCCCGGTTCATCCCTGATTCGCCCGACTTGGGGAAGAGCTGGAGTCGCTGTGTGACAAGAGTGCTCCGGGACCGACCGGCCCGCACCCGCATGTCCGCTGCCACCCGTCAGTGACGCGGCTCACCCGGCCCGGGTCCCTGGGCAGGGCGGACGTAAAGTCGGGCCCATGACCTCTACCGACAGTGCACAGAAGGCCCCCGCCAAGGACCCCTGGGACCTGCCCGACGTCTCGGGACTCGTCGTCGGCGTGCTCGGCGGCACCGGCCCGCAGGGCAAGGGCCTCGCCTACCGGCTCGCCAGGGCCGGCCAGAAGGTGATCATCGGCTCGCGTGCCGCGGACCGTGCCCAGGCCGCCGCCGAGGAGCTCGGACACGGCGTCGAGGGTGCCGACAACGCCGAGACGGCCCGGCGCAGCGACATCGTGATCGTCGCCGTGCCGTGGGAGGGGCACGGCAAGACGCTCGAGTCGCTGCGCGAGGAACTGGCGGGCAAGCTCGTCGTGGACTGCGTCAACCCGCTCGGCTTCGACAAGAAGGGCGCGTACGCGCTGAAGCCGGAGGAGGGCAGCGCCGCCGAGCAGGCCGCCGCCCTGCTGCCGGACTCACGCGTGACGGCCGCCTTCCACCACCTGTCGGCGGTCCTGCTCCAGGACCCGGAGGTCGACGAGATCGACACCGACGTGATGGTGCTGGGCGAGGTGCGCGCCGACGTGGAGATCGTCCAGGCGCTGGCCGGCCGCATCCCCGGCATGCGCGGCATCTTCGCCGGGCGGCTGCGCAACGCCCACCAGGTGGAGTCGCTGGTCGCCAACCTGATCTCCGTGAACCGCCGCTACAAGGCGCACGCGGGACTCCGTGTCACCGACGTGTGAGCGGATGAGCGCATGGGGGACACTGTTCGGCGAAGCAGTACAGCAAGCAGTGCAGCAGTGTCCCCCGACAGGAGAACCACCCCATGCCCCGCCTCGCCGTCTACGCCCTCGTCGTCTGCGTCCTCGCCGTGGCCGCGGCGGTCGTCTCCTTCGTCCAGGGCAGTTTCCTGGGGATCGTGTGGGTGCTGCTGGCAGGGCTGTCGTCCAACATGTGCTGGTACTACGTGAAGCGCGAGAAGGTCCGGAAGTCCGTCACCGGCTGACCTGGCAGAACTCGTTCGTGCCCTGCCAGAAGCGGTACAGCTCCTGACCGCAGTACGTCTCGAAGTCGCTGATCCCCAGGCTCTTCAGGATCGAGTCGATCACGTCGAAGAACGCGCTGTTGACCGCGGGCAGCCACAGCAGCGCGAACACGAACAGCAGGCCGAAGGGCGCGAACGGCTCCACCTGGCGCTTGATGTTGTACGACAGCCAGGGCTCGATGACGCCGTAGCCGTCCAGGCCCGGCACCGGCAGGAAGTTCAGGAGCGCGGCGGTGACCTGGAGCAGGGCGAGGAAGGCGAGGGCCAGCCGGAAGTCGCCCGGCACGCCGTCCAGCGCGTCCAGCCAGAACGGGGCCGTGCACACCACAGCGAACAGGACGTTCGTCAGCGGGCCCGCCGCCGAGATCAGGCTGTGCTTCCAGCGGCCCTGGATCCGGCCCCGCTCGATGAACACCGCGCCACCGGGCAGACCGATACCGCCCATGATCACGAAGATCACCGGGAGCACGATGCTCAGCAGGGCGTGCGTGTACTTCAGCGGGTTCAGCGTGAGATAGCCCTTCGCGCCGATGGAGATGTCGCCGCTGTGCAGGGCGGTGCGCGCGTGCGCGTACTCGTGCAGGCACAGGGAGACGATCCACGCGGCCGTCACGAACAGGAACACCGAGAACCCGGGCTGCTCGGCGAACCCGGTCCAGGTGGCCCAGCCGGTCACCGCCGTCACGGCGAGGATCCCGACGAAGACGGGACTGATCCGCCGGTCGCTGTGGCGGGTGGTGGCGGTGGTCATGGGGCTCCCTGGCCTCTCGTGCACGCGGTGGGACTGCCCGACCGTACCGGGCGTACGGGGAAAACGTCTCGCGGTCCCCCACGGGTTCCGGGGAAGGTAGGGCGTGCGTCTCACCGTGAGGGCGCCGCAGACCGCGCCGCACCGCGTCGCCGAACCCCGTGACCCGCCCCGACGCCACCGGAGACAATGGACCTCGTGCGCTACCGCATCCTCGGCACCACCCAGGCCCTCCGCCCCGACGGCACACTCGTCCCCGTTGGCGGTGCGCGGCTGCGTGCGCTGCTGACCGTGCTGGCGCTGCGGGCCGACCGGACCGTGCCCGCGGGGCTCCTCGTCGAGGAGGTGTGGGGTGACGCCGACCCGCCCGCCGACGCGACGGGTGCGCTGCAGGCGCTGGTCGGGCGGCTGCGCCGGGCGCTCGGCGCGGACGCGATCGCCTCGGTGAACGGCGGCTACCGCCTCACCGCCGCCCCCGACGACATCGACCTGCACCGCTTCGAGCGGCTGGCCGGCGAGGGCACCCGTGCGCTGGCCGACGGCGACCCCGCGAAGGCGGCCGTCGTCCTCGACGACGCCCTCGCCCTGTGGCGCGGCCCCGCCCTCGCCGACCTGCCCGACCGCACCGCCGAGGCGGCCCGCCGGGACACCCGCCGCCTCGACGTGCTGCGCGCCCGCCACACCGCCGCCCTCGCCCTCGGCCACGCCGAACAGTCCCTGCCCGAGCTGACCGCCCTGTGCGACACCCACCCCCTCGACGAACCCCTCCAGGCCCTGCGCCTGCGCGCCCTGCGCGACGCCGGCCGCACGGCCGAGGCACTGGCCGCCTACGAGGACGTACGCCGCCTGCTGGCGGAGCGGCTCGGGGTCGACCCGGGCCCGGAACTACGGGCGCTCTACGAGGAGTTGCTCCGTCCGGACGCCCCCCGGGCGCCTGCGCACGGGCGCCGGCCGGGCTATGGCGGGCGGGCGACCGGGTCGTCCGGTGCGGTTGACGGGAGGGATGGGGGTTATGGCGGTGACGGGGGCGGCCCGCTCGGCCCGGCGTCCGGCGATGCCGACGGGCGCACGCACGGTCCGTTGCCGGGCGCGGCCGAGGAGGGTGTGTTCGGTGCGCCGCCCGGCGGCCGGGGCTTGTCCGGCCGTGGGGCGGCCCACGCGCCCGCCGGGCCCTTGACCGTTCCCGCACCCCCGCCCCCCGGCAACCTCCGCGCCCGTCTCACCTCCTTCGTCGGCCGGGAAGCCGACATCGATGCCATCCGGGGCGACCTCGCCGCCGCCCGGCTCGTCACCCTGCTCGGGCCCGGTGGGGCCGGGAAGACGCGGCTGTCTCAGGAGGCCGCCGAGGCGGTGGGGGAGGCCGCGCGGGACGGCGTGTGGCTGGCCGAGCTCGCGCCCGTGGACGACCCGGACGCCGTACCGGAGGCCGTGCTGACCGCCGTGGGGGCGCGGGAGACCGTGCTGTACGGCGCCGGGGCGGAGGCCATGCGGGCCGGGAGCGAGCGGCACGACGATCCCGTCGAGCGGCTCGCCGAGCACTGCGGCAGGCGCCGGATGCTGCTGATCCTCGACAACTGCGAGCACGTCGTCGGGGCCGCCGCCCGCCTGGTGGAGGAGCTGCTGGAGCGCTGCGCCGGTCTGACGGTACTGGCCACCAGCCGTGAACCGCTCGGCGTGCCCGGGGAGTTGCTGCGGCCCGTGGAGCCGTTGCCGGAGCCCGTCGCGCTCAGGCTGCTCGCCGAGCGCGGGGCCGCGGCCAGGCCCGGTTTCCGGGTCGGGGACGACCCCGAGTCCTGCGCCGAGATATGCCGGCGCCTCGACGGACTGCCCCTGGCCATCGAGCTGGCCGCCGCCCGGCTGCGCATGCTGACTCCGCGTCAGATCGCCGACCGGCTCGACGACCGCTTCCGGCTGCTCACCTCCGGCAGCCGAACGGTCCTGCCTCGCCAGCAGACGCTCAGGGCGGTCGTCGACTGGTCCTGGGAACTGCTCGACGAGGGCGAACGGGACGTACTGCGACGGTTGTCCGTCTTCGCCGGCGGCTGCGACCTCGCCGCCGCCGAGGCCGTGTGCGGCCCCGCCGCCTTCGACGCGCTCGGCCCGCTCGTCGACAAGTCCCTGGTCGTGGCCACCCCTTCGGGCGAGCAGGGCATGCGCTACCGGCTCCTGGAGACCGTCGCCGAGTACGCGGGCGAACGGCTCGACGAGGCCGGTGCCCGCGAGAGGGCCGAGCGCGCCCATCTGACGTACTACCGCGAACTCGCCCGCACCACCGACCCGCTGCTGCGCGGCCCCGGCCAACTCACCGCCATCGAACGGCTGGAGCGCGAGGGCGAGAACATCCGCGTCGCCCTGACGCACGCCGTCGCGACGGGCGACGAGCAGGAATCGCTGTGTCTCGTACTGTCCATGTGCTGGTACTGGCAGATGCGCGACCTGCGCCTGGCCGCCCGCAACTGGTCGCGCGACGTGCAGGCCCTCGGCCCGGACCCGTTCACGGCGCCCGCCCGCCCCGCCGCCCCGCTGTGGGAGCGCTGCACCGAGGTGCCGTTCCCGTGGACCGGCGAGGTCCTCGAAGAGGCCCGGCGCGGTGTCCACCTCATCCATCTCGCCTGCATGGACATGGAGATCGACGCCTGGCAGACCCCGCAGGCGCAGGAGAAGCTGCGGGTGGTCTCCCAGACCTACCGGCCCGGCATTCCGCAGACCTGCCGCAACCCCGGCTCCCTCTGGTTCTTCGCCGTCATGCTCACCGGCGACATGGACAAGGTGCGCGAGGTGATCGACGCCGGTGTCCGCACCTGCCGCAGTGCACCGGGCTACGAATGGGAGCTCGCCGCCGCTCTGCAGATGCGCGCGAACCTGCTCGCCAACCGCACCGACTGGGCGGGCGACGCGGCCCGCGACGCCGACGAGTCGCTGGAGATCTACGAACGCCTGGGCGACCTCTGGGGCACCGCGGAGGCGCTCTCGGCACGCGGTGAGGCCCATGAACGCCAGGGCGAGTACCGGCTGGCCGCCGCCGACTACGAGGCGGCCACCGAGCGGGCGGAACGGCTCGGTGCCCACGCCCAGACGGCGGTGCTCGCCGCCCGGCTGGGCAGCGCGCTGCTGGAGGCCGGCGAGGCCGAACGCGGCGAGCGCCTGCTGCGCGAGGTGATCGACAGCCGGGACGGCTCGGGCAACGGAGCGATGCCCTTCGCCAGGCTCTTCCTCGCCGGCTGGCTCGGGATGACCGACCGGATCCCCGAGGCGCGGGAGCAACTACGACTGCTGCGCGCTGAGTTCAAGCTCTCCCTGTTCGTGGTCTTCGATGCCTTCATCCTCGGGGCGGAGGCCTGGCTGGACGCCTTGGACGACCGGAACGAGGAGGCCCTGACCAAGATCCGGCGGGCACTGGAGCGGGCCGCGGACCCGCTGTCCCTGGCCATCGCCCCGTCGATGCGCTCCTCCTACCTGGTCACCGCCGCGACGGCACTCGCCGGTCTCGACGGCGGAGGCCACGCCCGTGACGCCGCCCGCTGCATGGGCGCCGCCGAGACCCTGCTGCCGCCCCGGCACGTCAGGTCGGGCATGGAGCGCGAGATCCGCGACCGGGCCGAGCAGCGGACCCGCGCAGTGCTCGGCGACGAGGCGTACGAGGCGGCGTACGCCGAGGGCGGTGGCCTCTCCTTCGAGGAGGCCACCGCCCTGGTCTGACGGGCACCGAGCGTGCTGCCTGCCGTACTGCCTGCCGCGCCGGTCAGCTCTTGGTGCGGAACTTGTGGATCGCGACCGGCGCCATCACCGCCGTGAGCGCCGCCGACCAGGCCAGCGTCAGCCACACGTCGTGCGCGGCCGGACCGCCCACCATCAGTCCGCGAGCGGCGTCCGCGAGCGCGGACAGCGGGTTGTAGTCGGTGAAGTTCTGCAGCCAGCCCGGCATCGACTGGGTCGGCGCGAAGATCGACGAGCCGAACTGCAGCGGCATCAGCACCAGGAAGCCCATGGCCTGCACGGACTGCGCGCTCTTCATCATCACGCCGAGGGTGATGAACACCCACATCAGGGCCGAGCCGAAGACGGCGGACAGCCCCACGGAGGCGAGCAGACCGATCCAGTTGGTGATGTCGAAGCCCACGAGGACGGCGACGACCATCAGGATCGCGGTGGCGACCAGCATCCGCATCAGCTCCACCGCGATCTTGGCGAACAGCACCGAGCCGCGCCCGATCGGCAGGGACCGGAAGCGGTCCATGACACCGGAGTTGAAGTCCTGGTTGAAGCCGGTGCCGACCCCCTGGGCCATGTTCATGCCCATCATGGCCATCAGACCGGGCACCACGTACTGCACGTACGCCTGCTGGCCGCCGCCGAGCGACTGCCCGATGGACCCGCCGAAGACGTACACGAACAGCAGCGTGAAGATGACCGGGAAGAGGACGGCGTCGAACATCGACTCCGGGTCCTGGCGGATCCACAGCAGATTGCGGCGGACCAGCGCACCGGTGTGCCGCAGATGGCCGCGCAACGAGATCCGGGCGTCCGTGGTGAGGGTCGTGGTCATGGTCGTGGCGGCGGCGCTCATACGGCGACCTCCTGGCGGTCGTCGGTGGGCGCGGCGTCCTGCGGGGCACTGGCGCGGTGGCCGGTGAGGGACAGGAACACCTCGTCCAGGCTGGGCAGTTCGGTGGTGATGGAGGAGAGCGTGATGCCGCGCGCGACGACCGCGCCGACCACGGCGGTCAGCTGCTCGTCGCTGAGGACCGGGACGAGGGCGGCACCGCGTTCGGCGTCCACGGTGATGGACGCGAGGCCGGTGATGCCCAGCTCGTCCAGGTAGGCGGCGAGGGGGCGCAGCTGCAGCGGGTCGAGCGGGCGGATGCGCAGGGTACGCCCGCCGACCTTCGCCTTCAGCTCCTCGATGGCGCCGTTCGCGATGACCTTCCCGCGGTCGACGACCGTCAGCTCCGAGGCGAGCTGCTCGGCCTCCTCCATGTACTGGGTGGTGAGCAGGACGGTGACGCCGTCGCCGACCATCCGCTTGACCTCGTCCCACACCTCGTTGCGGGTACGCGGGTCCAGACCCGTCGTCGGCTCGTCCAGGTAGAGCACGGCGGGCCGTCCGATCAGCGACGCGGCCAGGTCCAGACGCCGCCGCATGCCACCCGAGTACGTCCCCGCCGGCCGCTTGGCCGCCTCGGTGAGCGAGAACCGCTCCAGCAGTTCGTCGGCCCGCGCGCGGGCGTCCTTGCGGGGCAGGTCGAGGAGCCTGCCGATCATGTAGAGGTTCTCCCAGCCGGGGAGCTTCTCGTCCACGGAGGCGTACTGTCCGGTCAGGCCGATCACCCGGCGCAGCTGCCGGGGCTGTCGTACGACGTCGTAGCCGGCGACGGTCGCCTGTCCGGCGTCGGGCTGGATCAGGGTGGACAGGATCCGCACGAGGGTGGTCTTCCCGGCCCCGTTCGGCCCGAGCACCCCCCTCACGGTGCCCTCCCGCACATCAAGGTCGACCCCGTCCAGCGCCTTGGTCTCGCCGTAGTGCTTGACCAGTCCCCGTACGGTCACGGCGCTGCCCGCGCCACTGGGGTTCTTGTCGATTCGCGTCATGCCGACGACGTTGTCAGGCCCCACCGACAAACCACCGACAGTCCGCCGACAGGCACCTACAGGTCACCGACAACCGGTGCGCCCCCGGGACGGTCGGGGCCCGAAAGCGGCAGCAGCCCGCCGACGGGGGAAGATCGGCGGGCTGCCATGGTGCCGCAATGGCTCAGCTCGGCTCAGTGCACCGAGTGCTCGTCCAGCGGGAACCCTCCGCCGACCACGTCCTCCGCGAACGCCTTCGCCGCGTTCCCCATGACCTCACGCAGGTTCGCGTACTGCTTCACGAACTTCGGCATGCGACCGCCCGTCAGCCCGAGCATGTCGGTCCACACCAGCACCTGCGCGTCCGTCTCCGGCCCCGCACCGATCCCGACCGTCGGAATGTGCAGCACCCGCGTCACCTCGGCCGCCAGCTCCGCCGGAACCAGCTCCAGGACCACCGCGAACGCCCCCGCGTCCTGCACGGCCTTCGCGTCCCGCAGCAGCTGCTGGGCCGCCTCCTCGCCGCGCCCCTGGACGCGGTAGCCCATGGCGTTGACCGACTGGGGGGTCAGCCCGATGTGGGCCATCACGGGGATCCCGGACTCCACCAGCAGCTCGATCTGCCGGTGCGAGCGCTCGCCGCCCTCCAGCTTCACGGCCCCGACCCCGGCCTCCTTCACCAGCCGGGTCGCCGAGCGCAGCGCCTGCACCGGCCCCTCCTGGTAGGAGCCGAAGGGCAGGTCGCCGACGATCAGGGCGCGCTGGGTGCCCCGTACGACCGCCGCGGAGAGCATGGTCATCTCGTCGAGGGTGACGGGCACGGTGGTCTCGTACCCGAGGTGACAGTTGCCCGCCGAGTCGCCGACGAGCATGACCGGGATGCCGGCCTCGTCGAAGACGGACGCGGTCATCGCGTCGTACGCGGTGAGCATGGGCCACTTCTCGCCGCGCTCCTTGGCGGCGGCGATGTCGCGGACAGTGATACGGCGCGTGCCCTTGCCCCCGTACAGCGCCTTGCTGCCGTCGGAGGTCTTCTGCTGCGCAGGCTGGGCAGCCGAAAGCTGCGTCATTGCAACGGCTCCTTCAGTCATCTCGAGGCGCCCTCACGGCGTCCCCGGATCACCTCCATGGTGGCACCTCGTGCCAGGGACGGCTAGGGGAGGGTGCTGTGACCGTTCAGGCACGCACGACCGTAAGGCTCGGGTAAAGGATTTACGATACGAGACGGTCCCGTATCGAAATGGTCGTATGCTCGTAGGCATGACTACCGCAGTCCCCGAACCCCGGATACCGGAAGCGGTGCACCGGCGCCGCTGGCTGATCCTCGGCGTCCTGATGCTGAGCCTGCTGATCGTGGTGCTCGACAATTCGATCCTGAACGTCGCCATCAAGACGATCTCGACGCCCGCCCCCACCGGCCTGGGCGCCACCCAGGGCGAGCTGGAATGGGCGATCAACGCCTACACCCTGGTCTTCGCCGGCCTGCTGTTCAGCGCCGGTCTGCTCGGCGACCGGCTGGGCCGCAAGAAGGTGCTGCTCGGCGGGCTCGTCGTGTTCGGCATCGGCTCCGCTCTCGCCGCCTCCTCCGGCTCGCCGGTCGAGCTGATCACCTTCCGTGCGGTGATGGGCCTCGGCGCCGCCTTCGTGATGCCCGCCACCCTCGCCGTCCTGATGAACGTCTTCGAGCGCGACGAACAGCCGAAGGCCATCGGGATCTGGGCCGGTGGCGTGGGCCTGGCCATCGCCATCGGGCCGATCACCGGCGGTGTGCTGCTCGACCATTTCTGGTGGGGCTCGGTCTTCCTCATCAACGTGCCGATCGTGGCCCTCACGCTCGCGCTGATGGTGTGGCTGGTGCCCGACTCCCGCGACCCGAATCCCGGCCGGCTCGACCCCGTCGGCGTCGCCCTGTCCGTCGTCGGCCTCGTCCTGCTCGTCTACGGCATCATCAGGGGCGGCCAGATCGCCGACTTCACGGACGCCACGGTGCTGGCGACCATCGCCGCCGGTGTCCTGGTGCTCGTCGTCTTCGTCGTGTTCGAGAAGCGCAGCAGCCACCCGTCCATCGACGTCACCTACTTCCGGAACAAGGTCTTCTCGGCCGCGATCGCCGCCATCGCGCTGGTCTTCTTCGCGCTGATGGGCGTGACCTTCTTCTCGGTCTTCTACACCCAGAGCGTGCGCGGCTACTCCCCGCTGCAGACCGGTCTGCTGATGCTCCCGCTGGCCGCCGCCCAGTTGATCTTCGCGCCGCGTGCCCGGCTGCTCGTCGACCGCTTCGGCTACAGGGCCACCACCACGGCCGGCATGCTGCTCATCGCCGCGATGCTGGCCGCGTTCGCCACGCTGGAGTCGGACACCCCGATCTGGATCCTCGAGGTGATCTTCTTCCTGATGGGCACCGGCATGGCCCACATCATGACCCCGGTCAGCGTCGTCATCATGCAGGCCCTGCCCCGCGAGAAGGCCGGCTCCGCCTCCGCGCTCAGCAACACCTTCCGCCAGGTCGGCGGCGCCCTCGGCATCGCCGTACTCGGCTCGGTGCTGTCCACGGCGTACCGCGGCGACATCGAGGGCAAGCTGGGCGCGGTGCCCGCGGGCCTGCGCCACACCGCCGGGGAGTCCATCGAGGCGACCCTCGGTGTCGCCGCCAAGCTCGGCCCGCGCGGCGACGCGCTCGTCGGCCCGGCCTACGACGCGTTCCTGCACGCCATGCACACCACCGCGCTGTGGGGAGCGGGCGTGGCGGTGATCGGCTCCGTGATCGTCTGGCTGTTCCTGCCGGGGAAGGAGCCGGCACGTCACAAGGGCGAGGAGGAGCAGGAGTTGGTGGCGGCGGAGCAGCGGCCGCGCGTGGGGGAGTAGGAGCCGTACGCGGGGGAGCAGCGGTCGTACCGGGGGAGAATCACCCCAGATCACAGAAGGGACCCAGCGACGTGAGCAGCCTCGCCGACAGCCGACCCGCGCAGGACGGCCCCGCACGGGGCCGTCCCCGCAGCGAGGCAGTGGAGCGCGCCATAGTCGAGGGGGTGATGAAGCTCCTGGAGGAGGGCGTACCGCTCGCCGAGCTGTCCATCGAGCGCATCGCCCGTACCGCGGGCGTCGGCAAGGCCACCATCTACCGTCGCTGGAGCGGCAAGGAGGAACTCTTCGTCGACATCGTGCGCACGGCGGAGCCGGCCGACGCGGACCTCCCCGGCACGTCGATGCGGGACGACCTCGTGGCCCTCCTCGAACAGCTGCGCCAACGCGGGCTGATGACCCGTTCGTCCGCGCTGCTGCACAACGTCTACGCCCAGATGAAGAGCAGCCCGAAGGTCTGGGCCGCGTACCACGCGACCGTCATCGCACCGCGCCGCCGGATACAGATGGACATCCTGCGCCGTGGACAGGAGAACGGCGAGCTTCGCGCGGACATCGACGTCGAGCTGGTGAACGACCTGGTCGTGGGCCCCATGCTGGTGCGCACCGTGATGCGCCCGGACGCCGATCTCCCGGCGGGCCTGTCCGAACAGATCGTCGACACGGTGCTCGAAGGGCTACGGCCCGTCAGTTCACCGCCCGTCAGTTCGCCTTCCGCATAGGCCCGTCCGGCCTCCCGCGTGCGGGTTTCGTCACAGAGGGCGCTTTCTCCGAGCGGGACCGGAACTCGCCGCGCCGACTTGTACGTCCTCGTGCCCGTACGGCCGTCATGGGACGGCAGGAACAGCGCCGCTCATCCCCTAGGGTCGTAGGACACGGGGGGCGAACGGTGTGCACAGCAGTGAGGCGACGGTATGGCGCAGCAGGCGTACATGACGGAGACGGACAACTCAGGCTCGGGACCCGAGCGCCGGGGAGCCCGAGTCCGGCGCCTGATGAACCGCCTGCTCACCGGCTGGCTCGGTGACCGGCGTAGCTGGCGCCGCGGCCTCGTCGTCGCCGGACTCGCGGTGCTGGTCGCCCTGATCATGCTGCTGCACGCGCAGATCCCCAACCGCGTCGGCAACCTCGGCAGCCTCATCGAGACCTTCCTGCCCTGGCTGGGTGTCGCCGTGCCGGTGCTCCTGGTCCTCGCTGTCGTAAGGAAGTCGGCGACCGCCCTGATCGCGGTGCTGCTCCCGTTGGTCGTCTGGCTGAACCTCTTCGGCGGCCTCCTCACCGACAAGGCCGCGGGCGGCGGCGACCTCACCGTGGCCACGCACAACGTCAACGCCGACAATCCCGACCCCTCCGGCACCGCCCGCGACGTCGCCGCGTCCGGCGCGGACGTGGTCGCCCTGGAAGAGCTGACGGAGGCGGCGGTCCCGACGTACGAGAAGGCGCTGGCGTCGACGTACAAGTACCACTCGGTGCAGGGCACCGTCGGGCTCTGGAGCAAGTACCCGCTCACCGGGGTCAAGCCCGTCGACATCAAGCTGGGCTGGACGCGCGCCATGCGCGCCACGGTGACCACGCCGGTCGGTCAGGTCGCGGTGTACGTCGCCCACCTGCCGTCGGTTCGGGTGAAGCTGGAAGCCGGGTTCACGGCCCACCAGCGCGACAAGAGCGCCGACGCCCTCGGCGAGGCCATCGCCGACGAGAAGCTGACCAGGGTCGTGCTGCTCGGCGACCTGAACGGCACCATGAACGACCGCTCGCTCAACGCCGTCACCTCCCAGATGCGTTCCACGCAGGGCGCGGCGGGCAGCGGCTTCGGGTTCAGCTGGCCGGCGTCGTTCCCGATGGCGCGGATCGACCAGATCATGGTGAAGGGCATCGAGCCGGAGAGCTCCTGGACGCTGCCGGAGACGGGGAGCGACCACCTTCCGGTCGCCGCGCGTGTGAACGTCGCCACGTCGGACTGATCCGACCTGCCGGAATACCGGGGGCGGGCGTGTTTGTTCCGTAACTGAACATATGCTGGTACGGAACTCCGCTCTCCCCTGAAAGGCAATGGTCTTCTTCATGCCCGTGGCCCTGCTCGCCCTCGCCGTGGGCGCCTTCGGCATCGGTACGACCGAGTTCGTGATGATGGGCCTACTGCCCGACGTCGCGGACGACCTGAACATCTCCCTCCCCGAGGCCGGCCACCTGGTCTCGGCTTACGCACTGGGCGTGGTCATCGGCGCCCCGCTGCTCGCCGCCGCCACCGCTCGGATGTCCCGCCGCAAGGTCCTCATCGGCCTGATGGTCCTGTTCGTGGTCGGCAACGCGCTGTCCGCGTTCGCCCCCGACCACCACTGGCTGCTGGCGGCCCGCTTCCTCAGCGGCCTCCCGCACGGAGCCTTCTTCGGCGTGGGTGCCGTCGTCGCCACGACGATGGTCGCGCCGGAGCGCAAGGCCCGCTCGGTGTCCCTGATGTTCCTCGGCCTCACGGTCGCCAACATCGCGGGCGTCCCCGTCGCCACGCTCATGGGACAACAGCTGGGCTGGCGGGCGACCTTCCTCGGCGTCAGCGCGATCGGCCTGGTGGCCATCGCCTCGCTGGCTCTGCTGATCCCGCGCGACCACGTCTCGGCCCCCGGCACGGGCCTGCGCGGCGAGCTCGCGGCGCTGAAGTCCCTCCCGGTCTGGCTGGCGCTGGGCACCACCGTGGCGGGCTTCGGCGCCCTCTTCGCCGCCTACAGCTACGTCACGCCCATGCTGACCGACGCCGCCGGATACGCCGACTCCAGCGTCACCCTGCTGCTGGCCCTGTTCGGCGTGGGCGCGACGGCGGGCAACCTGCTCGGCGGCCGACTGGCCGACCACTCGATGCGCGGCACGCTGCTCGGCGGGCTGGTGGCGCTGGTGCTGGTCCTGGCGCTGTTCCCGGTGCTGATGACTACGGTGTGGAGCGCGGCCGTAGCGGTCGTCCTCCTCGGCTCGGCGGCCTTCGTCACCGGCTCCCCGCTCCAGCTGATGGTCATGGAGAAGGCCTCGGCGGCCCCGTCCCTGGCCTCCTCCGCCAACCAGGCCGCCTTCAACCTGGCCAACGCCGGTGGCGCCTGGATCGGCGGCCTCGCCCTGGCCGCGGGCTTCGGCGTGACGTCACCGGCGCTCGCGGGCGCGGGGCTGGCGGTACTCGGCCTGCTGGTGGCCGCGGCGGCGACACTCGTGGACCGGCGCCGGGCTCCGGCGGTCGGTCACCAGCGGATCGTCATGGCACATGTGCCGGGGGCGTCGGAGGAGATGGCGCGGCCGTAGCAGGTCGCGTCCAAACTCCTGGTGCCGCTGGTGCCGCTGGTGCCGCTGGTGCCTTGCGGTGCCGCGGTGCCGGCGGTGCTCGGCCTGGCCATCGCGGCGACGTTCATGGACCGGCCGGACGCGGTTCGTGCCGGCCGGCCGGCCGGCCCGCCGCGCCGACCGGCGCGGACAAGACGTCCGTCGCCGGGCTCCGGCGGTCGGCCACGAGCGGATCGTCATGGCTCATGTGCCGGGGGCCTCGGGGACCCAGGGGGCCTCGGGGGCCGTGAGGACGCCGTGTCCGGACTCCGGATGTCGCTGGTGCCGGAGTGCTCGGCTGGTGGTGGTCGGCGCGGCCTCTGAGAGGGCGGTAACCGCCCTCTGAGGTCGACCTGTGTCGGCAGGCTCCGCCGGTCGGGGCCGGGCGGCTGCTTGCCGCTTGACGTGCCCGACCGGTCGGGCGTACCGCGTCGCTGAGCGGTCAGCCTTCCGTTTCCGGGACGTCGAAGCGGGCCAGCTCGCGCAACCAGGCCCGAGCCGTGCCGTCGGACGGCGCCCGCCAGTCACCGCGCGGGGACAGCGAACCGCCGGCCGAGACCTTCGGCCCGTTCGGCATGGCCGAGCGCTTGAACTGCGCGAACGCGAAGAAGCGGCGGCAGAACATCTCCAGCCAGTGCCGGATCTCCGTCAGGTCGTACGCCACCCGCTTGGCCTGCGGGAAGCCCGACGGCCACGCACCGGCGTCCAAGTCGTGCCAGGCGTGCCAGGCCAGGAAGGCGATCTTCGAGGGCCGGAAGCCGTAGCGCAGCACCTGGAAGAGGGTGAAGTCGTGCAGCGCGTACGGCCCGATCTTGGACTCGGTGGACTGCATCTCCTCGCCCGGGACCAGCTCCGGGCTGATCTCCGTGTCGAGGATCGCGGCCAGCACCTTGCCGGTCTCCTCGTCGAACTGGCCGCTGCTGATGACCCAGCGGATCAGGTGCTGCATCAGCGTCTTCGGTACGCCCGAGTTGACGTTGTAGTGGCTCATCTGGTCACCCACGCCGTACGTGGACCAGCCGAGTGCCAGCTCCGACAGATCACCGGTCCCGAGCACGATGCCGCCGCGCTGGTTGGCGAGCCGGAACAGGTAGTCGGTGCGCAGTCCGGCCTGCACGTTCTCGAAGGTGACGTCGTACACCGGCTCACCGGAGGCGAACGGGTGGCCCATCTCCTTCAGCATCAGCCGTGCGGTCGGCGTGATGTCCAGCTCGGCGGCGGTGACGCCGAGGGAGCGCATCAGCTTGTGGGCGTTGTCCTTGGTGTGGTCGCTGGTGGCGAAGCCGGGCAGCGTGAAGGCCAGGATGTCGGTGCGC
The DNA here is from genome assembly GCF_042870385.1 of Streptomyces sp. NPDC006602. Classification (NCBI taxonomy): domain Bacteria; kingdom Bacillati; phylum Actinomycetota; class Actinomycetes; order Kitasatosporales; family Streptomycetaceae; genus Streptomyces; species Streptomyces sp. NPDC006602. The sequence goes on along the minus strand of NZ_JBIAHG010000001.1, from coordinate 587,300 downwards.
GGGCGCCCCGCACGGTCCATCGCGCGGGCGGCGACGATCAGCGCGTGCGTGGAGTCGAGGCCGCCGGACACCCCGATGACCACCTTCGGACCGCCGATCGCGGCCAGCCGCTGCTGCAGCCCGGCAACCTGGATGTTGTACGCCTCGTAGCAGTCCAGGGCGAGCCGGTCGGCGTCGGCGGGCACGAACGGGAACCGCTCGACGCGGCGGCGCAGCCCCAGGTCCGTGGTCGGCGGGTCGAGTTCGAACGACACCGTCCGGAAGTCCCCGGTCCGCGCGGCGTGCGTACGGCGGTTGTCGTCGAACGTGCCCATCCGCATCCGCTCCTGCCGCAGCAGGTCGAGGTCCACGTCGGCCACCGCGTACTGGTCGCCGAGAGGGAAGCGGTCGGACTCGGCCAGCAGCACGCCGTTCTCGTAGATCAGGGTCTGCCCGTCCCAGGACAGGTCGGTGGTCGACTCGCCGAGACCGGCCGCCGCGTAGACGTACGCGGCGAGGCAGCGGGAGGACGCCGAGCGGCACAGCAGCTTGCGGTCCTCGGCCCGGCCGACCGTGATCGGGCTGCCCGAGAGATTGACGAGGACGGTCGCGCCGGCCAGGGCGGCCTCGGCGCTCGGCGGCACCGGGACCCACATGTCCTCGCAGACCTCCGCGTGCAGCACCAGCCCGGGGACGTCCGCCGCCTCGAAGAGCAGGTCCACGCCGAACGGCACGGACTCGCCGCCGACCCGGATCGTCCCGCCGCGCTCGTCGTCGCCCCCGGCGAGCTGCCGACGCTCGTAGAACTCCCGGTAGTTCGGGGGGTACGACTTGGGCACGACGCCGAGGATCCGGCCGCGGTGCACGATCACCGCGCAGTTGTAGATCCGGTTGCGGTGACGCAGCGGGGCGCCGACGACCAGGACCGGCAGCAGCTGAGCCGACCCCGCGACCACGGCCGCGACCGCCTGCTCGACCTCGTCCAGCAGCGCGTCCTGCAGCAGCAGGTCCTCGATCGAGTAGCCGCACAGGCCCAGCTCGGGGAAGACGGCGACCGCGACCCCGTCCTGCGCGCATTCGCGCGCCTGGCGCAGGACCGCTTCGGCGTTGGCAGGCGGGTCCGCGATGACGGTGTGGCCCGTGCACGCGGCGATGCGTGCGAAGCCGTGCTGGTAGACCGACCAGAAGTTCAACGGTGCTTCCTCGGGAGAAGGGGACGGGCACGGAGGGCGGACGCGGAGGATCTCGTCAGCACGAGTCGGAGTCGAGACCCCCGGCCAGTGTAATCGTCAGAGCGACACGATGGGCTGACGGCCCCTCCGTACCGTCCCGCGGGGAGCGGGCACGCACGACAGCGCCCGCTTCCCGAGGAAGCCCTCGGGGAGCGGGCGCGTACGGCCCTGCCACTGTCGTCAGCGCCGTCGGTACGACTCCACGTAGCCGCCCGCGGGCGTACCCACGCCGGTGACGTCGTCGTAGCCCTTCACGGCCTTCAGCGAGCTGTCCGCGCCCAGGGTGCGGACCGAGGTCAGCAGTCCCTCCGACGCGTCGTAGGCGTTGGCGAAGTCGACGCGGGCCACCGCGAGGCCGGAGCCCGTGGGGTTGTCCGTGACGTCGTGGTACGCCTTCGTGCCGTACTTCGCGTAGATCGACGGGTTGGCGAAACCGATCGCCTTGCCGCCGCGCGCCTGCTGGGCGAGGGCCTGTACGGCCGCGATGACCGGCGCGGCCAGCGAGGTGCCGCCGATGCGGTACTCGCTGTACTGCTGCGACCCGTCCGGGAAGGTCTGCGTCTGGCCGACCTTGAAGCCGGTGTTGGGGTCGGCGATCGCCGAGATGTCCGGGACCACGCGGTTGCCGGCGGCGCTGTTGGCCGTGGCGAGCGAGGTCGGGACGACACCGTGCTGGTAGTACGGCTCGGCGACCGTCGCGCTGGTGCCACCGCCCGCGCCCGAGGTGAACGCGCCGGGGAAGTCCGTCCAGCTCTTGCCGTCCGCGGACAGCAGCGCCTTCTCGGTGCCCCAGCCGGTCTCCCACAGGTACTTGTCGCCCTTGCCGACCGCCAGCGAGGTGCCGCCGACCGCCGTCACCCACGCCGAGTTGGCCGGGGTGTCGACCTGCTTCGTCCCGGTGTTGGCGACCTCGTCGCCGTTGTCGCCGGAGGAGAAGTAGAAGCCGATGCCCTCGACCGCGCCGAACTGGAAGACCTGGTCGTAGGCGGCCGCGAGGTCCGGCGTCTGGGCCGCCTCGATGCTGCCCCACGAGTTGGACACGATGTCCGCCAGGTGCCCGTCGACGACCTTGCTCAGCGAGTCGAGCAGATCGTCGTCGTAGCAGGACGCGCCGCCGACGTACGTGATGCTCGCGGCGGGCGCGACCGCGTGCACGGCCTCGACGTCGAGGGTCTCCTCGCCGTACCAGCCGGCCGCCCCGCACTCCTCGGTGTGGGCGTACTTCTTGGGCAGGACCTGGCGCAACTGGCCGCTGGTGTAGGCCGCGTCGCCGTGCTTCTTCGCGTAGGTGGCCGCGTCGTAGGCGATGGTCGGGGAGGCGTACGCGTCGGTGATGGCGACCCGGACCCCCTGGCCCGTGTAGCTGCCCGCGCCGTACGCGGCCCGCAGCTGCTTGCCGGTGTAGCCCTGGACGGCGTACGGGATCTTCCCGCCGTACGCGTCCGGCAGCGTGGTCGCGATGTTCGAGCCGTAGTACGAGGAGAACGGCCCGGAGTTCTTGAACACCGCGTCCGGCGGCGGCAGTTGGTCCGCGTGGCTCGCCTTGTGCGGCGCGTTGTCCAGGCCCGTGACGGTCAGGACGGCACCGTTCAGGCTGTCCGGCGCGGAGGCCGCCTTGGCGGGCGCGCGGTAGGTCTTGGAACCCTTGGCGTAGTTGTGCAGTTGGGTGCCGAAGGCCCGCTCGGCGGCGGACACGTCACCGGAGACGGAGACGTAGTGCCGCGTCACGCCCGTGACCTTCAGACCGGCCGACGTCAGCCAGGACCTGACGGCCTTCACCTGGGCGTCGGTGGCCCCGTAACTGGCCTGCGCCTGCTGCGTGCTGAGGTACTTGCCGTACGACGCGGAGGACGGGTCGGACACGGCCTTCGCGTACGCGGCGAGGCCGGTGGCGTCCCGGCCGGCGAGGTAGACCCGGGCGGAGACCTGATTGCCGTCGGCGGTCGCGCCCTTGTCGGCCTTGGTCGTGGCCCACGCGGGCTTGGTCCCGGCCAGTGTGTCCCGGCCCGGGTTGTCCACGGCGTGCGCCGCGGGTATGCCGAGCGCCAGCGCGCCCGCGAGCATCGGCAGTGTCGCTGCCATGCTCACCCCGGCGCGCATCTTGGCGCGGTTGGATCTCATGGAACCCCCTGTGCGGTTCGTCGCGAGTGGATCACTCGACGGTGGCCACTCTCGCGATGAACTGTTCATGCCAGGGGAATGCGAGTGCCAAGAAGAGCCCAATTAACCTAATGACAAAGCCATTTGAGGGTTAACCCGCTACGCCGACCGAGGGTTAACCCGCTACGAGCGCGGCTGCGCTCCCCGTTCCTTGAGCAGGTCCGTCATCAAATCGATCTCCGACTCCTGCGCATTGACCATGCCCCGCGCGAGCCGCTTCTCCACACCGGCCGTGCACCGGTCCACACAGCCCTCGGCCATGTGGACCCCGCCCTTGTGATGGTCCGTCATCAACTGGAGATAGAAGACCTCGGCCTGCTTGCCGCTGAGCGTGCCCAGCTTCTTCAGCTCGCTGTTGGTCGCCATGCCCGGCATCAGCGACCCGTCCTTGCCGGAGGGCATGTCGCCCATGCCCATCCAGGTCATCGGCGAGTCGGCCGACACCTTCGGCAGCCCCCACAGGTCGAGCCAGCCCAGCAGCATGCCGCGCTGGTTGGCCTGCGTCTGCGCGATGTCGTACGCGAGGCGCCGCACCTCCTCGTCGTCGGTGCGGTCGCGCACGATGTACGACATCTCGACGGCCTGCTGATGGTGCACTGCCATGTCCCGCGCGAACCCGGCGTCCGCGGAGTCGGCGGCGGGAACAACCGTGCTCGAACCGTCGTCCTCGGCGACGGCATAGGTGATGGCGCCGCCCGCGACCAGTACCCCGGCCACGGCGACGGCCACCGACGCGAACCTCACTGCGACAGACCACCCGTGCACGCCGCGCCCGGCTCGGGCGTCTGCTTGCCCTGCACGAACTTCTCGAAGAACTTGGCGAGGTTCGGGTCGTCGGCACCGGTCACCGTGCGCTGGTTCCCCCACGCGGTGATCATGATCGGGTCGGCCTGCTTCTCGTCCGGGCTCATCAGCGTGTACGGCGTCGCCTTCACCTTCGCCGCCAGCGACGCCACGTCCGCCTTCGAGGCCTTGCTGGTGTACGTCACCCAGACCGCGCCGTGCTCCAGGGAGTGCACGGCGTTCATGTTGTCGATCGCCTTGGTGTAGACGTCGCCGTTGCAGTTCATCCAGACCCGGTTGTGGTCACCGCCGACCGGAGGCTCCGTCGGGTACTTCACCGTCTTGGTGACGTGGGTCTGGCTCAGCTTGCCGCTCCACGTCTTCACCCCGTCCGCTCCGGTGACGAACTTGCCCGTGGTCTTCGCGTCGGCCGCGGTGCTGTCGTCGTCGGACTGCGAGTTCACCAGGACCACTCCGCCGACCACGAGGCCCGTGACGACCACCACACTGGCGGCGATGGTGAGGATCCGGTTCCGGCGCTCACGGGACTGCTCGGCGCGCCGCATCTCCTCTATTCGCGCCTTGCGGGCGGCGCTGCTGCTGTTCTTGGCGGAGCCCATGCGTGTGTCCTTCTGGGGAAAGGGTGCCGGTCGGGTCCGCTGATCGTAATGGGGGAGTAGTGCACTCTCGTAGGGAGGGCACAGGAATGGCCGAAGATCGGGTATCCGGGGAGGATCGGATACCCGTGGGACCCGGCCCCGGGAGGTTGCGGGACTCCCGGCATTACGTATGTCGGTCCGAGCAGGCAAGATGGGCGGCAGAGCAGTACACCTGCCCGACGTGAGGCGTTCACTCCGAGGTCGGCCGGACGATCAAGGTGCGCAACACTCGTGAAATGGTGTTGTGGTGGGATGCCCAGGTGCCCGACCGCCTCCCGTGGTACGGGAGACAGGCGGCCTGACCAGCAAGGATGGGGAAGCGCAAGATGGACAAGCAGCAGGAGTTCGTGCTCCGGACGTTGGAGGAGCGTGACATCCGGTTCGTACGCCTGTGGTTCACGGACGTGCTGGGCTTCCTCAAGTCCGTGGCCGTGGCCCCGGCCGAGCTGGAACAGGCATTCGACGAGGGCATCGGCTTCGACGGCTCGGCGATCGAGGGCTTCGCCCGCGTATACGAGTCGGACATGATCGCCAAGCCCGACCCGTCGACCTTCCAGGTCCTGCCGTGGCGTGCGGAGGCCCCCGGCACCGCCCGGATGTTCTGCGACATCCTCATGCCGGACGGCTCGCCGTCCTTCGCGGACCCGCGGTACGTGCTCAAGCGTGCCCTGGCCCGCACCTCCGACCTGGGCTTCACCTTCTACACCCACCCGGAGATCGAGTTCTTCCTGCTGAAGGACAAGCCCCTCGACGGCACCCGGCCCACCCCGGCCGACAACTCCGGCTACTTCGACCACACCCCGCAGAACATCGGCATGGACTTCCGCCGCCAGGCGATCACCATGCTGGAGTCGATGGGCATCTCGGTCGAGTTCTCCCACCACGAGGGCGCCCCGGGGCAGCAGGAGATCGACCTCCGCTACGCCGACGCGCTGTCCACGGCGGACAACATCATGACGTTCCGCCTGGTCATGAAGCAGGTGGCGCTCGAGCAGGGCGTCCAGGCGACCTTCATGCCGAAGCCGTTCTCCGAGCACCCCGGCTCGGGCATGCACACGCACCTCTCCCTCTTCGAGGGCGACCGCAACGCCTTCTACGAGTCGGGCGCGGAGTACCAGCTCTCCAAGGTCGGCCGCTCCTTCATCGCGGGCCTGCTCAAGCACGCGGCGGAGATCGCGGCGGTCACCAACCAGTGGGTCAACTCGTACAAGCGCATCTGGGGCGGCTCGGAGCGCACCGCGGGCGCCGGCGGCGAGGCCCCCTCGTACATCTGCTGGGGCCACAACAACCGCTCCGCCCTGGTCCGCGTCCCGATGTACAAGCCGGGCAAGACCGGCTCCGCCCGCATCGAGGTCCGCTCCATCGACTCCGGAGCCAACCCGTACCTGGCGTACGCCATGCTCCTGGCCGCCGGCCTCAAGGGCATCGAGGAGGGCTACGAGCTCCCGCCGGGCGCCGAGGACGACGTCTGGGCCCTCTCCGACGCCGAGCGCCGCGCGATGGGCATCGAGCCCCTGCCCCAGAACCTGGGCGAGGCGCTGACGCTGATGGAACGCAGCGACCTGGTCGCCGAGACCCTCGGCGAGCACGTCTTCGACTTCTTCCTGCGCAACAAGCGCCAGGAGTGGGAGGAGTACCGCTCCGAGGTCACGGCGTTCGAGCTGCGGAAGAACCTGCCGGTGCTGTAGGAGTTTGCCGTGGGGCGCCGGGTCGTGCGGACAGTGCGGCCCGGTGAGGGCTGGTCGCGCAGTTCCCCGCGCCCCCTTGGCGGCGCTACCGCTCCGCCAGTTTTGCCAGCACCTGATGCAGCGGCTCCGTCGCCCGCCGCCGGTACTCCTGGATCGCCCACCCGTTCCCGTCCGGGTCCTTGAAGTACATGAAGGTCGCGCCGTCCTGCGGAGCGAACTGCTGCGGTTCGCTGACGTCGAGGCCGCGGGCGGTCAGCTCCTCGTAAGCGGCCTTGGCATCCGTGACGCACAGTTGCATTCCGTGGTACGTCCCAGGCTGCGGTGTCCCCGTCGGGACCTCCAGGCCGTCGACCAGGGCGATGGAACAGCCGGAACCGGGCGGGGTCAGCTGCACGATGCGCACCCCGGGCATCACCTCGCCGTCGAGGTCCACATGGAATCCGACCTTGTCCTGGTAGAACTCCTTGGCCCGGTCCACATCGGAGACCGGCAGCAGGATCACTTCGAGGGTCATGTCCATGGGCGTGACTCCTTTGTCGACGTCGGCAGAGCGTCCGAGAGCCGTCAGAACCGCCAGCGCGTCTGGCTGAAAGGCTCCCCCTTACCGAAGCCGAAAACGGTGCGCGGCGCCACCGCGAAGACGACGGCATGCCCAGGACCGTGGTGGAAATAGCCTTCCCGTACCTCGAAGTGCCAGAAATCGCCGTACTTGGTCTCCCACGCGGCGGCCAGCTCCCGCAGCCTGCCGTCGTCGGACACGCGCACCGCCTCGCCCTCCACCACCAGGTCGTAGCCCTTGTCCCAGATGTTGGTGCCGGTCGTCAGCACGACGTGCGGATTGTGCGCCAGGTTCTTCGCCTTGCGCTCCTCTGGCCCGGTACAGAAGTGCAGCGCGCCGTGCGCCCACACCGCGGGCAGCGGTGTCACATGCGGCCGCCCGTCCGGCCGTACCGTCGAGATCCAGAACAGCTCGGCCGCAAAGAGCAGCGCCTCGGCGTCGCGCCAGGGGATCGCGGTGGCGGTCTCGTCGCTGTAGCGGGGGTCGAGACGGGTCTGCGGGTCGTTGTCCGTCATGGGGCGCTCCTCCTCGTGACCGAGTACGTCGCGGCACAGAGGCGTCACACCGCCTCTGTGTCAGGGAATACCCGGGCCACCGCCGCCGTACGGCTCGAGACCCCCAGGCGATTGAAGGCGTTCTCCAGATGCTTGCGGACGGTGCTCCGGGAGATGACGAGTTGCCCGGCGATCTCCGGTGTGGTCAGGCCGCGGGCCACGCAGCGCAGGACGTCCAGCTCCCGCAGGGTCAGCTGTACGGGAGGCCGGCGTCGGCGGGCGGCCTCGGTGTAGATCGCGTACAGGTGCGGGGCCATCAGCCGCAGGACGGTCATCTCGTGGTCGCTGAACGGCTTCGGGTCCCTGCGCAGGAACTGGAAGACACGGGTGCGGTTCGTTGCGGTGGGCAGGGCGACCGCCGCGATGCACTTGAACGGGCGGAGACACTCCGTGTAGATCGGCAGGCTGGTCAGCTCGCGCAGTGACATGAAGTCGGTCGTCTGCATGACCTCGGGGCTGATGTGCGGCCGCGTGACCTGCAGGCACTGCAGGTGCTGGTGGCGCCAGCGCCAGTACTCGTCCAGCGAACCACCCTCCCCCATGTTCCCCCAGTCGTCGTACGGCGTCTCCTGCTCATTGACATGGATCCGGGTCGGAACGTCCAGCTCCGAGAAACAGGCGCAGTCGCACGGCACGAGGCGCTGCAGACCGAGCAGCAGGGACTGCGGGGGCACGTCTGTCGAGCGATCCTGCCGGGCCTCGTCCAGAACGTCCGCCATGCGCCGCAGCTGGACCTCGGCCGTCGTCAGGGGTGATGTCATCGCGGCCTCCCGGGGCCGGGCCTCCCGTGTGCGGCGAATCTACGCCCCGAGCGGGCCGAGGGCGCCGGGGATTCGTCAAATGCCGAATGGGCTACGGCCGTTGACGCGAGCACTGTCGACACCAGCGGCCACCCCGGCCGCCGGACCGGACGGAGTCATCCCATGCGTTCCCACCTGCGTACCCATGACGGGCGCGCCCACTCCCACCGCCCCGCGGCCCTCGCCGCGGGCGCCGCCGCCGTGGCCGCCGGACTGCTCGCCACCGGCTGCGGCGGAACCGCAGCCGGCGCTTCGGAGGAAACGGACGACACGGTGTTCTCCACCGCGTCCCTCACACTCGGCTCCCGCGGCGACATCCGGCTCTCCGGCACCTCTCGTACGGCGGTCAGGCCGGCCGGTGCGTACCCGGTGACCGCGGGCCGCGCCCACGCCTTCGCCCGACCGGCCGGCACCTTGCTGGTGGTCCTGCGGCACTGGCCGGAGACGGAGAAGACGGACACGGACACGGAGCGGGCCTCACGCGGGCGGGCCCGCCAGTTGCCACCGCTCGACGAGCCGGCGGTCGAGACCGGGTACCTCGTCGACACCGGGAGCTGGGTCCGTGCCGACCTCGACGGACACCCGTTGCAGTGGCTGCGCCGGGACACGATCCGGATCGACACCACGAACGCCACCGGTGGGGACCGCGTCCGGCTCACCCTGTCCGGACCGCACGGGGGTCGCTCCGGACAGCCCACCCCGCCGTCCGACGACCGGGCGTGCGCGCGGCTCGACCGCTGGGCCGACCGGCGGGTGGTCCTCCCGGAGGTGGCGGCGGGCACGCCCGTCGGGACCGCGCTGGCGCGGCTGCGGAAGCAGTGCCTCGACGTGCAGTACGCCTCGCTGCCCGGCGACGGCCGCCCCGGCACCGTACGACAGGTCCTGGTGCCGCTCGCCGGACCGCCGGACACCGCGGCCGTCCTGCCCCCGGACGAGGGCGCGGACCGGCCGGGCGACACCGTGCTCGTGGACCCGCGGCGACCGGCGACGCTGTCGGTGACCCGCTGAAACCTCTGAGGCGCCCCGGCGCTTCCCTCGGCTTCTCCGGTTAGGCTCGGGGCCGTACGACCTTGATCCGACAGGAGGCCGGGATGACGGCGCCGGGGCGCAGGAGCAGTACCTTCACGCGGCTGCTGCGGCACGGCTTCACCGACCCCTCCGCCGCCGAGCGCCTCCTGGACGGCGTGGAGCTCGCGCACGTGCGGGACGACCCGGTCCTGCTGGAGGCGCTGGGCGCGACCGCCGACCCGGACCTGGCCCTGCACGGTCTCGTACGGCTGTTGGAGGCGCAGCCCGCGCCCACCGCCCGGCGCGAACTGCTCGACACGGTGATAGCGGCCAAACCGCTGCGCGACCGGCTGCTCGGTGTGCTCGGCGCCTCCGCCGCGCTCGCCGACCACCTCGCCCGGCACCCGAGCGACTGGCACGCCCTCGTCATGTACGAGCCGAGCGACCTCCACCCCGGGGTGGCGGAGTTCGAACGGGGCCTGGCCGAGGCCACCGACCCGGTCTCGCTGCGCGTCGTCTACCGCCGCTGCCTGCTGTCCATCGCCGCCCGGGACGTGTGCGGCACCACCGACCTGGCGGAGACCGCCGCCGAACTCGCCGACCTCGCCACCGCGACCCTGCGCGCCGCCCTCGCCATCGCCCGCGCCGCGGCGCCCGACGACGCGGCGCTGTGCCGGCTCGCCGTCATCGCGATGGGCAAGTGCGGCGGACACGAGCTGAACTACGTCTCCGACGTCGACGTCATCTTCGTCGGCGATGCCGTCGAGGGCGCCGACGAGGGCAAGGCCGTCAGGGCAGCCACCAAGCTCGCCTCGCACCTGATGCGCATCTGTTCCGAGACCACCGTCGAGGGCTCGATCTGGCCCGTGGACGCCAACCTGCGGCCCGAGGGCAGAAACGGTCCGCTGGTGCGCACCCTCTCCAGCCACGTCGCCTACTACCAGCGCTGGGCCAAGACCTGGGAGTTCCAGGCCCTGCTCAAGGCCCGCCCGGTGGCCGGTGACATAGAACTCGGCGAGGAGTACGTCGCCGCCCTCGAACCCCTCGTCTGGAAGGCCGCCGAGCGCGACAACTTCGTCGCCGACGTGCAGAAGATGCGCCGCCGCGTCGTCGAGAACATCCCGGTCGCCGAGATCGAACGCGAGCTGAAGCTCGGCCCCGGCGGCCTGAGGGACGTCGAATTCGCCGTCCAGCTCCTCCAGTTGGTACACGGGCGGGCCGACGTCTCGCTCCGCAGCGGCACCACCCTGGACGCCCTGCAGGCGCTGGCCACCGGCGGCTACGTCGGCCGCGCCGACGCCGTCCAGCTCGACGACGCCTACCGCTTCCTGCGCTCCATGGAGCACCGCATCCAGCTCTACCGGCTGCGCCGCACCCACCTCGTCCCCGAGGACGAGGCCGACCTGCGGCGCCTGGGCCGCTCCCTCGGCCTGCGCGCCGACCCGGTCGCCGAGCTGACCCGCGAGTGGAAACGGCACACCAGCGTCGTACGCCGGCTGCACGAGAAGCTCTTCTACCGCCCCCTGCTCGACGCGGTCGCCCAGCTCGCTCCCGGCGAGACCCGGCTGAGCCCCGAGGCGGCCCGCGAACGGCTGGTCGCGCTCGGGTACGCGGACCCGGCGGCGGCGCTGCGGCATCTGGAGGCGCTGGCCTCCGGGGTCACCCGTAAGGCGGCCATCCAGCGCACGCTGCTGCCCGTCCTGCTCGGCTGGTTCGCCGACTCGGCGGACCCCGACGCCGGGCTGCTCAACTTCCGCAAGGTGTCGGACGCGCTCGGCAGGACCCCCTGGTACCTGCGGCTGCTGAGGGACGAGGGCGCCGCCGCCGAGAACCTCGCCCGCGTCCTGTCCGCCGGCCGCCTCGCCCCCGACCTGCTGATGCGGGCCCCCGAGGCCGTCGCCCTGCTCGGGGACGGCGACGCGGGCGGCCTGGAGCCGCGCGACCGGGCGGCCCTGGAGCAGGAGATCCTCGCCGCGGTCGGCCGCGCGGACGGCGCCGTGCAGGCGGTCACCTTCGCGCGCGGTGTCCGACGCCGCGAGCTGTTCCGTACGGCCGCCGCGGACATCGTGGGCTCCTACGGCACCGAGTCACAGCCGGTCGAGGCCGACCAGGGTGCCCTCGTGGACCGGGTCGGCGGCGCGGTGTCCGACCTGACGGCGGCCACCCTGTCCGGGACGCTGCGCGCGGTGGTCCGGGACGGCTGGGGGGACACCCTGCCCACCCGGTTCGCCGTCATAGGCATGGGCCGCTTCGGCGGCCACGAACTCGGCTACGGCTCCGACGCCGACGTCCTCTTCGTGCACGAGCCGCGCGAGGGCGTCGACGAACGCGAGGCATCCGAGGCGGCCAACAAGGTCGTCTCCGAGATGCGCCGCCTCCTCCAGATCCCCAGCGCCGACCCGCCCCTGCTCATCGACGCCGACCTGCGCCCCGAGGGCAAGTCGGGGCCGCTGGTGCGGACGCTGAACTCGTACGCGGCCTACTACCGCCGCTGGTCCCTGGGCTGGGAGTCGCAGGCACTGCTGCGAGCCGAGCCCGTCGCCGGGGACGAGGAGCTGTGCCGCCGCTTCATCGAGCTGATCGATCCGCTGCGCCACCCGACGGCCGGCCTCGGCGACGACGCCGTACGCGAGATCCGGCGCCTGAAAGCCCGTATGGAATCCGAGCGGATGCCCCGCGGCGCCGACCCGAAGCTGCACACCAAGCTCGGGCCCGGCGGCCTCTCCGACGTCGAGTGGACGGTGCAGCTCATCCAGATGCGGCACGGCGCACAGGTGGCCGGCCTGCGCACGACCCGCACCCGCGCCGCCCTCGCCGCCGCCCGCACGGCCGGCCTCCTCTCCGCCGAGGACGCCGCGACCCTCGACGAGGCCTGGGTCCTGGCCACCCGCGTACGCAACGCAGTGATGCTCGTACGCGGCCGCGCCGGCGACACCTTCCCCTCGGACGCCCGCGAACTGGGCGCGGTGGGCCGATACCTGGGCTACGGCCCCGGCCACGTCGGCGACATGCTCGACGACTACCGGCGTACGGCCCGACGGGCGCGGAGCGTGGTGAACGAGCTGTTCTACGGGGCGTAGACCTCGGGCGCCGGGAGGCTGCGGGGTCCTGTCGACGGGAGGCGGCCGGGCTCGGCTACGCCTTCGTCGGCAGCAAAGGCCCTACGCGGGCCGGGACGAGCTTCGGGAGCGTGTACGGGAGTGCCCCGTACCAGACCCGCGCCACCGCGAAGCCGAAGGTGAGGCAGAGGATGCCGCCCACCGCGTCGAGCCAGAAGTGGTTGGCGGTGGCGACGATGACGATCAGTGTGGCCGTCGGGTAGAGCAGGCCCAGGACCCGCACCCACGGGACCGACGCCAGCGCGAAGATCGTCAGGCCGCTCCACAGGGACCAGCCGATGTGCATCGACGGCATCGCGGCGTACTGGTTCGACATGTTCTTCAGGTCGCCGGAGGCCATCGAGCCCCACGTCTGGTGGGCCATGACGGTGTCGACGAAGTGGCCGCCGTTCATCAGGCGCGGCGGGGCGAGCGGATACAGGTAGTAACCGACCAGGGCGACGCCGGTGGTCGCGAAGAGCACGAGGCGGGTGGCGGCGTAGCGGCCGGGATGGCTGCGGAAGAGCCACACGAGCACACCCAGCGTCACCACGAAGTGCAGGGTCGCGTAGTAGTAGTTCATGCCGACGATGAGCCAGGTCACCGAGTTCACGCCGTGGTTGACGGATTCTTCGACGGCGATGCCGAGCTGGTGCTCGACCTTCCAGATCCAGTCGGCGTTGCGCAGGGCCTCGGACCGCTGCTCCGGGACCGCGTTGCGGACGAGCGAGTACGTCCAGTAACTCACCGCGATCAGCAGGATCTCAAACCAGAGGCGGGGCCGACGCGGAGCGCGCAGACGGTGCAGGAGCCCCGGCCCGCTGTCGGCCGTGACGGGCTGCCGAACGGCCTCGTCGGGCCCTTCCTGCGTCGTCACGGTCGTCTCAGTCATAAGCACAGAGTCTGCCAGAAAAGCCTTCTCCCGCCGATCATCCCCCGGTCGGGTCCGGGCCGCACGTTCTACGCCCGGAAGACCCCTGAAGCCTCCTACCAGCGCACTGCGAGATGGTCGTTTTCTCCGCCTTGAGAACGAGCCGCGTGACCAGTTCCACGGCCGTTCGACCTCAGTGGCGTCCGCGTTCCCCGGGAGCCGAGGCGGTCGAACCGCGCACCACCAGTTCCGGCATGAACACGAACTCGCTGTGCGGCGCGGGTGTCCCGCCGATCTCCTCCAGGAGCGTGCGGACCGCCGCCTGTCCCATCGCCGGGACCGGCTTGCGGATCGTCGTCAGCGGCGGGTCGGTGAAGGCGATCAGGGGGGAGTCGTCGAAGCCCACGACCGAGATGTCCTTCGGGACGTCCAGACCGCGCTGCCGTGCCGCCCGTATCGCGCCCAGCGCCATCATGTCGCTGGCGCACACCACGGCCGTACAGTCACGCTCCATGAGCGCGGTGGCCGCGGCCTGGCCACCCTCCAGGGTGTAGAGGGAGTGCTGGACGAACTCCGTCTCGATGGTCTCCGTACCCAGGCCCAGCAGGTCCTGCATCGTGCGGACGAAGCCCTCGATCTTGCGCTGCACCGGCACGAACCGCTTGGGGCCGAGCGCCAGACCGATCCTCGTGTGTCCGAGCGACACCAGGTGCGTGACGGCCAGTGTCATCGCCGCCCGGTCGTCGGGGGAGATGAAAGGCGCCTGCACCTTCGGCGAGAAGCCGTCCACCAGCACGTAGGGCACGCCCTGCGCGCGCAGCTGCTCGTAACGCTGCATGTCCGCGGAGGTGTCCGCGTGCAGACCTGAGACGAAGATGATGCCGGCCACGCCCCGGTCGACGAGCATCTCCGTCAGCTCGTCCTCCGTGGAGCCGCCCGGTGTCTGGGTGGCGAGCACCGGCGTGTAGCCCTGCCGGGTCAGCGCCTGGCCGATGACCTGGGCCAGCGCCGGGAATATGGGGTTCTCCAGCTCCGGAGTTATCAGGCCCACCAGGCCCTCGCTGCGCTGCCGCAGACGCACCGGGCGTTCGTAGCCCAGCACGTCGAGGGCGGCCAGCACGGACTGGCGGGTGGTGGCGGCGACGCCCGGCTTGCCGTTGAGGACGCGGCTGACGGTCGCTTCGCTCACCCCCGCCTGAGCAGCGATGTCGGCAAGCCGTGTGGTCACAGGGTGGGACTGTACCGGCCGGGTGTCACCTTGCACACCGAACCGGCGCCTTGGGCGACCTGCTGACCGGCCCGCTCCGGGCTGCTGGGTCATCGCGCTCCCTCGTGAAAGTGATGGCAAGAGCTTGCAGAGTCTTGCACAGCCCGTCCCAACTGCTCGACTGCCGCAAATAAGCGTCTCACGATGGTCGCCGTCAGGTCACGCCCGGATAACTTCGAAGATCTCTTGCACTTTTTTGCTGCAAGGACTTTCGAGACGCTTACATCGCTGTTACGTTCGGCGACGCCCGGCGGCGGCAACGACGCGGTCGGCAAGTCGACAGGAGCGGCAGACGGGGCCGTTTCCTGTGAGCACACGGGCTTTCACCCTCAAGGAGAACTCATGCGGCGTGGCATAGCGGCCACCGCGCTGGTGGCGTCCCTCGCCCTCGCGGCGACGGCCTGCGGCGGAAGTGACGGCGGCGACTCGGCCGACGGTCCGGTCACCATCACCTGGTGGGACACCTCCAACGCCACCAACGAGGCGCCGACGTACCAGGCCCTGATCAAGGACTTCGAGGCCGCCAACAAGGACGTCAAGGTCAAGTACGTCAACGTGCCCTTCGACCAGGCACAGAACAAGTTCGACACCGCCGCAGGCTCCAAGGGCGCCCCGGACATCCTGCGCTCCGAGGTCGGCTGGACCCCCGCCTTCGCGAAGAAGGGTTTCTTCCTGCCGCTGGACGGCACCGAGGCCCTCGCGGACGAGAGCAGCTTCCAGCCCAACCTGATCGAGCAGGCCAAGTACGACGGCAAGACCTACGGCGTGCCGCTGGTCACCGACACCCTCGCCCTGGTCTACAACAAGGAACTCTTCGAGAAGGCCGGCGTCCAGGCCCCGAAGACCTGGGACGACCTGAAGAAGGCCGCCGCCACGGTCAAGGCCAAGACCGGCGTCGACGGCTACTGGGGCTCCACCCAGGCCTACTACGCGCAGACGTTCCTCCACGGCGAGGGCACCGACACCGTCGACGCCGCCGCCAAGAAGGTGACCGTCGCCTCGGCGCCCGCCAAGAAGGGTTACGAGACCTGGCTGAGCCTGTTCGACGGCAAGGGCCTGCACAAGGCCGACACCACCGCCGACGCCTACGCCCACATCCAGGAGGCGTTCGTCAGCGGCAAGGTCGCCTCGATCATCCAGGGCCCGTGGGAGATCACCAACTTCTACAAGGGCACCGCCTTCAAGGACAAGAACAACCTGGGCATCGCCACCGTCCCGGCCGGTTCCACCGGCAAGGCGGGCGCCCCGACCGGCGGCCACAACCTCTCGGTGTACGCCGGTTCGGACTCCGCCCACCAGAAGGCGGCCCTGAAGTTCGTCAACTTCATGACCTCCGCGAAGTCCCAGGCGAGCATCGCGCTGAAGAACTC
Organism: Streptomyces sp. NPDC006602; assembly: GCF_042870385.1. Taxonomy (NCBI): domain Bacteria; kingdom Bacillati; phylum Actinomycetota; class Actinomycetes; order Kitasatosporales; family Streptomycetaceae; genus Streptomyces; species Streptomyces sp. NPDC006602. The sequence goes on along the minus strand of NZ_JBIAHG010000001.1, from coordinate 571,272 downwards.
CACCCTGCCGACCCGCGACGACGCCTACACCGCCGAGGTCAAGGCCGACCCGGGCATCGCCGGCTTCCAGGGCGTCCTGCCCGCCGCCCAGCCGCGCCCGGCCCTGCCCGAGTACAGCTCCCTGTGGGGCCCGCTGGACACCGAGCTGCCGCAGATCGCCGGGGGCAAGGAGTCCCTGGACGAGGGCCTGGGCAAGGCCGAGACCGCGATCGCCAAGCTGGTCCCGGACTTCACCAAGTGACCCCGAGTGGCCGCCGGATCCCCCGCGAACCGGGGGAGGGATCCGGCGGCCACCGGCCTGTGGCCAGGCCGTGCAGGCCGAAGATCTTCCAGAAGGTGTCGAAGCAGGTGTCGAAGAAGGTGTCGAACCCATGACAGTCGCCATCGACCGCGCGACCGGCAAGCGCCGCGGTGACCGCGAGCCGAAGTCCGGACTGGGCCGGCGCCTGAGGCGCGGCTACGAGAAGCACTGGTACGCGTACGCGATGATCGCCCCGGTGGTGATCGTCCTCGGGGTCCTCGTGCTCTACCCCCTGGCGTACGGCCTCTACCTCACGCTCACCGACGCCGACAGCCTCAACAGTGCCCGCACGATCGGCGTCAACCACATCGACGCCACCTACAAGTTCATCGGCCTCGACAACTACGCCGACATCCTGTGGGGCGACACGGCCTACGACCGCTTCTGGTCGCACTTCGTCTGGACGATCGTGTGGACCGCGCTCTGCGTCACCCTGCACTACACGATCGGCCTCGGCCTCGCCCTGCTGCTCAACCAGAACCTGCGCGGCCGCACCCTCTACCGGCTGATCCTGATCCTGCCGTGGGCCGTGCCGACCTTCGTCACCGTCTTCGGCTGGCGGTTCATGCTCGCCGACGGCGGCGTGATCAACTCCTTCCTGGACACGCTCCATCTGCCCTCGCCGCTGTGGCTGGAGGACACCTTCTGGCAGCGGTTCTCCGCGATCATGGTCAACACCTGGTGCGGTGTGCCGTTCATGATGCTGTCGCTGCTCGGCGGCCTGCAGTCCATCGACACCTCGCTGTACGAGGCGGCCGAGATGGACGGGGCCAGTGCCTGGCAGCAGTTCCGGTACGTCACGCTGCCAGGCCTGAGGTCCGTCAGCTCCACCGTCGTACTGCTCGGCGTCATCTGGACCTTCAACCAGTTCACCATCATTTTCATACTGTTCGGCAACACCGCCCCGGACGCCCAGATCCTCGTCACCTGGGCGTACTACCTCGGCTTCGGACAGCAGCCGCGTGACTTCGCGCAGTCGGCGGCCTACGGCATCCTGCTGTTGGCCATCCTGATCGTCTTCACCTCCTTCTACCGCCGCTGGCTGAACCGCAATGACCAGCAGCTCGCGATCTGAGGCAGGAGTCCCCATGAGTACGACCACCGTCGAGACCTCCGCCGCGGCGACCGCGGCGGACTCCAGGGAGTCCTCGCCGCGCAAGACCCGCAAGCGCGGCGAGAGCACCCCCGCCGTCCGGTTCGCCTCCCACGGCATCCTGATCGCCGCGAGCCTGGTGGCGCTCTTGCCGGTCGCGTGGCTGGTGTTCCTGTCGCTCGGCCCGGACAAGGACGACTACCTGCATCCCGGGCGCATCTGGGGCAAGATGACGTTCGACAACTACACGTTCGTGCTCCAGGAGACGAAGTTCCTCGACTGGCTGCAGACCACCATGATCGTCACCCTGGGCACCACGCTCATCGGTGTGGTCATCTCCGCGACCACCGGGTACGCGGTCTCGCGCATGCGCTTCCCGGGCTACCGCAAGTTCATGTGGGTGCTCCTGGTCACGCAGATGTTCCCGGTGGCCGTACTCATCGTGCCGATGTACCAGATCCTGTCGGAACTGCAGCTCATCGACAGCTACCTCGGCCTCGTCCTGGTGTACTGCACGACCACCGTTCCGTACTGCGCATGGCTGATGAAGGGCTACTTCGACACCATCCCGTTCGAGATCGACGAGGCCGGGCGGGTCGACGGGCTGAACCCCTTCGGCACGTTCGCGCGGCTGATCCTGCCGCTCGCCAAGCCGGGCCTGGCGGTCGCCGCGTTCTACAGTTTCCTCACCGCCTTCGGCGAGGTCGCCTTCGCCGCGACGTTCATGCTGTCCGACACGAAGTACACCTTCGCCGTCGGACTGCAGACCTTCGTCAGCGAGCACGACGCGCAGCGCAACCTCATGGCCGCCACCGCGGTACTGATCGCCATACCCGTCTCCGCGTTCTTCTACTTCGTGCAGAGGAACCTGGTGACCGGCCTCACCGCGGGCGGCACGAAGGGCTGACCCTTCCGTCAGGTCCGTCACATCCGTCACGTGCATCACGACTCCCGCGCGCCTGACCGCGCGGGTGGCGGCCGCGGTGGCCATCCGACCCCGCTGTCACCGCGGCCGCCTCACATCCGTGACCCGAGAAACCCCGAGCCTTCCGTAAACCGCGCAAAACCTGCGCGCGCGACAATTGAGCAGAGCCTTCCCGACCATCGCATCAAGGACGCCATGAGCCAGCAGCACTCCGCCGACCCGGCCCCGACCCCTTCTGAAGCGGCTGTCGCCACCGTCGTCAAGCGCCGCGACTGGTGGCGCGACGCGGTGATCTACCAGGTCTATCCGCGCAGCTTCGCCGACAGCAACGGCGACGGCATGGGCGACCTGGAGGGTATCCGCGCCCGACTGCCGTACCTGCGCGACCTCGGCGTGGACGCCGTGTGGCTCAGCCCCTTCTACGCGTCCCCGCAGGCCGACGCCGGCTACGACGTCGCGGACTACCGGGCCGTCGACCCCATGTTCGGCAACCTCCTGGACGCCGACGCGCTGATCCGCTCCGCCCGCGACCTGGGCCTCAGGATCATCGTCGACCTGGTCCCCAACCACTCCTCCGACCAGCACGAGTGGTTCAGGCGGGCGATCGCGGAGGGCCCCGGCTCGCCGCTGCGGGACCGCTACCACTTCCGGCCCGGCAAGGGCGAGCGGGGCGAACTCCCGCCCAACGACTGGGAGTCGATCTTCGGGGGCCCGGCCTGGACCCGCGTCACCGAGCCGGACGGCACCCTGGGCGAGTGGTACCTGCACCTCTTCGCGCCCGAGCAGCCCGACTTCAACTGGGACCACCCGGCCGTCGGCGACGAGTTCCGCTCCATCCTGCGCTTCTGGCTCGACATGGGCGTCGACGGCTTCCGCATCGACGTGGCCCACGGCCTGGTGAAGGCGGAGGGCCTCCCGGACCTCGGATCGCACGGGCAGCTCAAGCTGTTGGGCAACGATGTCATGCCGTTCTTCGACCAGGACGGCGTGCACGAGATCTACCGCCAGTGGCGCACTGTCCTCGACGAGTACGCGGGAAATGAAAAAGGGCCCGAAGGGCCTTCCTCGGAAGGGCGGGGGCGGGAGACGGGCGGGCGCATCTTCGTCGCCGAGGCGTGGACGCCGACCGTCGAGCGAACCGCCAACTACGTCCGCCCGGACGAACTCCACCAGGCGTTCAACTTCCAGTACCTGAGCACGGAGTGGGACGCGAACGAGCTGCGCGCGGTCATCGACCGCACCCTGGAGGCGATGCGCCCGGTGGGCGCCCCCTCCACCTGGGTACTCTCGAACCACGACGTGACCCGCCACGCCACCCGCTTCGCCAACCCGCCCGGCCTCGGCACCCAGATCCGCACGGCGGGCGACCGCGAACTCGGCCTGCGCCGGGCGAGGGCCGCGACCCTCCTCATGCTGGCGCTGCCCGGATCGGCGTACGTCTACCAGGGTGAGGAACTCGGCCTCCCGGACGTCGTGGACCTCGCGGACGAGGTGCGTCAGGACCCCGCCTACTTCCGGGGCGCCGGCCAGGACGGCTTCCGTGACGGCTGCCGGGTGCCGATCCCGTGGACGCGCGGGGGATCGTCGTACGGCTTCGGCGACGGTGGCAGCTGGCTGCCGCAGCCGGAGGGCTGGGGCGAGCTGAGCATCGAGGCCCAGACCGGCGTCCCCGGCTCCACCCTGGAGCTGTACCGCGCCGCCTTCGCCGCCCGCCGCGAACAGCCCGACCTCGGTGCGGGCGACTCCGTGGAGTGGCTGAAGGCCCCCGAGGGCGTTCTCGCCTTCCGCCGCGGCGAGTTCGTGTGCGTCGCCAACACCGGCGCCGAGTCGGTCACGACTCCGAAGTACGGTCGCCTGCTCCTCGCCAGCGGCGACATCGCCGAGACGGACGGTGAGGCGAAGCTGCCGGCCGACACGACGGTGTGGTGGACGGCCAACTGACCGTCCCCGCAAGGATTTTCCGGAATTTTCAGAGGCCCGCCTTCCGCTTGCGGAGGCGGGCCTCTACGATCTGCGGCACCGCACGGCTTGCAAGTTTTCAGCAAGAACCTTCAACGCAAGAACCTTCAATGGAGAAGGGGCCCCCGCATGGCCAGAAGAGCTCTCGCCGGAGCATGCGCCCTCGTGGCGGGCGCGGCAGCCGCGATCGTCGCCCCCGCCGGCACCGCACAGGCAACGCCACCCGGCACCAAGGACGTCACCGCCGTCCTCTTCGAGTGGAACTTCGCCTCGGTCGCCAAGGAGTGCACCCACACCCTCGGCCCCGCCGGGTACGGATACGTCCAGGTCTCCCCGCCCGCCGAGCACATACAGGGCTCGCAGTGGTGGACCTCGTACCAGCCGGTCAGCTACCGGATCGCCGGGCGGCTCGGTGACGCCACCGCCTTCAGGAACATGGTCGACACGTGTCATGCGGCGGGCGTGAAGGTCGTCGTCGACGCGGTCGTCAACCACATGTCGGCAGGCAGCGGCACCGGCACCGGCGGCTCGTCGTACACGAAGTACGACTACCCGGGCCTGTACTCCTCGTACGACTTCGACGACTGCACGGCGAGGATCAGCGACTACACCAACCGCGCCGACGTCCAGAACTGCGAACTAGTCGGCCTCGCCGACCTGGACACGGGGGAGGAGTACGTCCGCTCGGCGATCGCCGGCTACCTGAACTCCCTGCTCGGGTACGGTGTCGACGGCTTCCGTATCGACGCGGCCAAGCACATTCCGGCGACCGACCTGGCGAACATCAAATCGCGGCTGTCGAACCCGTCCGTGTACTGGAAGCAGGAGGTCATTTACGGCAGCGGAGAGGCCGTCCAGCCGACCGAGTACACCGGCAACGGCGACGTGCAGGAGTTCCGCTACGCCTACGACCTCAAGCGGGTCTTCAACAGCGAGAACCTCGCCTACCTGAAGAACTACGGCGAGGGCTGGGGCTACCTGAACAGCTCCGTCTCCGGTGTCTTCGTCGACAACCACGACACCGAGCGCAACGGCAGCACCCTGAACTACAAGGCCGGCGCCGCCTACACGCTCGCCAACGTCTTCATGCTCGCCCACCCCTACGGCGCCCCGGACATCAACTCCGGCTACGAGTACTCCGACACGGACGCCGGGCCCCCCAACGGCGGTGCGGTGAACGCCTGTTGGCAGGACGGCTGGAAATGCCAGCACGCCTGGCCGGAGATCCTGCGCATGGTCGCCTTCCGCAACGCCGTGCGCGGCGAGTCGCTCACCGACTGGTGGGACAACGGCGCCGACGCCATCGCCTTCGGGCGGGGAGCCAAGGGCTACGTCGCCGTCAACCACGAGTCGAGCGGCCTGAGCCGGACCTACCAGACCTCGCTGCCCGCGGGGACGTACTGCAACGTGCAGAACAACACGACGGTGACGGTGAACTCGAGCGGCCAATTCACCGCGACGCTCGGCGCCGACACGGCCCTGGCGATCTACGCGAGCAAGTCGAGCTGCTGAAAGTTCTTTCCATTGCTTTCAGCTCTCTTGCTGTAAGTGTTTCCTCGGCGATACGGTCGCGCGGGGTCGGACCCACGTCAGCCGTCATCGCAAGGAGTCCACGTCCGTGATACCGAGATGGTCGGCGCCCCGGCGCCGTACTGCCCAGGCAGGCCGGGTCGCTGCGGTCACCGTGACCGCGTTGGCCGCAGCGCTCGTCCAGCCCCTGGCCGCCCGGGCGGACACCCCGCCCCCACCGCCGTCCGACGCGAAGCTCGCCGCCGAGCCCGCCCGGCACGACGCCACCCGTGAGCAGTTCTACTTCGTCCTGCCGGACCGCTTCGCCAACGGCGACACCGGCAACGACCGGGGCGGCCTGACCGGTTCCCGCCTCAGCACCGGCTACGACCCCACCGACAAGGGCTTCTACCAGGGCGGCGACCTCAAGGGCCTGACCAAGAAGCTCGACTACATCAAGGGCCTCGGCACCACCTCCATCTGGATGGCCCCCATCTTCAAGAACCAGCCCGTGCAGGGCACGGGGAACAACGCCTCCGCCGGCTACCACGGCTACTGGATCACCGACTTCACCCAGGTCGACCCGCACTTCGGCACCAACAAGGACCTGGAGACCCTCATCTCCAAGGCGCACGCCAAGGGCATGAAGGTCTTCTTCGACGTCATCACCAACCACACCGCCGACGTCGTCGACTACGAGGAGAAGTCCTACGACTACCTCTCCAAGGGCGCGTTCCCGTACCTGACCAAGGACGGCGAGCCCTTCGACGACGCCGACCACGCGGACGGCAGCGAGGACTTCCCGGCGGTCGACGCCGACTCGTTCCCGCGTACGCCCGTCGTGGCCGACGCGAAGAAGAACGCCAAGGTGCCTTCCTGGCTCAACGACCGGACGATGTACCACAACCGCGGTGACTCGACCTACGCCGGTGAGTCGACCACGTACGGAGACTTCTCCGGACTCGACGACCTGTGGACCGAGCGTCCCGAGGTCGTCAGCGGGATGGAGAGGATCTACCGGCGCTGGGTGCGGGACTTCGACATCGACGGCTTCCGGATCGACACCGTGAAGCACGTGAACATGGAGTTCTGGACCCAGTGGGCGACGGCCCTGGACGCCTACGCGGCCAAGCAGGGCCGGGACGACTTCTTCATGTTCGGCGAGGTGTACTCCGCCGACACGTCGATCACCTCGCCGTACGTCACCCAGGGCCGCCTCGACGCCACGCTCGACTTCCCCTTCCAGGAGGCGGCCCGGCAGTACGCCTCCCAGAGCGGCAGCGCGCACAAGCTCGCCTCGGTCTTCGCCGACGACTACAAGTACACGACCGACAAGGCCAACGCGTACGAGCAGGTCACCTTCCTCGGCAACCACGACATGGGCCGCATCGGGTACTTCCTGGGCCAGGACAACCCGCAGGCGACGGACGCCGAGCTGCTCGCCAAGGACCGGCTCGCCAACGAGCTGATGTTCCTCAGCCGCGGCAACCCCGTCGTCTACTACGGCGACGAACAGGGCTTCACCGGCGCCGGCGGCGACAAGGACGCCCGCCAGACGATGTTCGCGTCCCGTACCGCCGACTACCTCGACGACGAAGAGATCGGCACCGACCGCACCCACGCGAGCGACGCCTACGACAAGAGCGCGCCGCTGTACCGGCAGATCTCCGAACTCGCCGGGCTCCGCAAGGCCAACCCGGCGCTGACGGACGGCATCCAGACGGAGCGGTACGCGGCCGACGGCTCCGGCGTCTACGCCTTCTCCCGGACCAGCACCGCCGCCGACCGGACCGAGTACGTCGTCGCCTTCAACAACGCCGACGAGGCGAGGACGGCGACCTTCGCGACCGCCACGGCGGGCATGAACTTCCAGGGGATCTACGGGAGTTCCGCACGGACGACCTCCGCCGCCGACAAGAAGATCACCGTCACCGTCCCGGCCGGTTCGGCGATCGTCCTCAAGGCGGCCGGCAGGCCCGCCGAGCCCGCAGCCAAGCCGACGATCACCCTCAAGGCCCCCGCCACCGGCGCCACCGGCACCGTCGAGCTCACCGCGGACCTGGACGGCGGCCGGCTCAACCGCGTCGTCTTCGCCGCCCAGGTCGGCAACGGAAAGTGGCGGACCCTCGGCTCCGCCGACCACGCCCCGTACAAGGTCACGCAGACCATCGGCAAGGACGTACCGGCCGGAACCGCCCTGCGCTACAAGGCGGTGGTCGTCGACTCGGCCGGCCGCACGTCGAGCGCCACCGCCGACAGCACCACCGGCACCCCGCCGGCCGAGGAGATCCCCTCCGCCTCCTCCCGCGACTACGCGGTCGTCCACTACAAGCGCACCGACGGCGACTACGACGGCTGGGGCCTGTACGCCTGGGGCGACCTCGCCGACGGCGAGTCGACCGAGTGGCCCGACAGCCACCCGTTCGCCGGCCGGGACGCCTACGGAGCCTTCGCCTACGTCAAGCTGAAGCCCGGCGCCTCGAACGTGGGCTTCCTCGTCATCGACAAGGACGGCACCAAGGACGTCTCCGCCGACCGCACGATCGACGTCACCAAGACCGGCGAGATCTGGATCGAGCAGGGCAAGGAGACCGTACAGACACAGCGGCCCGACTACCCGGCCCAGGACAAGTCCAAGGCCGTACTGCACTACCACCGCGCCGACGGGAACTACGACGGCTGGGGGCTGCACGTCTGGTCGGGCGCCGCCCATCCCACCGACTGGTCGAACCCCCTGAAGCCGGTGAGGACCGACAGCTATGGCGCGGTCTTCGAGGTACCGCTCACCGAGGGGGCGGGCAGCCTCAGTTACATCATCCACAAGGGCGACGAGAAGGACCTGCCCACCGACCAGTCGCTCGACCTCACGGCGAACGGCCACGAGGTGTGGCTGCTGAACGGCCAGGAGAAGTACCTGCTCCCACAGCCGGCCGGCTCGGCCGCCGCACTCGACCTGACCACCTCCAAGGCCGTCTGGATCGACCGGAACACGGTCGCCTGGAACGGCTCCGAGGCGGCCGCCTCCACCCAGCTGCTGTACTCCCGCGACGGCTCGATCTCCGTCGACAACGGCACGCTCACCGGGCCGGCCACATGGCTGCGCCTCTCCAAGAGCGCCCTCACCGACGCCCAGAAGGCCAAGTTCCCGCACCTCAAGGACCACACCGCCTGGTCCGTCGACCCGCGCGACCGCGACCGGGTGCGCGAGTCCCTCGGCGGGCAGGTCGTCGCCTCGCAGCGGGCCGCGAACGGGGCCGTGCTCGCCGCGACGGGCGTCCAGCTCGCCGGCGTACTCGACGATCTGTACCCCGCGGCGACGAAGGCGGAGCTCGGGCCGACGTTCCACAACGGCCGGCCGACGCTGGCGGTCTGGGCACCGACCGCCCAGAAGGTCGCCTTGGAACTCGACGGCTCCACCGTCGCCATGAAGCGCGACACCACCACCGGCGTCTGGTCCGTCACCGGCTCCAAGTCCTGGAAGAACAAGGCCTATCGGTACGTCGTGACGGTCTGGGCGCCCAGTGTCCGCAAGGTCGTCACCAACAAGGTCACCGACCCCTACTCCCTCGCCCTGACCACCGACTCCGAGCGCAGCCTGGTCGTCGATCTCGACGACCGGTCCCTCGCCCCCAAGGGGTGGTCCTCGCTGGTCAAGCCCAAGGCGGTTGCCCTCAGGGACGCCCAGATCCAGGAGCTGCACATCCGCGACTTCTCGGTCGCGGACAAGACGGCTGCCGACCCCGGCACCTACCTCGCCTTCACCGACAAGGACAGCGACGGCTCGAAGCACCTGCGGGAGCTGGCGAAGGCCGGGACGTCGTACGTCCATCTCCTCCCGGCGTTCGACATCGCCACCATTCCGGAGAAGAAGTCCGACCAGGCGACCGTCGACTGCGACCTGGCTTCCTACCCGGCCGACTCGGACAAGCAGCAGTCATGCGTCGCCGCGGTGGCCGCGAAGGACGCCTACAACTGGGGCTACGACCCGTACCACTACACGGTCCCCGAGGGCTCGTACGCGACGAACCCCGACGGCACGGCCCGTACCGTCGAGTTCCGCGAGATGGTCAAGGCGCTGAACGAGGACGGCCTGAGGGTCGTCATGGACGTCGTCTACAATCACACGGCGGCGAGCGGCCAGGCGGACACCAGCGTCCTCGACCGGATCGTCCCCGGCTACTACCAGCGGCTCCTCGCGGACGGCTCGGTCGCGAACAGCACCTGCTGTGCCAACACGGCCACCGAGAACGCCATGATGGGCAAGCTGGTCGTCGACTCGATCGTCACCTGGGCCAAGGAGTACAAGGTCGACGGCTTCCGCTTCGACCTCATGGGCCACCACCCGAAGGCCAACATCCTCGCGGTCAGGAAGGCCCTCGACGCGCTGACCGTCGCCGAGGACGGCGTCGACGGCAAGAAGATCATCCTGTACGGCGAGGGCTGGAACTTCGGCGAGGTCGCCGACGACGCCCGCTTCGTCCAGGCCACGCAGCGGAACATGGCCGGAACCGGTGTCGCCACCTTCTCCGACCGCGCCCGTGACGCCGTGCGCGGCGGCGGCCCGTTCGACGAGGACCCGGGCGTCCAGGGCTTCGCGTCCGGGCTGTACACCGACCCCAATTCGTCCACGGGCAAGGGGACGCCCGAAGAGCAGAAGGCCCGCCTCCTCCACTACCAGGACCTGATCAAGGTGGGGCTCTCCGGCAACCTCAAGGCGTTCACCTTCACCGACACCGAAGGCAAGGAGGTCACCGGCGCCGAGGTCGACTACAACGGCCAACCCGCCGGGTACGCGGACGCCCCCGGCGACGCCCTCGCGTACGCCGACGCGCACGACAACGAGACGCTGTTCGACGCGCTGACCTACAAACTGCCCGCGGGCACGTCCGCGTCCGACCGCGCCCGGATGCAGGTCCTCGCCCTGGCGACGGCCACCCTCTCGCAGGGCCCGGCCCTCTCCCAGGCGGGCACCGACCTGCTGCGCTCCAAGTCCCTCGACCGCAACTCCTACGACAGCGGCGACTGGTTCAACGCCGTCCACTGGAACTGCCGGGACGGCAACGGCTTCGGACGCGGACTGCCGACGGCCGCCGACAACGCCTCCAAGTGGCCTTACGCCAAACCCCTGTTGGGCGCGGTCGGCGTCGGCTGCCCGCAGATCGAGGGCACCTCGGCGGCGTACCAGGACCTCTTGAAGATCCGTACGACGGAGCAGGACTTCTCCCTCGACACGGCCGGCCAGGTGCGGTCGAAGCTCTTCTTCCCGCTGTCCGGGAAGGACGAGACTCCCGGCGTGATCACCATGACCCTCGGGGACCTGGTCGTCGTGTTCAACGCGACGCCCACGACCCAGGAGCAGCAGGTCGGCGCGCTCGCCGGAGCCGGCTACCGGCTGCACCCGGTGCAGGCGTCGGGCGCGGACTCCGTCGTCAAGTCCTCGTCCTACGAGCGGGTATCGGGCACCTTCGCCGTTCCTGGGCGGACCGTGGCGGTATTCTCCCCGGTTTCCTGACAAGGGCATTACCTTGGTGGGGCAGACCCCGTACCCCGGTCTGCCCCGCCGTTGTGTCCGAGGGGTGACAGATGGACGTCAACGACAAGCAGACAGGCACGACCGTGCTGGTCGTGGACGACACGGCGGACAGCCGGTACGCCCTGGCCGCCGTGCTGAGGCGCGCCGGTCACCGGGTCGTCCCGGTCGCCACCGGCTCCGAGGCGCTCGACGAGATCGACGAACGGCTGCGCAAGGGGAACCTCCCCGACGTGGCCCTGATCGACGTGAACCTGCCGGACATGAGCGGCTTCGAACTGTGCCGCCTGCTCAAGGAACGGCCGCGCATGGCCGGCCTGCCCGTCGTGCACTGCTCGGCCGTGTCCGTGGTCCCGGGTAACCGCTGCGAGGCGCTGGACGAGGGCGCCGAGGCCTTTCTGACCATGCCCGCCGAGCCCGAGGAGATCGAGGCGGCGGTCCGGGCCGCGGTGCGGGCAGCCAGGCTGCGGGCCGACGGCCAGGCGCTGGTGCGGCGGCTGACGCTGCTCTCGGAGACGATCGTCACCATCCAGGCGGCACGCTCCGTGCAGGAACTCGCCGACGCCGCCGCCGACGGCACCGCGCGGCTCACCGGCTCGCCCGCCGCCGTCTTCCTCCTCGACCAGGACGACGAACTGTACTGCGGCCTCTCCTCGGACCGCAGCTCGGTCGCCCTGCCGGACGAGGGCGCCCACCGGACCGTGGCCGGTCTGCTGCGGCGGCTCACCCGCGGGCAGGCCGGGGTACAGCTCACCACGGTGCCCGCACCGCTGTGGCCCGCCGGGTTCTTCCGGCCCGGCGTGCAGCACGACGCCCGGCTGGCACTGGTCGTCACCCAGGACGGCAAGGCCCCGGTGTGCCTGGCCGCGCCCACCCGCGGGCTGCGCCGGGCGGGCCCCGAGGCCGAGGCCCTGCTCGCCCGGCTGGCCCAGGCCACCGCGCTCGCCGCCGAGCCGCTGCTCATGTACCAGGTCGAGCGGCACGTCGCCCTCACCCTCCAGCACAGCTTCCTGCCCCAGCCGCACCGGCTGCCCGACCTGCCGGGCGTGGACGTCGTGGTCCGCTACGTGCCCGCCTCCCGGGAGACCGAGATCGGCGGCGACTTCTACGCCGTGCTGCGCACCCGCGACGGAGGGCTCGCCGCGGTCGGTGACGTCGTCGGGCACTCGCTGGAGGCGGCGACGGTCATGGTCGAGATCCGGCACGCGCTGCGCGCCTACTGCCTGGAGGAGAGCGACCCGGCCGTGCTCGCCGAGCGCCTCGACCGGATGCTGCAGAACTACCACCCCGACGTCACGGCCACCGTCTGCCTGGCCCTGATCGACCCCGCCACCGGGCGCACCCGCATCGCCAACGCGGGCCACATCCCGCCGCTGATCATCCGGGACACCGGCAGCGCCGACTACACCAAGGTCTCCGGTCCGCTGCTCGGCGTGGGCCTGCCCCATCCGCCGCCCACCGAGCTGTTCCTCGAACCCACCGACCGGCTCCTCATGGTCACCGACGGCCTGATCGAGAACCGGGGCACGGACCTGGAGGTCTCGATGGAGCACCTCCGCGCGGCCGCCACCGGCTCGCTGCCCGGCCTGGACGCCCTGTGCGACACACTCCTGGCCTGCTTCGGCCACGAGCGCGAGGACGACATCGCGATGCTGGCGCTGCAACTGAAGAACTAGAGCCCCGGCATTAAGGTGGTCCCCGTCGTCCTAGAACAGGAGTGCCCATGCCGCAGATCATCGTCGACTACTCCGCCGAGATGGCTCCAGCCTTCGACCGGGCCGGTTTCGCCCAGGCCCTGCACGCGGCGGCCGTCGAGATCGCGGCGGCGAAGCCGGAGGCGTGCAAGACGCAGTTCCGTCGCAGCGAGTACACACTGGTCGGCTCCGAGGACGAGGGGCACGCGGTCGTCCACGTCACGATCGGCCTGCTCGCCGGGCGCACCGACGAGACCAAGGCGAGGCTGACCGAGGCCGTCGTGGCGCTGCTGCCCAAGCACGTGGAGGACGACGGTCTCGCCCTGCACGCCGCCGTCGAGGTCCGCGACCTGGACCCGTCGTACCGCAAGCTGGAACGCTGAGCGGCCTCCTCGGACCGCTCAGGAGCCCAGCGCGATCAGCCGGGCGACCAGGTCGGTGAACGGGCCGTCGGTCGGTTCCTCCTTGAACATGTGGCGGATCAGCGCGGCCATCTCCTCGTCGTAGGCGGCGCTCACGGCGGCCAGCGCGGCGAAGTCGTGCACGAGCTGGGCCTCCAGCTCGCGGCGCGGGATGCGCCGGCCGTCCAGCCAGATCAGCGCGGTCGACTCGGCGAGCGAGATCCAGGAACGGATGACCAGTTCCAGTCGGGCGGGCGGGTTCTCGACGCGCAGATGCGAAAGGATCTGGTCATACGCGGCCTGCCGTACGGAGTCGATGAGCGCGTTCGTCGTCGAGGAGCCGACGGCCGGGCCGCCGCGCATCAACGCCGAGAAACCGGGCCCGTGATCGTCGACGAAGTCGAAGAACCGGTGCATCACCCGCAGTAGCCGGGCCCCCAGCGGACCCTCCCGCGGCTCGACGAACCGACTCGCCAGATCCTCCGACGCACGCTTCAAGGCGGCCTCGTACAGGCTGAGTTTGCCGGGGAAGTAGTGGTAGACCAGCGGGCGTGAGATGCCGGCGGCCGCGGCTATCTCGTCGATGGAGACCTCGTCGGGCGAGCGACGGCTGAACAGGTCGAGGGCGACGCCGATCAACTGCTGCCGCCGCTCCTCGACACCCAATCTGCGGCGTACCCCGGTAGTCATACGAACACCTTACCGATCGGATCCGGCCCCGAACGGACCGGACCGGCCAGGGGTGTTCACGTATCCGGCACGAGACGATCACCGCGGTGTCAGTCAGCGCAGGGCGTCGATCGGCCGTCCGCTCTCCAACGTCCCCTTCAGGCCGGCCTGAGCTCCTGCCTTCGTCTTCACGGCCAGCAGGTTGCCCTGCGTGAAGCCGCCGACGCCGCCCGTCGTCGTGATCGACGCCGTGTCCCGGTCGCCGGCCGCCAGCAGGTACCAGGACCCCGCCTCCGACTTCCACAGCACCCCGGCCAGCACATGCGGGTCGTGCGGGCCGCAGGCCGGTACGTTCTCGGCCTTCGCCGCGACCGCCCCGTACGGCCCGCCCGGCGTGCGGAACTGCGCCAGCACGCGGGTGCCGCCGCCGCGCCAGGTCTCGGCGCGGGTGCACACCCACGAGGCCGAGCCGCTCGCGTCCGGCAGCGGCTGCCTGGCGTACTCCCAGGCGTTCACGGACCGTACGCCCTGTGAGCGCACGGCGGACAGGGAGCAGACGAAGGGTGCCCAGGCCCGCTGAGCCGCCGCACCGGACGCGTTGCGCTCCGAGCCCGGGCGACCGGTGGTGAGGCGGGCCGGAACCAGTTCGCCGAGGTCGGTCGACAGGCGGGTGCCGGTGGCGTCCGTCAGCTGGAGCGCGTTCCACGAGGTGCAGGCGCCGGTCTGCTGGGCGGCGCTGGCCAGCGGTGAGGTGACGCCGTCCGTCAGGGTGAGGTCCATCGCTCCCGAGCCCGGCTTCAGCAGGTCCCGCTCGGCCGCCTTCTTCACCCAAGGGGCCGTCAGATAACGGACGTTGCCGTCGGCCCGGCCCAGCACCACCGCGCTCGCCCCGGCGCCGGTCGCGCCGTCGACCCGCGCGAAGTCGAGGGCGGCACCCTTCGTGCTGTCCTTCGGTTCGGCGTACCGGGCGATGCGCAGACCGTCGTAGAGGATCACCACGCGCGCGTTGTCCACGTCCCCGGCGTACAGCAGCTGCGGCGGGCCGGCCGGGCCGCCCGACGGGGTGCCTGGGGTGGCGGAGACCTGGACGGTCTCGCCGGGGCGGGCCCAGACGGCGAGGGCGCGGCGCAGCAGCGCCTTGTCGCCGGTGAGCTCGCCGCGGGCGGGCCAGACGGAGAAGTCGGTGCGCGCGGCGGACTGCCACGCGGTGGCCGGGACCTTGGTCAACCGACCGGGATCCAGGGCGGCCTGGGCCGCCGGGTTCTGCGCGTACGACGGGGCGGCGGCGCCGTCGGGTGCCCAGCCGTCGCCGGGCATGCCGAGCAGCGCCCCGCACACGGCGACGGCCGCCGCGGCGGCGAGGGCGGCCTTCATGTGCTGCCGGCGCCGCATCAGGTCGGTGGGCCGCGCCTGCAGCGAACAGGGGTCGAACTCGGGGGAGTCGAGCAGCGCGTACTGCGCGGGGACCGCGGCGGCCTCGTCCAGCGCGGCGTCCACGTCGTCGGCGCCCGCGGCCGTCAGTACCTCGCGTACGTCGCCGTCCGGGAGTTTCTCCAGGCCGCGCAGCACGTACGCGGCGCGGGCCGGACCGGACAGGGCGGACAGCCGCTGGTCCAGGGTGAGTTCGTCGGCGCCGCCGGAGCGCGGGAAGAGGCGCAGGCCCCACACCTGGGGGAGCAGCGGCGGCAGCTGGGACCGCTTGGGCCACGTCCTGAAGGTCAGCGGCAGGCCGGCCTCCAGTGCGGTACGCAGCACCTGGAGGCGGACGAAGGCGTAGCCGGGGTCGGCCTCGCGGCCCGTCGACTGGGCCGGGATCACCGGCGCGGGCGTCCGGCCCCGGGGCAGGGCGCGCTGGGTGAGCGCGTGCGCGGTCAGGACGCGCCGGTTGCGGCCGAGGCCGGTCGGCAGCACCAGATAGGCGAGCCGGACGAGGCGGGGGTAGTGCTCGACGAGCGCCGCCTCGGCCTGCTCGACGTCGACGAGCGGGTCGGACGACGAGGAAGCGGTGGCGGAGCCGGAGCCGGGTGCGGGGCGCGGGGCGACATCCTGTGACTGCACGTTCAGCAGAACGAGCGAATCGGTGGTTGGTCACCGCCACCCGGGGGACTCAACCCTCGGGTGCGACCAGGGCCCGCGCGTAGTTCGCCATCGACCGCCGGTAGCACGGCAGATGGGGGGCGAGGGCGCCCAGGACGAGGGAGAGGCCCTCGCGGTCGCGGCCGAGACTCGACAGACACAGGGCGAGCGTCGCGCGTACCGCGTCGTCCAACTCGTCCGAAGGACCGTCCAGTTCGGGTGTCAGCAGCTTGACACCCTCCGCCGCCTGCCCGATGTTCCGCAGGGAGCTGGAGAGCTGGATCTTGGCGCGCCGCCCCTTGTAGCCGTCGAGGCCGCGCGCGATCGCCTCCCGGTACAGCGGAACGGCCTTGTCCGAGTGGCCCGTCGAGTCCCAGGCGCAGGCCTGTTCGAAGGGGCCGAGCGGGCTGTCCGACGGCAGCTCGGCGACGAGTGCGTCGATCACCGCGCGGAAGTCGGCGGCATCGTCCTCGGCGTAGTCGTCGAAGGTCGCCCAAGCGGCGATCACGCGGTCTTCCCAGTCCTGGTTCACCGGGACACTTTCGCACGGGTGTGCCCGTCGGGGTGGCGAATTGAGCACGGTGGGCCCCGGAGCCGTACCGAAGGGGACGGGCCCCTTGCCGGGCCCGGCCGAGGCATGGTCCGATGCAGGCGACCGGAGGAACAGATGAGGGTGACCCGACCGATGCTCGCGCTGAGCGGCGCGGCGCTGGCGCTGGCGCTGGCGGGCTGCGGATCCGGCGAGGAACAGGACGCCGTGCCCGAGACGGCCACCGGCAGCCTGGAGCACCTGGCCGCCGAGGTGAAGTGCACGCCGAACATGCAGACCGACGCCGACGAGATCCGCCAGGCCGTCTGCCAGAAGTCCGAGGCCGGCAAGTTCATCCTCGCGACCTTCAGCACCGACCGCGGCCAGCGCGAGTGGATCAACGGGGCCAAGGACTACGGCGGTCACTACCTGGTCGGCCGCAAGTGGGTGGCCGTGGGCGAGACCAGCACGGTGACGGCGCTGCGGGACACGCTCGGCGGCGACATCGAAGAAGGCACGGACCACTCCGCGCACGAGTCGCACGAGCCCTCCGAGAGCGCGACGCACTCCGGTCACTGACCAGCACCGGCACACGAAAGAGCCGGCGGTGAGGAATCCTCACCGCCGGCTCTCTCAGTGCGCTACTTGCACTTCTTGCCGGTGTTGATGCAGTTGACCATCTTGTTCATCAGGTTCGTGGAGAAGAAGTTGATGAAGTCGTTGTGGTCGGTGATCGGCTTGTGCAGCTGCTCCGGGAAGGTGTCCACCGCATACGGGTTCACGACCGCGCCGTTCTCGAGCGTCGGGGCCGGTACGTCGTAGACCAGTTTGACCTGGAGCTGGGGGATCGCCTTGAAGCCATTGGCGCAGGTGCCGTCGGCCTGGACGAACGCCACGTGGGTGCGGTGGTTGGCGCTGTCGATGTTCTGGCCGTCCCAGCAGCTCTGGAAGTTGGTCGTCCGGACCACCTGGCTGCCCTCGGGGCAGATCGGGTACTGGTCCTTCAGCTGCACCTTGTTCTCGAAGCCGGTGCAGCTCCAGTTCACGTTGGCGTTGGCGTTGCCGTTGACGAACGCCTTCGCGTCACCGGTGATGATGCGCAGGGCCGACGGCATCGCGACGACCTTGCCCTTCTTGTTGCCGACGAACTTGAGCTGCGCCTGGGCGGGCTGGAGGATCTTGCCGACGTTGCCCTCCTTGCCGCCGCCGTCGTTGTTCTGGTCGAAGTCCTGGGTGCCGTCCTGGACACGCAGCACCGGCCAGAAGTACGAGGACTTGTCGCCCTGGTTCTGGCAGCTGGTGGTGGCCGCCGCCAGCTCCTCGTCACTCGCGAAGGCGTCGTTGTTCTGGTTGCCGACGTAGTCGTGCAGGTGGTGCGCGCCGTTGGTGACACCGGGGGCGACGATCACGTTGTCCGTGTTGTGGTTGTCGTTCCCGTTGGTGCCGCAGGACGAGGTGAAGGTGCCCCGCGAACCGCTGTTCCCGTTCGCTGCGAGCCCGTTCGCGCCCACGCCCACCTGGGCGTTCTGCTGGACCGTCGTGATGTCCACGAAGTCCGCCGCCGCCGGGCCGTTGCCGCCCTGGCCGCCGTTGCCCTGCTGCTGGCCGGCGTCCTGGCCGTCGCCACCCTGCTGCTGGCCGTCGCCACCCTGCTGCTGGTCGCCGGCGTCCTGGCCGTCGCCGCCCTGCTGTTGGTCACCGGTGTTCTGACCGTCGCCCTGCTGGCCGTTGTCGGCCTCGCCGGCGTTGGTCTCGGGGGCGGCGGTCTGCGTGGTGCAGGGGGCGAGCTGGCTCAGCGAGTTGGCGTCCACCGAGCCACCGACTCGCTGGATGTCGATCCTGATGCGGTCGATCGTCGCGGCCCGCTTCTCCTTGAGCGGGCCGACGATCGCGTTCTGTACGAAGCTCGCGTCGCCTGTCTGCGCCTGGCGGGTGGAGGCGAGACGGGCGTAGGCCTCGGTGATCTGCTTGTCGAGGTTCGCCAGCTCCGTGTCGACGCCGGTACGCGCCTTGTCGGGCACGTCCGTCAGTTGCTGGCCCACGTCCGGGCAGGCGATGGTGGCGACCTGCGCGGCTGCGGCCTTGGTCTGGTTCTGCGACGAGGTGTTCGACTCGTGCGCCGAAGCGTAGAAGTTCGCCCAGATCAGCCCGCCCCCACCGAGCGCTAGGGCCGCCGATGCGGCTATGGCCTTGGTGGCCAGCGGCGTACGGCGTTTACGTGTATTGCGTCCCATGGAACTCCTCTGACTTCCTTGCGGGGCTATCGAGGCGCCCGACAGGAGTGAAGCGGCTCCCCTGAATACGCAAGTGGTCCCACAGGTGTTCAGCCGTCTCAGAAATTGATGAGAGATTCGCGAGACAATTCGGTTTCAACTGCCCCGCAAGTACGCGGAGTTGATGACCCCTCACAGGGGGTGCCCGGGCGGGGTCCCGGTTTCAGCGGCCGTGGTCGAGATACGCGAGAACCGCCAGGACGCGACGGTTGTCGTCGTCCGACACCTCCAGGCCCAGTTTGGCGAAGATATTGGCGGTGTGCTTGGCGATGGCCCGTTCCGTGACCACGAGCTTGGCGGCGATCGCCGCGTTGGTGCGGCCCTGCGCCATCAGTTCCAGCACCTCGCGTTCCCGGGGCGTGAGCCGGCCGAGCGGCTGGTCCGCGGCCGACCGCCGGGACAGCAACTGCTGGATCACCTGCGGGTCCATCGCCGTACCGCCCGCCGCGACCCGCCGTACCGCGTCCACGAACTGCTCCGCGTCGAACACCCGGTCCTTGAGCAGATAGCCGACCCCGCCACTGCCGTCGGCGAGCAGCTCACGCGCGTACAGCTGCTCCACGTGCTGCGACAGCACCAGCACCGGCAGGCCAGGTCTGTCCCGGCGGGCGTTCAACGCGCACTGCAACCCCTCGTCCGTGTGCGTCGGCGGCAGTCGTACGTCCACCACCGCGACGTCCGGCTCCAGTTCGGCCAGCGCGGCGGCCAGCTCCGGCCCGCTCTCGACGGCCGCGGCGATCTCGAAGTCGTAGGCCTGAAGGAGCCGGACGAGTCCGTCGCGCAGCAGGAACAGGTCTTCGGCTAGGACAACACGCAAGGGATCTCCATGGTGACCATGGTGGGACCGCCCGCGGGGCTGCTGACGGCCAGGACGCCGTCGAATGTACCCAGTCGCCGCTCGACCCCGGCCAGGCCCGAACCGGCTCCGGTCGTCGCGCCGCCCTTGCCGTTGTCGGTGACCGAGATCCGCAGCATGCCCGCGCCTTCCGCGACGTGATGCAGGTCGACCCAGATCCGGTCGGCGTCCGCGTGCTTGACCGCGTTGGTGAGCACCTCGCTGATGGCGAAGTAGGCCGCCGACTCCACGGGCGCGTCCGCCCGGCCGGGCAGGTCCACCCGCACCTCGGTGGCGACGGGCAGCCGCAGCGCCAACGCCCTCACGGCGTCGCCCAGTCCGCGCTCGGCGAGCACCGGCGGATGGATGCCGCGCACCAGGTCCCGCAGCTCGACGAGGGCGTCCACGGACGACTGACGGGCCTGCGCGAGCAACTTCTTCGCCTGCTCCGGGTCCTTGTCCAGGAGCATCTCGATCGTCCCGAGGTCCATGCCCATCGCGACCAGCCGGGCCTGCGCCCCGTCGTGCAGATCGCGCTCGATGCGCCGCAGTTCGGCGGCGGAGGTGTCCACGGCGTCGCGGCGGGTCTCGGTCAACACCCTTACTCGCTCGGCCAGTTCGTCCTGGCTGGGGGTGAGCACCGCCCGGGTGAGGCGGAAGTGGAGCCGAAGCGCGCTCACGGCGTACCGGTGGCCGACGACGAGGAGGACGGCGCCCAGAGCCGCGGCGCCGAAGGCGGACGCCTGTCCGTCGACCGGGACGAAGCCGTACCAGTACGCGCCGTCGGCGCCGCTCACGGCCCGCCACAGCCCGGCCGCCAGCGCGAACCCCTCCAAGGGGTAGAAGACCAGGACGGTCGGCAGCAGCGCGGTCACGAACCCCGCCGTCATGTCCACCTGCAGCCAGCGCACGTCCCGCCAGGTCGCCGGGTCCCGCAGCAGTGCGTAGGTGCGCTTCCACGGGTTGGCGGTCTCGGGCAGCGGCCGGTACGCCGAGGGTATGTGTATGCCGCACCACCTCTGCGCGAGTTCACGGCGGTTGTCCGCGAGGGCCCGCACCCCGGTCAGGATCCACGGGGTCGTGACGACGCCGATGCCGAGCGGAATCAGCGTGATGGAGACGAGGGCCAGGACGTAGCACGCGATCGTGAAGGGCAGGACCGCCACGGCCAGCACAAGCCCCTGCACGGCGGCGAGCACCATCCCCCGGGCCTTCGAACTCCCGCCGCCGTCTTTCGTGTCGGTGTTCATGCTGTCAGTCTGGCCGACCTCTTCGGCGCGGGCACTGGCCCGAAGCCCCCGGTCAGGGGGTGGTGTCAGGTACACCACCCACGTCGGGTCCACTCGCGAGTACCTTGGCCTCCACCTCCGGGTCCAGACCCAGGGACGGCCGGTCCGGGCGCTGCGGCGCCGTCCCGCCGATCGCCCGCAGCCAGCCCCAGGTGTCGGCGACGGTCTCCCCGACCGGGCGGCAGGACAGTCCCGTCGCCACCGCACGCGAGACGTCCGCGGCGTGCAGCGCGTCGTGCATGTCCGTGCCCGGCGGCACCCACACCGGCAGCTGCGTCCACGGCTCGATGCCCGCGCCGAGGACGATCTCCGGCTCGGTCCAGCGCAGTTCGGCGTCCGAACCGGTTACCTGGACGCACGCCTGGAGCAACTCGCCCATCGTCGCGTGCCCTTGAATGCTCTTCAGGTTGAACGGCCCGCTCAGCCCCCGCTCGACCGCCCCGAGGATCCACTCGGCGAGGTCGCGGACGTCGACGTACTGCAGGGGCAGCTCCCGCGGGCCCGGCGCGAGGACCGGGCCGCCGCGGGCGATCCGGTTCAGCCACCAGGGCAGCCGGCCGACGTTCTCGTACGGGCCGAGGATCAGCCCGGCCCGTACGAGGACGGAGTCCTCCTCGCCGAAGGCGTCGACGACGGCCAGCTCGGCGCCGCGCTTGTCGCGGGCGTAGTCGGTCGTGTCGGCGTCCGGCTCGGCGCCCTCGACCAGGGGCGCGTCCTCGGCGTACCCGGCGGGCGGGGCCCAGGCGTACACCGAGCTGCTCGACACGTACACATACCGCTCGGTGCGACCCCGCAGCAGCCGCGCCGCCTCGTGCACCGCCCGGGGCGCCGCCGACCAGGTGTCGACGACCACGTCCCAGTCGCCGTCCGCTCCGGCCAGGACGGCGAGACCGTCGGGCGCGGTGCGGTCGCCGTGCAGCGACCGCACGCCGGCCGGAGGCTCGTGGCGCCCCCGGTGGAAGACGGTCACCTCCCAGCCGCGCCCGAGGGCCGCCTCGACGACGGCCCGTCCCGCGAACTCCGTACCGCCCAGCATCAGAAGTCTCATGCCGGTGACTGTGCCCCGCTCGGCCGCGGGAGGGAACCCCGATCTGCCGTCGGCAGAGCGGGGTCAACGCCCGGTCGGCGGCGCGTACTTGTAGCCGACCCGGCGCACCGTCTGGATCGCCCGGCGGTTCTCGGAGCCGAGTTTGCGGCGCAGCCGGGCGATGTGGACGTCGACCGTGCGGCCGTCGCCGACATGGCCGTACCCCCACACCGTGGTGACCAGCTGGTCGCGGGTGTGCACCCGGTGGGGGTGGGTCACCAGATGCGCGAGCAGCTCGAACTCCAGGTAGGTGAGGTCGAGTTCGCGCCCGTTCACCTCGGCCGTGCGCTGCACGGTGTCGATGCGGACGAGCGGGTCGACGGCGTCGGCGCCGGGCTCGCCGGCCTCCGGCGCGTCAGGCACCGCCACGGGCAGGAACGGCGGCTGCTGGTCGGCCGGGACGAGCACCAGGTAGCCGATCATCGGCGGCCGGCCCGGCAGGGTGGGCAGGGTGTGCGGGGGAGCGGGCAGCCAGGTGGCACCCGGCGGCAGGAACTCCGCGACGTCGATCACCTCGTCCCGGTCGACGGCCCGCAGCCGATGACGCGAACCGTCGGGGGAGGAGGGAACGGCGGTGGACAGGGAACGAGTGGTCGCCATGAGATGTCAGCTCTTTCGCGCGAGGTCCGACGAGGGGAACGTACGTCGTGCGCGCTGGCCGAAGGCCGGGATGTACGGCTTTAGAGGGCCGGCGCGTTCATCGCGCGGCGACACACCCGGTCGAAGTCGTGGTGCTGACGGGAAGGCCAGAACGGCTCGAGGTCATGGCGACCCGTCGAGGTGTGGTTCTGGAAGCTGGCCATGCCCCCATTGAAGCAGACACAAGCCCGCAACAGGAGCCTCCTCCCACTGCTTGGACACCTGCCTGGCGTGAAGTCGCTCTCGTCCGACACGCGGAAGGGGCGCCCGCCGAGATGGCGGGCGCCCCTTCCGGGAAGCTGCGGGAATCAGATCTGTCCGGCCTTCTCCAGCGCGGAGCAGCAGGTGTCGACGATCAGTCGGGTGACCAGGTACGGGTCGACGTTGGCGTTCGGGCGGCGGTCCTCGATGTAGCCCTTGCCGTCCTTCTCGACCTGCCACGGGATGCGGACCGAGGCACCACGGTTGGAGACGCCGTAGGAGTACTCGTTCCACGGGGCGGTCTCGTGCAGACCGGTCAGGCGGTCGTCGATGCCGGCGCCGTAGTGCTTGACGTGGTCGAGCGGCTTCGAGCCCTCACCGAGCGACTCGCAGGCGGTGATGATGGCCTCGTAGCCCTCGCGCATCGCCTTGGTGGAGAAGTTGGTGTGCGCACCGGCGCCGTTCCAGTCGCCCTTCACCGGCTTCGGGTCCAGCGTCGCGGCGACGCCGAAGTCCTCGGCGGTGCGGTAGAGCAGCCAGCGGGCCACCCACAGGTGGTCGGAGACCTCCAGCGGGGAGACCGGGCCGACCTGGAACTCCCACTGGCCCGGCATGACCTCGGCGTTGATGCCGGAGATCGCGAGGCCCGCCTTCAGGCAGTTCTCCAGGTGCGCCTCGACGACGTCACGGCCGAAGATCTCGTCGGCGCCGACACCGCAGTAGTAGCCGCCCTGCGGGGCCGGGAAGCCGCCCTTGGGGAAGCCCAGCGGGTAGCCGTCCTGGAAGAACGTGTACTCCTGCTCGATGCCGAAGATCGGCTCCTGGGCGGCGAACTTCTCGGCGACCTCGACCAGCGCGGCACGGGTGTTGGACTCGTGCGGCGTCATGTCGATGTTGAGGACCTCGCACAGGACGAGGATGTCGTCGCCGCCGCGGATCGGGTCGGGGCAGGAGAAGACCGGCTTGAGGACACGGTCCGAGGAGTGGCCCTCGGCCTGGTTCGTGGAAGACCCGTCGAAGCCCCAGATCGGCAGCTCGGCACCCTTGTCGCCATCGGCCATTATCTTCGTCTTGGAACGGAGCTTGGCCGTCGGCTGGGTGCCGTCGATCCAGATGTACTCAGCCTTGAAGGTCACGGGCCACTTCCTTCGGGGTGTGTCTAGACGCACTTGCGGGTGCTGCGGCGCTGCGGCACTGGGGCACCGCTTTCAATGCCAGGCAGCCTGTCAACAGGCGATTTCCCGGTCATTGCTCGAATGTGAACCCCGTGTTACCTGGTCGTGCTGTGGCGCGACTCACGCTGTGAGGGGCCGCACGGCGCGCAGAGGGCCACGGAGAGCGGCATTCGGAGCGCCGCGGAACGGGGCGCGGAAAGGGGCTGCGAAATGAAGCGCCGAGGCGGCTCGTATGCGATGGGGTTGAGGTACGGGCGCCGGGGCGTCCGGGACGCGGACATGCCGGTCCCGCCACCCCTGGCCGGGGGTGGCGGGACCGGTGACACGTACGGTTACCGGCGTCCTGGCATCACCCCACCTTCTCGATCACTGCCCGGCGGATCAGGAACTTGCCGGGCTCCCGCACCTGTTCGAAAGCCGCGTTGTTGAGCAGGACACAGCTGCCGGAGACCGAGGTGACCTCCACCGTCGTGGACTTCCGGTTGTCCAGGTTGGTGACCTTCAGCTTCGTGCCGGCCGGGAACTGGTTGCTGGACGCGGCCGGGGCGCCGTCCTCGCCGGACAGGGTGACGGTCGAGCCGTTGCACACCTGCTGGCCGGAGGCGGCCTGCGCGGGCGGCGTGGTCCGGGCGGGTGACGCGGCCGGTGCGGCCGGCGTGGTCCGGGCGGGTGACGCGGCCGGTGCGGCCGGCGTGGCCGCCTGTGCCGGCTGCGTCGCCTGGGAGCCCTGAGCCGACTCCCCGACGACGCACCCGGACGCCTCCTGCTGCACCTTGATCTGTGCGATGACGGCCTCGCGGTTGGCGATCCGGGCCTCGGACTGCGCGTCCGGGGCGGCCCGCTGGCCGTCGATGAACCGCTGGTTGTTGCCGAGGGCGGTGGCGAGTCCTTGGCAGACGGTCGACTCGGCCGCCGTCTGCGGGGACTGCGCGGCGTTCGAGGTGGCCGCCATGACGAAGGCGCCGCCTCCCGCCACCGTCGCGGCTCCCGCCAGCAGCGCGAGCTTCTTCTTCGTGCCCAGCGTTCTCTTGCGTGACATGCGCGGCTCCTGAGAGGTAGGGGAGCGTACGCCGTCATGTACGAGATACCGAACGAAGTTACTCAGTGGTTACAGGAGTCACCAAAGTGGTGCGCATCACACCGGCGTCAGCTCTTCCCCTGCTCGTAGGCCGCCACGGTGTCGTTGACGTACCGGAGCAGCCCCTCGGTCTGGCGCGTGAGTTCCTCCTCCCCGGTCTCCGCCCCGTCGGCCCACTGCCCGTTCGCGAACACCACCGAGCGCACGGTCATCAGCCGCCGGAAGACCCCCGCCGAACCGGGCGGCACGGTCGGCCGCCCCGCCTCGGACGGCGGGTCGAGCGAGACCACCTGATACGTCACCGGATCCATCGAGGCCAGCGTGAACACCGCCGAGGCCTCCTGGACGCGCCGGAAACTCAGCACGCTGACCGTCACCTGCGAACGCCGCTCGGTGTCCGTGAACAGTGCGGCCGTCAACCGGACGCAGCCCTCGCCCTGTTCGAGCAGGGCGGCCAGCTCGGGAGACACGCCGCGGGCGCAGTCCGTCGTGGTGGCGAGGTCGACACGGTGGTGCCGGGAACCGTCCTTGAGGCGCACGTTCTGCTGGGGAAACGCCCGCTCGGGCCGGATGACGGGCCGCGCCAGGAGGGAGGGCAGGGCGGTCGGGGCGTCGGAGGGGAGGGAGGCGGTGACGGAGGGGACAGGGGCGCCGGAGTCCGTGCCGGCCGATGTCAGCGGGGCCGTCGTCGTCGTCGCTTCGTCCCCCTCGCCGCCGCCCGCGTACGTCACGGCGCCCGCGGCGATCGCGGCCACGAGGACGACTCCCGTGCCGGCGGCGACCGCGCGCCGGGTGCGGCGGCTTCTGCGTATTCGCTCCTGCTCGGCCACCCACTGAGCGTACGGGTCGGGGGTGCGCGGGGGCATTCCTTGATCACCGAAGGTCATGGCGGCGGAGGGTAACAGTGCGAGCGCCCTCAACTCCCGCCGCCCGACAAACGGTTGACTATCGGGACAAGGCGTCCCGTACGGCCTCGTCGGTGCGGGCCACCACCGCCGTACCGTCCTCCGCGGTGATGATCGGACGCTGGATCAGCTTCGGATGCTCGGCGAGGGCGGTGATCCAACGCTCGCGCGACGTCTCCTCCCGCGGCCAGTCCTTGAGGCCGAGCTCCTTCGCCGCGGCCTCCTGGGTGCGGGAGATGTCCCAGGGTTCGAGACCGAGGCGATCCAGGACGTCCCGGATCTCGTCCTCGCTCGGCACGTCCTCCAGATAGCGGCGGACGGTGTAGTCCGCGCCCTCCGCGTCGAGCAGGGTGAGCGCGCTGCGGCACTTCGAACAGGCCGGGTTGATCCAGATCTCCATACGGCCCACGGTACGCGAAAACCCGTCCTTCACCCGCGCCCCAGCACCCCCGAAAGCCTTGTGGCCAGGGCCTTTTGTCAGTGCCGGGCAGTAGAATAGAAGCAGTGTTCGAGGGTGTCGCCGGGGTGTCGAGATCCCCGGGGTCGATGCCCTGACCGCGACAGGAGGATGCCTGTGCCCGCTGCCGCACTGAAGCCGAAGCCGTTGCCCACCCAGTCCACCGCGAAGCGCTCCGTGCTGCTCGACATGCCGTACGCACCCGTGGAGAAGCGCCCGCTGCCGCCGGGGCGTCCGCGTGAGTGGTACGTCAGCCACAACCGCCGCCTCAAGGCGATGCGCCTCGCGATCGCCCTGCTCGACTCGGGCGTCTTCATGCCCAACCAGGCCCGCAACGAGACGATACGGAGCACGGCGGAGTCGATCGGCGTCCACCCGCCGTCGGACACGACGTGCCACATGGTGCGGGCGTTGATGCGTTACTCGCGGTGAGCGTCTGGCGCCGGGTGCCCTGTGTCTGTACGGGGCACCCGGCGCCGACGTTGCCGTCCCTGGGGGCTCCGGCCCCAGACCCCCGTACCTTTGCCCAACCCACCACCCGACTCGGTCAGCTGAATGGCTCACCACTCCTCCTACCGATTCGGGTGGTGGGCGGGCGAAGGCCGGGGGTTCCAGGGGGGCGCAGCCCCCTGGGGACGGGACGGGAAGGGGCGGCGGGGGCGAGAAACCGCCGGTGCAGAATCGCCCCATCGCCTACCTACGCCGACAACTCCTTCTCCACCGGCGTCCGGAACCGCGGCGTCACCCTCGTCATCCCCACCCACCCCCGCAACCGCTCCGCCTCCGCCTCGATCGCCGCCTCCGCATCGCGCCCCACCCCCTCCGTGTCGAGCAACCGCCACACGATCTCCCCGTCGGCCCGCTGGGCCCACCCGCCCACCACCCGGCCGTTCCACCACACCGTCGGCCCCACGTTGCCGCTGTAGTCGAACAACGCGGGCCGCAACTCCGGCGCCAGATACCAGTCCCGCTGCTGCCAGCCCATCGCCGTGGGATCGAGCGCCGGCAGCAGCGCGGCCCAGGGCTCGGCCGGCTCCGCCACCGGGCCGACGTCGCCTTCGACGACGTACCCCACACCCTCGTCCAGGGACACCGGCCGCGCCCCGATCGCCGCCAACGCCCGGCGGACGTCGGTCACTCTCCACCCCGTCCACCACTTGAGGTCGGCCTCCGTGGCCGGGCCGCACGCGGCGAGCCAGCGCCCGAGCAGGGATGCCTGGGCCTCAGCCTCGTTCAGTTCGGGGTGCGCGGGGGCCAACGCCCAGCGGAACTGGCTGGACGTCCACGAGCCGAGCGGCCGGCCCCGGACGACCTTGCCCTCGACGCCCAGCACCTTCAGCAGCCGCGTCGAGACGGTGTGGACGCCCTGGTAGCTCTTCCCGGCCGCGTACACGAACTGCTCCCGCAGCCTCGGCTCGTCCTCGGCGAGCTCCGCCGCCGTCGCCTGCCCGCGCCGCGCCAACGCGGACAGCGCCGACTCCTCCACCTCCTTCAGCCAGGCCGCGTCCGGCGCGCCGGCCTTCGCCATGTCCTTCAGCAGCTTGGCCCGCTCCCGTGCGGCGACCGTGAGGCCCGTGGAGGCGTGCACGACCGCGGTCAGATCCGTCGGGAACACGAAGACCGTGTGCCGCATGCCGTGCATACGGACCAGCGCACGGTCCTCGTACAGCGCCCGGCCGGTCTCCGACACGGTCCTCGCCGGGTCCGCCAGCCGCGCGCCCACGGCCAGGTACACCGCCGCGGGGTCCGAGCCGTGCAGCGCGACCAGCCAGTCGGCGACCTCCTCAGGACTCGCCGCCCGTGCTGCCCCGGCCAGCCGGTGCCGCAGTGCGAGCCGCGCCCGCCGCTCCGCCACGCCGAAGTACCGCTCCTCGTCACCCATACCGGCATCCTCCCCGACGGCACTGACAATCGGACCGCCCCGAGGCCCGGCTGCCGTCACTCGATCGCCGTCCGCCGCGCCGGGGCACCGGGGCGTCGCCGGGATGATCCCGCCGACCTCGCGGCGTGCGCCCGGCGGTGCGGCACGGCGCCGGCCCGCGCACCCGCCCGTTCCGGCGACCGCATCGCGACCGCCGGCTACCTGGGTGGTGCGGCCGCCCTCGAACGCGCCTCGCCGACTTCGCCCTCGCCTACGCCGACCGGACCACCATCAGGCGTACGCCTCCAGCAGTCCGGTCACATACGCCTCCAGCCGCCCGCCCAGCACCTCGGCCGTCAGGTCGGTCCGGCCCAGCTCCCGCCAGGGACCCGCGAGCTTCGCCGCGTCGGGGGCGTAGCCGAGGGCGTCCAGCAGGCGCCAGTACAGGTGGTCGGGTCCGTCGGCGAGGCGGCGGCCGCCGTGCGCCTCGTAGCGGGCGCGGAAGCCGAGTCCGTACCCGGGGCCGTGCAGCAGGGCCAGGGCCGTCGAGCAGTGGGCGACGTCCAGATCGGCGGGGCCCCACGACGTCTCGACCCAGTCGACGACTCCGCTGACCCGCAGTCCGTCGCCGCCGCCGTCGAAGAGGACGTTCCCCGGGTGGAAGTCCCGGTGCAGGAAACAGCCCTCGTAGGACGGGGGTTCGCGGCGGATCACGTCCACCGCCCGCTCCCACGGCGCCCCCGACGGGACGACCGCCCGCTCCGGTGACGTCCACGCCTGGTACAGGCGCGGGCGATCGTCAGGTACGACCTCGTGGATCCGCACGAGTTGCGCCGCCAGCAGGTCCAGGCGCCGCTCCAGCTCGGCGGTGTCGTCCTCGTCGACGCGCACCCGGCCCGGGAGCAGCGACATCAACAGCGAGGGGTGGTCGCAGAGTTCGGCCGACGCGTCGACGGCGACCGGCCGCGCGGCGGGAATGCCGTCCTGCCCGGCGAGGAGCGCCAGGACGGCCGCCTCGCGGGTCAGCAGCCCCGGGGCATGCAGGCGGAAGAACGGCTTCACGAAGGTCCGCAGCACCAGCCCGGTGCCGTCGTCGAGGGTGAGGCGGCGCATCTGAGAGCTCCAACCGCCGGCCAGCGGAAGGCTCTCACGGACCGTACGCCCCTCAGGGAGCTGCTTGGCCAGCCAGGACCGGGTCGCCGCCCAGCCCTGGGCGAGAACGGCCGACACGAACTCCCGCCGGTCCTCGGTGTGATCCCGCAGCCACAGCCCCAAGTGGTGGTCCGCGTTCGGCAGTTCAAGGCGCGTGAACTGCGCGCGAGCGCACAGCGCGTCCTGCACGGCCTCGGTCACCTCGGGCGGGATCACCGCGTCCGTCCCCGGGACCGCGAGCACCGCACGCCCCTCGTACGCCCGGAGCACGTCGAGTGCGGGTGACGTACGCCAGCTCCCGGGGGTGCGGATGATCGCGCTGAACCGGTCGTCGCCCGCCCCGAACGGCACGTCCCACACCTCGCCCGCGTACACCGCGGGAGCGCACAGCCCGAGCGCCGTGACCCGGTCGCCGTAGTGCGCGGCGAGGTCGGCGACCGTCTGGCCGCTCATGCTGAACCCGACCAGGATCAGCGGCCCGCCCGCCGGGACGACCGCGTCGACGACCGCCACCGCCTGCTCGAAGCGCCGACGCAGGCTCAACTCCCGTAAGGTCCCCGTGCTTTCGCCGTGCCCGGAGAAGTCGAAGGCGAGTCCGCGGCAGCCGTGCGCCACGAACTCCGCCAACAGCGGGAGCAACCGCTCCTTGGTGCCGTTGCCCGCTCCGTGCAGCAGAACGACGGTGGCCCGGTCCGGACCACCGTCGTCACCGCCGTACACGCCACTGAGCTGTTCACCGGCGTGACCGTATGTGAAGAAGGAGGGCTCGCTCATGCGCCCATTCTTCTGCGAGGTCGTGGTCGGCGGCGACGAATAAAAGGAGATGCACGCCCAGTGACCGCCTCCCTACGCTGGACAAGCGTCGAGGAAGTGCCCACCACCGGGTACCGCAGGACAGGCATCACCCCGCGGACCCGGGGCTACTCTCTACGCACCGACGGACGGCCGCCCACCCCCGGCGCCCCGTCGGAGCACCGATCACCGCTCGGACCAACCACGCCCACGGAGGCCCGTCATGGGCACCATCGTCACATCCGGGACCGTCGTCCTGGTCGTTCTCGGATTCGGAAACCACATCTGGTGGCTCGCCGCCGTCGCCGTGCTCTTCCTGTACATGCAGTACGGACGCGGCGCGTCCGCGCCCTCGTCGTCGACGGGGGGATCCTCGGCGGGGCCCAGGCCCTCGAGCTACCGCGCGTATCGCGACCGCCGTGACAAGCAGGCCAAGTGGGAGCGCCGCTACCGCCGTGAGCACCCCTTCGAGGCACGCCGTCAGGAGCGCGGGAAGAGCAAGTGAGACTGCTGATGATCTCGGTAGCCTCGTGATCTCGGTGATCTCGGTGATCCCGGCGGCCCTCGGTCGTCGTCACAGCCCGGGGGCGCCCCACACCGGGAACCAGCGGCTCAGGTCGGGCTCGATCCGCAGATCGTCCCCCAGCGCCGCCTTCACCCGCAGTTCCAGTGCGTTGTCGCGCCGCTGCCCCTGGCCGGGCAGCGGCGCGAACGGGTAGAAGGTGCCGCGCTTGTAGAGGTAGACCAGCGCCAGCGACCGGCCCTCCGGATCCTGGAACCCGGCCAGGGAGCACAGCAGTTGCGGCCCGAAGCCGTTGACCTCCATCGAGCTGTTCACCGCGTGCAGGTCGTTGACCAGCAGCGGCAGCTGGTCGGGAGTGCGCTCAGACACCAGCCACGAATACCCGTAGCCGTCCCGCCGCAGCTCCACCGGCGGCCCGTCGCGGTCCGTGTCCGCGTCGAGCAGGGCCTGGACCTCGCGGTGCGTCTGCTCGAAGGCCGCGCCTTCCACCGTGGCGAAGCACACCGCACCCCGCCCGGTCGGCGTGAAGGAGGCTGCCGCCTCCAGCGTCACAGCCGCCGACGGCAGCGCGAAGAGCTGGTCGAGATCGGGTGCGACCGGCTTCGTGCGGCCGAGCAGGATGTCCAGCAGCCCCATCCTCAGCCCGACCTCCCCGGCCTCGCCGCCTCGCCCAGCTCACCGGAGATCCGCCCCAGCTGCTCCAGCCGCTGCTCCAGGCTCGGGTGGGTGGAGAAGAGCCGCGCCACTCCCGGCTCGGCGCCCAGCGCGGGGGTGAAGTAGAAGGCGTTGAACGCCTGGGCCGTGCGCAGGTCCTTGCTGGGGATGCGGGCGATGTCGCCGGTGACCTTGGTGAGCGCGGACGCCAGCGCCGAGGGCCGGCCGGTGAGCAGCGCCGCCGCCCGGTCCGCCGCCAGCTCCCGGTACCGGGACAGGGCCCTGATCAGCAGGAAGCTGATCGCGTACACGGTCGCCGACACCCCCATCACGGCGGCGAAGACCACGGCGGTGTTCTGGTCCCTGCGGCCCCCGCCGAACAGCTGCGAGTAGAACGCGAACCGCACGATCAGCCCCGCGATCACGCCGAGGAACGAGGCGATGGTGATCACGGCGACATCCTTGTGCGCCACATGCGACAGCTCGTGCGCGAGGACGCCCTCCAGCTCCGCCGGCTCCAGCCGCCGCAGCAGCCCGGTCGTCACGCAGACGACGGCGTTGTCGGCGTTCCGTCCGGTCGCGAACGCGTTCGGCATGTCCATCTCCGACACGGCGACCACCGGCTTGGGCATGTCCGCCAGGGCACACAGCCGGTCGACGACGGCATGCAGCTCGGGGTACTCCTCCCGCTCCACGACCCGTCCACGCATCGCGAACAGCGCGATCCGGTCGGAGAACCAGTACTGCGCGCCAAGCATCGCCGCCGCGACCACCACGACCAGCACCCACGACTTCAACAGCACGACCAGCGCCGCGACGAAGGCCACGTACAACAGCCCGAGCAGAAACATCGTGACCGTCATCCGTACGGTCAACCGCCGGTCGCTCCGAAAGCGGCTCTGCATGTTGCATCACCCTCAGCAGTCAGGCACTCGCCCCACAGCCCAGTGTGCACCCGCCCCGTCCCATGAAGCGGTCGCGATCACCCCTAGGACCAGCAAAGGCTCAGCCCCCGATCCGGGCTCCCACTTCCTCCCTTCAGCACGTACTCGCTGGGGCTCCCGGGAGGCCGGTTTCCTACGCGACCTGGCCATGGGGGCACAGCGGGTCGTCGGCGTCCTCGCGCATCTCTAGTACGGCGCCCGGAAGTTGGCGTATCCCAGCAGCAGGATGATCGCCGCCACACTCCCGAGCACGATGACCGTCGACATCCACGACGACCGGCGCGGCCCCGCCGGGTCGGGATCGGCGCGGAACGGCTGCGGCTCGGGCGGGTTCTCCTTCCAGCGCGCGGCCAGCATCCTGGCCCGCGCGGAGGGCTCCTTGTGCTCGGCGTTGTCGGCCCACTTGAGGTCGAACTCCCGCTCCGCGTCGTCCTGTTCGTGCATCCCCGTTACCTCTCCCATGTCTGGGTCGAACAACCGTGTCAGTGTCAGCAAGGATGATCCCCTGACCATGACAGGTCTGTGAAGCGAGGGATCAGCCCATGTTCCGCCCGGCCGGAGGGTCCCGGTCCTCCGGATCACTTGGCGGGTGCCCGAGTCGCCGGCGGAGTGACCGCGTGCCGAGCGGCCCCGGCAACGCGGCAGGGCCGCCCCCTCACGGGTGGCGGCCCTGAAGCGCTGGTGAGGCGCGTCGATCACACGTCGAAGTAGAGCTCGAACTCGTGCGGGTGCGGACGCAGCTGGAGCGGCGCGATCTCGTTGGCGCGCTTGAAGTCGATCCACGTCTCGATCAGGTCCGGCGTGAAGACGTCGCCCTGGAGGAGGAACTCGTGGTCGGCTTCGAGGGAGGCGAGGACGGCCGGGAGGGACGTCGGGACCTGCGCCACGCTCGCGTGCTCCTCGGGAGCCAGCTCGTACAGGTCCTTGTCGATCGGCTCGGCCGGCTCGATCTTGTTCTTGATGCCGTCCAGGCCCGCGAGCAGCAGGGCCGAGAAGGCCAGGTACGGGTTGCCGGAGGAGTCGGGCGCACGGAACTCGACGCGCTTGGCCTTCGGGTTGGAGCCCGTGATCGGGATACGCATGGCCGCGGAGCGGTTGCGCTGCGAGTACACCAGGTTGATCGGCGCCTCGAAGCCCGGCACCAGACGGTGGTACGAGTTCACCGTCGGGTTGGTGAAGGCCAGCAGCGACGGGGCGTGCTTGAGGATGCCGCCGATGTAGAAGCGGGCGGTGTCCGACAGGCCCGCGTAACCGGCCTCGTCGTAGAACAGCGGGTCGCCGTTCGCCCACAGCGACTGGTGGACGTGCATGCCCGAGCCGTTGTCGCCGAAGATCGGCTTCGGCATGAAGGTCGCGGTCTTGCCGTTGCGCCAGGCCACGTTCTTCACGATGTACTTGAAGAGCTGGAGGTCGTCGGCCGCGGCGAGCAGCGTGTTGAACTTGTAGTTGATCTCGGCCTGGCCGGCGGTTCCCACCTCGTGGTGCTGGCGCTCGACCCGCAGGCCGGCCTTGCCCAGCTCCAGGGAGATCTCGGCACGCAGGTCGGCGAAGTGGTCGACCGGCGGGACCGGGAAGTAGCCGCCCTTGTAGCGGACCTTGTAACCACGGTTGTCCTCGAGGGCGCCGGTGTTCCAGGCGCCGGCCTCGGAGTCGATGTGGTAGAAGGACTCGTTCGCGGTGGTCGCGAAGCGGACGGAGTCGAAGACGTAGAACTCGGCCTCGGGACCGAAGTACGCGGTGTCCGCGATCCCGGTCGACGCCAGGTACGCCTCGGCCTTCTTCGCAACGTTGCGCGGGTCACGGCTGTACTGCTCGCCGGTGATCGGGTCGTGGATGAAGAAGTTGATGTTCAGCGTCTTGTCACGGCGGAAGGCGTCGACCCGGGCGGTCGACAGGTCCGCGCGCAGCGCCATGTCGGACTCGTGAATGGCCTG
Organism: Streptomyces sp. NPDC006602; assembly: GCF_042870385.1. Classification (NCBI taxonomy): domain Bacteria; kingdom Bacillati; phylum Actinomycetota; class Actinomycetes; order Kitasatosporales; family Streptomycetaceae; genus Streptomyces; species Streptomyces sp. NPDC006602. The sequence goes on along the minus strand of NZ_JBIAHG010000001.1, from coordinate 536,787 downwards.
GAAGCCGCGGATCGAGGATCCGTCGAAGGCCAGCTCCTCGTCCGGGTCGAACGACTCGACGGGCACCGTGAAGTGCTGCATGACGCCCGGCAGGTCGCAGAAGCGGACGTCGATGAACTTGACGTCCTCGTCCGCGATGAACTTCTTGGCCTCGTCGGCGTTCTGGAACATCCAGCTCCTCCTACTCCCGGCCGTTCCCGTGCCGGGGTGGTAGTTCGTTCGTGCGGCCAGTGCGGTGGCACACGCTGACCTCGACCCTAGGTACGGGTGATTTCTCAGGCGTGACCCATTTGTTTCGCACAAGTTAACCGGACATCGTCGCGCCTACCCCACCTGTCCGTATGGCGAAACGGGCACAGTACCGTGGACGGGTGGACAACAGGCATGCAATCGGATCGTGGCTTTCCGGACCGCGCGCGGCCGCGGAAGAAGCCGGTGTCGACTTCGGATACCGGGGCGAGCAGCTCGGTCTGCCGGAGGAGGGACCGGGTTCGATCGCCCGTCCCGGTCGGCGCCTCGGTGCCATCGCCGTCGACTGGGGCCTGTGCCTCTTGATCGCATACGGTCTCATCACGCACGGCTACGACCAGGCGACCAGCAACTGGGCACTCCTCGTCTTCTTCCTGCTCGGCGCCCTGACCGTGGGCACCGTCGGCTTCACCCCGGGCAAGCGACTCTTCGGCCTGCGCGTGGTCGCCGTCGACACCGGCCGCGTCAGCCCCGCCCGCGCCCTGCTCCGCACGGCCCTGCTCTGCCTCGCCATCCCCGCCCTGATCTGGGACCGCGACGGCCGCGGCCTGCACGACCGGCTGGCCCGCACGGTGGAAGTACGCATCTAGCGTCTCCTCGACGAACTCGACGAACTCGACGAACTCGACGAACTCGACGAACTCGACGAATGCGCCTCTACGACGAACACGACGAAGGGGGGCGCCCGGAGTGATCCGGGCGCCCCCCTTCGTGTACGAGGGAGTCAGCGGGCCTTCGGTCCGCCCTTCGGGAGCTTCATGCCCTTCGGCATCGGCCCCTTCGGCAGCGGCATGTTGCTCATCAGGTCACCGAGGGCACGCAGCCGGTCGTTGGTGGCTGTCACCTGCGGACCGGTCAGCACGCGCGGCAGCTTCAGCATGGTCGTGCGCAGCTTCTTCAGCTCGACCTGGCTCTCGCCGGTGCCCACCATCAGGTCGTGCACCGGCACGTCCGCGACGATGCGGTTCATCTTCTTCTTCTCGGCGGCCAGCAGGCTCTTGACCCGGTTCGGGTTGCCCTCGGCGACCAGGACGATGCCGGCCTTGCCGACGGCCCGGTGCACCACGTCCTGACTGCGGTTCATCGCCACCGCGGGGGTGGTCGTCCAGCCCCGGCCGATGTTGTCCAGTACCGCTGCCGCCGCGCCCGGCTGGCCCTCCATTTGCCCGAAGGCCGCTCGCTCGGCCCGGCGCCCGAACACGATCGCCGACGCGAGGAAGGCGAGCAGGAGGCCCAGAATGCCGAGATAGATGGGGTGACCGATCAAGAAACCGATCGCGAGGAAGGCACCGAAGGTGACGATTCCGACAGCCGCGAGTACAAGACCGATCTTCTTGTCGGCCTTGCGGGTCATCTTGTAGGTCAGAGCGATCTGCTTGAGTCGCCCGGGATTCGCAGCGTCCGCTGCCGTGTCCTTCCTCGCCATGGCACGAAGTCTACGTGGCCCGGGGAGTGCACGACGACGGCGGTGCCCTCAGGAGGGGGAACGGGGGTGCTTCAGGGGCGTACGGTGAACGTCTGCTCGAGGACGCGCTGGACCTCGACCCGGTCCTTGGCGCGGCGGCGGTCCTCCAGGACGGACGTCCAGGCATTGCGACGGGCGGTGCGCTGGCCGCTGCTCATGAGCAGGGACTCGACGGCGCGGAGTGCGTCGGTGAACGTCGGAATCGGTGTGGCGCGTACGGGCGCGGCCTGCATGATGGAGGTCCCCCTCGATACAGCTGCGGGTATGGGTGTACGTGGTGTAAGTCCAGCGTCACTGATTGGTGTTACCAGGGCGTGACCGGCCGGTCAAACGCCAATGAAGCCTGGATGCGGAGCCCTTGAACGCCGACGCGGCCCTGACATGCGCCCTCATCAGCGAGGACGGTCAGGACCGCGTCATATCGGTCACTACCGACGGGTAGCCTCTTGTGCGTGAATTCACACGCTTGGGTCACTCCTTGTCGGGCAAGGTGGGTGACGGTGTGTCAGGGGGTCAGACGGCCTGCGAGGCGACGTACGAGCCCCGCTTCTCGACGGCCATCTGGTACAGCCGTCCAGCGCGGTACGAGGAACGCACCAGCGGACCGGACATCACACCGGAGAAGCCGATCTGCTCGGCCTCGTCCTTCAGCTCCACGAACTCGTGCGGCTTGACCCAGCGCTCCACGGGGTGGTGGCGCACGGACGGGCGCAGGTACTGCGTGATGGTCACCAGCTCGCAGCCCGCGTCGTGCAGCTGCCGGAGCGCCTCGCTGACCTCCTCGCGGGTCTCGCCCATGCCGAGGATCAGGTTCGACTTGGTGACGAGGCCGTAGTCGCGGGCGTCGGTGATGACCTTCAGCGAGCGCTCGTAGCGGAAGCCGGGGCGGATGCGCTTGAAGATCCGGGGGACCGTCTCGACGTTGTGCGCGAAGACCTCGGGGCGGGAGGCGAAGACCTCCGCCAGGAGCTCCGGTACGGCGTTGAAGTCCGGGGCGAGGAGTTCCACCTTGGTGCGGCCGGCCTCGCGGGAGGCGGTCTGCTCGTGGATCTGGCGGACCGTCTCGGCGTAGAGCCAGGCGCCGCCGTCCTCCAGGTCGTCGCGGGCGACGCCGGTGATCGTGGCGTAGTTCAGGTCCATGGTGACCACGGACTCGCCCACGCGCCGGGGCTCGTCACGGTCCAGCGCCTCGGGCTTGCCGGTGTCGATCTGGCAGAAGTCGCAGCGCCGGGTGCACTGGTCGCCGCCGATGAGGAAGGTGGCCTCGCGGTCTTCCCAGCACTCGTAGATGTTGGGGCAGCCGGCTTCCTGGCAGACCGTGTGCAGGCCCTCGCTCTTCACGAGGTTCTGCATCTTGGTGTATTCGGGACCCATTTTCGCCCGGGTCTTGATCCACTCGGGCTTGCGCTCGATGGGGGTCTGGCTGTTGCGGACCTCCAGGCGCAGCATCTTGCGTCCGTCGGGTGCGACTGCGGACACATCGGCTCCCTGTAGCTTCGATTCTTCGGCGTACACCAGGGTACGCCCGTGCGTTTTCGGTCCCCGGGGTGGGCAACCGTGCGGAACCGTGGGGAATTCCATGCCCGGGGCGAAGGTCACTTTTGTCCGAGGTGGGCGAAGGCCGGGGGTCCAGGGGGCGGAGCCCCCAGGACGGTCGGGTTACGCCGGTGCCCGCTCGACCACCCGCGGTTTCAAGTCCGCGTTCTCCAGCACATCCAGAAGGTGCCGCTCCACGACGGGCAGCACCTCGTCGATCGTGACGTCACGCCCGAGCTCGTTCGTGAGGGAGGCGACGCCCGCGTCGCGGATCCCGCACGGGATGATCCGGTCGAACCACCGGTTGTCCGGGTTCACGTTCAGCGCGAATCCGTGCATCGTGACGCCCTTGGCCACGCGGATGCCGATCGCGGCGATCTTGCGGTCCTCGCGGCGCTGACCGGCGTTGGAGGGGGCGTACTCCGGCCCGTTCATGCGCGGGTCGAACTCCTCGTCGTGCAGCCGCGGGTCGAAGTCCAGGGACAGCCCACCGAGCGACGGCCGCTGCTCGACCGGGTCGCCGAGCACCCACACCCCGCTGCGGCCCTCGACCCGGGAGGTCTCCAGGCCGAACTCCGCGCAGGTGCGGATCAGGGCCTCCTCAAGGCGCCGTACGTGCGCCACGACGTCCACCGGACGCGGGAGCTTCTGGATGGGATAGCCGACCAGCTGGCCCGGACCGTGCCAGGTGATCTTGCCGCCGCGGTCGACGTCGATGACGGGAGTGCCGTCGAGCGGTCGCTCGCTGTCCGCCGTGCGCCGGCCGGCCGTGTAGACCGGCGGGTGCTCCAGGAGCAGAACGGTGTCGGCGATCTCGTCGGCGAACCGTGCCGCGTGCACCCGGCGCTGTTCGTCCCACGCCTCCTGGTACTCGACGGCGTCCGCACCGAATCCCATCCGGACGAACCGCAACTCACTCACGGCAAGCGCCTCCCTAGAAGCCCTGGCAGGTCGTAAGGCACAAAGCGTGCCTACGTCACTGTACGACCGAGCGTCGCGCGTCAGCCGTGCGGCCAATCCTCACACGATCGGATGAACGAGCGTCGAAGTGTGCGATCGTCTGCTCACTCTCCGCTACATTCGCGCCGTTCACAGAGGCCATAAGGGCTGCTCACAGGCAATCCGGGCACCGCAGGCACCGCAGGCACGAAGCGGCCTCAGCGAGGCCCGAAGGCAGGAGACCGCACCGCAGATGACGGAACGACCCGCGCAGCGCACTCCCAACCGCCAGCTCGCCGCGCTCATCGCAGAAGCGGGGTTCTCCAACGCGGGTCTCGCCCGTCGCGTTGACCAGCTCGGTCTCGAACACGGGCTTGACCTCAGATACGACAAGACATCCGTGACCCGGTGGCTGCGAGGCCAGCAGCCCCGCGGCACCACCCCCGCCCTCATCGCCGAGGTCTTCACCCGCCGTCTCGGCCGCAGGCTCACCGCCCAGGACCTCGGACTCGACGCCTGCGCCCCCGTCTACGCGGGCCTGGAGTTCGCCGCCACGCCCGAGGAGGCCGTCGACATCATCAGCGGGCTGTGGCGCAAGGACACCGGCAGCCACGCCGAACTCCGCAAGATCGCGTTCACTCCGGCCGGCCTGGTCGTCCCGAGCCGGGACTGGCTGATCGGACGGCCCGACGACAGGGTGGCCCGCGGCGAGGCGCCCTCCCCCACTCGCGACTTCGTTCGAGCGGGAGGGGCCCCCACCGTCCCCGCGCAGGGACGTCCGGGCGGGCGCCGCCAGCGCGGCCAGGCCGAGCGCGGTCCCGGCCAGAAGGTCACGGGCGGCGACATCGCCGCGCTCCGCTCGGTCGGCGAGCTGTTCCGCTCCCTCGACGACATGTACGGCGGCGGCCACGCCCGCCAGGCCCTCGTGCGCTACCTGGAGCACGAGTGCGAGCCGATGCTGCGCGGCACCTACGGCGAGCAGACCGGCCGCCGCCTGTTCGCCGCCGCCGCCGACCTCACGAGGCTCGCGGGCTGGACGTCGTACGACATCACCGCGCACGGCCTCGCCCAGCGCTACTTCGTGCAGGCGCTGCGGCTCGCGCAGGCGGCCGGGGACCGGGCGTACGGCTCGTATGTGCTGGTCACGATGAGCCGGCAGGCCGTCTACCTCGGGCACGGGCGCGAGGCCGTGCAGCTCGCGCGGGTGGCGCAGCAGGGGGTGGGGACCAACGCCCCGCCCGTCGTCCAGGCGCTGCTGCACGCCGCCGAGGCGCGCGGGCACGGGGTGCTCGGCGAGGTGCGTGCCTGCACCGGGTCGCTGGTACGGGCCGAGCGCGCCCTGGAGGCGGCCCGGCCCGGTGACGAAGTCCCGCACTGGGCCCGCTTCTTCGACGAGGCACAGCTCGCCGACGAGTTCGGGCACTGCCACCGGGACCTCCAGCAGTTCCGCTCGGCCGCCCAGCACGCCGAGCGCTCCCTGCAACTGCGCGCCCCCTCCTACGCCCGCAGCCGCCTGTTCTGCCGAGTCGTCCTCGCCTCCGCCCGCCTCGGCCTCGGCGAACTCGACCAGGCCTGCGCACTGGGCGCGGAGGCCGCCGGCCAGGCGGCGGAGATGCGCTCGGTGCGGGCCGTCGAGTACGTACGGGACTTCGAGCGGCGGCTGGAGCCGTACAAGGACGCGGCGCCGGTACGGGGGTATCGCGACAAGATCGCGGCCCTGGGGTAGGGGAAATCGCCGTAGGGCTGACTGTTGTGTGCCCGGTGCGGGTTCGTTGTGGCTGGTCGCGCAGTTCCCCGCGCCCCTTCCGGGGGCGCTTCAGGCGGCCTTTGTTGTCGGCCTCGGGTCTGCCCGGTGCAGCGACCCGGCCACGCCCAGATCCGCCAGGATCGCCGAGGCGGCACGGTGCGCCGAGTGCAACGCGCCCTGCACCGTGCTGGTGTCCCTGTGGTCGCCGCACACGTACAGGCCCGCCAGCAGCCGTACCGGGCGGCGCGGGTCGTGCGGTGGGCGCATCACCGGGACCGCCTCGGCGGTGTGGTGGACGGCGAGGGTCTCCCACCGGCGGGTGGAGGTGCCGTACAGGCGGGACAGGTGCATGCGGACGGCCGTGTCCAGGTCGGACGGCGGCGGGCCGAGGACCGTGGAGGAGACGAGGGTGCGGCCCGCGGGGGCGCGGGACGGGTCGACACGGCTGACCACCGCCGTGTGCGCGACCGGGCCGCCCCGGTCCGCGTCGAGCAGCAGGGCCGCGCCCGTCGTCGGCGGCTCGTCCGTCGTGTGGTGGACCACCGTCACCGGGTGGAAGTCCGGTACCCGCAGGCCGGGCATCAGCTCGGCGGCGGCGCGGGCGTCGGTCGCGATCAGGACGGCCCGGCAGCGGATCTCGCCGTGCTCGGCCGTCGTCACCGAGGTCGTGGAGATCGAGGTGACCCGGACGCCGGTGTGCACGGTGCCCGGCGGCAGCGTCTGCGCGAGCAGCTCCGGCAGCACCTCGGCGCCGCCCTCCGGCACGCACAGCCGCCCACCCGCGAACGCCCGCAGCGCCAGGTCCGCGCACCGGCTGGACGTGGTCAGCTCCGGGTCGCACAGCAGGGCCGCGAGCAGCGGACGCAGGAATCCGTCGATCGTGCGGGCCGGTACACCGCGGGCGGCGAGGGCCTGCCCGGCGGGCAGTTCCGGGCGGGCCAGGAGACGCTCCACGGGGGTGTTCGCGATCCGGGACAGCGCGGCGCCGAGCCGGGCCTGGTCGACGGCGGTGCCGAGCGGGGCGGTTCCCCGGGGCGCCCGGGACCCCCAGGCTCCACCGCGGCCGGCACCGGCGCCATACACCGACCGGGTCTTGGGCGCCCAGCCCGACGGAGGAACACCGTGACTCTCGGCCCCGGGGCCAGGCGGTGAAACACCCCGGCCGTTCGACCCGCCGCCTGGCCAGGCAATGCCTCGGCTCCGCGCCCCGGCGCCCGACCGAGCACGATCCGCGCTGTTCACTCCGGTGTCCGGCTGGGTGCCGATCGGGGTTCGGGCTCCGGTGCCTGATGGGGCGCGACCCGGGCTGTTCGCCTCGGCGCCCGACCGAGCACTACCCCGGCTTTTCGCATCGGCGCCCGACTGGGCGCCACCCCGGTTCTTCGCCCCGGCCCCCCGCCAAGGAACACCCCGGGCCTTTGGCGCCGCGCCCGGCGAAGCGGCTCCCCTCGACCCGACGCCCGGTCGAGGCACCCCCCGGCCCCTCGGCGGGGCAGCCGGCTCCGGATCACCCCAGCCCGCGGACGCGGAGGAGCCCTGCCGCGGCACGCCCCGGCCCTTCGGTGCGGAGGCCGGCCTGGGGGCGTTTGCAAGGGCGCGCACCGCGTGGAGTGCGCCCCGTGCGCCCCCCGCGTTCGGGGGCGGGCCGGCTTGGTGGTGGCGGCCGTCGCAGTGCAGCAGGACGCCCGGTGCGAAGGGCCGCAGCACGAGCCCGTCGAGCCCTGGTGTCAGCCGTAGTTCGGGATACGCCGTGGACAGCAGCTGTCCGACGCGGTCGAGCCGGAAGCCGTCGACCTTCTCCGTCGTCATCCGGCCGCCCACACAGGGGGCGGCCTCCAGCACCGCGGTCGTCACTCCTGCGCTGGTCAGCCGATGCGCCGCGGACAGCCCGGCGACCCCGGCTCCCACGATCACGACGTCCGCCTGGTACGCGGGCTCAAGCACGGGCCCCTCCTCGAGGTTGCGCGGCCGGTGGAGACGTCAGGCCCCCAACTGGCTCCGGGGATACCCGAGTTCGGGTCGAGGGTAGGGCCGTGATCGGTCCGGGGCAGTCGCGCATCGACAGGGCACGGTCGCACGACGGTCGCATACGATCGCAAGAGTCACCTCGCCGCCCGGATCGCCTCCTCGATCTCCGGGAACGCGAAGGTGAACCCCGACTCCAACAGCCGCATCGGCAACACCCGTTGGCTGCCCAGCACGTCCCCGGCCATCTCACCGAGCACGGCCCGCAGCACGGGCGCGGGCACCGTGAACACGGTCGGCCGGTGCAGTACGCGCCCCATCGCCGCGGTGATCTCACTGTTCGTCAGCGGGTGCGGGGCGGTCACGTTGAACGGCCCCGACAGACCGTCGGTGTCCATGAGATGCCGGATCGCGGCCACCTCGTCGTGCAGCGAGACGAACGACCAGTACTGCCGTCCGTCCCCCATCCGCCCGCCGAGCCCCGCCAGGAACAACGGAAACAGCCGCCCCCACGCCCCGCCCTTCCGGGACACCACCAGGCCCGTCCGGGCGAACGCCGTCCGCACGCCCGCCGCCTCGGCCGGCGCCGCGGCTGACTCCCACTCCACGCACAGCTCGGGCAGGAAGCCCACCCCGGGCGGGGCGTCCTCGTCGACGGCCCGGTCGCCGGTCTCGCCGTAGATGCCCATCGCGCTGCCGTTGACGAAGACCCGCGGCGGCCGGTCCAGGGACGCGACCGCCTCGGCGAGGGCGGCCGTGCCCAGCACCCGGCCGGCCCGGATCTTCGCCTTGTACGCGTCCGTCCAGCGGCGCGACCCCACGTTCGCGCCGGCCAGGTTGACCACCGCGTCGCACCCGGCGAGCCCGGCCGTGTCGACGTACTTCCGCTCCGGATCCCAGCGAACCTCGTCCGGCGTCCTGGGCTCCCGGCGCACCAGGCGCACCACCTCGTGTCCGTCGGCCGTCAGCGACCGCACGAGAGCGCTGCCGATGAGGCCGGAGGCGCCGGACACGGCAATTCTTGAAAGTTCCATGATCTCATTCTGCCTGGTAGGTGAATAAAATCCGGGTCTGTTTCCGGTGTGCCCGCCGTAGGGTGACGGTCATGCCGGTACCCCACATACGCCACGCCACCCCGGACGACGAGGAACCGCTGGGCCGCCTCGACCGCGCCACCTGGTCCCCGCAGCACGCCGTGCAACCCCGTCCGCAGCCGCCGTACGACCCCTTCTTCAACGAGCGGTTCGGCCCGCGGGACCATCTGGTCGCGGAGCTCGGCGGCAGCATCGTCGGCTACATCCGCATCGGCTACCCGACCTCGCTCGCCTGCAACACCCACGTCCGCCAGATCCAGGGCCTCGCCGTCGCCGAGGAGGCGCGCGGCGCAGGGGTCGGCCGGGCGCTGCTGCGGGCCGCACAGGACGAGGCCCGGCAGCAGGGGGCACGCCGGATCACCCTGCGTGTGCTCGGCCACAACACGCCGGCCCGCAAGCTCTACGAGGCCGAGGGCTTCGTCGTGGAGGGTGTGCTGCCCGAGGAGTTCTTCCTGGAGGACCGGTACGTCGACGACGTGCTCATGGGCCGCAGTCTCTGACCTGGTCCGCCGAGGCGGTCGCACGACGCCTGCGCGCCACCAGAAACATGGGCACCCCCGCCGGCGCGGCCGCCGTGGCGAAACCGGCGAGCACCCAGCCCTTGCCGCCGGAATCCGGCGCCGGAGCCGCGGCGGTGAGGGCGAGCAGGGAGACGAGGGCCGAAGTGGCGGGTCGGAGCACGGCGAAAGTACGTGACATGGCTCAGAGGGTCGCCCAGGGGTGCCCCGGCGCAGGGCATTGATCCGTACGAGGGCGACGCGAGGGGCGGGAGCCGGCGCCTGCCCGGCCGGTCACGCCGTCAGTGACCGCATCCCGCCCATCAGTTTCCGCAGGCACCGCCCGGCCAGCTCGGCGGGCGACCCCGGTCCGGTCAGGTCGGCGTCCGTGGCGGCCCAGACCTCCAGCGCCACCCGGATGGCGTCGGTGGCCGCGGCCGCGGCCAGGCGGGTCTCCAGCTCCTTGGCGTCCAGGCCCGCCAGCCGCGTCAGTACGGGGATCAGCTTCTCCTCGGACTCCTGGTGCACCCGATACCAGACGGCACGCAGGGCCGGGTCGGCGGCGGCCGCCCGCAGCAGCTCCCGTGTCTGCCGGAGACCCTCGGCCGCGTGCTCGTCCGGCGCGGCCAGCGCCTCCCGCATCGCCCGCTCCAGCGACTCGGGCACGGCCGCGCCCGGCTCGGTCGCCGCGAGCAGCGCCCGCCAGCGGTCGCCGCCGGCGGCGAGCAGGGGGCCCACGGCGTCCTGCTTGTTGCGGAAGTAGCGGTAGAAGGTGCGCAGCGCGACCCCGGCCCGCTCGGCGATCTCCTCAGCCGTCGTGCCGTCCGGGCCGCGCTCGGTGAAGAGCTCGGCGGCGGCGCGCGCGATGTCCAGCTGGGTCGCCGCCTTGCGGCGCTCGGTCAGCGAGGGGGGCCTGGAGCTCACCCGTGGAAGCGTACGCCGAGACGCCGCGATCGGCGTGTTTGGGCAACATGGCAATACGTGCCATACGGCCGTACCTGCCATACGCGGGCGGACGGCGGATTCGAAGCCGGCAATGCCGACGCCTAGGACGTCACCAGCTCGCCCGTGTCCACCGGCGCCGTCGCGTCCACCGCGCGTCCGGCGTCGTCGGCGACCTCGTCGGCCGTCAGGACGTAGCCCGTCTCGGCGTCGGAGGTGGAGCGGGCGAAGACGACGCCGTAGACCTTGCCGTCGGTGGTGAGGAGGGGGCCGCCGGAGTTGCCGGGGCGGACGGTGGAGCGGATCGAGTAGATCTCGCGGGTGACGATCCCGTCGTTGTAGATGTTCTGCCCGTTCGCCTGCACCCGGCCCGCGACGGTGGCCGCCTGCAGGTTCAGGTCGCCGTCCTGCGGATAGCCCGCGACCACGGCCGAGTCGCCCCGCGAGGCGCTGTCGTCGAAGCGCAGGACGGGGGCGTTCAGGTCGGGGGCGTACAGCACGGCCACGTCCTTGTCCGGGTCGAAGAGCACCACGCGTGCCTCGTACGACCGCCCGACCCCGCCGATCCGCACGCTCGGGTCGTCGATGCCGGCCACCACGTGGGCGTTGGTCATCACGTGCTGCGGCGCGTACACGAACCCGCTGCCCTCGCGGCCCTGGGTGCCCGAGACGCCCTCGATCTTGACGGTGCTGAGCTTGGCGGCGTTGGTGGCGCTGGCGGTGACGCTGTCGCCGGTGGGCTTGGCGACCTCGGCGGTCGACTCGTTCTCGAACGGGTTGAAGACCTGTGGGAAGCCCGCCTGGGTGAGCGCGGACGTGGCCCGCGAGAACCAGGCGGGGGTCGTGTCCGGCATGGTGTCCTGCACGGCGCCCAGCAGCGCCGAGTCCCGGATCGCGGTCGTGACCAGCGGCGACGAGGACGCGCCGAGGACGCTCGCGGCCACCCACGCCACGATCAGCACGGCCACCGAGTTGGCCGCGGCCCCGCCGACCCCGTCGGCCACTCTGAGCGGACCGAGACTGGCACGGCCCAGCTCCCGGCGCAGCCGCAGCGCGAGCCGTCCCGCCAGCTCGTGCCCGACCACCGCCGGGACGAGCACCGTCACCACCGCGGTCACCGTCGCCGCGGTCGTGCCTGGTGCCGCCAGGTCCATCACCCATGGCAGCACCCACACGCCGATGACCGCGCCGCCCACGAACCCGGCGAGCGAGACACAGCCGGCGACCAGTCCGCGTCGGTAGCCGGAGGCCGCGTAGGCGAGGATCACCAGCAACAGCAGGATGTCGAGCAGGTCCACTGAGCCGCCTTTCTCCAGGACCCCTTAGTACGCACGGGATGCGCCCAGTGATCAGCCACGCGCGCGTGGCGCCCGGAACCCGCCACGCGTGCGTGCACCAGGAAAAACGTCACGGACCAGGACGATGGTTCCACCGGGTGGCACAGCACACATCGCGGGCGGACCGGATCGGCCGGACAGTGGAAAGCATGCGTGTCCCAAGACCGACGGGCTCCCGCGGGACGCGCGCGGTGCGCATACCGAAGGCCGCGCTCGTGCTGCTCGGCTGTGTGCCCGGCCTCGCCGCCGTCGTCGCGCTGGTGCTGTGCGCGCATGGCGTCGAGCGCACGGTCGCCGCCGGTGGAGGGCCGGTCGTCCCCCGCCCCGCCGCGGCCCATCCCCCGCCCAGACCGCCCATCGTGCCGCGGTCGGTCTGGGCGGGGGAGGACCGCAGCCGGACCCGGCCGCCGCCGCGCTACGACGACAAGGTCGTCGCGGTGTTCATCCACCACACCGACTCGCCCAACGCCTACGACTGCGCCGAGGCCCCCCGCATCATCCGCTACCTCGCCGCGGGCATGACCGAATCCCGCGACTGGGACGACATCGGCTACAACTTCCTCGTCGACCGCTGCGGCAACGTCTACGAAGGCCGCGCGGGCGGCACCGACCGCCCCGTCACCGGTGCCCACACCCAGGGCTTCAACCACCGCACCACCGGCATCGCCGCCCTCGGCACCTTCACCGACGGAGTGCCGGTCCCCAAGGTGATGACCGACGCGATCGCCCACCTCGCCGCCTGGAAGCTGGGCCTCGCCGGCATCGACCCCCGGGGGACGGTCCGCCTGGTCTCCAGCAACGGCCGCAGCCGCTACGCCGACGGCACCGCCGCCACCCTCCCCGTCCTGGCCGGTCACAAGGACGCCTACAGCACGAGCTGCCCGGGCGCGGCCCTCAGCGCCCGCCTCCCGGAGATCAGGGACCTGGCGGCCCGCCTGCAGGGCAGGACGTAGCAGTGGGGCTCACAGGTTTCTCCCAGCCGGCTCACTGATCCCCCCGAGGCAGCCGCCATAACGTCGTGGACACGCACTGACCGGAGGTGGGGATCATGAACAGCAGTCACGCCGACACCATGGAGACCACGGGTGGTTGGGCGAGGACCGCCCGCGGCCCCTGGGCGGTCGTCTGCGCGGTCGCGGCCGTCGTCCTGGGCCCGGCCGCCGTCACGGCGTCCGCCCTGGAACAGGCCAACGCGGCACCGCTCCACCACGCGGTGAAGGCGGACACCGCGCAGGCGTACATCCCGACGGACACGACCCGCCGCCGCGCCACCGCGTAGGCCTCAGCCCCGAAAGCGCTCCCACAGCTTCGGATACCGCCCCGCCAGCACGGCCTCGTCCTCGAAGTCGATCGGCGTGCCCAGCGGCTCGGACGGGGCGGGCGCGATACCCAGGTCGGGGGCGACGGTGCCGGTGAGCTGTTCGTACGCCTCGTCCGCCGCGTAGCCGAGTTCCTCGCCGTCGCCGTCCACCTCCTCGTCGAAGTCGTCCAGGAGGTCGGCCAGCGAGTCGGGGTCGTGCACCCCGCCCTCGTACACCTCGCGGCCCTGGCCGATCAGCCAGCACCGGAAGAAGTCGAAGGCGTCGTCGCTCGCGCCGTCCAGCAGGACCCAGGCGGCGCCCCACAGGTCCCAGGTGTACGCGCGGTTGTAGCGGGCCTCGAAGTGACGGGCGAAGTCGAGGACCATGTCCGGGTCCAGCTGGAGAAGCCGGTCCACGAGCAGATCGGCCTGCTCCTCGGGGTCGCCCTCGGCGGCCTCGCGGGTGGCGTCCACCAGCTCCCAGAACTCCGTCTCGTCCATCACGGGTCCAGCATCGGCCCTGAAGAGGTGGGACGCACGTGGAGTGCGGCGGATTGTTATGTCCCGTACAGCGCGGCCAGTCTGGCCGCGTCCGCCACGAAACGCGCCCGCAGACTCTCCGGCGCCAGCACCTCCACCTCCGGCCCGAGCGCCGCGAGCTGCGTGTGCGCGACCTCCTCGGACTCCACCGGGAAGGTCAGTGTCACCCACCCGTCGTCGTCCGGCGCGCCGGCCGCTGCCAGCGCCTCCCGCACCGACACGGGATCGACGGCGTGCGGCAGTCTGCGCACCCCGTCCCCCGACAGCCGCACCACGACCTCCGCCCGCAGCAGCGACCGCGCGAACTGCTCGGCCCGCTCGTCCCAGAAGCCCGGCAGATCGAACTCCTCGTCCCGCTCGAACCGCTCCTCATCGGCTGTCACCGCGGTGAACCGGTCGATCCGGTACACCCGGTAGGAGCCGCTCTGCCCGGCCACCCGGGCGCACAGGTACCAGACGCCCGCCTTGAGCACGAGTCCGTACGGCTCCAGATCACGCACGACGTCCTGCGAGCGCTCCCCCTCCCGGCCGCGATAGCGCGCGCTGATCCGCCGGTCGTCCCACACCGCGTCCGCGACGGCGGGCAGCAGCTCGGGGGTCTTCGGCTCCTTGAACCAGTTCGGCGCGTCCAGGTGGAACCGCTGCGCCGCCGTACGGGAGGCGTCGCTCAACGAGGGCAGCAGGGCCGCCGACACCTTCAGCCGGGCCGCCGAGGCCGCGTCCTCGAGGCCCATCTCCCGCAGCGCCCCGGGCACCCCGGACAGGAACAGCGCCTCGGCCTCGCCGCGGGCCAGCCCGGTCAGCCGCGTGCGGTACCCGCCGATCAGCCGGTAGCCGCCGGCCCGCCCCCGGTCCGCGTAGACCGGTACCCCCGCCTCCGACAGCGCCTGCGCGTCGCGTGTGACGGTCCGCTCGGACACCTCCAGCTCACGGGCCAGCTCGGCGCCGGTCATGGACGGCCGGGACTGGAGCAGCAGCACCATTTTGATCAGACGGGCAGCACGCATACGGCCATGATGCCGGGCCCCACCGACAACGAAGGGGTACGGCAGCAGCCGTACCCCTTCACCGGACCTCGGGCCCTGAGTCCTTACAGGCCGTACTTCGCCCGCGCTTCCTTCACCGCGGTCGCCTTGACCTCGCCCCGCTTGGCGAGCTGTGCCAGGGCCGCGACGACGATCGACTCGGCGTCGACACCGAAGTGCCGGCGGGCCGCGTCACGGGTGTCCGACAGACCGAAGCCGTCGGCGCCCAGCGAGGAGTAGTCCTGCTCGACCCACTGCGCGATCTGGTCGGGGACCTGGCGCATGTAGTCGGAGACCGCGAGCACCGGGCCCTCGGCGCCGAGCAGTGCCTGACGGACGTACGGCACCCGCTCCTCGCCCTCCAGGAGGGCCGCGTCGGCCTCCAGCGCGTCGCGGCGCAGCTCGGTCCAGGAGGTCGCGGACCACACGTCGGCGGCCACGCCCCACTCCTCGGCGAGCAGCTTCTGCGCCTTGATCGCCCAGTGGATCGCCGTGCCGGAGCCCAGCAGCTGGATGCGCGGGGCGTTCGCAACCGGCGAGAGCCCGGCCGACTCCGCCGTGCTGAACCTGTACAGGCCCTTGACGATGCCCTCGTCGATACCCGGACCCGACGGCTTCGCGGGCTGCGGCAGCGGCTCGTTGTAGACGGTCAGGTAGTAGAAGACGTTCGGGTCCTCACCCGGGGCCGTCTCGCCGTACATCCGGCGCAGACCGTCCTTGACGATCGCGGCGACCTCGTACGCGAACGCCGGGTCGTACGTCAGCGCGGCGGGGTTCGTCGCCGCGATCACCGGCGAGTGGCCGTCGGCGTGCTGGAGGCCCTCGCCCGTCAGGGTCGTGCGGCCGGCCGTCGCGCCGACGAGGAAGCCGCGGCCGAGCTGGTCGCCGAGCTGCCACATCTGGTCGGCCGTGCGCTGCCAGCCGAACATCGAGTAGAAGATGTAGAACGGGATCATCGCTTCGCCGTGCGTGGAGTACGCGGTGGACGCGGCGATGAAGTCGGCCATCGAACCGGCCTCGGTGATCCCCTCGTTGAGGATCTGGCCGTTCGTGGCCTCCTTGTAGTACATCAGCTGGTCACGGTCGACCGGCTCGTACGTCTGGCCCTTGGGCGAGTAGATGCCCAGGGAGGGGAAGAGGCTCTCCATGCCGAAGGTGCGCGCCTCGTCGGGGACGATCGGCACCCAGCGCTTGCCGGACTCCTTGTCGCGGACCAGGTCCTTGACGAGCCGGACGAAGGCCATGGTGGTGGCCACGTTCTGCGTGCCGGAGCCCTTGTCGAAGGAGGCGAACGCCTTCTCCGCCGGAGCCGGCAGCGGGGCCAGCGGCTGCGTACGGCGGGCCGGGGCCGGGCCGCCGAGGGTCGCACGGCGCTCCTGGAGGTAGCGGACCTCGGGGGAGTCGGCGCCGGGGTGGCCGTAGGGCACGACCCCGTCGACGAACTGGCTGTCGGAGATCGGCAGCTCCAGCAGGTCGCGCATCGTCTTGAACTCGTCCACCGAGAGCTTCTTCATCTGGTGGTTGGCGTTCTTCGACGCGAAGCCCTCGCCGAGGGTGTGGCCCTTGACCGTCTGGGCCAGGATGACCGTCGGGGCGCCCTTGAACTCCACGGCCGCCTTGTAGGCCGCGTACACCTTGCGCGCCTCGTGACCACCGCGGGAGAGGTGGAAACACTCGAGGATCTTGTCGTCGCTCAGCAGCTTCGCCATCTCGGCGAGCGCCGGGTCCTTGCCGAAGAAGTCCTCGCGGATGTAGGCGGCGCCGCGGGTCTGGTACGTCTGCACCTGGGCGTCGGGTACCTCGCGCAGGCGGCGTACGAGCGCGCCCGTGGTGTCGAGCCGGAACAGCTCGTCCCAGGCGGTGCCCCACAGCGTCTTGATGACGTTCCAGCCGGCGCCGCGGAACTGGGCCTCCAGCTCCTGCACGATCTTGAAGTTCGCGCGGACCGGGCCGTCGAGGCGCTGCAGGTTGCAGTTGATGACGAAGGTCAGGTTGTCCAGACCCTCGCGGGAGGCCAGTGCGAGTGCGGCCGTCGACTCCGGCTCGTCCATCTCGCCGTCGCCGAGGAACGCCCAGACGTGCGACTGGGAGACGTCCTTGATGCCGCGGGCGGTGAGGTAGCGGTTGAAGCGCGCCTGGTAGATCGCCGACAGCGGGCCGAGGCCCATCGACACCGTCGGGAACTCCCACAGCCAGGGCAGGCGGCGGGGGTGCGGGTACGACGGGAGGCCGTTGCCGCCGGACTCGCGGCGGAAGTTGTCGAGCTGCTCCTCGCCGAGCCGGCCGTCGAGGAAGGCGCGGGCGTAGATACCGGGGGAGGCGTGGCCTTGGATGTACAGCTGGTCGCCGGAGCCGGGTGACTCCTGCGATTCCTTGCCCTTGAAGAAGTGGTTGAAGCCCGTCTCGTACAGCCAGGCCGCGGAGGCGAAGGTGGCGATGTGGCCGCCGACGCCGTATTTGCTGCCCCGGCTGACCATCGCCGCCGCGTTCCAGCGGTTCCAGGCGGTGATCCGGGCTTCCATCGCCTCGTCACCGGGCGCGGACGGCTCGGCGGCGGTCGGGATGGTGTTGACGTAGTCGGTCTCGAGAAGCTTGGGCAGCGCGATGCCGGTGCCCTCGGCCCGCTCCAGCGTGCGACGCATCAGGTATGCAGCGCGGTGCGGCCCGGCCGCCTTGGCGACCGCGTCCAGTGAGGCCTGCCATTCGGCAGTCTCCTCCGGGTCCCGGTCCGGGAGCTGGTCGAGCGCGCTCGGCTGGATGCCGTTGGGGTCGGTCATGTCGCCGCCTTCCTCAGTCGAAGGGGGTTCCCTCATCAGGGTTCGGGGGTGCCCTTGGTCTTTGGCAGGACAGGGCTGGGGCCTCGGTGGAAGCCCGTCGGCGACTCTAACTCGCTGATCGATGATCGATCAAAGGGTTGCGAGGCAAAACCTCTTGATAACGAGAAAGTAGGCACGGGGTGCCTTCGAGAAAGACACCGGGTGCCGCCTTTTCTGTCGGTTTTCCCAGGTGGGACCACGTTTGAGCGGTGGTGTGCTCAAGGAGGCCGGCCGTCAGGCCTGCGGCGCGCAGCCCAGGACGTGTGCCTTCACGATCTCGGCGATGCGGGGATCCCGGCGGCGGAACGCGGCCACCAACTCCTCGTGCTCCTCCGCGTACGACTGCTGGACCGTCCCCAGCCAGCGGATCGACAGCGCGGTGAAGACCTCGATGCCCAGTCCCTCCCAGGTGTGCAGCAGCACCGAGTTGTCCGCCGCCCGGACCAGCTCACGGTGGAAGGCCACCGTGTGCCGCACCTGGGCCGTGCCGTCCGACTCGCGGTCGGCCTCGTACAGGGCGGCGACATGCGGCTCCAGGGCCGAGCAGTCCTCCGCCAGCCGCGCCGCCGCCAGCTCCGCCGCGATCGCCTCCAGACCCGCCCGGACCGGGTAGCTCTCCTCCAGGTCGGCCGCGGTCAGGTTCCGCACCCGTACGCCCTTGTTCGGCGCCGACTCGATCAGCCGCAGTGACTCCAACTCGCGCAGCGCCTCCCGCACCGGCGTCTGACTGACCTCCAGCTCGGTGGCGATACGGCGCTCCACGATCCGCTCGCCCGGCTTCCAGCGCCCGCTGACGATCCCCTCCACGATGTGCTCGCGGATCTGCTCGCGCAGCGAGTGGACGACGGGCGCGGTCATGAGGGCTCCTTAAGGAGGGGCCGCCCATCGGCCCCGGGGGCGTTTGACGTTTAGACAATAAGGCCGGTTCGCTCCGCGGGTGGGGCGCGTGGGGGCGCTTTCGCGCAGGTGAGACGAGACTTACATGTTCGTTACGGCGCCCTGGAGCTCGGGTCGGTCTGTCGTCGGGCGACTGCGGGCGGTCTGTGGCCGGTCGCGCCCGCGCGGCGGAGCCGCATGCCGATACAGCCCCGCGCCCCCAAACGTCGGTGCCCTCGCCCGGACATTCCGGGCGAGGGCACCGACGTATGGCACAGAGCGGCGATTACAGGCCGAGCTCGACCTCGAACTCGCCCGCCTCCAGGATCGCCTTGACCGCGGTCAGGTAACGGGCCGCGTCGGCGCCGTCCACCAGACGGTGGTCGTAGGAGAGGGTCAGGTACGTCATGTCGCGGACGCCGATGACCGAGCCCTCCTCCGTCTCGATGACGGCCGGACGCTTGACCGTGGCACCGATACCGAGGATCGCGACCTGGTTCGGCGGCACGATGATCGTGTCGAACAGCGCGCCGCGCGAACCGGTGTTGCTGATGGTGAAGGTCGCGCCGGACAGCTCGTCCGGGGTGATCTTGTTGGCGCGGACCTTGCCCGCGAGCTCCGCCGTGGCCTTGGCGATACCGGCGATGTTGAGGTCACCGGCGTGCTTGATGACCGGGGTCATCAGGCCCTTCTCGGAGTCCACCGCGATACCGACGTTCTCGGTGTCGAAGTAGGTGATCGTGCCCTCGTCCACGTTGATCCGGGCGTTGACGGCCGGGTGGGCCTTCAGCGCCTGGGCAGCCGCCTTCACGAAGAACGGCATCGGGGAGAGCTTGACACCCTCGCGCGCGGCGAACGAGTCCTTGGCCCGGTTGCGCAGGCGCATCAGGCGGGTCACGTCGACCTCGACGACCGACGACAGCTGGGCCTGCTCGTGCAGGGCCTTGACCATGTTGTCGCCGATGACCTTGCGGATGCGCGGCATCTTGATGGTCTGGCCACGCAGCGGGGAGGTCTCCAGGACCGGCGCCTTCTTGGCGGCGGCGGCATGGCCTCCGGCAGTCGCGGCAGCGGCCGGAGCCGGAGCGGCGGCGGCCTTCGCTGCCTCGGCGGCAGCGATGACGTCCTGCTTGCGGACACGGCCGCCGACGCCGGTGCCCTTGACGGTGGCCAGGTCGACGCCGTTCTCGGCGGCGAGCTTGCGCACCAGCGGGGTCACGTACGCGCCGTCGTCACCGGAGGTGGCGGCGGGCGCGGCGGCCGGGGTGACCGGAGCCGGGGCGGGCGCCGGAGCGGCCGGGGCCGGCTCGGGAGCCGGGGTGGCCTGCTGCTGCGGGGCCGGAGCCGTGGGCGCCTGCGGAGCCGGAGCGGGTGCCGCGGGGGCGGGCGCCGGAGCCGGGGCCGGAGCCTCGGCGGCGGGAGCCGGAGCCGGAGCGGCGGGGGCCGGAGCGGCGGCCGGAGCCGCGCCCGGGGCGCCGATGACGGCGAGCTTGGCGCCGACCTCGGCGGTCTCGTCCTCGCCGACCGTGATCTCGAGCAGCACACCGGAGGTGGGCGCCGGGATCTCGGTGTCGACCTTGTCCGTGGAGACCTCGAGCAGCGGCTCGTCGGCCTCGACGGAGTCGCCGACCTCCTTGAGCCAGCGGGTGACGGTGCCCTCGGTGACGGACTCGCCGAGCGCGGGCAGGACGACGTCCGTGCCCTCGGCGCTGCCGCCGCCGGCGGCGGCCTCGGCGGTGGGAGCAGGAGCCGGGGCGGCCTGCTCGGTGGACGGGGCGGCCTGGGGGGCCGGCTCCGGGGCGGGCTCGGCGGCCGGGGCGGGGGCGGCAGCGGGCGCGCCCGTGCCGTCGTCGATGACGGCCAGCTCGGCGCCGACCTCAACGGTCTCGTCCTCGGCGACCTTGATGGACGCCAGAACACCGGCGGCGGGCGAGGGGATCTCGGTGTCGACCTTGTCGGTCGACACCTCGAGCAGCGGCTCGTCGGCCTCGACGCGCTCGCCCTCGGCCTTCAGCCAGCGGGTGACAGTGCCCTCGGTGACGCTCTCACCGAGCGCCGGAAGGGTTACGGAAACCGCCATGGTTTCGGTTGCTCCTTACAAGTGCGGAAGTCTGGGGTTCGTCGACCGAGGGGTCAGTCGTGCGAGTGGAGGGGCTTGCCGGCCAGGGCCAGGTGGGCCTCGCCGAGCGCTTCGCTCTGCGTCGGGTGGGCGTGGATGAGCTGCGCGACCTCGGCGGGCAGCGCCTCCCAGTTGTAGATCAGCTGGGCTTCGCCGACCTGCTCGCCCATGCGGTCGCCGACCATGTGGACGCCGACCACTGCACCGTCCTTGACCTGGACGAGCTTGATCTCGCCCGAGGTGTTCAGGATCTTGCTCTTGCCGTTGCCCGCGAGGTTGTACTTCAGAGCGACGACCTTGTCCGCACCGTAGATCTCCTTGGCCTTGGCCTCGGTGATGCCCACGGAGGCGACCTCGGGGTGGCAGTACGTCACCCGGGGGACACCGTCGTAGTCGATCGGAACGGTCTTCAGACCGGCCAGACGCTCCGCCACCAAGATGCCCTCGGCGAAGCCGACGTGCGCGAGCTGGAGCGTGGGTACCAGGTCACCCACGGCGGAGATGGTCGGGACGTTGGTGCGCATGTACTCGTCGACCAGGACGTAGCCGCGGTCCATGGCGACGCCCTGCTCCTCGTAGCCGAGACCGGCGGAGACGGGCCCGCGGCCCACCGCGACGAGCAGGAGCTCGGCCTCGAACTCCTTGCCGTCGGCCAGGGTGACCTTGACGCCGTCGGCGGTGTACTCGGCCTTCGAGAAGAAGGTGCCCAGGTTGAACTTGATGCCGCGCTTGCGGAACGCGCGCTCAAGAAGCTTGGAGGAGTTCTCGTCCTCGAGCGGGGCGAGGTGCTTGAGGCCTTCGATGATCGTGATGTCCGTACCGAAGGACTTCCACGCGGAGGCGAACTCGACGCCGATGACACCGCCGCCGAGGACGATCGCCGACTTCGGCACCCGGTCCAGGACGAGGGCGTGGTCGGAGGAGATGATGCGGTTGCCGTCGATCTCCAGGCCCGGCAGCGACTTCGGCACGGAGCCGGTCGCGAGGAGCACATGGCGGCCCTGGACGCGCTGGCCGTTAACGTCGACGGAGGTGGGGGACGAGAGACGGCCCTCACCCTCGATGTACGTCACCTTGCGGGAGGCGACGAGACCCTGGAGACCCTTGTACAGGCCGGAGATCACGCCGTCCTTGTACTTGTGGACCCCGGCGATGTCGATGCCCTCGAAGGTGGTCTTCACACCGAACTGCTCGCTCTCGCGAGCCTGGTCGGCGATCTCGCCCGCGTGCAGCAGGGCCTTGGTGGGGATGCACCCCCGGTGCAGGCAGGTACCGCCGACCTTGTCCTTCTCGATCAGGGCGACGTCCAGGCCCAGCTGCGCCCCGCGCAGGGCCGCGGCGTAACCACCGCTACCACCGCCGAGGATCACTAGGTCGAAAACGGTGCTGGCGTCGTTCGCCACGTCACGTCCTCCATGCATGTGCGCCACGCCGGTCTGCGGTGACCGGTCGGCGGCTGGTGTCCGGCCGCTCGTTCTTCGGCCCTTCGGTGGGGCCCTGTCCTGCCGAGCCCCATCTTCGCACTTGTCAGCACAGGAAGAGACGCCGGGCCGGTGTGTGAGACATCGCACTCATACGAGCAACGACGAGTCGACCGCCCCCGTGGCGCGGGGCTGTGTCGATGAGCCCGGCGACCGCAACGCCTCATGGGCGCGGGGCTGTGTCGATCTGCGGCTCCGCCGCGTGGGCGCGACCGGCCGCGCGGGGAACTGCAGCGCCCAGGGGCGCGGGGCTGTGTCGATCTGCGGCTCCGCCGCGTGGGCGCGACCAGCCGCGCCGGGAACTGCAGCGCCCAGGGGCGCGGGGAACTGCGCGACCAGCCCCCACGCCCCCGCAGCCGCCGGACAACGGAACGGACCGAGCTCCTAGGCGGACGTCACCCCAGATCCCCCGTGGCCGTCAGCTCGGCCAGCCGCACCAGCGTCCGCACAGCGGTCCCCGTACCGCCCTTCGGCGTGTACCCGAAGGGGCCGCCCTCGTTGAAGGCGGGTCCGGCGATGTCCAGGTGTGCCCAGGTGATCCCCTCGCCCACGAACTCGCGCAGGAAGAGCCCGGCGACCAGCCCGCCGCCCATCCGCTCACCCATGTTCGCGATGTCGGCCGTGGGCGAGTCCATCCCCTTGCGCAGGTGCTCCGGCAGCGGCATCGGCCACGCCGGCTCGCCGACCTCCTCCGCGGCCTCGTGGATCGCGGAGCGGAACGCCTCGTCGTTCGCCATGATCCCGAACGTCCGGTTGCCCAGCGCCAGCATCATCGCGCCGGTCAGCGTCGCCACGTCGACGATCGCGTCCGGCTGCTCCTCTGAGGCGGCCCACAGCGCGTCGGCGAGGACGAGCCGGCCCTCGGCGTCGGTGTTGAGCACCTCCACGGTCTTGCCGCTGTACATGCGCAGCACGTCACCCGGCCGGGTCGCGGTGCCCGACGGCATGTTCTCGGCCAGCGCCAGCCAGCCGGTGACGTTGACCTCCAGCCCCAGGCGCGCGGCGGCGACCACGGCGGCGAAGACCGCCGCCGCACCGCTCATGTCGCACTTCATCGTCTCGTTGTGGCCGGCCGGCTTGAGCGAGATGCCGCCCGAGTCGTAGGTGATGCCCTTGCCGACGAAGGCCAGGTGCTTGTCCGCCTTCGGGGAGGTGTACGACAGCTTCACCAGCCGCGGGGCCGACGCCGAGCCGGAGCCGACGCCCAGGATGCCGCCGTAGCCGCCTTTGACCAGGGCCTTCTCGTCGAGCACCTGCACCTTGATGCCGTGCTCCTTGGCCGCGGTCTGCGCGACGGCGGCGAACGCCTCGGGGTTGAGGTCGTTCGGCGGCATGTTGATCAGGTCGCGGGCGCGGTTGAGCTCCTCGGCCACGGCCACGGCCCGCTCGATCGCCGCCTTGTAGGCGCGGTCGCGGGGCTTGCCGCCGAGCAGCGCGGCCTCGGCGAGCGGTGCCTTGCCGTTCTTGGCCTTGGCGTCGCTCCTGCCGTTCTCCTTGTAGGCGTCGAAGGAGTACGCCCCGAGCAGCACGCCCTCGCCCACCACACCCGCGTCCGCGGCGTCCGCGAGCGGCAGCGCGAACGCGGCCTTCCTGGAGCCGAAGAGGGTGCGGGCGGCGACGCCGGCGGCCCTGCGCAGCGCCTCCGCGTCGAAGCCGGAGTCCTTCTCGGGCTCGGTGCCCAGGCCCACCGCCACCACGAGCGGCGCCTTGAAGCCGGCCGGGGCGGGCAGCTTCGTCACCTCGCCCTCGGCGCCGGAGGCACCGAGGGTCTCCAGGACGCCGGCGAGCCTGCCGTCGTACGCCTTGTCCACGGCCTCGGCGCCCGGTGCGACGACCGGTCCTTCGGCGCCCTTGGCAACACCGATCACGATCGCGTCGGCCCGCAGGCCGGGCGCCGCGGCGGTGCTGAGAGTGAGAGCAGTCACGGTGGTGAAATCTCGCTTCCATTGAAGTCTGGTGCGGCCGTACAAGGGGTGGGTCGGCCGAGCCCGAAAACCGACCCTAGAACGCTCTTGTGGCCCGGTCTCTACCAGGGCAGGTAAACACCCACCATGAGCCTACGCTCGGGCTCGCCGGCGATCATTCCCACGGCAACTCACCTATTGGTGGCGTCCTGGCCACTTCTTGATCCCCAGCCCCGGTGAGCTGAGTCACACTCACCTGGTTCCGGGCGAGCGTACGCCTCGCTGCTTCACATCATTTCCACGGTTCCTCCTCTGAATGGCCACATGGCCACATGGCCACATGGCCACATGGCCACATGGCCACATGGCCACATGGCCACATGGCCACATGGCCACATGGCCACATGGCCGCAAGGGGATCTGCCGGGGGAGGGACGACCCACCGGCGTGGTTCCTCCCCCGGCAGTACCTGGGCTCCAGTACCTGGACTGCGTCCAGGAGCCGGGCGCGGGCGATCATCCTTGGGGTACGTTGCCGCACACCCTGGAGCCCGCACGGTGAGACGTCCGATCCTGCTCGCAGCCCTGTTCCTGCTGCTGGCGTCCTGCACGACCCCCGAAGGCGACGCCGACAAGCCGAGCGGCGAGCGCTGGCAGCCCCGCCCCGGCGTCGCCTGGCAGTGGCAGCTCAGCGGCCGTCTCGACATGAGCGTCGACGTCCCGGTCTACGACATCGACGGCTTCGACCACTCCGAGGCGACCGTCACGGAGCTGCACCGCGAGGACCGCAAAGTCATCTGCTACCTCTCGACCGGCGCCTGGGAGGACTGGCGCCCTGACGCGGACGAGTTCCCCAAGTCGCTGCTGGGCCGCGGCAACGGCTGGGAGGGCGAGCGCTGGCTCGACATCCGCCGCACCGAGGTCCTGGAACCCCTGATGGCGGCCCGTATCGACATGTGCCGCGAGAAGGGCTTCGACGCGGTCGAGCCCGACAACATGGACGGCTACCGCAACAGAACCGGCTTCCCGCTGAAGGCATCCGACCAGCTCCGCTACAACCGCCTGATCGCGGAACTCGCCCACGACCGCGGCCTGTCCGTCGGCCTGAAGAACGACCTGGACCAGATCCCCCAACTGGTCGGCGACTTCGACTTCGCGGTCAACGAACAGTGCGCCCAGTACCACGAATGCGCCGACCTGTTGCCCTTCATCGCGGCGGGCAAGGCCGTCTTCCACGTCGAGTACGAGCTGCCGACCCGCCGCTTCTGCGCCGACTCCCGCAGTCTGAAGCTGAGTTCGATGCTCAAGAAGTACGACCTGGGGGTGTGGCGCCGGGCCTGCTAGACGGGGCTAACGCCCCAGGCTCAGGGCGACGAGCGCAGTCGTGGCCGCCGTCTCCGCGAGCCCCCCGAACACGTCCCCGGTCACCCCGCCGAACCGCCGGACACAGTGGCGCAGGAGAAGTTCGGCGACGGCGAGGGCGGCGAGGACCGCGAGTCCCGTGCGGACGGCGTCGTACGGCTCGAAGATCGGCCCCGGGTCTACCGGCCCGATCACGACGACGACGCCGCCGTCGTACGGTCCGAGGTACGCCGCCGCGCCCGCCGCCGCCAGCGTGACGGCGACGACGGCGATCATCGCGCTCCGCACCGGCACCACCCCCGCCACCGCGGCCCCCAGCCCCTCCGGCCGGGCGGCCGGCACCCCGGTCCGGGCGGCGAGGGTGAGGGCCAGGCGGGCGGCGGTCGCCGAGACGACGGCGGCGAGGGCGCCCCGGGCCCAGGAGTCGGCGTACAGCTGTGACAGTGCGGCCACCTGGGCGAACAGCACGAGCACGAGGGTGATCACGCCGAACGGCCCGATGTCCGACTGCTTCATGATCCGCAGCGCGTCCTCGGCGGGCTTGCCGCTGCCCAGCCCGTCCGCGGTGTCCGCGAGCCCGTCCAGGTGCAGCCCGCGGGTGAGGGCGGCCGGTACGGCGGCGGAAGCGACGGCGGCCAACAGCGGTCCCGCGCCCAGGAACAGCAGGAACACGCCGAGTGCGGCCGCACCCGCGCCGACCGCCAGCCCGGCCGCCGGGGCGCACAGCATGCCGCCGCGGGCGGCCTCCCGGTCCCAGCGGGTCACCCTGACCGGGAGCACGGTGAGGGTTCCGAAGGCGAAGCGGAGGCCGTCCGGCCAGGAGGAGGGCGAGGAGGTCGTGGACACCGGCGCAGGTTACCCGGCGGTCGCGAGAGCGCCCAGGGCACCCATGGATAAAGTGCCCATATGGGACATTGGCTTGAGAGGAACATCATCGAACCGGGCAAGTTGCCGCTGCTGTGCGCCCTCACCGCGTTCGTGCTCACGTTCCTGATCACCCGCGTCGTCACCCGCATGATCCGGGCGGGCAAGGGACCCTTCGGCAACGTCAGCGCCGGGGGAGTGCACATCCACCACGTGGTCCCCGGCGTCGTCCTCACCGTTCTCGGCGGCTTCGGAGCGGTCGCCAGCACCCGGCACGGCTTCGGCTCGGCGGCGTTCGCGGTCGTCTTCGGCATCGGCGCGGGCCTGGTCCTCGACGAGTTCGCGCTGATCCTGCACCTCCAAGACGTCTACTGGACCGAGGCGGGACGCAAGAGTGTCGAGGTCGTGGTGCTCACGGCGGCCCTGGTCGGCCTGGTCCTGTGCGGATTCGTGCCCTTCGGGGTCAACGACCTCAGCGAGGACGAGCTCCAGGACCGCGGCTCCGTCATCGTGAGCGTGGCCGTGAACTTCTTCTTCTCGCTCCTCGCCCTGGCCAAGGGCAAAGCCCGCACCGCCATTTTCGGCGTGATCGTCCCTCTCATCGCCCTCGTCGGTTCCATCCGGCTGGCCCGCCCCGGCTCGCTCTGGGCCAAGCGCTTCTACCGTCGCCGCCCGCGCGCCCGCGCCCGATCCAGCCTGCGCGCCTACCACCACGACCGCCGCTGGGCGGGCCCCCGGCGCCGGATCCAGGACCTGATCGGCGGCACGCCCGACCCGGAACCCGCCCCCGCCCTCGAACGCCGGTGACGCAGCGCCGACAGCCCGCACAGCACCAGCACGGACCGGGTGTGCACCAAGTGCAGGGCCGCTGTCAGGCAGACCGCCCCGAGGGTCATGGGGATCGCCCGTCGGCTCCTCTTGAGCAGCGGCCCGCGAACGGTGACGTACAGCGGTCCCCATTCGGCATGGGCCCAGCGGCGAGCGTGCTCATTCGGCGGTCCTCATCGCGGCTCCCGGACGAGCCGGTACGTGCGTCGGCGCAGTGCAACGTGCACCACGTGCGAAGACCGACCGGGACGTGGCGAAGTTGAGACAGGCCCGAGTGGCCTGGATCTCGTGCGCCGTGCTGCCCGCCGGGTTGCCGTGTGCGCCCGGCGCCCCCAATCCTGCAGGTGCCAGGACCGAGCCCGTCTACTCCTTCTCGGACTTCTCGGACTTCTCGGACTCCTCGGACTCCTCGGACTCCGCCGGCTTCTCGGGCTCCTCGGACTCCTCCGGCTTCTCGGTAGCCTCCGGCTTCTCGGGGAGCTCGGCGGCCAGCGCCGCCGCGGCCTGCACGAGCGGCAACGCCAGCAAGGCTCCCGCCCCCTCCCCGACCGTCACGCCGTGGTCGAGCAGTGGTTCCAGCGCCATCCGGTCCAGCGCCTTCGCCTGCCCCGGCTCCCCGCTGTTCTGCCCGGCCAGCCACCAGTCCGGTGCTCGGAACGCGATCCGCTGCCCCACCAGCGCACAGGCGGCCACCACGACGCCGTCCAGGATCACCGGCATCTTCCGCACCGCACTCTGCAGCAGGAACCCGGTCAGGGCGGCGAGGTCGGCCCCGCCCACCGTCGCCAGCAGCTGCAACTGGTCCCCGAGCACCGGCCGGGCCCGTCGCAGCGCGTCCCGGATCGCCGCGCACTTGCGCATCCACGTCAGGTCGTCGATCGCCTGCCCGCCCCGCCCGGTCACGACGGACGCGTCGGTCCCGCACAGCGCGGCGATCAGCGTGCCCGCGGCCGTGGTCCCGCCCACGCTCACGTCGCCGAGCACCACCAGATCCGTACCGGAGTCGGCCTCCTCGTCGGCGACGGCGACCCCGGCCAGGAACGCGGTCGCCGCCTCCTCCAGCGTGAGCGCGTCCTCGATGTCGATGCGTCCGCTGCCGCGCCGCACCCGGTGCCCGGAGACATCGCCGGGCAGCGTCCGCGGATCGCAGTCCAGCGCCATGTCGACCACCCGCACCGGCACGCCGAGCCGCCGGGCGAGCACCGACACGGGCCGGCCGCCCTCCAGGACCTCGCGCACCAACGTGGCGGCGCTGCCCGCGGGGCGCCCCGACACGCCCAGTTCGGCGATGCCGTGGTCACCGGCGAACAGCACGACCCGCGGCCGTTCGATCGGCCGTACCGGCACGGCCGACTGCGCCGCGGCCAGCCACTCACCCAGTTCGTCCAGCCGCCCCAGCGCTCCGGGCGGCACGATCTGACGCTCCCGGCGCGCCTCGGCATCGCGGCGCACGCCGCCGTCGGGGCGCTCGATCAGATCGGTGAAGTCGTCGAGATTAAGCGAGCTCATTCGCCGAACAGTACCGGCCCTGATCGAACACGGCGGCGCCACATCGCCACGACGACCGCGCGACGTCGTTGCGCTCAAGATCCGCATCCCATACATTCCGGTTTGCAGCGGAATGTCGTATTACTTCGGGAGCCGCCATGTCAGCATCCCTCGCGCCCTCCGTACGGCGCCTTCGCTCCACCGCCCGCGCGATGCTGGCGTTCCCCGAGCCGGAGAGCTGGCTGGACGTGGGCACGGGCGACGCCCGCTTTCCCGAGGCGGCCAAGCAGCTCTTCCCCTACACGGCGTTCGACGGCCTCGACCCCACCCCCCGGGTCGAGCGGGCCCGCTGGGCGGAACGTGTGGAGGAGGCCTACCTGGGCGATCTGACGGACTCGCAGATCACCGCGCGCCTGCACGCCCGCTACGACGTGGTCAGCCTGCTCCACCACCTGCCGCACACCCCGGACCCCGGTGCGGAACTCCACGCCGCCCTGGCCCTGCTCCGCCCCGGCGGCCACCTCGTCCTCGAACTCCCGGACCCGCGGTGCGCGTTCGCGAGAATTCTGGGCAAGCGATGGCACGCCCACCCTCCGCCCGGAAACCCTCCGCTGACGCCCCTGGACGACCTCCTCGAGGTACTGGAGTCCCAGGGCTGCACGATCATCACGACGGACCGCCGCGCGGCGCACCTCCCCCATGACCTGTCGTACACGCTCGCCCTGGCCCTGCCCAAGTCGCTGCCCACCTGGCTGACCACGTCGCTGCTGGCCGCGGCCAAGGCGGCGGACCACACCCTGGCGCCCCTCCTGCGCCACACCCGGTTCGCGAACACGTACCGCGTGATCGCCCGCAA
This sequence comes from Streptomyces sp. NPDC006602, assembly GCF_042870385.1. NCBI lineage: Bacteria > Bacillati > Actinomycetota > Actinomycetes > Kitasatosporales > Streptomycetaceae > Streptomyces > Streptomyces sp. NPDC006602. The sequence continues at coordinate 507,558 of NZ_JBIAHG010000001.1, read as the reverse complement.
GGGACGCGTCAGCCCCGCAGCACCAGCGCCTGGCCCGCCACCACCAGCAGCACCTGCTCGCACTCGTCCGCGAACGCCGCGTTGAGACGCCCGAGCTCGTCCCGGTAGCGCCGCCCGGACGCCGTGGCCGGGACGATGCCCGAGCCGACCTCGTTCGACACGGCGACGACGGTCCGCCGCGTCGCCCGCACCGCCTCCGTCAATTCCCCCGCCCGCGCCCGCAGCGCCCGCTCCCCGCCGTCGGCCCACTCGGCGTCGTCCCACGCCCCGACGGCGTCCATCGCGTCCGTCAGCCACAGGGACAGACAGTCGATGAGCAGCGGCGGCCCGTCGTCCTTCAGCAGCGGCACCAGGTCGCACGTCTCGGCCGTACGCCACGACCCCGGCCGCCGCTCCCGGTGCGCGGTCACCCGCGCGGCCCACTCGCCGTCCCCGCCCCGTGTGCCGCCCGTCGCGACGTACAGCACGTCCGGGAACGCCTCCAGGCGCCGCTCGGCCTCCACCGACTTCCCGGACCTCGCCCCGCCCAGCACCAGCGTCCGCCGCGGCACATCCGGTACGTCCTCGTAGACGCCGACCGCCAGCGCCGTCCCGTCCGGCACGGCCCGCGCCCCCGCCGCCGCGAGCCGCCGCCGCAACTCGGCCCCCGGCGGCACGTCGTGGTCGAGGTGCACGGCGACGACGTCCGTGGTGGGCCCGACCGCCCCCACCGCCCGCAGCTTGGCGAGCGCGTCCGGCCGCGCCACGACATCGGCGAGCACCATGTCGTACGTCTCCGCGGAGCCGTTCTCCAGTCCGGCCGGCGCACCCCCGGGCGGCAGATACAGCAGCCGCTGCCCGTCAGGGCCGGTCACCGCGTACCCGGTCCCCGGCGCGTCCATCGCCACCGCCCGCACCCGATGCCCCGTCAGCAGCGCCAACTCCCGCCCGTCCGGCACCCGCCCGGGCCGCGGCAGCCCGGCCGGCACCTCGACCGCCGGCCCGCTGTGCGGATGCGACAACAGCACCTGCCGTACGCCGCTCAGCGAACGCCCCACCCGCGCCGCCGCGAACGCCGCCCCCGGCGTCAGATCCAGCAGCAGCGCCCCGTCCACGAGCAACGAGGTCGCCGCCCGGGCGTCCATGCCGAGCGAGGTCGCGCAGGCAGCGCAGGAACAGTCGGGGCGGGGGAGCCCCGCGGGTCCGCCGGTGCCGAGCAAAGTAGCTTCCACAGCCCTGATTCTCGCTGTTCACCGCTCGACTTGCGCGTCCGGGACACCTCTGAGGGCTGTCGGACGACCGATCACTCACTGTCTTTTAACGGCGTACCCAGAGGAGCGAATAGGCTGCGGGCAGGAGCCGGACCAAGATCCGGCTCCCGCTGTGAAATGTGCTCACATCAGGGAGGCGTACATGGCGGCATGGACGTGGCGGTTCGAGAAGTCCGACGGCACCGAGGTTCAGCCCGCGGTGGTTCCGGAGGAGTTCACCACGCAGGGGGACGCCGAGTCCTGGATCGGGGAGTACTGGAAGGACCTTCTCGAAGGCGGTGCGGATCAGGTGCACCTCTTCGAGGACGGTACGAAGATCTACGGTCCGATGAGCCTGCACGCCCAGGAGGCGTAGCCGGAAGGGGCGGCCGGACACCGGCCGCCCCTCGCCCGTTTCGGGTTCAGCCCCGCACCCCGCACAGATGCAGCAACGCCGCGACCCCCCGGTACGGATCCGTCCGCCCGGCCCGCTCCTCGGCCGTCAGCAGCGTCTCGATGTCGGCCGGGATCTGAGCGTCGTCCGCCGCGGTGTCCGTGAAGACCCGCACGCCGTACCAGGCCGCGAGTGGCGCCCCGATGCCCGCGAGGGTCGCGGTCAGGGTCGCCAGACGGTCGGCGCGTACGTCGAGGCCGAGCCGGTTGGTGTACGCGGGGGTGTCGAAGGCGGTCAGTGCCCCGGCCCAGTCGCCCGACAGCCCGGGCCGCATGGCCAGCGCGTCCGCGTTGCGCACCAGCAGCGACAGCAGCCCGCCCTGGGCGAGCATCCGGGCCAGCCCCGCCAGTAGCGGATCCGGCTCGTCGACGTACATGAGCACGCCGTGGCACAGCACCACGTCGAAGCTGCCCGGCAGGAAGTGCACCCCGGTGTCCCGGCCGTCGCTCTGGACGAGCCGCACCCGCTCCCGGATCCCCTCGGGCTCGGCGGCGAGGGCCTCCCGGACGGCGGAGATCATCTTCGGGTCCTGCTCGACGCCGGTGACCCGATGCCCGGCCCGGGCCAGCCGCAGGGCCTGCGTGCCCTGGCCCATCCCCACGTCGAGCACTCGCAGGCGCTGCCCCACCGGGAACCGCCCGACTATCTGCTCGTCGAGCTGCCGGGCCACCAGCTCCTGTCGTACGACGTCCCGCAGTCCGCCCAGCCTGCTCAGCCAGGCATCCGCGCCCCCGGTGAACGGCGTAGTGCTCAGGGCCGCTCTCCGCGCTTGACCGTCGGCTTCGGCAGCCGGAGCCGACGCATCTGGAGGGAGCGCATCAGCGCGTAGGCGACAGCGCCGCGCCGGTTCTGGTCCGGGAAGCGCTCGGCCAGCCGCTTCTTCAGCCGGAAGCCGTTGAGGGCCGAGTCGAGCACGATCAGCACGATCACGACCAGCCACAGCAGCAGCGCGATGCTCTGCAGCGCACCGACCCGCACCATGCTCAGCACCAGGATGACCACGGCCATCGGCAGGAAGAACTCCGCGATGTTGAACCGCGAGTCGATGGTGTCGCGCGCGAACTTGCGCACCGGACCCTTGTCACGCGCGGGCAGGTAGCGCTCGTCACCGCCGGCGAGCGCCTGGCGCTGCTTCTCCAGCTGCGCACGACGCTCGTCGCGCTGACGCTTGGATGCCTCCTTGCGCGACGTCGTCGTATTGGCGACGCTGCGGCGCTGGCCCTGGGCCGCACTGCGCTTGGGCGTCGGCCGGCCCTTCGGGGCCTGCGGATCACGGGTTTGCTTGGAGTCGGTCAGGGGCGCCTTGTCGGCGGCCGGGGCCTTCTCATCCTTGGCACGGCTTCGGAACACAAAACCCAAGGGTACGGGGTGCGGGGGCATGGACCCAGGCCCGGTGGGGAACGATCCGGCAACACCGGTCGTCTGTAGAGGGGACAGAGTGAGGGCAGGGCGACCCTGAAGGTCACCTACTCCCTACGCCGGAGCAGTGCCTTGGCCAGTCGTCCTTGGGGATGAGCGCATCCGTCCCCGAACAGTGCGGTAATGGATGCAGGGCCCGTACTGTGGGTTCTGTTGCAGAGCTGGAGCTGGAAGTCCGTCAGAAGGGGGCGCGCGAAGCCCATGAGCGGTGTCATGAAGCGTATGGGGATGATCTTCCGCGCGAAGGCGAACAAGGCCCTTGACCGGGCCGAGGACCCGCGCGAAACCCTCGATTACTCGTACCAGAAGCAGCTGGAGCTGCTCCAGAAGGTGCGCCGAGGCGTGGCCGACGTGGCCACGTCCCGCAAGCGCCTGGAACTCCAGCTGAACCAGCTGCAGTCCCAGTCGTCCAAGCTGGAGGACCAGGGCCGCAAGGCGCTCGCGCTGGGCCGTGAGGACCTGGCCCGTGAGGCGCTCTCCCGCCGCGCCGCGCTGCAGCAGCAGGTGACGGACCTCGAGACCCAGCACTCCACCCTGCAGGGCGAGGAGGAGAAGCTCACCCTGGCGGCCCAGCGGCTCCAGGCCAAGGTCGACGCCTTCCGCACCAAGAAGGAGACGATCAAGGCCACGTACACCGCGGCCCAGGCACAGACCCGCATCGGCGAGGCGTTCTCCGGCATCTCCGAGGAGATGGGCGACGTCGGCCTGGCGATACAGCGGGCCGAGGACAAGACGGCCCAGCTCCAGGCGAGGGCGGGAGCCATCGACGAACTGCTGGCCTCCGGCGCCCTGGACGACCAGTCCGGCATGCACAAGGACGACATCCAGGCCGAGCTGGACCGGCTCTCCGGTGGTACGGATGTAGAGCTGGAACTGCAGCGCATGAAGGCGGAGCTGGCCGGTGGCTCGTCGTCGTCCCAGCAGGCCATCGAGGGCGGCAACGGCCAGTCCCAGCAGCAGCCGCAGGACACTCCACGCTTCGACAAGCAGTAGGGCCCGCGCCTGAGGAGGGCGACATGATCGTTCGGATCATGGGGGAGGGGCAGGTGAGTCTGGCCGACAGCCACCTCACCGAGCTGAGCAAGCTGGACGACGAACTCCTGAGGGAGATGGAGAACGGCGACGGTCCCGGTTTCCGCAGCACCCTGGCGGCCCTGCTGTCCAAGGTCCGCGAACTGGGCGAGCCGTTGCCGGACGACTCCCTGCACCCCTCGGAACTCATCCTGCCGTCGCCGGACGCGACGCTGGAGGAGGTACGGGAACTACTGAGCGACGACGGACTGATCCCGGGTTGAGCTCCGAGGCGAGGGTCACCATTCGGCCGACCGAGTCGGGTGGTGGGTGGGCATGGGACGGGGGTCCGGGGGCGGAGCCCCGGGCGAGGCCCGCGTCAACGCCCTGACGCCGAAACGGAACGTTCAGCCGGCCCCCGTTCCGCCTCCGGCAGGGCCCCCGTACCTTGGACAAACGTGAGCACCCTCGAGCGCGCCCGGCGTCACCTCAAAGCGCACCCCATGGCGCTGGACGCGGCCCTCGCGGCCGGCGTACTCGCCTGCATGGTGGCCGGCTCGTTCGTGGACCCGCACGAAAAGCACGACGTCAGCTGGGGCTTCCGCACCCCCGCCCCCCTCAGCCTGGTCCTCATGACCCTCGGCGCCGCCGCACTGGTGTTCCGCCGCCGCGCCCCCATGACGGTCCTGGCGCTCACCGGCACCGTCTCCCTCGTAGAGGCCGTCACCGGCGACCCCCGCGCCCCCGTCGCCATGTCCGCGGTCATCGCCCTCTACACCGTCGCCTCCACCACCGACCGCCCCACCACCTGGCGCGTCGGCCTGCTCACCATGACCGTCCTCACCGGCGCCTCCATGCTCGCCGGCCCCCTCCCGTGGTACGCCCAGGAGAACCTCGCGATCTTCGCCTGGACCGGCATCGGCGCCACCGCGGGCGACGCCGTCCGCAGCCGCCGAGCCTTCGTCCACGCCATAAGGGAGCGCGCCGAGCGGGCCGAGCGCACCCGCGAGGAGGAGGCCCGCCGCCGGGTCGCCGAGGAACGCCTGCGGATAGCCCGCGACCTGCACGACGTCGTCGCCCACCACATCGCCCTGGTCAACGTCCAGGCCGGCGTCGCCGCCCATGTCATGGACAAACGGCCCGACCAGGCCAAGGAGGCCCTGGCCCACGTACGGGAGGCCAGCCGCTCGGCGCTGAACGAGCTGCGCGCCACCGTCGGGCTGCTCAGACAGTCCGGCGACCCGGAGGCACCGACCGAGCCCGCGCCCGGCCTGGACCGGCTCGACGAACTCGTCGGCACCTTCCGCAGCGCGGGGCTGCGCATCGAGGTGGCCCGCGCGGACAACGGGACCACCCTGCCCGCCGCCGTCGGCCTGGCTGCCTACCGCGTCATCCAAGAAGCCCTCACCAACGTGCAGAAGCACGCCGGGACCGAGGCGAAGGCCGAGGTCAGCGTCGTACGCGTGGGACCGAACGTCGAGATCACCGTCCTCGACAACGGCGCCGGCGAGGACCACGACCCGGAGACCGTGGGCGGCCACGGCCTGCTCGGCATGCGCGAGCGCGTCAACGCCCTGCGCGGCACCCTCACCACCGGTCCCCGCTACGGAGGCGGGTTCCGCGTCCATGCGATCCTGCCGATCAAGACCCGCACAGCCGTCACCGGAAAGCCGGGGGAATCCGTATGACCATCCGTGTCCTGCTCGCCGACGACCAGGCGCTGCTGCGCAGCGCCTTCCGTGTGCTCGTCGACTCGGAGCCCGACATGGAGGTCGTGGGTGAGGCGTCGGACGGCGCGGAGGCGGTACGGCTGACCAAGGAGAAGCGGGCCGACCTCGTCCTGATGGACATCCGGATGCCGGGCACCGACGGCCTCGCCGCCACCCGCATGATCAGCGCCGACCCCTCGCTCGCCCATGTCCGCGTGGTCATCCTGACGACCTTCGAGGTCGACGACTACGTCGTGCAGTCGCTGCGCGCGGGTGCCTCGGGCTTTCTCGGCAAGGGGTCCGAGCCCGAGGAACTCCTCAGCGCGATCCGGGTCGCGGCGGGCGGCGAGGCGCTGCTGTCCCCGGCGGCGACCAAGGGCCTCATCGCCCGCTTCCTCGCCCAGGGCGACGCGGGTGACGACGACCATGACCCCGCCCGCGCGCAGCGCCTCGCAGCGCTCACCGTCCGGGAGCGCGAGGTCCTCGTCCAGGTCGCGGGCGGCCACTCCAACGACGAGATCGCCGAACGCCTCGAAGTCAGCCCGCTCACGGTGAAGACACACGTCAACCGGGCCATGGCCAAACTGGGCGCCCGGGACCGTGCCCAGCTCGTGGTGATCGCGTACGAGTCGGGGCTGGTACGTCCGAGGGCGGACTGACCTCACACGTATCCTGTGCCCTCGAACTGCCTTACGGGGGAAGGGTGATCGGGCGGTGTCACTGCACAGGGACGACCCCAGGTCGGTCGGCGGGTACAAGCTGGTCGACCGCCTCGGAGCCGGTGGCATGGGAGCCGTCTACCGGGCCAGATCGCGGTCGGGCCGGGAGGTCGCCGTGAAGGTGGTGCACGCCCAGTACGCCGAGGACGCCGTCTTCCGCACCCGGTTCCGGCAGGAGATCGAGGCCGTCCGCAAGGTGAGCGGCGCCTTCACCGCACCGGTCGTCGACGCCGACCCGGACGCGGCCCGGCCCTGGATGGCGACCCAGTACGTGCCCGGGCGCTCGCTCGCCCAGCGCATCCGCGACCGGGGCGCGCTCCGCGGCGGCGAGCTGCGGCAGCTGGCGCTGGGGCTGGTGGAGGCACTGAGGGACATCCACCGGGCCGGTGTGGTGCACCGGGACCTGAAGCCGGCGAACGTCCTGATGGCCGAGGACGGCCCCCGCGTCATCGACTTCGGCATCTCCCGCGCCGCGGAGAACCACAACACCCTCACCGAGACGGGCCAGATGATCGGCACCCCGCCCTTCATGTCCCCGGAACAACTCACCGACGCCCGCACGGTCGGCCCCGCCTCCGACGTCTTCTCGCTCGGCGCGCTCCTGGTCTACGCGACGACCGGGCGGGGGCCCTTCGACGCCGACAGCCCCTATCTGACGGCCTACCGGGTGGTCCACGACGAACCCGTGCTGGACGGGGTGGGGCAGCCGCTGAGCGGCATCCTGAAGCGCTGCCTGGCCAAGGAGGCGGCGGACCGGCCCGGACTCGACGAGTTGGCCAGGGAGTTCGCCGCCGCCCTGCCCGAGCCCGACGCGGGCGACCTTGCCACCGTGTCGCTGCGCCTGGAGCACCTCCCCGCCACGCCGGACACCCGCCTCGGGACCCTCGCCGATCCGGCCGAAACGACCCACCCCGGCCGCCGGAGCCGCCGTATCCGCCCGCTGCTGGCCGCGACCGGCACGGTCGGCGCACTCGCCCTCGGGCTGACGGCCTATCTGATGCTCGGGCCGGGATGGGCGGAGAGCGGCGGCGGGGCGACCTCGCGGTGGTCGGCGCTGCCCGGCGGCTGGAAGCCGTGGGAGACCACGGTGTTCAAGGCGGCGCCGCTCGGCGCCGAGAAGGCGTTGGGAGCGCAGGAGGGTCTGCTGTCGGGTGAGCCCGACTGTTTGCTGCACGAGGACGCCGTCTACTGCGCGGGTGAGAGCATTCTTCCGGTACGCGTGGACGCCCTGACCGGCAAGACCGTCTGGCGCGCCGAGGTCGCACCGTCCCGTGCCGGGAGCGGGACGTACTCCGCCTCGCTGCTCGGCGTCCGGGACGACACGCTGCTCCTGAGCCAGTCCGTCTCCAGCGAATCCGGCGAGAGCGACCCGGTCGACGTCTTCGCCCTCGACATCGAGACCGGCGCCGAGCGGTGGCACCGCAGGGTGAACGAAGCGAACCTCGAGCCGGCCCTGTCCGGCGACGTCGTGCTGACCTCCGACACCGGCCGGGAGGCGACGGCCAGGTCGCCGCGCACGGGCGCCGAGCTCTGGACCGCACGGCTGCCCGCCGGCTACTACTGCTCGTTCCTGACGGCCGGCGACGGGTTGTACGCGAACTGCAGCCCGGCCGAGGCCGCCGATCAAACGACCGCCCGGCTCCTGGAGGTGGACCGGACCGACGGTTCGGTGCGGACCCTGAAGACCCCGGCCGCCAGCGGCATTCTCGGGGCCCTCGACGACCGGCTGGTCCTGATGGAGATGGACGCGGAGGACCTGAACTACTTCGGGATCCTGCTGTTGGACCCGAAGACCGGCGCGCGCACCTCGACGAAGCTGGCGGACGACTACGGGGACAACGTGACGATGGCGGACGCCACCCTGTGGTTCACCGCGTCCAACGGTCAGGTGACCGCCGTGTCGGCGCGTACGGGCAAGCTGCTGTGGAAGACCAGCACCAGCCTGGAACAACCGGGAGAGGCGCGGTACGACCCTCGGGCCGGGGCTCTGTACATGGCCAGCGCCAGCGGGCGCGTGGCCGCCCTCGACGGCCGCAGGGGAACGGTGCTGTGGGAGACGTTGCCGCGCACCGAGTGGGTGACCTCCGGCATGTTCCAGCCCAAGGTGTTGCTCCACGACGGCGCGCTGGTCGTGTCCACCCCGAACGGCCACCTCTTCGCCCTCGACCCCGCCCACCCCGAGCGGAAACCCGCGGCGGAGTGAACGGGGCCGGGAACGGGGCTACGGCAGCGCCAGCATCCGCTCCAGCGCCAGCTTCGCGAACGCCTCGGTCTCCTTGTCGACCTCGATGCGGTTGACCAGGTTGCCCTCGGCGAGTGACTCCAGGGTCCACACCAGGTGGGGGAGGTCGATGCGGTTCATCGTCGAGCAGAAGCAGACCGTCTTGTCGAGGAAGACGATCTCCTTGCCCTCGGGAGCGAAACGGTTCGCCAGGCGTCGTACGAGATTCAGCTCGGTCCCGATGGCCCACTTGGAACCGGCGGGGGCCGCCTCCAGGGCCTTGATGATGTACTCGGTCGAGCCGACGTAGTCCGCCGCCGCCACGACCTCGTTCTTGCACTCGGGGTGGACGAGCACGTTCACGCCGGGGATGCGCTCGCGCACATCCCGCACCGACTCCAGGCTGAAGCGGCCGTGCACCGAGCAGTGGCCCCGCCACAGGATCATCTTCGCGTCGCGCAGCTGCTCGGCGGTCAGCCCCCCGTTCGGCTTGTGCGGGTTGTAGAGGACGCAGTCCTCCAGCGTCATCCCCAGGTCCCGCACGGCGGTGTTGCGGCCGAGGTGCTGGTCGGGCAGGAACAGGACCTTCTCGCCCTGCTCGAAGGCCCACTCCAGGGCCTTCTTCGCATTGGACGAGGTGCAGATCGTGCCGCCGTGCTTGCCGGTGAACGCCTTGATGTCCGCCGAGGAGTTCATGTACGAGACGGGCACGACCTGCTCGGCTATGCCGGCCTCGGTCAGCGCGTCCCAGCACTCGGCTACCTGCTCGGCCGTGGCCATGTCGGCCATCGAGCACCCGGCGGCGAGGTCGGGCAGGACCACCTTCTGGTCGTCGGACGTCAGGATGTCGGCCGACTCCGCCATGAAGTGCACACCGCAGAACACGATGTACTCGGCCTCCGGGCGCGCGGCCGCGTCCCGGGCCAGCTTGAAGGAGTCGCCCGTGACGTCGGCGAACTGGATGACCTCGTCGCGCTGGTAGTGGTGGCCGAGGACGAACACCTTGTCGCCGAGCTTCTCCTTGGCCGCGCGGGCGCGCTCGACCAGGTCAGGGTCGGAGGGCGAAGGCAGGTCGCCGGGACACTCGACGCCCCGCTCGCTCCTCGGGTCGGCCTCGCGGCCGAGCAGCAACAGGGCGAGCGGAGTCGGCTGTACGTCGAGCTCCGTGGTCTGGGCGGTGGTCACGTCACGCACCCTTTCTACTTTTCGTCGAACTGACGTTATCTATCATAACCCGGTTCACGCCCTTTTCACGATGGTCATAACGTCGATGTGACGTGAATCCCGAAGCCCGGGTCGAAGCCCCCTGAGGCCGCTGTTCGCTTCAGCGCGGGTGTGCGAGCATGAATGAAGTAGAGGGAAGTGGAGAACACGTCCTCGGCCCGGAATGAATCCGCGGCCCCGTCGGTTGCAACCGTCGGCAAGCAGTCTCCGTACAACCCGGGAGAGATGTAGATGTCCGTATCGGACGAGACCAGCACCGTCACCGACGGCATCATCCTGTCCGACGCCGCCGCGGCGAAGGTCAAGGCCCTGCTCGACCAGGAAGGCCGCGAAGACCTGGCCCTGCGCGTCGCCGTTCAGCCCGGCGGCTGCTCCGGCCTGCGCTACCAGCTCTTCTTCGACGAGCGTTCGCTCGACGGCGACGTCGTGAAGGACTTCGGCGGTGTCAAGGTCGTCACCGACCGCATGAGTGCCCCGTACCTGGGCGGCGCGTCCATCGACTTCGTCGACACCATCGAGAAGCAGGGCTTCACGATCGACAACCCGAACGCGACGGGCTCCTGCGCCTGCGGCGACTCCTTCAGCTAAGCCCCACAGCTGGACTGCCCAGCGACAAGAAGGCGGCGGCCCCCTCCGACAGGGCCGCCGCCTTCGCGCATGTCCGGTGCCGCGCTACCGCGCTCCGGACGTCTCCGGGAGCCGTGCCCCCGCCTTCTCCAGCGGGATCTCCTTGCCGTCCGCCCCCACGACCTTGCGGTCGCCGAGCGGCTCCTCCAGCCGCACGGTCTGGTGGTACACCTTGGCGATCATGATGCAGACCTTGTCCGGCCAGGGCGTCTCGGTCACCGTGACCCTCACCTCGCCCGAACTCTCGCTCGCCGTCGCCTTGTAGTCGGCGCACACGCCCCCCGTGAAGCTCACGGTCAGCTCCGTCCCCTCGGCCGTGTAGCCCTCCACCCGGACGTCCCGGGTGGCCGGCGCGGCGGTCGGCTCGTCGCCCGGCTCGGTCGGCTGGGCGGAGGGCGTTGGCGGCTGGGCGGAGGGCGTGGGCGAGGTCAGGTACTTCGGGTCGACCGCCGGATGCGTCACCTCGAACGTGTCCTGCGCGCCCGCCGCCCGCACCTCGAACAGCCAGGACGGCACCAGCGCCTGCCGTCCGTCCACCAGATGCGACGCCAGCCCGAACACGGCCTTCTCGACCGTGATCGTCTCCTTCCGCCCCGCCTTCGGCGAGCCACTGGACTCGCCGCAGGGAGCTTCCAGCCGGTCCTTCAGCGGTACGGGGGTGACGCAGCCGCCGATGCCCATGCGGGGGTCGCTCCCGGGTGCCGCGTTCATCAGGCCCAGCGTCTTCTCCGCGCTCAGCACGGGGTACGTATCGCCCTTCGTCGGCACCTCCAACTGACCGTTGCCGCCCACCACTTCGCCCTGTGCGCTGACGGTGACCCCGGTCGTCCAGCCGTAGGTCGGCAGCCCGCCGACGGCGGGATCGGCGTTCACGATCCGCTGGGCGCCGACGGACTGGCTCGCGTCCAGCTTCGCGTCGTCCTGACCCACCGCCTTCAGGACCGGCGCGGCCGCCTGCTTCGCGACCGCCTCGCTCACCGGGTCGACGGACGGGTCGGCGGGGTCGCTCACGCACACGGTCTCGCTCTGGCAGGCGTCGGGGCCGGGCGCGTACCGATGGAACGTCCAGGTGCCCGGCGCCTGCCGGTTCACCTGCAGACTCGGCCCCGAACCGTCCGTCGCCCCGACCCTCCAGGTCTGCCCCTGCACCACCGGCTTCCCCTCGACACCGAGTGCCTTCGCCAGCCCGGCCGCCTGCTCCTCGGTGACGGCGCCGCCCGACCGGTACACGGGCGCCGAACCGGGACCGTCCGGGAGCGTGCCGTCGGCGCGGTAGGTGACGCCGTACGGGTTGGGCTCGCCGGGCGCGATGCCGTTCGAGCCGGCGCCCTCGGAGTACCCGTCGAGGGCGAGTGGCGGGGGAGTGCCGTCACCGCCGGCCCCGGACGCCGTACGGCCGTCAGAGCCCCCGGAGGCGGTGGTGGCGAGGTACGCCCCACCACCGCCGACGAGCAGCACGGCGGCTGCGACGGAGGCGGCGACCAGGGTGGGGCGGCGGCGTGGCCGGTTGTCGCTGTGGCGGACGTCACTCTCGGACGCGTCGCCGCCCAGAGAGGGGGACACGTCGGTGTCGGGAGCGGGGGCCGAGCCGGCCTCAAGGGCGGGAGACGCGTCGGCCTCAAGGGCGGGAGACGCGTCGGTCTCAGGGGCGCCCGCCGAGGCTTCCTGCTCGGAGACCGGCTCACCGGCTTCCGGGGTCTCCTCCTGCTCGGCGGCCGACTCGGCTGCGTCCGGGGCTTGCTCCTGCTGCGAGGCGGACCCGGTTGCGTCCGGGGCCTGCTCCCGCTCGGCGGCCGACTCGGTTGCGTCCGGGGTCTCCTCCTGTTCCGAGGCCGACTCCGAGGCGGCGCCCTTCTCCGCGGCGGGCCCGGTGGTGTCATCGGCGTCCCGCGGCGTACCGGCCTTCTCGGCGGCGCCGTCCTCCGGGCCGACGTCGTCGTTGTCGGGTCGCTCGGTGTTCACCGCATCGCTCCTTCGGCTGTGCATCCGTCCCATAACCCTGACCCGCCCCTGACAAAGGGGTCGGTCCACGGGTCGTATCCCGCATCCCCTTTACGGGGGACGCCGATGGGACGCAGCGGGGGAGCGCGCGGTTCCCCTAAAAGCGCCGCCTCAGTCGCCGTACTCCGACATCGCGTCCAGCAGCCGCGCCGACGCCGGGGGCACGGTCACGCCGTGGATGCGTGACGGGGAGACCGGAAGGGCGGTCATCCGGTCGGGAACCGCCCAGTGGGGAGCCATCCGCGCGCAGTCGCCGCGCAGCGACGCCAGGTCGCCGTCCAGGTCGGCGGGGGCGGGAGCATGGACCTCGAGGTTCGTCATAGCGGCACCGTAGGCACGGCCGACCCTGCGAAGAAAGATCTACTATCGGGTAGTTTTGGCCTCTTCAGTGGTCCTTCGTGCCTCGCAGAGTCCCACGCCGACCCGATAGCGTGAGCTGTCAATCCGTCTCCCCACAGGAGAGTCAACGCCGTGCGCATCGCAGTCACCGGCTCCATCGCCACCGACCACCTCATGACCTTCCCCGGCCGCTTCGCCGACCAGTTCGTCGCGGACCAAATGCACACGGTCTCGCTCTCCTTCCTGGTCGACAACCTCGACGTCCGCCGGGGCGGCGTCGGCGCCAACATCGCTTTCGGCATGGGCCAGCTGGGCACCGAGCCGATCCTGGTCGGGGCCGCGGGCTTCGACTTCGACGAGTACCGGGCCTGGCTGGACCGGCACGGCGTAGACACCGCCTCGGTGCGTATCTCCGAGACGCTGCACACCGCCCGCTTCGTCTGTACGACGGACGCCGACCACAACCAGATCGGCTCCTTCTACACCGGCGCGATGAGCGAGGCCCGCCAGATCGAGCTCAAGACCGTCGCCGACCGCGTCGACGGCCTCGACCTGGTGCTGATCGGCGCCGACGACCCGGAGGCGATGCTCCGCCACACCGAGGAGTGCCGCTCTCGCTCCATCCCCTTCGCCGCCGACTTCTCCCAGCAGATCGCCCGTATGGGGGGCGACGAGATCCGGATACTGCTGGACGGGGCGACGTACCTCTTCTCGAACGAGTACGAAAAGGGCCTCATCGAGTCCAAGACCGGCTGGACGGACGAGCAGATCCTGTCCAAGGTCGGCCACCGCGTCACCACCCTCGGCGCACAGGGCGTCCGCATCGAGCGGGTCGGCGACAAGCCGATCGTCGTCGGCTGCCCGGAGGAGGAGCGCAAGGCCGACCCCACCGGCGTCGGCGACGCCTTCCGCGCCGGCTTCCTCTCCGGCCTCGCCTGGGGCGTGACCCTGGAGCGCGCCGCCCAGGTCGGCTGCATGCTCGCCACCCTCGTCATCGAGACGGTGGGCACACAGGAGTACCAGCTGCGCCGCGCCCACTTCATGGACCGCTTCACCAAGGCGTACGGCCATGAGGCCGCCGCCGAGGTCCAGGCGCACCTGCGCTGAGTCAGGAGAGCCGGCGGACCACGTAGGCCGAACCCCGGTCCGCCGGCTCCTCACCGACGTACTCCTGGCCCCGCATCTCGCACCACGCCGGAATGTCCAGCCGCGCGGCCTCGTCGTCCGAGAGCACCCGGACCACGCCGCCGACCGGCACATCGCCGATGACCTTCGCCAGCTCGATGACCGGGATCGGGCAGCGCTTGCCCAGGGAGTCGACGACCAGGGCGTCGTCACGTACGACCGCCTCGGCGACCGGCGCCCCCAGCTTCTCCCGCACCGCCGCCACCGCCCCCGGCAGCACGTCGAGAAACCGCTCGACGTCCTCCTCCGGCGTCCCGACCGGCAGCGAGATCCGCACATTTCCCTCACTCAGCACCCCCATCGCCCTCAGCACATGGCTGGGAGTCAGCGTGCTGCTCGTGCAGGACGATCCGGACGAGACGGAGAAACCGGCACGGTCCAGCTCGTGCAGCAGTGTCTCCCCGTCGACATAGAGACAGGAGAAGGTCACGATCCCGGGCAGCCGCCGCTCCGGATCGCCGACCACCTCCACGTCCGGCACCAGCCGCGGCACCCGCGCCCGGATCTGCTCCGTCAGCTCCCGCAGCCGTACCGCCTCTTGCGCCGCCTCGGCCCGCACCGCCCGCAGCGAGGCCGCCGCCGCCACGATCGCCGGAATGTTCTCGAACCCGGCCGCCCGCCCCGACTCCCGCTCGTCCACCGGCCCTTGAGGAGCGAACCGCACCCCCTTCCGCACCACGAGCACCCCGACCCCCGACGGCCCGCCCCATTTGTGCGCGCTCGCCGTCAGCAGCGACCAGTCACCCTCGACCCGCCCCCACCCGAGCGACTGCGCCGCGTCCACCAGCAACGGCACCCCGGCCGCCCGGCACAGCTCGGCGACGCCCGCCACCGGCTGCTCCGTCCCCACCTCGTGATTGGCCGACTGCAGACACGCCAGCGCGGTGTCGGGCCGCAGGGCCTCCTCGTACGACTCCGCGGTCACCGCCCCCGACCGCAGCACCGGCACCTCGGTCACCGACCCGCCGTCCGCCTCGAACACCTCCGCCGAATGCAGTACCGAAGAGTGTTCGACCGCCGACACGACCAGGTGGCGTCCCACCCGCCGCCGCCCCGCCAGCGCCCCGGCGACCCCGGAGTGCACCGCACGAGTGCCGGACGAGGCGAACACCACCTCGTCCGGCCGACACCCGACGGCTTCGGCCATCGCCTCCCGCGCCGCGTCCAACAACATCCGAGCCCGCCGCCCCTCCCGGTACAGGCGCGCGGGATCCGCCCACCCCTCGTCGAGCGAGGCCTGCAGCGCCTGACGGGCGACAGGATGAAGAGGAGCGGCGGAAGCTGCGTCGAAGTAGGGCATACGGCAACGCTAAGCGCCCTGAAGGGGCGCGGGAACCGCGCGAGAATCCACGACGTACCCGCAGCCGCCAACTGACAGGACCCCTCGAGGTACTGGGCGCCCCGCACAACCCGCGGCGCGTTGCGCCCCCCTCCCCGCGCACCCCCAAATCGCGTCGGCTAGGGTTTGGTCCGCATAAACATCCAAACCCCTGCCCGACGCAGGGCGGCGACCGACCAGCGAGAAGGCCGCAGCTCAACCGCGCGGGCGAGACTCTCGGGAAGGCGCTACGTGAGTCCCAACGGCTCCGACCGCTCGCCGCGGCGCCCGATGCGGCGGAAGCTGCTGCAGGCAATGACCGCCGGCCTGGTCCTGGCGACCGCGACCGGTTGCACATACAAGGACTTCCCCCGCCTTGGTATGCCCACCCCGACCACGGAAGAGGCTCCGCGGATCCTCTCCCTGTGGCAGGGCTCCTGGGCTGCCGCGCTCGCCGTCGGCGTGCTGGTGTGGGGCCTGATCCTCTGGAGTGCGATATTCCACCGGCGCACCCGCACCAAGGTCGAGGTCCCTCCGCAGACCCGGTACAACATGCCCATCGAGGCGCTGTACACGGTGGTCCCGCTCATCATCGTCTCGGTGCTCTTCTACTTCACGGCCCGCGACGAGACGAAGCTCCTCAGCCTCAAGAAGGAGCCCGACGTCACGATCAACGTCGTCGGCTTCCAGTGGAGCTGGGGCTTCAACTACGTCGAGCCCGTCGCGGGTTCCACCGGTGACGCGAAGACCGACAAGAACCTGGACGCGATTCCGGACCGGTTCAAGGAGGACTTCCCGGCGAACGCCGGCGGTGTCTACGACGTCGGCACGCCCGGCACGCGGAACCCGCAGAACGGCAACCCGGGCCCGACCCTCTGGCTGCCCAAGGGCAAGACGGTCCGCTTCGTCCTCACTTCGCGTGACGTCATCCACTCCTTCTGGGTGCTGCCGTTCCTGATGAAGCAGGACGTCATCCCGGGCCACACCAACGCCTTCGAGGTGACTCCCAACAAGGAGGGCACCTTCCGAGGCAAGTGCGCCGAGCTGTGCGGCGTCGACCACTCCCGGATGCTGTTCAACGTGAAGGTCGTCTCCCCCGAGCGCTATGAGCAGCACCTCAAGGACCTCGCCAAGAAGGGGCAGACCGGTTACGTTCCCGCCGGCATCGCGCAGACGAGCCACGAGAAGAACCGGGAGACGAACAACCTGTGAGCATCCTCAACGAACCCCAGGGTGCCGCGGCAGCAGGGTCCCACTACACGGACGAGCTGCCGGTCCGGCGCCAGACCCGCGGCAGCGTGGTCATCAAGTGGCTGACGACCACTGACCACAAGACGATCGGCACGCTGTACCTGGTCACGTCGTTCGCGTTCTTCATGGTCGGCGGCGTGATGGCGCTGTTCATGCGCGCCGAGCTGGCCCGTCCGGGCCTGCAGATCATGTCGAACGAGCAGTTCAACCAGGCGTTCACGATGCACGGCACGATCATGCTGCTGATGTTCGCGACGCCGTTGTTCGCCGGCTTCACGAACTGGATCATGCCGCTGCAGATCGGCGCGCCCGACGTGGCGTTCCCGCGGCTGAACATGTTCGCCTACTGGCTCTACCTGTTCGGCTCGACGATCGCGGTCGGCGGCTTCCTCACCCCGCAGGGCGCGGCCGACTTCGGCTGGTTCGCCTACAGCCCGCTGTCGGACGCGGTCCGCTCGCCGGGCATCGGCGCCGACATGTGGATCATGGGCCTGGCCTTCTCCGGCTTCGGCACCATCCTGGGCGCGGTCAACTTCATCACCACCATCATCTGCATGCGCGCCCCCGGCATGACCATGTTCCGCATGCCGATCTTCGTGTGGAACGTGCTGCTCACCGCGGTGCTGGTGCTGCTGGCCTTCCCGGTGCTGGCGGCCGCGCTGTTCGCCCTGGAGGCGGACCGAAAATTCGGGGCTCACGTCTTCGACTCGGCCAACGGCGGAGCCCTGCTGTGGCAACACCTCTTCTGGTTCTTCGGCCATCCAGAGGTGTACATCATCGCCTTGCCCTTCTTCGGGATCATTTCCGAAGTGATCCCGGTGTTCTCCCGCAAGCCGATGTTCGGTTACATGGGCCTGATCGCGGCGACCATCTCCATCGCGGGCCTGTCCGTGACGGTGTGGGCGCACCACATGTACGTCACCGGCGGTGTGCTCCTGCCGTTCTTCTCCTTCATGACGTTCCTGATCGCCGTGCCGACCGGCGTGAAGTTCTTCAACTGGATCGGAACGATGTGGAAGGGGTCCCTGAGTTTCGAGACCCCGATGCTCTGGGCGACCGGCTTCCTGGTCACCTTCACTTTCGGTGGTCTGACCGGCGTCATCCTGGCCTCGCCGCCGATGGACTTCCACGTCTCCGACTCGTACTTCGTGGTGGCGCACTTCCACTACGTCGTCTTCGGCACCGTCGTCTTCGCGATGTTCTCCGGCTTCCACTTCTGGTGGCCGAAGATGACCGGCAAGATGCTCGACGAGCGCCTCGGCAAGATCACCTTCTGGACGCTGTTCATCGGCTTCCACGGCACCTTCCTGGTCCAGCACTGGCTGGGTGCCGAGGGCATGCCCCGTCGTTACGCCGACTACCTCGCGGCCGACGGCTTCACCGCCCTGAACACGATCTCGACGATCAGCTCGTTCCTGCTCGGCCTGTCGATCCTGCCGTTCCTCTACAACGTGTGGAAGACGGCCAAGTACGGCAAGCCGGTCAACGTCGACGACCCGTGGGGCTACGGCCGCTCGCTCGAGTGGGCGACCTCGTGCCCGCCCCCGCGGCACAACTTCCTCACCCTGCCGCGGATCCGCAGCGAATCCCCGGCGTTCGACCTGCACCACCCGGAGATCGCCGCTCTCGACCAGCTCGAGAACGCGCCTCACGGTGACAAGGCTCTGGCCGGCAACGGCGGCAAGGAGGCCGGCAAGTGAAGATCCAGGGCAGGATGTTCATCTGGCTGAGCGTCTTCATCCTCGCCATGGCGATCGTCTATGGCGTGTGGTCGAAGGAGCCGGCGGGCACCACGGCCCTCTTCCTGGCGTTCGGCCTGTCCATCATGATCGGCTTCTACCTGGGCTTCACGGCCCGGCGGGTCGACGCGGGCGCGCAGGACGACAAGGAAGCGGACGTCGCGGACGACGCCGGCGAGGTCGGGTTCTTCAGCCCGCACAGCTGGCAGCCCCTCTCCCTCGCGATCGGCGGGGCGCTCGCCTTCCTGGCGGTCGCGATCGGCTGGTGGCTGATGTACTTCTCGGCGCCGCTGATCATGATCGGTCTGTGGGGCTGGGTCTTCGAGTACTACCGTGGTGAGAACCGCACCCAGTAGCACGAGCTGAGCTCCCAGGAGCCCGGACACTCCGCCAGGAGTGTCCGGGCTCCTGCTTTTGCCGCAATGTGTGTCACTCGTACGAGTCACCCGGCGCGCCGCCCTTGACGTAGCTCCCTAGCGTGAAGTCATGAGCCACGCACCCCGCACCCGCACCGTCGTCGGCTGCACGCTGCTGGTGATCGCCCTCGGCGTGGGCGTCACCGCCTGCGGCGGCGACGGCCACCCATTGTCCGCCACGCCGTACGACGCGACGGACCAGATCTCCTTCAACGGCCCCACCGGCGACCGGAAGAAGGCCGACCCGGACAAGCCCCTGGAAGTCACCGCCGAGGACGACGGCCGCATCACGGACGTCACGGCCAGGGACGCGGCAGGACGCTACCTGGCGGGCGAACTCTCCGCCGACGGCGGCCGCTGGCACAGCACCGCTCCGCTGGCCGCCAACGCCCACTACACGGTCCGGGTGAGCACCGAGAACGAGGACGGGGCGCCTGGCCGCCGGGTCCTCGACTTCGACACCGGCAAGCCCCGCACCCACAAGCGCCTGAAGGTGACCTTCGGGCCCAAGTCGGGCACGTACGGCGTCGGCCAGCCCATCACGGCCGAACTGAGCATGCCCGTCAAGGACAAGGCCCAGCGGGCCGTCGTCGAGCGCGCCCTCAAGGTCGACTCCATGCCCGCCGCGAGCGGCGGCTGGCACTGGGTGAACGACAAGGAACTCCACTACCGCCCCAAGGAGTACTGGCCCGCCCACGCCACCATCCAGATACGCAGCAACCTGGAGGGCATAAAGATCAGCGACCGTGTGTGGGGCGGCACCTCGAAGCCGCTGAAGCTCACCACCGGTGACCGTCTCATCGCGGTGACCGACGCCTCGTCCCACGCGATGAAGGTCTACAAGAACGGCGAGGTGATCAAGGAGATACCCGTCACCACCGGCAAGCCCGGCTTCGAGACCCGCAACGGCGTCAAGGTCGTCCTGGCCAAGGAGTACTTCGTACGGATGCGCGGCACCAGCATCGGCATCGCCGAGGGCTCCTCGGAGTCGTACGACCTACCGGTCTACTACGCCACCCGCGTCACCTGGAGCGGCGAGTACGTCCACGCCGCCCCCTGGTCCGTCGGCTCCCAGGGCTACGCCAACGTCAGCCACGGCTGCACCGGCATGAGCACCGCCAACGCCGCCTGGTTCTTCGAGCACGTCCGCGAGGGCGACGTCGTCCAGGTCATAAACTCCGACGGCCACACGATGGAGAGCTTCGGCAACGGCTTCGGCGACTGGAACCTCGCCTGGAAGAACTGGCGCGGCGGCAGCGCCCTGGTCGCCGGCAACCCGGAGGGCCCCGGCCCTGAGGAAGCGGCAAGACTGCAACCAACGGCCGTCTGAGCTACCCGGGGCGGGGCTGTATCAGCTGAACCGAGCCCCTACGCGCTCAAAGCCTTCCGCTCCCGCAACAAGGAAGCCAACGCCGCCGCGAACTCCACCGGATCCACCGGCAGCGTCACCGCCGCCTCCGCACGGCTCCACGTGGCCAGCCACGCATCCTGCGGCCGCCCGATCAGCAGCAGCACCGGCGGGCAGTTGAAGATCTCGTCCTTGATCTGACGGCACAGCCCCATGCCCCCCATCGGCACGGCCTCACCGTCCAGGACGCACACATCGATCCCGCCCCGATCCAGCTCCTTGAGCACGGCGGCCGGCGTTGCACACTCCAGGAACTCGACGAGAGGCACGTCAGGAGCCGGCCGCCTGCCGGAGGCCAACCGCACCTGCTCGCGGGTGTTGGAGTCGTCGCTGTAGACCAGCACCGTGGCGGTCGGCTGCATTCTTCCTCCGGGACGTCAGCGTCGTACGGACAGAACCGATGCGGCGGATGCTACTCCCTTGAACACCCCCCCAACACCTGTTGGAACATCGCTTCGATGGGCCATCCGGGCAGTACAGGACCTGCGAACACTCCGAACTGCACCCCCCGTAGTGAGGGCGAGATAAGCGACCGACATAATGTCGGTCGTGGCGACAGCAACGACAGTAGAAACCGGGCACGCGCACCCGTCGGTCAACCGGCCGAACCTCACCAGCGTCGGAACCATCATCTGGCTGAGTTCCGAGCTGATGTTCTTCGCGGCCCTCTTCGCGATGTACTTCACCCTGCGATCGGTGACCGGTCCCGAGCACTGGAAGGAAATGGCGCACGCCCTGAACCTTCCGTTCTCGGCGACCAACACCACGGTCCTGGTGCTCTCCTCCCTCACCTGCCAGCTCGGCGTGTTCGCCGCCGAGCGCGGTGATGTGAAGAAGCTCCGGATGTGGTTCATCGTCACCTTCATCATGGGTGCGATCTTCATCGGCGGTCAGGTGTACGAATACACCGAGCTGGTCAAGAAGGACGGGCTCTCGCTCTCCTCCGACCCGTACGGCTCGGTCTTCTACCTGACCACCGGGTTCCACGGCCTGCACGTGACGGGCGGCCTCATCGCCTTCCTGTTCGTCCTCGGCCGCACCTACGCGGCGAAGAGGTTCACCCACGAGCAGGCGACCGCGGCCATCGTCGTGTCCTACTACTGGCACTTCGTCGATGTCGTCTGGATCGGCCTCTTCGCCACGATCTATTTGATCAAGTAGCCGGGGCCCGCTCCCGCACCTTCCAGAAGCATCGACGCAGAAGATCCTGACCCCGGAGTAATCCGTGAAAAAGCTCTCCGCACGACGACGCCACCCGTTGGCGGCGGTCGTCGTCCTACTCCTCGCGCTGGCATGCACCGGGGGGCTGTACGTCCTGCTCGCACCCACGAGCCAGGCGAAGGCAGACACAACCGCCCAGTCCCTGGCCATCGACGAGGGCAAGAAGCTCTTCGCCGTCGGCTGCGCCAGCTGCCACGGCACCGGTGGTCAGGGCACCACTGACGGTCCGAGCCTCGTGGGCGTGGGCGCCGCGGCCGTCGACTTCCAGGTCGGCACCGGCCGTATGCCGGCCCAGCAGCCGGGCGCGCAGGTCCCGAAGAAGAAGAACATCTACTCGCAGGCCGAGATCGACCAGCTCGCGACGTACATCTCTTCGCTCGGTGCCGGTCCGAACGTCCCGACCGAGGCGCAGTACGGCCCCGACGGCGCCGACATCGCCAAGGGCGGCGAGCTGTTCCGTACGAACTGCGCGCAGTGCCACAACTTCACCGGCAAGGGCGGTGCGCTGACGCACGGCAAGTTCGCCCCGGACCTCGAAGGCGTCGCCCCGAAACACATCTACGAGGCCATGCAGACCGGCCCGCAGAACATGCCCTCCTTCCCCGACACCACGCTGTCGGAGCAGAACAAGAAGGACATCATCGCGTACCTCGACGCGGTCAACGGCGACGACACCGTGAGCCCCGGCGGTCTCGAGCTGGGCGGGCTCGGTCCCGTCAGTGAGGGACTGTTCGCCTGGATCTTCGGACTCGGCGCGCTGATCGCGGTCGCCGTCTGGGTCGCCGCTCGGACCGCAAAGGCCAAGAAGTCATGAGTAGCCAAGACATTCCAGAAGAGAACCTGCCCGTTGAGCAGGACCACGCTCACGGTGCCGTAGGCGTCGCGGACGAGAAGGACCCGTTCGCCGACCCCGGGCTGCCGCCCCACGAGCACCGCGTCCAGGACATCGACGAGCGGGCCGCCAGGCGGTCCGAGCGCACGGTCGCCATGATGTTCGTGCTGTCGATGCTGGCCACCGTCGGCTTCATCGTCTCGTACGTGGCGATCCCGCACGACAGGGCGATCTACGTCTTCCCGATCGGGCACGTCAACGCGCTGAACTTCGCGTTGGGCCTGACCCTCGGTGCGGCGCTGTTCCTGATCGGCGCGGGCGCGGTCCACTGGGCCCGCACCCTGATGTCCGACGAGGAGATCACCGACGAGCGGCACCCGATCGAGGCGGAACCCGAGGTCAGGGCCAAGGTCATGGCCGACTTCAAGCAGGGCGCCAAAGAGTCCGCGCTCGGCCGTCGCAAGCTGATCCGCAACACGATGCTCGGCGCGCTGGCCCTGTTCCCGCTCTCCGGCGTCATGCTGCTGCGCGACCTCGGTCCGCTGCCGGGCACCAAGCTCCGCCACACCCTGTGGTCCAAGGGCAAGCTGCTCGTCAACATGAACACCAACGAGCCGCTGCGTGCCTCCGACGTCGCGGTCGGCTCGCTGACCTTCGCCAAGCCCGAGGGCCTGGAGGAGCACGACGAGGAGTTCCAGACCGAGATCGCCAAGGCGGCCCTGATGATCGTCCGGATCCAGCCGGACAACATCAAGGACAAGCGCGAGCTCGAGTGGTCGCACGAGGGCATCGTGGCGTACTCGAAGATCTGCACCCACGTCGGTTGCCCGATCTCCCTGTACGAGCAGCAGACGCACCACGTGCTGTGCCCCTGCCACCAGTCCACCTTCGACCTCTCCGACGGTGCCCGGGTGATCTTCGGCCCCGCCGGTCACGCCCTGCCGCAGCTGCGCATCGGCGTGAACGACGAGGGCTACCTCGAGGCGCTCGGCGACTTCGAAGAGCCCGTCGGCCCTGCATTCTGGGAGCGCGGATGAGCACTACGAACACCTCCGACTCGCGCTCGCGCGAGAAGGCACCCGCCGGTGAGCGGGTCGCCGACTGGGCCGACGGCCGCCTGGGGATCTACTCCCTGGCCAAGGCCAACATGCGCAAGATCTTCCCCGACCACTGGTCGTTCATGTTGGGTGAGGTCTGCCTCTACAGCTTCATCATCATCATCCTCACGGGTGTGTATCTGACGCTGTTCTTCCACCCGTCGATGAACGAGGTG
Source organism: Streptomyces sp. NPDC006602 (assembly GCF_042870385.1). Taxonomy (NCBI): domain Bacteria; kingdom Bacillati; phylum Actinomycetota; class Actinomycetes; order Kitasatosporales; family Streptomycetaceae; genus Streptomyces; species Streptomyces sp. NPDC006602. Next base: position 483,962 of record NZ_JBIAHG010000001.1, on the reverse strand, counting down.
GAGTACCACGGCAGCTACGTCCCGCTGCAGGGTCAGCTGATGTCCGAGGCGTTCAACTCGACCATGCACATCTCCTTCGATGTGCGCGGTGGTCTGCTGATCCGGCAGATCCACCACTGGGCGGCGCTGATCTTCCTCGCGGGCATGTTCGTGCACATGATGCGCGTGTTCTTCACGGGCGCGTTCCGCAAGCCGCGCGAGGTCAACTGGCTGTTCGGCTTCCTGCTGTTCGTCCTGGGCATGTTCACCGGCTTCACCGGCTACTCGCTCCCGGACGACCTGCTCTCCGGCACCGGTGTCCGCTTCATGGAGGGCGCGGTCCTGTCCGTGCCGATCGTCGGCACGTACCTGTCGTTCTTCCTCTTCGGCGGGGAGTTCCCGGGCGGCGACTTCGTGGCCCGCTTCTACTCGATCCACGTGCTGCTGCTGCCGGGCATCATGCTCGGCCTGGTGGTCGGCCACCTGATCCTGGTCTTCTACCACAAGCACACGCAGTTCGTGGGCCCCGGCAAGACGAACAACAACGTCGTCGGCATGCCGCTGCTTCCGGTGTACATGGCCAAGGCCGGCGGGTTCTTCTTCCTGGTCTTCGGTGCCATCGCGGCCATCGCGGCGATCGCCTCCATCAACCCGATCTGGGCCATGGGCCCCTACCGGCCGGACCAGGTGTCCACCGGCGCCCAGCCCGACTGGTACATGGGCTTCTCCGAGGGCCTGATCCGTGTGATGCCGGGCTGGGAGATCAACTTCTGGGGCCACACTCTCGTCCTGGGTGTGTTCATCCCGCTGATGATCTTCCCGCTGGTCCTGGTCGCGATCGCGGTCTACCCGTTCATCGAGTCCTGGGTCACCGGCGACAAGCGCGAGCACCACATCCTGGACCGCCCGCGCAACGTGCCGACGCGTTCGGCCTTCGGTGTCGCGTGGATCACCTGGTACATGGTGCTGCTGATCGGTGGTGGGAACGACCTCTGGGCCACCCACTTCCACCTGTCGATCAACGCCATCACCTGGTTCGTCCGGGTCGCGTTCTTCGTCGCCCCGGTCATCGCGTTCGTCATCACCAAGCGGATCTGCCTCGGCCTCCAGCGCCGCGACAAGGAGAAGGTGCTGCACGGCCGCGAGTCGGGCATCATCAAGCGCCTGCCGCACGGTGAGTTCATCGAGGTGCACGAGCCGCTCAGCCAGGAGCAGCTGCACACGCTCACCGCGCACGAGCAGTACGTGCCGGCGCAGATCGGCCCGACGGTGGACGGGAACGGCGTCGAGCGCAAGGTGAAGGGCTCCGAGAGGCTGCGCGCCAAGCTCAGCGAGGCGTACTACGGCGAGGAAGCCCAGATCCCCAAGCCGACCGTCGAGGAGTACAAGGAGATCACGAGCGGCCACGGCCACCACTGATCGTTGCGTCGCCACGCGCGGCGAAGGGCCCCGTCCGAAGACCGGACGGGGCCCTTCGCCGTGCCCGTCGCTGGATAGGGTGGGACCCGTCGAGACTCGCGTCCCGTGTTGTACGGGACTACACCCAGGAGCGGCTGATGAGCGCTGTGACCCCCGCTGGAGGCGACACCGCGGCGGACCGTTCCTGGCCCGAGGTACTGAGCGCACTGCTCGGCGGGCGGGACCTGAGTGCCGGCGACACGGCGTGGGCGATGGACCGCTTCATGAGCGGCGAGGCCACGGACGCCCAGATCGCGGGCTTCATGGTGGCGCTGCGGGCCAAGGGAGAAACGGTCGAGGAGATCAACGGTCTCGTCGAGGCGATGTACGCGCACGCGCTGCCGCTGGACATCCCGGGGCCGGCCGTCGACATCGTCGGAACGGGTGGCGACCGGGCCAAGACGGTCAACATCTCGACGATGTCCGCCATCGTGATCGCGGGCGCCGGGGCGAAGGTCGTCAAGCACGGCAACCGGGCGTCGTCCTCGGCGAGCGGGTCGTCGGACGTGCTGGAGAAGCTCGGCATCAACCTGGAGCTGTCGCCCGAGGGGGTCGCTCGGGTGGTTCAGGAGGCCGGGATCACCTTCTGCTTCGCGGCCAAGTTCCACCCCTCGATGCGCTTCGTCGGCGCGGTCCGGCGGGATCTGGGGATTCCGACCTCCTTCAACCTCCTCGGTCCGCTGACCAACCCGGCCCGGGTCACCGCCTCGGCGGTCGGCTGCTTCGACACCCGGATGGCGGGGCTCATCGCCGGCGTACTGGCCGAGCGCGGCTCCTCGGCGCTGGTGTTCCGCGGCGACGACGGCCTCGACGAGCTGACGACCACGGCCACCTCCCGGGTGTGGGTCGTGCGCGACGGCAAGGTCGCCGAGGAGGCCTTCGATCCGCGGGACGTCGGCCTCGAACTGGTGCCGGTCGAGGCGCTGCGGGGCGCCGACGCGTCGTACAACGCCGAGGTCGCCCGGCGGCTGCTGGACGGTGAGCCGGGCCCGGTGCGGGATGCCGTACTGCTGAACTCGGCGGCGGCGCTGGTGGCGCTGGAGCCGACCGGAGCGCCGCTGGCCGAGCAGATCGGCGCCGGGATGGCCAGGGCGGCTCACTCGATCGACTCCGGGGCGGCCAAGCGGACGCTGGAGCGGTGGGTGGCGGCCAGCAACGCGTAGCACCGCACGTGGTGTTGTCCCGCGATCCGGACACGGGTTGCGGGACCACGATCACTTCGCATACGTTTCTGTACAGGTCATGAGTGACAGTCATGAGGCCCCGGCCGACTGTCCGGCAACCCTCCGTCCGTGGCGGGGTGCCCCGGGTGAAGACCAGGTCGTGGGCAGCAAGGCCTACGGCAAGCGCGGATCCCTCGCACACCAGGGGTCCTGGTCGTCGAGGAGTCTCTCGTGAGCAAGCGAATGCGATAGGGCGCAGAGCCCCGCTTCCGCCTACCCCTTTCACTTTCCTCCGTGCTGGAGCCGTACGCGCTCGCACGGTTATTCCGCCTTGTCTGTCACGGGAGTTCGCCATGTCTGTCTCCACCGTTGCCGCCGCCCAGTCGCTTTGTGCGCCGCTGCCCGTTCTGGGCCGGGATGTCACCGTCCCGCTCGTCACCGGCGGCGAGGTCACCTACGCCGCGCTCGACTACGCGGCCAGCGCGCCGGCGCTGCAGCGGGTCTGGGACGACGTGGCGGCGTACGCGCCCTACTACGGCAGCGTGCACCGAGGCGCCGGCTACCTCTCCCAGCTGTCCACCGACCTCTTCGAGAACGCCCGCACGACGGTCGCCGAGTTCCTCGACTGCCGCGCCGACGACCAGGTGGTCTTCACCCGGTCCACCACCGACTCGCTCAACCTCCTGGCCGCCGCGCTCCCGGCAGACTGCCAGGTCTTCGTCTTCGAGACCGAGCACCACGCCTCGCTGCTGCCCTGGCAGGACGCCCGCGTCAGCTACCTCGACGCCCCGCGCACCCCGCGGCAGGCGGTGGCGACCCTGGAGCGCGCCCTCGCGGACCGTGACCCGTACAGCCCGGCCCTGGTCTGCGTGACCGGCGCCTCGAACGTCACCGGTGAGCTGTGGCCGGTACGGGAGCTGGCCGCCGCCGCGCACGCGCACGGCGCCCGGATCGTCCTGGACGCCGCCCAACTGGCCCCGCACCACCCCCTTTCGGTCCGGGACCTCGACGTCGACTGGGTCGCGTTCTCCGGGCACAAGCTGTACGCCCCCTTCGGCTCCGGCGTCCTGGCCGGCCGTGCCGACTGGCTGCGCGCGGCCGAGCCGTACCTCGCGGGCGGCGGCGCCAGCCGCAAGGTCACGCGGCGCGCGGACGGGGGAGTGGACGTGGAGTGGCACGAGAGCGCCGCCCGGCACGAGGCCGGCTCGCCCAACGTCATCGGGGTCTACTCCATCGCCTCCGCCTGCAAGGCGCTCACCGAGGCCGGCTTCGACACGCTGGTCGCCCGGGAGCAGTACCTGATCGACACGGTCCGCGCGGGCCTCGCCGAGGTCCCCGAGGTCCAGGTCCTCTCCCTCTTCGGCGACGACGCCCCGCGGGTCGGCGTGATCTCCTTCGTCGTCGAGGGCTGGAACAGCTCCCACTTCGCCGCCGCGCTCTCCGCCGAGTACGGCATCGGCGTCCGCGACGGCCTCTTCTGCGCCCACCCGCTGGTTCGCACCCTGCTCGGGAGCGACGCCCAGACCCAGGGCGAGTGCGGTGCCCCCGAGGCCGCGCCCGGCGAGAAGTCCCTCAACGCGATCCGGGTGAGCTTCGGCGCGGGCACGCCCGACGAGCACGTGCAGCGGTTCGTCGGCGCCGTGAAGGAACTGGTCCGGGACGGTGCGAAGTGGACGTACCGCACGGAGGACGGCCGCTGCGTACCGGCCGTCTGAGGGACTGACGTCCACCGGCGCGTATACGCTCCCTCTCGGCAGCCGTACGACGTAGGGGGAACACGGGGTGCAGGAGCTGCGCGAGACGGATCCTCGGGTCATCGGCCCCTATGAGGTCCTGGGCAGGCTCGGGTCCGGTGGCATGGGCGAGGTGTATCTCGCCGAGGCGCGGCGCGGGCCGCGGCTGGCCGTGAAGGTGGTGCGGGCCGAGCATGCGGAGGACCGCACGTTCCGGGCGCGGTTCCGGCACGAGGTGCGGGCCGCGCAGACCGTCGGCGGGGCGGGGACGTACACCGCGCGGGTCGTGGACGCGGACACCGAGGCCCCACGGCCGTGGATGGCCACCGAGTTCGTCGACGGGCCGAACCTGCGGGACGCGGTGTTCGACGGCGGCCCCCTGACGGGAGACGCGGTACGGCTGCTGGCGGCCGCGCTCGCCGAGGCGCTCGCAGCGATCCACGCCAAGGGGCTGGTGCACCGGGACCTCAAGCCGTCCAACATCCTGCTGGCGCAGGACGGTCCTCGGGTGATCGACTTCGGGATCGTCCGGGCCCTGGAGGGGACGGCGCTGACCCGGACCGGGGTGGTCGTCGGGTCGGTCGGCTATGTCTCGCCCGAGCAGATCCGCAACGGTGCCCAGGTGGGGCCGGCCAGTGACGTCTTCTCGCTGGGCGCGGTGCTCGCGTACGCGTCCGGCGGCAAGGAGCCGTTCGGCGAGGGACAGGATTCGGTCGTCCTGCTGCGGATCCTGACCGGGGACGTCGACCTGTCCGCCGTACCGAAGGACCACCTGCCCCTGGTGGAGGCGTGTCTGCGGGACGATCCGGGCGCCCGGCCGACGCCCGCGGACGTGGTCGCGGCGACGGGGCACACCGCGCGTTCGCTGCGCGAGGGCCTGCGGTCGGGGTGGTGCGCGACCGGTGCCTCCAAAGGGGCCGAGTCCGTCGGGGGCGGTGAGCGCTGGATCCCGGAGCACGGGTCGGGGGAGCGGGAGAGCCGGGTCGAATACGTGGCGCCCGTGACGGTCACGGACTTGCCGGCGGTCGCGGAGACCCAGCCGCGGCCGCCCTCGCGGCGGCGGTTGCTGGGGGCGCTGACCGGTGGCGCGGGGGTGGTGGCGGCTGGTGGCCTCGGCGGATGGCTGCTGTTGCGGGACTCGTCGGACGGCGAGGCAGGCGCCGCGGGCGGGTCCGGCACCCCGGCCCGGTCCTCCCCGTCGGGAACGCCTCGGGTGGGCTGGCAGTACAAGGTCGAGGGACTGGGTGGAGGACACGGGCCCTGTGCCTCGCTGTCGCCCGACGGCAGGCGTGTGTACGTCGGTGGCGCGGACGGCTCGCTGCACGCCGTGGACCTGAACGGCCTGAGTATCTGGCGCACCGCGCTGGGCGGCGAGGTCATGTCCCCGCTCGCCACCGCCGACGGCGTGTACTGCCTGCTGTTCGACGGGCAGGAGGGCGCCTCCGAGCTCTGCGCGCTCGGCCGGGGCGGCAAGGTGCGCTGGACCAGGCCGGTCCCCTCGAACAGCCAGGTCCCGGTGGCCGCGGGCGGACTTGTCCTGGTTTCCTACGCCTCTTCGTCGGACGAGGGCGGGGTGCGGGCGTACGCTCCCGACGGCAGCGTGCGCTGGAGCACGCCGACAGGGGCGGCGCCCACCAGCGAGCCCATGGTGGCGGACTCGGTGGTGTACGTCGGCACCTTCCAGGACGAGGTGCAGGCCCTGGACGCGAAGACCGGGAATCGGCTCTGGGCGACGCGGGCGGGAACGGACACCGGGCGGCCCACGCTGGTCGGGGACACGCTGCTGGTCGGGTCGGGTGGCGAGCAGTCGCTGCACGGCATCAGCCGGTCCGGAAAGACCCTGTGGCACATGGCCGACGAGATGCTGTACGGCAGCCGCTACTTCAGCTGTGTCGCCTTCGGCGGTCTCGGTGTCGCCGCGACCGACTATGAAGTCGTCGCCGTGGACCCGGCCGACGGATCCACGGCGTGGACCTTCCGGTTCGTCGACGACGGGAACCAGTACAGCGATCCGACGGTCGCCGGCGCCACGCTCTACGCACGCCAGGGGGCGACGCTCTACGGCTTGAACCGTCAGGGCAAGCGGACCTGGCAGAAGCGGGTCGAGGGCGGAGCGTCCGTCGGCACCCAGAGCCCGGTCGTCCGCGACGGACGCGTCTATGCCGCGACCGCCGACGGAATCACCGTCCTCGCGCTCAAGAAGTCCTAGTGCCGAGGCACTAGCTGTCGAGCCCGATCGCGAACGCCGCCTCCAGGTCGTGCTGCGAGTACGTCCGGAACGCCACGTGCGTGTCCGTCCCCTCCACGCCCGGGATCTTGCTGATGCGGCCCGGGATGACCTCGGCCAGGTCCTCGTGCTGCTTCACCCGGACCATCGCGATCAGGTCGTACGTGCCGGTCACGGAGAACACCTCGCTGACGTTCTCCAGCGCCGCGATCGACTCCGCGATCTCGGGGATCCGGTCCACGCTGGTCTTGATGAGGACGATCGCGGTGATCACGGCTGGTTCTCTCCCTCGGGGGACGGAGCTGGGGCGGGCTTCACTCTAGTCGCACGCCCGAATCGCACCCACGCGAACGCGAGCCCCAGGCCGAACCCCACCAGGTGGGCCAGATAGGCCACCCCCGGCCCCTGCCCGGCCTGGCCCGCGGCCAGCCACTGGAGGGCTGCCCAGAAGGGCAGGACGACCCAGGCGGGGAAGCGCAGCGGGAGGAAGAAGAGGAACGGCAGGAGACTGGTGACGCGGGCCCCGGGGAACAGGTAGAGGAACGCGCCGAGGACTGCCGAGATCGCCCCGGAAGCGCCGACCAGGGACTGCTCGGAGTCGGCGTTGGCGGCCGCGTAGCCCAGCAGGGCCAGGTAGCCGCAGCCGAGGTGGAAGAGGGTGAACTCGACGCGGCCCATCCGTTCCTCGGTCAGTACGCCGAAGACGTAGAGGAAGAGCATGTTGCCCAGCAGGTGGACCCAGCTGCCGTGGACGAAGAGGGCCGTGGCGGGGGTGAGAGCGGTCCCCGGCGAGCCCTCGAACAGTTCGGCGGGGACCACGCCCCAGCGGTGGAAATAGGTGCGCTGCGCGGCGAGCAGCGCGTCGCCGGAGCCGTACGACGGATTGAGTCCCGAGGCCGGGCCGACCAGGAAGAGCAGACAGCACACGGTGATCAGCCCGTATGTCATCGGCGCCGACGGCCGCCGGACCACCTCGACCACCCTGCCGACCGTCCCGCTCCAGTTGCTGATCATGGACACAGAGCATGACGTAAGGGGACCGAACGGCACAGAGTGCCTCGCCGCGGCGGACGGCGGAGCGGCGAGTACCCGCCAGGCCGTAGGGTAACGAGCCACACGCACCGGGGTGCCCGGCGCGTCACGGACACTAGAAGGAACAAGAAGGAAGGCGAACAGCCACGATGACGGTTCCCCTGCCGACTGCCTCGACGCGGTGGCGCTGCACCCTCTGCGGCAACCTCACGCGCTTCGACGTGACCCGCTCGTCGAAGGTGGTCGAGTACGTCCACCTCGACCTGGCCGGTGAGCCGAAGGTCGAGGAGCGCGACGTGGTCAGTGAGACCATCGAGTCGGTGCGCTGCCGCTGGTGCAACGCCGTGGACCAGGTGGAACTCGTGGACAGGCCGGGCGCCGGCTCCTGAGGGAGCGGGCCCCGCACAGCGATGGGGTGAGGATGGTGGAGACCGCAGGCGGGGGGCCGGGCGACGGCGCCGCTGAGGTGCTCGACCGCCCCCTGCCCGACGGCGTGCGCCGACGGGTCGTACAGATCGTCTCCGACGGTTTCGGCGGGCTGACCGTCGGCGAACTGCCCGCCCAGCTCAGGCAGTACGCCCGCTTCGCGCCGAACCGGCGGGCCAAGTTCGCGGGCAACGCCATGGCCGCCGCCCTGGAGACCGATCCGCTGTTCCGCCAGCGCATCGGGGAGAAGTTCAGAGAGGCGCAGCCGGAGCTCTCCGGCGCCCTCGACTCCGGCTCGCCGCCCCCGGCCGCGGACCCGCTCGACGTGGCGGCCGCGGCCTACGTACTGCGGCCCACCGGCTGGGTGAAGCTCGTGACCGCGGCCGGCGAGGAGGCCCAGCGGGCCGACGCCGAGCGCGCCGACGAGGAGAGCCGGGCCGAGCTTGAGCGGCTGCGCGAGGAGCTCGACCGGGCCCGTGAGCAGATCCGGGGCGAGACCGAGCGGCTGCGCACCGAGCTGGATTCGGCCAAGAAGGAAGCGGAGTCGCTGCACCGCAAGCTGCGTGCCGCGCTCAGCGACGTCAAGCGCGGCGAGGCGGCCCTGCGCAAGGTGCACGCCGAGATGGAGACCGTGCGCGCCGAGGGGCAGGCTCAGGTGTCCGCCGCCGAGAGCGAGTCCCGGCGGCTCAAGTCACGGCTCGGCGAGGCGGAGGCCGCCCTGGAGGCCACCCGCAAGGCGGCCCGCGAGGGACGCAGCGTCGAGGACATGCGGGTGCGGCTGCTGCTGGACACCCTGCTGGACGCGACCCAGGGGTTGCGGCGGGAACTCGCGCTGCCGCCCGTGTCCGTACGGCCGGCCGAGACCGTGGACGCTGTCGAACCGGGACGAATGACCCCGAAGGACATCGCGGCGCGGGCCCTGTCCGAAAACGACCCCGCGATCCTCGACCAGCTCCTCGCCCTGCCGCAGGCCCATCTGCTCGTCGACGGCTACAACGTCACCAAGACCGGCTATCCCCAGATGCCCCTGGAGAAGCAGCGGTTGAGGCTCCTCGGGCAGCTCTCGCAGCTCGCCGCGCAGACCGGCGCCGAGGTGACCTGCGTCTTCGACGGGGCCGAGCTGGCCGCGCCGGTGCTGCTGGCGCCGCCGCGCGGGGTGCGGGTGCTGTTCTCCAAACCGGGCATCACCGCCGACGAGTTGATCCGCCAGCTGGTGCGCGCGGAGCCGCCGGGCCGTCCGGTCATCGTCGCCTCGACCGACCGCGAGGTCGCGGACGGGGTGGCTCGGGCGGGGGCGCGTCCGATCGCTTCCGCGATGCTTCTCAAGCGTTTGTCCTGAAGGTCAACGTACGTACTTAATGCCCGAATTGACGGATCCGTCACGCAACCCAGCGTCAAGCGCATCTCACTGCATGTGAGTTGAGTGTAAAGAATGATTGGTGTGACGAGATTTTCCTCGTGAGGATTTGAACTGATCACGGGAAGGTCACTAGGGTCTGGCTTCGAACCTCCGAGCAGGTGATCACTCAAAAGAAGGAGTTCACCTCCGTGGCGTCCCACCGTCGACCCAAGCAACCGAGCCGTGCACGCGTGACCGTGCTGACCACCGCAGCCGCTGCTGCGGTCGCCCTGAGCTCGCAGGCCGCGAATGCCGCGCCGAGCGAGAAGCCGAGCAAGGACGAGGTCAAGGCCAAGGTCGACAAGCTCTACGAAGAGGCGGAGCAGGCCACCGAGAAGCTCAACGGGGCCGAGGAGAAGCAGGAGAAGCTCCAGAAGGAGATCTCCACCATCCAGGACAACGTCGCCCGCGGCCAGGAAGAGCTCAACGGGCTCCGTGACTCCATGGGCCTGGCGGCCGCCGCCCAGTACCGCACGGGCAGCATCGACTCCTCCCTCCAGCTGTTCCTGTCGTCCAACCCGGACGACTACCTGGACAAGGCGTCCACCGCCGACCAGCTGAGCTCCCAGCAGGTCGAGGCGCTGAAGAAGATCCAGGACAAGCAGCGCGAGCTCGCCCAGGACCGCTCCGAGGCCTCCGAGAAGCTCAAGGACCTCGCGAGCACCCGCACCGAACTGAGCAAGAAGAAGAAGGAAGTCCAGAGCAAGCTCGCCGCGGCGCAGAAGCTCCTCAACACGCTGACGGCCGCCGAGAAGGCCGCCCTCGCCGCCCAGGACGCCCGCGCCAGCCGCGACGCCGGCGAGCGCGTGGACCTCGGTGATGCCCCCGCCGGCTCCGGCCGGGCGATGGCTGCCTTCCAGGCCGCGCAGAGCCAGATCGGCAAGCCGTACGTCTACGGCGCCACCGGCACCGCCTCCTACGACTGCTCGGGCCTGACCTCCTGGGCCTACGCGCAGGCCGGCGTCGGCATCCCGCGCACCTCGCAGGCCCAGGCCAGCGCCGGTACCCGCATCTACAGCATGAGCGACCTCAAGGTCGGCGACCTGGTGCTCTTCTACAGCGACCTGCACCACGTCGCCCTCTACGCCGGCAATGGCCAGGTGCTGCACGCCCCGCGCACCGGCACGGTCGTCCGCTACGAGTCGATCAACAACATGCCGTTCCAGTTCGGCGTCCGGGTCTGAGCACCTTCACGACGGGTCCGATCACCATCAAGATCCCGACATCGTGCCGCCCGTTCGGGCGAATCCCGGCAACCTGAACTGACCGCACGCCCCGCCCATGACCTGCGTCTGAGGCGGGGCGTCACGTTTTGTGCCCACGGAGGTCGTTGGTGGGCGCGCCCTTGCGGGGCTACTGTCTGCCGCGTTTCCCTGTCCGCCAGCGGAAGGAGTGCGGCTTCCCGTGGGGTCCCATCGCCGCCATGCACCGTCCGGGTTCGACCGGGGCGCCGGTGCAGCGCTCTGCGTCATGTCAGCCGCCGCCGCGGCCCTCGGCGTCCTGCCGGCCACGTCGGCCGTCGCCGCGCCGCACGACGAGACCCGCGCGGAGGTGGACCGCCTCTACGAGGAGGCCGAGCAGGCGACCGAGGCCTACAACAAGGCCGACGAGCGCGCCGACGACCTCCGTGCGGAGGTCGGTACCGCGCAGGACGTGATCGCCCGGCAGCAGGAGCGCATCAACCGCATGCGGGAGGCCCTCGGTTCGCTCGCCGGCGCCCAGTACCGCTCCGGCGGCCTCGATCCCTCCCTCGCGCTGCTGTTCTCCGACGACCCGGACGACTACCTCGACAAGGCATCCGTCCTCGACCGGATCACCACGCACCAGGCGGGCGAGCTCAAGGAGCTCCAGGAGGCCATGCGCGAACTCGCCCAGGAGCGCTCCGTAGCGGCCGAGAAGCTCCGCGAACTGGAGAAGAGCCGCAAGGCCGTCGCCTCCCACAAGCGCACCGTCGAGAAGAAGCTCGCCAAGGCGCGCGCGCTCCTCAACGTCCTGCCGTCCGGCGAGCGCGACGCCTACGACCGGGCCTCCCGCTCCGGCCATACCGACATGCTCGACCTCGGCAGCGCCGTCCCGCCGTCCGCCCGCGCGGCCGCCGCGATCGCCGCCGCCCGCTCCGCGCTCGGCAAGCCGTACGTCTGGGGGGCCAACGGCCCCTCGGGCTTCGACTGTTCGGGCTTGATGCAGTGGTCCTACGCACAGGCCGGGGTCTCCCTGCCGCGCACTTCGCAGGGCCAGCGCTACGCCGGCCGCCAGGTCCCGCTCTCCCAGGCGCGGCCCGGCGACCTGGTCACCTACCGGTCGGATGCCAGCCATGTGGCGATGTACATGGGCAACGGCCAGGTGATCCACGCGCCTTACCCCGGTGCGCCGGTGCGCTACGACCCCGTGGGCATGATTCCGGGAGCGACCGTCACCAGGGTCTGACCTCCCACCGGCGGGCCACCGTACGATCGGGAACGTGGCTGGTCGAGGGCGGGCGTCGGGACACGGAGTCGTGGCGCTGTGTCTGCTGTTGCTCGTCGGCCTCGTGGGGTGCGGGGGGAAACCCGCCACCGACCGTGCGAAGGCGGCGGTGCAGCGGGTCCTGGACCGGCGGGCGACCGCGGTCATGGACCGCGACCGGGCGGCCTTCGTGAAGACGGGCGCGCTGAGCTGGTTCACGAACCTCACCGCGGTCCCCCTCGCGGACTGGTCCTACCGCGTCACCGCCGTGCACCGCACCGGCAGCACCGCCACCGCCGACGCCGAGTTGCGCTACCGCGTCCAGGGCTACGACCGGGCGCCCGTCACGGTCGGCCGCACCCTCACCCTGAGCCTGGACGCGGGCGGGCAGTGGTACGTGGACGCCGAGCGGCCCGCGAAGAAGGCCGCCCAGCAGTTGTGGGACCAGGGCGAGGTCATGGTCGTACGGGGTGAGCACAGCCTCGTCCTCGGCGTCGGCCGGTCCGGCGAGGAACTGCACACCTACGCGGATCTGGCCGACCGCGCGGTACCGGCCGTGTCGGACGCATGGGCCACGGACTGGCCCCGGCACGTCGTCGTGCTCGTACCGAGGTCGCTGGAGGGCATGGCGGGGCTGCTCGGCTCGCCCGCCTCCTCCTACCGCGGGATCGCGGCGGTCACCACCGCCGAGACCGGGACGCCGGCGCGGGCGCCCGCGGACCGGATCATCGTCAACCCGGACGCGTACGGCATCCTCGGCCCCGTCGGCAAGCAGGTCGTGCTCACCCACGAGACGACCCATGTCGCCACCCGCGCCCACACCACCCCCGCGACGCCCCTGTGGCTGTCCGAGGGGTACGCCGACTGGGTCGGCTACCGGGGCAGCGGGCGTACGCCGGTCCAGGCCGCGCCCGAGCTGTGGCACGCCGTGACCGAGGGCGGGCTGCCGACCGCCCTGCCGACCGACCGGGACTTCGGCTTCGGCGGCGACGCGGCCGGGCTCGCGCGGGCCTACGAGGGCGGCTGGATGGCCTGCCGGATGATCGCCGAGCGCTGGGGCGAGGTACGGCTGGAGGAGTTCTACAAGGCCGTCGGCGCACACGAGAAGCGGGCCGGGGCGGTCGAGGACGCGATGACGAGGGTGCTCGACACGACGCCGGGGGAGTTCACCGCGCAGTGGCGGGAGTATCTGCGGGCTCAGCTGGGCTGACCGAGCCGGGCGATGGTCTCCCCGAGCCGGACACGCTTGCCCGGACACGCTTGCCCGGACCCGCTCGGTCCGGTCAGGAGGAGGCCGACGTCTCCTTGGTGCGGGCGGTCTGGTCGGGGAGCTCGGCAGGTGCGGGCTTCGGCACCGTCGAGCGCCACAGTCGGCGGGCCGCGACGGCGGCGGCGAGGACCAGCAGGCCGTTGCGGACGACCATGAGGGTGATGCCGAGCGGGGTGCTCGTCACCACGTCCCCGAACCACACCGGGAACTCCAGGACCGTCATGAAGCACGCCACCAGCACCAGGCCGGCCGGCACGCCCATCCGGCTGGCACGGAAGCACAGGCACACGGCCGCGACACCGACCAGCCACACCAGGTACTGCGGGCTGATGACCCGGCTGGTCACGGTGAACATGAGCACCGCCACGAACGCCGCGTCGGCCGCCGTGTGCGCCTCGAAGCGGGTCGCCATCAGCCGCCACAGCAGCAGCCAGCCGAAGGTCATGCCGGTGAGGGCGAGCGCGGCCGTGCTCACCACGTTCACCCACGGGCCGAGGAACTCCACCGAGCCGTAGTTGAGCAGCACCTGGCCGTCCCAGCCGTGGTGCCGGGCCACGTGGAAGACCAGCGCGCCCAGCGACTCCACTTCGGTGCCCCGGTCGCGCTGGAAGGTCAGGAAGGCGAACGCGCCGGGCATCGCCAGGGCGAACATCGCGGCCAGCGCGGCGACGGTCGCCACCGCCGACGTCCAGGCACCGCGCCGCCGAACGCCCAGCAGCAGCAGTGCCGGCCACACCTTCAGCATCGCCCCGAAGCCCGCGACGGCACCCATCAGCCGGGGGTGCCGGGCGCCCGCGAGCAGGGCCGCCACCGCGACCGCGGTGACCATGACGTCGTAGCGGGCGTAGACGGTGGGGCCGAGCAGCGGTACGCCCACCACCCACACCCAGGCACCGTGCAGGCGTCGGTCCGGGCGCCGGGCCGCGTACAGCAGCAGGGACAGGGCGACCAGGTCGGCGAGGAAGGCGAGGACGAAGAAGGCCGAGGCGTAGTCGAGGAAGGACAGCAGGCCGGGGGAGAGGATCGCGAGGGCCGCGGCGGGCGGATACTGCCAGGTCACGTCGTCCAGCGGGAAGGTGCCGGTGCGCAGCACGTCGAACCAGCCCTGGTAGATGACGGAGACGTCACTGGTGACGTCCGGACCCGGGAAGACGTACACCTTGAAGACGAACAGCAGCAGCAACAGCCTGGTCACGCCCCAGGTCGGCAGCAGCCACACCAGCGACCGCCTCGCACCCGTCGTCTCCACGTGATCCCCTGCCCGTTCGCCGCTGGTCTTGAGGGGAACATGATGTCCTGCCCTCCTGTGAGCGTGCCACAAGGCGGCCGCGGACCACTGTGAGCAGCCGGTTCGGTAGGGTCTGCGGCGATGCACAAGACCCTGATCGTCACGAACGACTTCCCGCCCCGTCCGGGCGGCATCCAGGCGTTCCTGCACAACATGGCGCTGCGCCTCGATCCCGAGCGGCTCGTCGTCTACGCCTCCACCTGGAAGCGCGGCCGCGAGGGCGTGGAGGCCACCGCCGCCTTCGACGCCGAGCAGCCCTTCACCGTCGTACGGGACTCCACGACGATGCTGCTGCCCACGCCCGGGGCGACCCGGCGGGCCGTCGGGCTGCTGCGCGAGCACGGGTGCACGTCGGTGTGGTTCGGGGCGGCGGCGCCGCTCGGGCTGATGGCGCCGGCGCTCAGGAAGGCGGGCGCCGAGCGGCTGGTGGCCACCACCCACGGGCACGAAGCCGGGTGGGCCCAGCTGCCCGCCGCGCGGCAGCTGCTGCGCCGGATCGGGGAGTCGACGGACACCATCACCTACCTCGGCGAGTACACGCGCTCGCGGATCGCCGCCGCGCTGACACCGGCCGCGGCCGGGCGGATGGTGCAGCTGCCGCCGGGCGTCGACGAGAAGACCTTCCACCCCGCCTCGGGCGGTGCCGAGGTCCGGGCGCGGCTCGGGCTGACCGAGCGGCCGGTGATCGTGTGCGTGTCCCGGCTCGTGCCGCGCAAGGGGCAGGACACGCTGATCCTCGCCATGCCCCGGATCCTGGCCGCCGAGCCGGACGCCGTGCTGCTGATCGTGGGCGGCGGGCCGTACGAGAAGGAGCTGCGCCGGCTCGCGCACGAGACCCGGGTCGCGGACTCGGTCCACTTCACCGGCGCGGTGCCCTGGGCGGAGCTGCCCGCGCACTACGGCGCCGGTGACGTGTTCGCGATGCCGTGCCGGACCCGGCGGGGCGGGCTCGACGTCGAGGGGCTCGGCATCGTCTACCTGGAGGCCTCCGCGACCGGGCTGCCCGTCGTCGCGGGCGACTCCGGCGGCGCCCCGGACGCCGTCCTCGACGGCGAGACCGGCTGGGTCGTCCGCGGCGGCTTTGCCGAGGAGGCGGCCGACCGGATCCTCGTTCTCCTCCGGGACGGCGAGCTGCGCCGCCGGATGGGGGAGCGGGGGCGGGCGTGGGTCGAGGAGAAGTGGCGCTGGGACCTGCTGGCGGAAAAGTTGAAGACGTTGCTGTAGCGAGACTCCTAGGCGGAGGGAAATAATCCGCCGATGCTGCGCACATGACAGCAAAACTGATGCAGCGTCAGCTGACGAGACGTCACATCCTTGGAATGGTGGCCCTGCAGACCGCCGCCGCCTCCGGTCTCAACCGCATCGGTCTCCAGACGGCCTCGGGCGCGGAGCCCGCCGCCGTCGACAACGCCCCCGCCATCGTGGTCGGTTCGGGCTACGGCGGTGCCGTCGCCGCCCTCCGACTCGGCCAGGCCGGCATCCGCACCCTCGTCCTCGAGATGGGCCGGGCATGGAACACCCCCGGCGCCGACGGCAAGGTCTTCTGCTCCACCAGCGCCCCGGACGAGCGGTCCATGTGGTTCCGCACCCGCACCGAGGCCCCGCTGGCCACCTTCCTGTGGCTGGACGTCGTCAACAGGGACATCGGCGCCTACCCGGGCGTCCTGGACCGGGTGCACTTCGACGCCATGTCCGTGTACGTCGGCCGCGGCGTCGGCGGCGGCTCCCTCGTCAACGGCGGGATGGCGGTCACGCCCCTGCAGTCGTACTTCAAGGAGCAGTTCCCGACCGTGGACGACGCGGAGATGTACGGCACCTACTTCCCGCGCGCCCGCTCCATGCTCGGCGTCAACACCGTCGACCCCGCCTGGTTCGAGTCGACGGAGTGGTACCGGTTCACCCGCGTCTCCCGCGCCCATGCCCAGAAGACCGGCCTGAAGACCACCTTCGTGCCGAACGTCTACGACTTCGGGTACATGCAGCGCGAGGCGGCCGGTACGGCCACCAAGTCCGCGCTCGCCGGCGAGGTCATCTACGGCAACAACCACGGCAAGCGCAGCCTCGACAGGACGTACCTCGCCGCGGCGCTCGGCACCGGCAACGTCACCATCCACACCCTGGAGAAGGTCAGGGCCGTCAACCGGGCGGCCGACGGCTCGTGGCTGCTCACCGTCGACCGCATCGACACCACCGGCACGGTCGTCGAGACCAAGCAGTACGGCTGCACGTACCTCTTCCTCGGCGGCGGCAGCGTCGGCACCACCGAACTCCTCGTCCGCGCCCGGGAGACGGGCGCGCTGCCCGCCCTGGACGCGAGCGTCGGCGGCGGCTGGGGCACCAACGGCAACGTGATGCTCGGCCGCGCCAACCACCTGTGGGACACCGTCGGGGCGAACCAGTCGACCATGCCGGTCATGGGCATCGACGACTGGGCCAACACCGCGAACCCCGTCTTCGCGGAGATCGCCCCGCTGCCGACGGGACTCGAACACTGGGTCAGCCTGTATCTGGCGATCACCAAGAACCCGTCGCGGGCGTCGTTCTCGTACGACAGCGGGACGGGCGGTGTGAAGCTCGGCTGGACCGCCGCCCACAGCGCGGTCTCCGTCGCCATGGCGAAGAAGCTGTTCGACCGGATCAACGCGGCGAACTCGACGATCTACCGATACGACCTGTTCGGCTCGGCCGACAAGGTCTTCGCCGACGACTTCACCTACCACCCCCTGGGTGGCTGCGTGTTGGGGAAGGCGACCGACAACTACGGCCGGGTGAAGGGGTATCCGAGGCTGTACGTCACCGACGGCTCGCTCGTGCCCGGGTCGATCGGGGTGAACCCGTTCGTGACGATCACCGCGCTCGCCGAACGGACGATGGCGCGGGTCCTCGCCGAGGACACCGCGCCATGACAGCCCGTCAGGGACCTTGCTACTTCTGGTAGATGGCCTCGATCTCGGACGCGTAGTCCTTCGCCACCACATTGCGCTTGAGCTTCAGGGAGGGCGTGAGGTGGCCCGACTCCTCCGTGAACTGGGAGGACAGAATGCGGAACTTCCGCACCGATTCCGCCTTCGACACCGCGGCGTTGCCGTCGTCGATCGCCGACTGGATGGCGGCCAGCAGGTCCGCGTCCTCACGCAGCGACGCCGCGGTGGAACCCTCCGGCTTGCCGTGCTCGGCGGCCCAGCGGCCCAGGAACTCCTCGTCGACGGTGACCAGCGCGCCCACGAACGGCCGCCCGTCGCCGACCACCATGCACTCCGCGACCAGCG
This sequence comes from Streptomyces sp. NPDC006602, assembly GCF_042870385.1. NCBI lineage: Bacteria > Bacillati > Actinomycetota > Actinomycetes > Kitasatosporales > Streptomycetaceae > Streptomyces > Streptomyces sp. NPDC006602. Next base: position 466,273 of record NZ_JBIAHG010000001.1, on the reverse strand, counting down.
CATGCGCGCGGATACGGTCCTCGATCACGGCCGGGGCGACGTTCTTGCCGCCCGCGGTGACGATGATCTCCTTCTTGCGGCCGGTGATCCGGAGGTAGCCGTCCTCGTCCAAGGTGCCGATGTCACCCGTGTGGAACCAGCCGTCGGCAAGCGCCTCGGCGGTCGCCGCCTCGTTGTTCCAGTAGCCCTTGAAGAGGTGCTCGCCGTGCAGCAGCACCTCGCCGTCGTCCGCGATCCTGACGACCGAGCCGGGCAGCGGCTGGCCGACCGTGCCGATCTTCTGGCGGTCCCAGGGGTTGAACGCGGTCGCCGCACAGGACTCGGTCAGGCCGTAGCCCTCCAGGACCGTGAAGCCGATGCCGCGGAAGAAGTGCCCCAGGCGCTCGCCCAGCGGGGCACCGCCGGAGATGGCGAACTCGCCCTTGCCGCCGAGCACCGCGCGCAGCTTGCTGTAGACCAGCTTGTCGAAGGTCTTGTGCTTGATCTTCAGACCGAGGGACGGGCCCGACGGGGTGTCCAGCGCCTTGCTGTACGCGATCGCGGTGTCCGCGGCCTTGTCGAAGATCTTGCCCTTGCCGTCCGCCTGCGCCTTGGCCCGGGCCGAGTTATAGACCTTCTCGAAGACCCGCGGCACGCCCAGGATCAGCGTCGGCCGGAAGGAGGCCAGCTCGTCGGTGAGGTTCTTGATGTCCGGCACGAGGCCCAGCTTGATCGGCGCCATCATCGGCGCGACCTGCACGAGCCGTCCGAAGACGTGCGCGAGCGGCAGGAACAGCAGGACGCTGCACTCACCGGTGCGGAAGAGCGGACGCAGGCGTTCCACGATGTTGCCGCACTCGGCGAAGAAGCTGCGGTGGGTGAGCACACAGCCCTTCGGGCGGCCGGTCGTGCCCGACGTGTACACGATGGTCGCCGGGTCGTCGGCCTTGGCTTGGGAGCTGCGCTCCTCGACGGTCTCGTCGGAGACGTCCTGGCCCAGGCGTCCCAGCTCCTCCAGGCCACCGGCCTCGATCTGCCAGACGTGCTTGAGTGCGGGCAGGCTGTCGCGCACCGACTCGACGGCGGCCGTGTGGTTGTCGAGCTCGACGATGCAGGCGGTGGCTCCCGAGTCGCTGAGGATCCACTGGACCTGCTCGGCCGAGCTGGTCTCGTACACCGGCACGGTGACCCCGCCCGCGCACCAGATCGCGAAGTCGAGAAGGGTCCACTCGTACCGCGTCCGGGACATCAGGCCGACCCGGTCGCCGGGCTGGACGCCGGAGGCGATGAGCCCCTTCGCGGCCGTGTGCACCTCGGCGAGGAAGACGGTGGCCGGCACGTCCTGCCAGGCACCGTCGACCTTGCGGGCGATCACGGCCACGTCCGGATGCTGCGCGGCGTTTCTGCGGACGATGTCGGTGAGATTGCCGTCCGCGGGGACCTCGTACAAAGCCGGAAGGCTGAACTCGCGCAAGACTGCTGCTCCTCATAGGGCGCCGGCGCCACGACGTTGTGTGATGCGACGGTCCGGTCCAAGGCTCGGGCGGGTGCTCAGTGGGTCACCCCGGGGCCTTGGGGACCGGTGGTTGAAATCCTGAGCACGACTGGACCGACCGGACGTTACCCGCCGGTATGGCTTCTTCGACAGGGGGTCCCGGCGAGATGTTCGCTGCGTCACACGGATTGGGTTTTCCTTGGCGCACAGTAGTCCACCCATTAACTGACTGGCCAGTAACCACTGGTCCCGCCGCCACTGTTCACGTATGCCCCACACCCTTACGCTTGATCGTCATGGCACCCACACCAGCCGGTAACCGGAGGACACGCGTTCATGTGGTCAGTGACGTGCACGGCAACGCCCGTGACCTGGCCGGCGCCGGCGAGGGCGCCGACGCCCTGATCTGTCTGGGTGACCTGGTCCTCTTCCTCGACTACGCCGACCACTCGCGCGGGATCTTCCCCGACCTCTTCGGCGTAGAGAACGCCGACCGCATCGTCGAGCTGCGCACCGCCCGCCGCTTCGAGGAGGCGCGCGAGCTCGGGGCCCGGCTCTGGGCGGGGGTCGGCGAGCACCGGGCCGAGGTGATCGAACAGGCGGTACGCAAGCAGTACGCCGAGATGTTCGCGGCGTTCCCCACACCGACGTACGCGACCTACGGCAATGTCGACATGCCGCCTCTGTGGCCGGAGTACGCCGGGTCCGGCACCACCGTGCTCGACGGGGAGCGGGTCGAGATCGGGGGCCGCGTCTTCGGCTTCGTGGGCGGGGGACTGCGGACGCCGATGCGGACGCCGTACGAGATCAGCGATGAGGAGTACGCGGCGAAGATCGAGGCGGTGGGTGAGGTGGACGTGCTGTGCACCCACATCCCGCCGGAGGTGCCCGAGCTGGTCTACGACACGGTCGCGCGGCGCTTCGAACGGGGCAGCCGGGCGCTGCTGGACGCGATCCGCCGCACCCGGCCCCGGTACGCGCTGTTCGGTCACGTCCACCAGCCGCTCGTACGGCGGATGCGGATCGGGGCGACCGAGTGCGTCAACGTGGGGCACTTCGCGGGATCCGGGAAGCCCTGGGCACTCGAATGGTGAGAATCCGCAGATGGGGGTGAAGTCGGCCGGGCGACCGCGCGGTAGCCTTCACGCTGCACACACGTGCGCAGACTCGCGCACGGTGGACTTGCCTACCGGCCCGCATCTGGAGGAGCCACAGCGATGGCGGAACACACCAGCTCGAGCATCACGATCGAGGCGGCACCGGCCGATGTCATGGGGGTGATCGCCGACTTCGCCCGCTACCCGGACTGGACCGGAGAGGTGAAGGAGGCGGAGGTCCTGGCGACGGACGCTCAGGGACGCGCCGAACAGGTCCGCCTGGTCATGGACGCCGGGGCGATCAAGGACGACCAGGTCCTGGGCTACACCTGGACCGGCGAGAACGAGGTCTCCTGGACTCTGGTGAAGTCCCAGATGCTGCGCTCGCTCGACGGCTCGTACATCCTCAAGCCTGCCGGCGCGGGAGCGACCGAGGTGACGTACCGGCTCACCGTCGACGTCAAGATCCCGATGCTCGGCATGATCAAGCGCAAGGCGGAGAAGGTCATCATCGACCGGGCGCTGGCCGGACTGAAGAAGCGGGTGGAGTCGGGGGCGAAGTAGCCGTCCCCGCAGCGGCGGTACGCGGAGGTACCGTTCACCCCCATGCGCACCATCCTGATCACGGGCCCCGGCGGCAGCGGTCGTACGACGGTCGCGGCCGCCACCGCACTGGCCGCCGCCGGTGCGGGCACCCGCACCCTCGTCCTCAGTGCCGACCGCACCGACACCCTCGGCGCGGTGCTCGGCACGCCGACGGGCCCCGCGCCGGTGCGGGCCGCCGCGAACCTCACCGCTTGGCGACCCGACGCCACCTCGGGCTTCCGTGACGACCTGGCCGCCTTCCAGGACCGCGCCTCCTCCGTCCTCGACCTCCTGGGCGCCTCCCGCCTGGACCCCGAGGAGGTCACCCCTCTCCCCGGCGCCGAGGAGCTCACCCTGCTGCGCGCCCTGCGCGACGCTGCCCTCACCGAGGCGCACGACCTGCTGGTGGTCGACCTGCCGCCCGCCCCACAGGCCCTCGCCCTCCTCGCCCTCCCCGAGGAGCTGCGCCGCTATCTGCGCCGTCTGCTCCCGGCCGAGCGACAGGCGGCCCGCGCCCTGCGCCCCGTCCTCGGCCGGCTGGCCGGCATCCCCATGCCCGCGCAGTGGCTGTACGAGACCGCCGCCCGCTGGGACGTCGAACTGGCAGCCGTCGAGGCGGTCGTCGCCGACCGGAACACCGTCGTACGAGTGGTCGCCGAGCCCTCCCCGGCCGGCGCCGACGCCGTCCGCACCGCCGGCCTCGGGCTCGCCCTGCGCGGCCTGCGGCCCGACGCGCTGGTGGCCAACCGAGTCCTGCCGGAGACGGCGGCAGACAGCTGGCTCGCCGGGCCCGTCGCCCAGCAGCGCAAGGTCCTGGCGGAGTGGCAGGAGTCGTACGACGTCCGCGAGGTCGCCCATCTCGGCCGGGACCCGCGCGGCGCCGACGACCTGGCCGAGCTGGTCGCCCCCACCGTCAAGGCGGAGCCCTCCACCGTCGAGTGGCCCGTCACCGACCACCTCGCCGAGGACGGCGTCCTGATCTGGCACCTACCGCTGCCCGGCGCGATACGCGACGAACTGGACCTCATCCGGCGCGGCGACGAACTCGTCGTCAGCGCGGGGCGGTTCCGGCGGATCCTCCCCCTCCCGTCGGCCTTGCGCCGCTGCACCGTCGACGGGGCCGCGCTGCGGGAGGGCGAGCTGCGCATCCGCTTCGCGCCCGACCCGGATCTGTGGCCCGGGACACGGTGAACCGCATACGCCCGTTCGGGTAACGTCGTAGAGACGAACCGTAGTCAGGAGTCCGTCATGAGCGAAGAGCTCCCCCCGTTCGACTCCGCCGGGCGCGAGGCTGTCGACGAGGTGCGGGCCACCGACGCCGACGCGTGGGCGACGGCGTGTGCCGAGGACCTCGCGGCGGAGAAGGCCCGCCGCCGCGCCGATTACGGCCCGCCTCCGGGCTCGGCCGCCGAGGAACTGCGCAAGCTCGTCGACACCGTCGCGGACAAGCTGTCCGGCCTCCAGTCACCGCTGTTCGGCGCGGTCGCGGGGCCCGCCGCCCAGCAGGTGGTCAAGCAGGTCGTGCAGCAGGCCAAGGCCGCCGTCGAGCCCGTCATCGAACGCAACCCGGACGTCTTCGACCACCTGGCGGCCGCGGGCAACGAACTGCTCGCCGCCTACCGCTCGGCCGTCGAGACCCAGGAACGACGCTGGACGACCCGCGGAAACGACCCACGCGACCTGGACGAGGGCGACCACGGCAAGGGCGACGAACCCGGCCCCGGGGAACGCATCGACCTGGACTGAGGGCCCCGTCCTGACGGGCGGACGTCGGGACCCCGACGGCAGGGCCTCGGGTACGGTTGGCCGTAGCGGGGCTCGACCGAAACTGAGGGATTCATGGGACTCACCATCGGCGTCGATATCGGCGGCACGAAGATCGCGGCCGGCGTGGTCGATGAGGAAGGCAACATCCTCTCGACCTTCAAGGTGCCGACCCCGGGTACGTCCGCAGGCATCGTGGACGCCATCGCCTCCGCGGTGGAGGGCGCGCGGGCCGGTCACCAGATCGTCGGCGTGGGCATCGGTGCCGCCGGATACGTCAACCGTCAGCGCTCCACGGTCTACTTCGCGCCGAACATCGACTGGCGCCAGGAACCACTGAAGGAGAAGGTCGAGGCGCGCGTCCACCTGCCGGTCGTGGTGGAGAACGACGCCAACGCGGCCGCGTGGGGCGAGTACAAGTTCGGCGGCGGCAAGGGCCACCGCAACGTCATCTGCATCACCCTCGGCACCGGCCTCGGCGGCGGCATCATCATCGGCAACAAGCTGCGCCGCGGGCACTTCGGCGTGGCTGCCGAGTTCGGCCACATCCGCATGGTCCCGGACGGGCTGCTGTGCGGCTGCGGCAGCCAGGGCTGCTGGGAGCAGTACGCCTCCGGGCGTGCCCTCGTGAGGTACGCCAAGCAGCGTGCCAACGCGACCCCCGAGAACGCGGAGATCCTGCTCGGCCTCGGCGACGGCACCCCCGACGGCATCGAGGGCAAGCACATCTCGATGGCCGCCCGCCAGGGCGACCCCGTCGCCGTCGACTCCTACCGCGAGCTCGCCCGCTGGGCCGGCGCCGGCCTCGCCGACCTGGCCTCCCTCTTCGACCCCTCCGCCTTCATCGTCGGCGGCGGGCTTTCGGACGAGGGCGAGCTGGTCCTCGACCCGATCCGCAAGTCGTACAAGCGCTGGCTGGTCGGCGGCAACTGGCGCCCGGTGGCGGACGTCATCGCCGCCCAGCTGGGCAACAAGGCGGGCCTGGTGGGCGCGGCGGACCTGGCGCGGGAGCCCGACCCGATCATGTAGCGGCACCTTTTCGAGGTACGTGGGTTCCCCGTGCCCCAAAGGGGCGCGGGGAACTGCGCGAGCAACCACAACGCACCGGCCCGTCGCAAACGGACAATTACGCCCGAGCTGTCAGGCGTACATTGATCCACATGACGCTGCTCCCCGACTCCCGCACCGAGCCCGACGGTTCCGCCGTCATCCGCGTCCTGAGCTACAACATCCGCTCGATGCGCGACGACCCCGCCGCCCTCGCCCGTGTGATCACCGCCTGCGCCCCCGACCTGGTCCTTCTCCAGGAAGCGCCCCGTTTCTTCCGCTGGCGCAAGAAACTGGCAAGACTCGCCGCGGCATCCGGCCAGGTGATCCTCTCCGGCGGCGGCACGGCCGCGGGCCCGGCGATCCTCTGCTCACTCCGGGCGACCGTCGAGCGCACGGAGGACGTCCTGCTCCCGCTCACTCCGGGCCGGCACCGGCGGGGCTTCGCCACCGCGGTCGTACGGATCGCAGGCGTCCGCGTCGGCGTCCTCAGCTGTCACCTCTCGCTCCATCAGGACGAGCGGTACGAGCAGGCCGGCATGCTCCTCGACCGGCTCGCCGGCATGGGTGTGGAGCACGCGATCGCGGGCGGCGACCTGAACGAACGCCCCGGCGGCCGCACCTTCGCCAAGCTCTCCGAGGACCTCCAGGACTGCTGGGCCACCGCGCCCTGGGGCGGCGAACACACCTGGACGCGCACCGACCCCCAACGGCGCATCGACGCGATCTTCGCGACGAAGGGCATCGAGGTCCTGGGCTGCGGCGTGCCGCTGGGCCATCCCGGGGTGACGGAGACACACCTGAGGGCGGCCACGGATCACCTTCCGGTGCTGGCCGCCCTCAGAATTCCGGCGAACTAGACGACGGCTCCCCGCCCGGGGTCGTCGCCGTCCTCGTCGTCCGACCGCATCCGCATCACCAGCGTGGCGAAGCCGCCCAGGAAGCCGCCGATGCCGAGCGTGGCGAGCCACCAGGTCATGTCCCAGCCGAGCAGCACGGCGAGCAGGAGCAGGACCGGCCCGCCCAGCAGCCCCAGCCAGGCGAACTTCGCGGTGGCGTCGGCGGCGGGAAGCGGCGGCGGTTCCGGAGGCACGAAGTGGCCCTCGTCGTCCTCCTCGAAGTCCTCCTCGGCCGGCTCGGGCGGGCTGTAGTCGCGGGGGCCGACACCTGGCGCGAAGGCGATGGAGCCGCCCAGCGGCTTCGCGGGCTTGTCCTCCTTGGTCTCCTTGGTCTCCTTGGCGTCTTTGGAGCCCCCGTCGTTCGTGTCGTTCGTCTCGGACTCCAGCAGGGCAAGGTCCTCGACCGACTTGTAGGGCTTGGAGCCGGGCGGGTCCGGCGGTTCCTCGCCGTACCCGGCGACGATGGCCGCCCAGGCGGCCTCCTCGTCGAACGGGACGTTCTGCTCGTCCGGCTCGCGGTCCTCGCGCTCCTCACGGTCCTCGCGATCGGAGTCGTGCTCAGCCACGTGCGGCCGTCCCTTCCTTGCCGATGCTGGGTGCGAGGCGGCCGATGAACGCGTAGCTCTCCTCGAAGATCCGGTCCGCCTCGTGGTCCAACGTCGCGACGTGGTAACTCTGTTCCAGCACGATCTCAGTTACGTCCGTGGACGAGACCCGGCTCAGCACGCGCGCGGAGTCGGCGGCCGGCACCACATGGTCCTGGGCGCTGCGCAGGACCAGCAGCGGCTGGGTGACCTGCGGAAGCTCGCCGTCGACCAGCCGGAAGAAGGTCCGCAGGGAGTGCGCGGAGTTCAGCGGCACCCGGTCGTACCCCAGCTCGGCGCCGCCCTCCTTGGCGATGTCGTCGGCGATGCCCTTCGTCGTACGCACGAGGTGACGCACCACCGGAAGGGTGTAGGCGGCCAGTCCGTGCATACGGTTCGCCGGGTTGACGACCACGAGGCCGCTGACCTCGTCACCATGCTTGGCCGCGAGCCTGAGCGCGAGTGTGGCGCCCATCGACAGGCCCGCCACGAACACCCGCGTGCAGCGCTCGCGCAGGGCGCGCAGCTCACGGTCCACCTCGGCGTACCAGTCCTGCCAGCCGGTGAGCTGCATGTCCTGCCAGCGGGTGCCGTGGCCGGGCAGCAGCGGCAGCGAGACGGTCAGACCGCGCGCGGCCAGATACTCCGCCCAGGGGCGCAGCGACTGGGGGGAACCGGTGAAACCATGACAGAGGAGGACCCCCGTGTCCCCGCCCTCGTGGCGGAACGGCTCGGCTCCAGGGAGGACCGGCACCTTCGGTCTCCTGTTCATGAGAAGGGCGTGAACGAGTCCAGGTGTGGTTCACCGTACGCGACCGTACTGACACCGACCAGGGCCGTCGGGCTCATTGCCAGTGCTCCGGGTTATGGTCTGACCGACAGACACAGGAGGCACTCGGTTGTTGTACGGCACGATGAAGGTCGCCATCGGAGGGCCGCTGAAGGTCGCCTTCAGGCCCTGGGTGGAAGGCCTGGAGCACATTCCGGCCGAGGGCCCCGCCATCCTGGCCAGCAATCACCTGTCGTTCTCCGACTCGTTCTTCCTGCCCGCGGTCCTCGACCGCAAGGTCACCTTCATCGCGAAGGCCGAGTACTTCACCACGCCCGGGGTGAAGGGAAGGCTGACGGCCGCCTTCTTCAAGGGCGTCGGCCAGCTCCCGGTGGACCGCTCCGGCGCGCGCGGCGCGGGCGAGGCGGCCGTCAACAGCGGCATAGAGGTGCTGGAGCGCGGCGAGCTGTTCGGGATCTACCCGGAGGGCACCCGTTCGCCCGACGGCCGGCTCTATCGGGGCAAGCCCGGCGGCCTCGCGCGCGTGGCGCTCGCCACCGGCGCGCCCGTCATCCCGGTGGCCATGATCGACACGGAGAAGATCCAGCCGCCCGGGAAGGTGATGCCCAAGCTGATGCGCCCGGGCATCCGCATCGGCGAGCCACTGGACTTCAGCCGCTACCAGGGCATGGAGCATGACCGTTTCGTGCTGCGCGCGCTGACCGACGAGGTCATGTACGAGATCATGAAGCTCTCCGGCCAGGAGTACGTCGACATGTACGCGACCGCTGCCAAGCGGCAGATCGCGGACGCGGCGAAGGCGGAGAAGGAAGCCGAGAAGGCGGCCAGGGCCGCCCTCGCGCAGGCGGCGAAGGAACGGGCGGCCAAGGAACAGGCCGAGCAGGAGCAGGCGGAGCAGGAACAGGCCGAGAAGGACAGAGCCGAGTCCTAGACGGCAGTCTGGGGGTCGGCCGGGGGTGGGGGACATGGCCAGGCGCGAGAGAGTCATGAGGATGTCGGTCGAGCAGCCGCTGTGGCGTGCGCTCGCCGGCTACCGGGTGCTCACCATGCTGTACGCGATCGGGTTCTTCGCCACCGCCTACGACGAGTTCGCGCGCCCCTGGGTCGCCATCGCCTACTACTGCGTCCTGTTCGTCTGGACCCTGGCCACCCTCCCGAAGGTCGCGAACGCGGCCAGCTGCACCAAGCGCTTCCTCGCCGCCGACCTCACCATCGCGCTCACCGGCATCCTGCTCACCCTCGTGGCCGACGGGCACGAGCGGATCCAGTCGGGCGGACCCACCCTGCCCTCGATATGGACCGCGGGCTCCGTGCTGGCCTTCGCGGTCAAGGGTGGTTGGCGCTGGGCGGCGGTCGCCTCCTCCGCGGTCGCCGTCGCCAACCTGGTCGAGCGCGGCAGCCCGGCCCGCGACACCGTCCACAACGTGATCCTCGTCTGGGTCGCCTCCATCGCCATCGGCTACGTCGTCGAGGTCGCCCGCGCCTCCGAGCGCACCCTCGCCCGCGCCCTGGAGATCGAGGCCGCGACCAGGGAGCGGGAGCGGCTCGCCCGCGACATCCACGACGGCGTGCTCCAGGTGCTGGCGATGGTGCAGCGGCGCGGCGCCGTCCTGGGCGGTGAGGCGGCAGCGCTGGGCCGGATGGCGGGCGAGCAGGAGGTCGCGCTGCGCACCCTGGTCTCCGGCGGTCTGGTGCCCGTCTCCCGCGTGTCGGAGGACGCGGCCGAGGGGGCGGTCGTACGGGCCGTAGAGGAGCCGGACGACTCCACCGGCCCTGTCGACGTGCGCGCACTGCTCGCCCGGTACGCCTCCGCGAACGTCAACCTCGCCGAGCCCGGCGCCCCGGTGCCGCTGTCCCCGGCGGCCGCGCGGGAGCTGGCCGCGGCCGTGGGCGCCGCCCTGGACAATGTCCGAGAACACGTCGGCGAGCACGCGCGCGCGTGGATCCTCGTCGAGGACGAGCCGGACGAGGTGATCGTGACCGTACGGGACGACGGCCCCGGCATCCCCGAGGGCCGCCTCGCGCAGGCCGAGGGGGAGGGACGGCTCGGCGTGGCCCTGTCCATCCGGGGCAGGCTGCGCGACCTCGGCGGCAGCGCCGAACTGATCTCGGTGCCCGGCCAGGGCACGGAAGTAGAGCTGAAAGTACCGAAGGAGACGAAGTCTTCACGGGGGAAGGCGGAGAAGCGATGACGGACAGCAGCGAGGGCCGGCAGGAACGGATCAGGGTCATGGTGGTCGACGACCACCCCATGTGGCGCGACGCGGTCGCCCGCGACCTGGCCGCGTCGGGCTTCGAGGTGGTGGCCACCGCGGGTGACGGCGAGCAGGCCGTGCGCCGCGCCAGGGCCGCCGCGCCCGATGTACTGGTCCTCGACCTGAACCTGCCCGCCAAGCCCGGCGTCCAGGTCTGCAAGGAACTCGTCGGTGCCAACCCGGCGTTGCGTGTCCTGGTGCTGTCCGCGAGCGGTGAGCACGCCGACGTCCTGGAGGCGGTGAAGTCCGGCGCGACCGGCTATCTGCTGAAGTCGGCGTCGACGGAGGAGCTGCTGGACGCCGTGCGCCGTACGGCCGTCGGCGACCCGGTGTTCACCCCCGGCCTGGCGGGTCTGGTCCTCGGCGAGTACCGGCGCCTGGCCGCCGAGCCCGCGCCCGCCCCCGACACCGACCAGCCGGGGGCCCCGCAGCTCACCGACCGGGAGACCGAGGTGCTGCGCCTGGTCGCCAAGGGCCTGAGCTACAAGCAGATCGCCGAACGCCTGGTCATCTCGCACCGCACGGTCCAGAACCACGTCCAGAACACCCTCGGCAAGCTCCAACTGCACAACAGGGTCGAACTGGTGAGGTACGCGATAGAACGCGGACTCGACGACGAGTAGATCAACCGGTCCGACCGGATCAACCACTCGACGTTTCAACGGAATTGTCGTTCCCGCCCATCCCTGTGTGACCTGGATCACTACTAGCGTGATCCCATCAGGCAACCGCGGCGAAGGGACACTTCCATGCGCGTCGGAGTACTGACCGGAGGCGGCGACTGCCCCGGGCTCAACGCCGTCATCCGGGGCATCGTCCGCAAGGGCGTGCAGGAGTACGGCTACGACTTCGTCGGCTTCCGGGACGGCTGGCGAGGCCCCCTGGAGAACCGCACCGTGCGTCTGGACATCCCGGCGGTGCGCGGCATCCTGCCCCGCGGCGGCACCATCCTCGGCTCCTCACGCACCAATCCGCTGAAGCAGGAGGACGGCATCCGGCGCATCAAGGAGAACCTCGCCCAGCAGGACGTCGGGGCGCTCATCACGATCGGCGGCGAGGACACCCTGGGCGTCGCCGCCCGGCTGTCCGACGAGTACGGCGTGCCCTGCGTCGGCGTGCCGAAGACGATCGACAACGACCTCTCCGGCACCGACTACACCTTCGGCTTCGACACGGCCGTCGGCATCGCCACGGAGGCGATCGACCGGCTGCACACCACCGCCGAGTCCCACATGCGGGTCCTGGTCTGCGAGGTGATGGGCCGCCACGCGGGCTGGATCGCCCTCCACTCGGGCCTGGCCGGCGGCGCCAACGTCATCCTCATCCCCGAGCAGCGCTTCGACGTCGAGCAGGTGTGCGCCTGGGTGGCCTCCCGCTTCAAGGCGGCGTACGCACCCATCGTGGTCGTCGCCGAGGGCGCGATGCCCAAGGACGGCGACCTGGTCCTCAAGGACGGATCGCTGGACTCCTTCGGGCATGTGCGGCTGTCCGGCGTCGGCGAGTGGCTGGCCAAGGAGATCGAGCGACGCACCGGCAAGGAGGCCCGCACCACGGTCCTCGGACACATCCAGCGCGGTGGCACGCCCAGCGCCTTCGACCGCTGGCTCGCCACCCGCTTCGGCCTGCACGCCATCGAGGCCGTCCGCGACGGCGACTTCGGCAAGATGGTCGCCCTGCGCGGCACGGACATCGTGCGCGTCCCGATCGCGGAGGCGACGGCCCGGCTGAAGACGGTGGACCCGAAGCTCTACGAGGAGGTCGGGGTGTTCTTCGGCTGACCCGGCACCGCCGGGCGGCGACGAAGGACGACACGATCCTGGTGAACTCCGGCCGAGGCACCGGTCGAAACCGCGGCGCTCGTCATGGAGCTGCGCGGGCCGTTTCGCGGGCGTCGGCCTCGACGTCCACGAGGCCGAGGCGGGCCAGTTCTTCCTCGACAAGTCCCTACAGGCCGTCGAGGACGACACCCTGGCCCGCCTCACCTTCCCGAACGTCCTGGTCACCTCCCACCAGGCCTACTGCACCGAGGACGCCGTCAGCCAGATCGTCGACGCCACGGTGAAGAACGTCCCCGACTACACCACGGGCCGCCGCTCCGAGAACGTGCTGGTGCCGCGCAGCTGACCCACCAACTCCCGTACGACGAGAGCGCCGTTCAACGTGAGCACCGACTCCGGGTGGAACTGCACGCCCGCGAACCCGGGCCCGCGCAGCGCGTGCACCTCGCCGGTGTCGCTCCGGCTCACCTCGACGTCGTGCGCCGACAGTTCGACGAGCGCGTCGTCGTCGCAGCGCGCCACGAAGCTGTTGTAGAAGCCGACGGTCTCGCGCCGCCCGAACAGGTCGATCTCCGTCTGCGCCCCCTGGTACGGCACTTCCTTCCGTACGATCTCCAGCCCCAGCTCGGCCGCGATCAGCTCGTGCCCGAGGCAGACGCCGAGCACGCCGTGCCGGTTCTCCCGGATCACCTCGGCGGTCAGCGCGCGCAGGAACCGCATCTTCGGGTCGTCGGTGTCGGAGGGGTCGCCCGGTCCGGGGCCGAGGACGATCGGCCCCTCGTGCGCACGGACCGCCTCCCGCAGCCCGGGCTCGTCATAGCGCCGGACGGTCACCTCCAGGCCGCTCGACCGCAGCACGTGCGCGAGCATCGCCGTGAAGGTGTCCTCAGCGTCGACGACGAGGGCGTGCCCGGCCAGCTCGTCCGTCCGCTCCTGCATCCGCAGCCAGAACGGCGCCAGCGAGGCCCGGCGCCCGTCCAGCGCGGCCCGCACCCGGGGGTCGTCGGCCAGCGGGGGGCGCGTGTGCTCCCTACGGGGCCCGGACGGCCGTACTCCCAACGCGGCCAGCACCCCCGCCGCCTTCGCGTGCGTCTCCGCGACCTCGCCCGCCGGGTCCGAGCCGCGCACCAGCGTGGCGCCGACCGGCACCCGCAGCCGCCCGGCCGCATCGATGTCGGCGGTACGGATCAGGATGGGGGAGTCAAGGGTCTGGGCACCGCCCGGATCCCTGCCGACAAGCGCCAGCGCACCGGCGTAGTAACCCCGCCCGCCGACCTCGTGCCGCTCGATGACCCGGCAGGCGTTCTGCACCGGCGAGCCCGTGACGGTCGCCGCGAACATCGTCTCCTTCAGCACTTCCCGCACATCCAGCGAGGACTTGCCGCGCAGCTCGTACTCGGTGTGCGCGAGGTGCGCCATCTCCTTCAGCCGGGGCCCGACCACGACCCCGCCCATGTCGCCGACCGTGCACATCATCTTGAGCTCCTCGTCGACGACCATCGACAGCTCCTCGATCTCCTTGCCGTCGGCGAGGAAGTCCAGCAGGTGCTCGGGGGCGGGGCCCTCGGCCGGATAGCGGTACGTCCCGCTGATCGGGTTCATGACGACGGTCCCGCCGGACATCCGCACATGCACCTCGGGACTGGCCCCGACGAGCGTGCGGTCCCCGGTGTGCACGACGAACGTCCAGTACGCGCCCCGCTCACCCACCAGCAGCCGCCGGAACAGCGCCAGCGCGTCGGCCCTTCCGAACCCCGGGATCGCGCCCTCGTACGTCCGCCGGATCACGAAGTTCGCGCCTTCGCCGGCGCCGATCTCCTCGCGCAGCACCCGCCCGACGATCTCCGCGTACTCCTCGTCGGCCACGTCGAAGCCGCCGTCCTCCACCCGCACCTCGTGCGCGGGGAGCTGCGCGAGGGCTTCGGCGAGCGGGATCTCGTACGTCTCCTCGGGCGTCAGCACCGACAGCGGCGTCCCGTCGTCGCGGACGTCGAAGCCGCGCTCGCGGATCTGCCGGAAGGGCACGAGGGCCAGACCGTGCTCGGGGAGGTCGGCGAGGCGGTCGTGCGAGCTGACCGGGCCGAGCAGCAGCTCGACCGCGTGCTCGTCGCGGCCGGGGGTGCGGCGGCGCAGCAGGGCGAAGGGACGGGGATCGTCCAGCAGGTCGAGCAGGTTCATCGGTCGTGTTCCTTCTCTGAAGGAGAGACGACCTCAGTGCCGGAAAACACCGAAGGCCGCCCCTCGGGCGGCCTTCGCGAAGTCTTGCGTACGCGCAGTCAGTGGGCCGCCGGATGAGCGGTCCACCACCAGTTCTGGGTCGAATGCGCGAACATGCGACGCACCCTACCCCACACGCACCTGAGCGTGGGCGTGTCTCACCTGTCGGGCCGGAGGAAAATCGGTCGACACGACCCCGTAATGTTGAGGGCGTGACCGTGAACGCTAAGACCAGCGCCAGCGCTGGCAACACCTGGCGAGACCTGCCCGCGGCGCAGCAGCCCGAGTACCCCGACACCGAGGCTCTGCGCGCAGTGATCGCGGACCTCGAGTCGTATCCGCCACTCGTCTTCGCGGGCGAGTGCGACCAGCTGCGCGCCCGGATGGCGGCCGTCGCCAAGGGAGAGGCGTTCCTCCTCCAGGGCGGCGACTGCGCCGAGGCCTTCGACGCGGTGTCCGCCGACCAGATCCGCAACAAGCTCAAGACACTGCTCCAGATGGGCGCCGTGCTGACGTACGCCGGCTCGGTGCCCGTGGTGAAGGTCGGCCGCATCGCCGGCCAGTACTCCAAGCCGCGCTCCAAGGGCACCGAGACCCGTGACGGCGTGACCCTGCCGACCTACCGCGGCGACTCGGTCAACGGCTTCGACTTCAACGAGGCCGCCCGGATTCCGGACCCCGAGCGCCTGAAGCGGATGTACAACGCCTCCGCCTCGACGCTCAACCTGGTGCGCGCCTTCACCACCGGCGGCTACGCCGACCTGCGCCAGGTGCATGCCTGGAACCAGGACTTCGTGCGGTCCTCGCCCTCCGGCCAGCGCTACGAGCAGCTCGCCCGTGAGATCGACCAGGCGCTCAACTTCATGCACGCCTGCGGGGCCGACCCGGAGGAGTTCAAGACGGTCGAGTTCTACTCCTCGCACGAGGCGCTGCTGCTCGACTACGAGTCCGCGCTGACCAGGGTCGACTCCCGCACCGGGCACCTGTACGACGTCTCGGCGCACATGGTGTGGATCGGTGAGCGCACCCGGCAGCTGGACCACGCCCACATCGAGTTCGCCTCGCAGATCCGCAACCCGATCGGCATCAAGCTCGGCCCGACGACCACGGCCGAGGAGGCGCTGCAGTACATCGAGCGCCTGGACCCGGACCGCGAGCCGGGCCGGCTGACCTTCATCGTCCGCATGGGCGCCGACAAGGTCCGCGACAAGCTGCCCGAGCTGGTCGAGAAGGTCACCGCCTCGGGCGCGACCGTGGCCTGGGTGACCGACCCGATGCACGGCAACACCTTCGAGGCGGCCTCCGGTCACAAGACCCGCCGCTTCGACGACGTGCTCGACGAGGTCAAGGGCTTCTTCGAGGTCCACAAGGGCCTGGGCACCCACCCGGGCGGCATCCATGTGGAGCTCACCGGTGACGACGTCACCGAGTGCGTGGGCGGCGGCGACGAGATCTTCGTCGACGACCTGCACCAGCGCTACGAGACGGCCTGCGACCCGCGTCTGAACCGCAGCCAGTCCCTCGACCTGGCGTTCCTCGTCGCGGAGATGTACCGGGACCAGTAGCAGATCACCAGTAGGCGCGCCTGTTACAGGAGCGTGAAGTGGGGGGGGGGGGGGGGGGGGGGCGGCCCCCCCCCCCCCCCCCCCGGCGGGCGGGGGGGGGGGGGGGGGGGGTGTTTGTTGTTTTTTATTAGCGGGGTGGGGGCCAGAGGGGGGGTCGTG